>JACRPC010000023.1 GCA_016214125.1 Rhodospirillales bacterium | reverse complement strand
CGACCAGGCTGCCCTGATTCGGATCGACCGGCGTCATGCTCGTAACCGACAGCGCATCGCGATCGACGTCGCTCGAACCCGCCAGCAGCGAAGCCGGCGAGATGGTGAGCGAACCGTCCTCGTTCATCACATAACTATGCCCAACCGCCATCGGCTGGTCGTTGGTGCCGGCGATGGCCACCGAAACCGTCGTCGGCGTTCCATCCGCCGACAGAACCGTGAAGCTGTCGCTCACCTGCTCGCCCACGCCCAAGTCGTTGTAGGCGGCGTTCGCCGCGTAGCTCCACACGCCGTCAGCCCCGACCGCGAAGGTGCCGTACGTGCCCGCCGTGCCCGTCTGAGCCTGGAAGGTGGCCTGACCGGCGTCGGCATCCGAGATCGCAAGCTGGCCGCCGGTGCTCAGAACCGCGTCGGTTTCGTTCAGCGTCACCGCGTCGGCACTCATCACGGCCGCGTCGCCCACCGACGCCACATCGACCGTCGCCGTCGCCGTCGCCGTGCCACCCTGGCCGTCCGACACCGTGTAGGTGAAGTCGACCGTGCCGTTCCAATTGGCCGCCGGCGTGAAGGTGTAGCTGCCGTCCGCATTGGCGACCAGGCTGCCCTGATTCGGATCGACCGGCGTCAGGCTCGTAACCGACAGCGCATCGCCATCGACGTCGCTCGAACCCGCCAGCAGCGAAGCCGGCGTGATGGTGAGCGAACCGTCCTCGTTCATCACATAACTATGCCCAACCGCCATCGGCTGGTCGTTGGTACCGGCGATGGTCACCGAAACCGTCGTCGGAGTTCCATCCGCCGACAGAACCGTGAAGCTGTCGCTCACCTGCTCGCCCACGCCCAATTCGTTGTAGGCGGCGTTCGCCGTGTAGCTCCACACGCCATTGGCGCCGACCGAGAAGGTGCCGTGCTCGCCCGCCGTGTTGATCTGGGCCTGGAAGGTGGCCTGACCCGCATCGGCGTCCGAGATCGCAAGCTGGCCGCCGGTGCTCAGAACCGCGTCGGTCTCGTTCACCGTCACCGCATCTGCACTCAGCACCGCCGCGTCATTGGCGCCGGTGATGGTGATATCGGCGGTGGCGGTTGCCGTTTCGCCGAAGCTGTCGGTCACCGTGTAGGTGAAGCTGTCCGTGGCGGTCTGGCCTTCGCCCAGCGCCTGCATTTCGGCGTTGGGCACGTAGCTGTAGCTGCCATCGGCGTTGACGATCACCGTGCCATGCGCTGGACCGCCCTCGGCGTTGAGCGCGAAGGCGACCGAATCGCCCGGATCGACGTCGGAGCCGACGAGATTGCCGGCAAGCGCGCCATCCTCGCCCACGGTGGCGGTGACGTTTTGAGCGGTGGGGCCCGTGTCGTCGACGTTAATGCTGACGGTCCCCTCGCTTACGCCGCCCAAGCCATCGGAGACGGTGTAGGTGAAGGAATCGGTGCCGGCAAAGCCGGTGTTCGGCGTGTAGCTGTAGGTGCCGTCGGCGTTGACGGTCACCGTGCCGTGCTGGGGCTGGCCGTCATCGGCCACCGCATAGGTGAGATCGTAGGCATCAAGACCCGGATCGCCGGGCAAGGTGTCGCTGAGCGCCACGCCCACCGTGGTCGTCTCGGCGGCATCGGCGGCCGCCGGAATGTAATTGGTGCCGTCCTGGTCCCAATAGAGGGTTTCGCCCGACGAAAAGGCCAGGCGCTCGATATCGACCAGAATGTCGGTGCCTTCATTGCCCGCCAGGGTGAGCGTGTGCGAACCGGTCGCGGGGTCGATCGAGACCGTCATGGTGTAATCGGCAGGCGAACCGGCGACATTGTAGGAATCAATCCCCTCGCCGCCGACGATGATGTCGTTGCCCGCCGTGCCCGTGATGACGGTGGCGCTCGTCCCGACTGGATCGGTGCGCACACCATCCGACGCCGCAACGCCATTGGCCTGGACATTGAGCGGCTGGCCGCTGATCGTGTCGTAACGGACGGTCGGGTTCACCTGGGAACCGACATAGGTCGGCGCCACTTTGATGGTGCCGCTGACATTGGTGTCACCACCCGAGGTCTGGCCGCCGGTGGGTATGCGATTGCCGCCCGCCGCGGTCGAGAAATTGGCGAGATCGTCGACGCTGGGTTCGCCTGCCTGATTGCCGCCCGCCGCGGTCGAGAAATTGGCAAGCTTCTCGATGTCGAGATCGCCCTGACCCCGGCTGGAAATCGTGATGGTCTTCAGGATGCGGTTGCCCTGCTCGTCGTAACCTTCGATGGTGAAGCTGTCAGTGCCGCTAAACCCATCGCGCGCCGAATAGGAGTAGGTGCCGTCCGCGTTGAGGCGCACGGTGCCGTTGGCGGGCTCGCCCAACAGCCTGGCGTTGAGGCCGACCGTGGTGCCGGTAACGTCATTCTGCCCGCCGCCGATCTCGAACTTATCCATCAGCCGGAGATCGCCGGTGCTGGTCAGCTTGCCGTCACCCAACAAAAGCCCGACCTTCTGCGCCGTCTGGGTCGCAGCCAACAGGGCCTTTTCCTTATCGCCACCATCGGCCAGGGTCTGCTCAAGGGTCTTCAAGACCTCCATCGCGGCCTTCTGGGTCTCGGTCACCGAGCCGCCCTGCTGGATGGCGGCGTTCATCGCCTGCTGAAGTTGGCTGGCGAATTCGCCCGGAGTGGCGGCCGCGCCGCTACCCGGCGTGGTCAGGCCGTGCGCGCCCGGATCGCTGCGCACATCGGTGATGGTCTTCTGAATCAGGTCATGCGTGCCGGGCGAGATCGGTGTCGCCGGCAGGGCCGACAGAGCCGAACCGAAGCCGCCCACCACCGTACCGGCGGTGAAGGCCACCGGGCTCGTCGGCGCGTTGAAGAAGCTGCCCAGCGTGATGCCGGTGTTGGGCTGGTTCAGCACTTGGACGCCAGCGGCGTTGGAGATCAGGATCTCGCCCACGAACTGGCCGCTGGTGCCCGCCTCGGGCAGGATGGCGACCGAGAGACCGCCGGTCGGGGTGAATTCGCCGACGCCCAGCGTGCCGCGGATGCCCATGGTGGCGACCGGGGTGTTGACGACCATCGCATCGGGCGAGGTCTTGGAAATCTGGCCGGAAATGAACGAGAAGGAACCGCTGACCAGCGAGAAGGCCGATTTGCCGGTCTGGCTGGCCGGGTCGAAGACCAATTGGTCGAGAACCATGCGGCCGTTGGCGCCCAAGGACAGCGAGGTGCTGTCAACGAACAAGATACCCACCGACGCGCCTTGCGGCGTCTGCAACACGTCGCCCTGATAGACCGGCGCGCCCTTGGCCAGCATTTCCTTGGTGCCGTCGGCATGCGTCACCTGCACCGAACCGGTGGCCGTTTCGACATTGCCGATCGGCTGGCCGCGGCCAACGCCACCGTCGGCGGCGACTTGACCGGGCGCCAAGGGGCCGGCCAAACGCGACACCAGACCGGCCGCCAGCTTGGCGCCGCCCGAGGTTTCAATGTCGGGTGGGTTGTCGGTGGCAAAATAATCCTGGACCAAAATCTGATCGCCGTCCGTCCCGGTGATCATCAGGTCAGACCCGGAACGCGCGTATTCGCCGTTAATGACCACCGCCGGCTTGGGCAAGGTCACGGTCGGGCCGTTCGCCTGGACGACCAAGGGCGCGCCGCCGGGAGCTCCGGAAGCCGCTTTCACGCCGGCCGCATTGGCCGCGTTCGCGATCGGATTGGGTCCTGCCATCTTACACCTCTGCCCTCATCGGGCGGTTCAGACACATTCAGTACGACGCACCGCTAAACTCGCAAACGACGCTTGCCGCTTTCCGAATTTCGGAGCGGCAAATTTTCTTTAATCAACAAAATTATACATTTTTTTCAAAAATTTACAATAAAGCCAATCCGACAGAAGCTATGCAAAAAAGGATGGGGTTCGCGCAATAAAATTACAAAAATGAGCGATGCTTGGGTAACACTCTTTTCCATCAACATCGCATTTTAGATAAATTTCGACGGAAATCTGTGACGGCCATCACAGGTCGCAAATAATATCTTAAGGCCCAAAATTCGACCTGCGATCAAAAATATAATTATTTCAATGTGCTGCGTTGTTTAGGAGCCGGAATAGGCCCGGGCGATCAAGATCGAAGCCTGATTCAGGGGGGCGACGAAGGTCCGCTCCATGTTTTCCAAGGTCATCGACCGGGCTCCGACCACGAAACTGAGGCATCCCACCACCCGCTCGCCAACCTGGATCGGCTTGGCCAAGACTCGTGTGTCCTTGCCCCGCACCCGGTCGCGGAAAGCGAAGCCCTTGCGCCGGGCGGTTTCGAGAAGGCCGGAAAGCTCGGTGGTCTCCTGGCGATCGAGCAGCGGCTCGCGCCTTGCGCGCTCAAGAAGTTCCCTTCGCTCGGATTCGGGACAAAAAGCCAGATAGGCCCGGCCAAGCGCCGAGCCGGCCAGGGGCAGACGATAGCCGGGCCGGCGGTCGGCGAAGGGGCCGCCCGGCCCCCGCCCGACATCGACCACCCGCATCGCACCTTGGTCGAACACCGCCAGGTCGGCCGGCCAGATCGATTCCCGGCGCAGCCAGTCAAGCGCCGGCCGAGCCGCCTTGAGCAGGCGCTCGGCGGGCGGCGCCGACGAGGACAGCGTCTGCAGCTTGGCCGTCACCTCGTAGCCGCCACCCGGCAGACGGGCGACATAGCCAAGCCCGATCAGGCTTTCCAAGAGGCGAACGATGGTGGGCTTGGGCAGGCCGGTCGCCTGATGCAGGTCGCGCACCTGACAGAGGCCAAGTCGGTTCAAGGCCGTGAGAAGGGCAAGACCGCGTTCGAGAACACCGATGATCTTCGCTTCCATGACCGCTCGCGATTGGCCGCCTAAGCCGCCATAGATAGCGCCCGCCCGGCATCAAGGCAAGATCAGCGATGGTCCGACTTCCAGGGAATGATCAGCCGTTCGAGTTCGTTGAGGGCCAAGGTGAGCGCGAAGCCGATGATGGCGATGACGAACAGCCCGACATACATCTTCTCGACCGCGAAGGTCTCCCAGGCGCTCCAGATCATCGAGCCCAGGCCGCTTTTCGCCCCCACCATCTCGGCGATCGAGATCAGCACCAGGCCCATGCCGACGCCCAATTTGATGCCGGTCATGATGAAAGGCAGCGCGCCCGGGAGCGCGATGGTGCGGAAGGTGTTCCAACGGCCGGCGCGGAAATTGCGCCCGACATCGAGATAGATCTTGTTGATCTCAAGCACGCCCGCCGTGGCGTTGATCGCCACCGGAAAGAAGACGCCGATCGCCACCATCACGACCTTCGAGGCCTCGCCCAGGCCGAAGATCAGCAGCACCAGGGGCAGGATCGAGCTTTTGGGGATCGGATAGGTGGCGGCGATCAGCGGATCGACCAGGGCGCGCAGCGGCCGAAGGATTCCCATCGCCACCCCCAGGATGAGGGCCGGCACGCCGCCAAACAGCGTGCCCCAGAACAGGCGCTGAAGGCTGGTCCAGGTGTGCAGCCACAACTCGCCCGACTGCAAAAGGACGACGAAGGTCTTGGCGATGCCGGAGGGCGGCGGGAAGAAGCGCCGATCGACCAGACCGGCGGCGGAGGCCAGTTCCCAGGCCAGAAGCAGGGCCAGGGGCGACAGCGCGTTCATCAGGCGGTCGCGCACCGCCATGCTGAGGGCGAAGCGTGAGCGGACGGGCCTCATGCCGAAACCTTGCGTTCGCTCTGCTGACGGGCCTGCTGCACCTCATCGCGCAAATACGACCAGATGCGGTAGACCAGTTCGCCATAGGCCGGATCGTGGCGCAACTCCATCACCTGGCGCGGCCGGGCCAAAGGCACGTCGATCAGGGCTTTCATCTTGCCCGGATGGGCGGTCATCACCATGATGCGGTCGCCCAAGGTCACGGCTTCGTCGACGCTGTGGGTGATGAAGACCACGGTCTTCTTGTGCTCGTCCCAGATGCGCAAGAGCTCCTCTTGCAGAAGGGTCTTGTTCTGCTCGTCCAGGGCCGAGAAGGGCTCGTCCATCAACAGGATTTCTGGATCGTTGGCAAAGGCTCGGGAAATCGACACCCGCTGGCGCATGCCGCCGGAAAGCTGATGCGGATAGGCCTTGGCGAAGTTGGTCAGGCCGGTGCGTTCGAGATAATGGCCGACCACCTCGCGCACCTGGGCCTCGGGCACCTGGCGCATGCGCAGGCCATAGGCGGCGTTCTCGAACACCGTCATCCAGGGAAAGATCGAGTCCCCTTGGAAGATCATCGAATTCTCGGGCCGGGTGGAGCCCGGCGGATGGGCGATGTCGATGGTGCCCTTGGTCAGATCGTCGAGCCCCGCCAGGATGCGCAGGAGCGTGGTCTTGCCGCAGCCCGAGGGCCCGACGATGACCAGGAATTCGCCCGGCCTGATGTCGAGCGACACATCGTCGATCGCCGTGAAGGTTTGCCGGCGGGTCCGGAACGTCTTCACCAGATTGCGGATGCGGATGGCCGCCTCGCCCGCGCCCGATCCTCCTCCGGTTCCGGCGCCGCCTTCGTCCTGCCCCATGCCGGCTCCTACTTCGCCGCCGGCACGTAGGGCGGCAGATCCTTCAAGGCCGCGTCGACGAAGCTCATGTCGAGCACCTTGTCGACCGTCACCGCGCCCGAGATGGCGCCCTGATCCTTGAAGAACTGCCAATCCTTCTTGAGACTGGCGACGTTCACCCGCCCGTCGGGATTGCAGCCATGCGGCGTCATCATGCGGTAGACCTCGGGGTCCTTGATGTTCGAGGTCTCGGTCAAGATGGCGATGATCGCCTCGGCGTCCTTGCCGGCCATCTTGCCGTCCTTGAGGGCGTCGTTGTAGTCGCGCACGGCGCGGATGTAGGCCTTCATGAATTTGGTGGCCTCGGCGGGGCGCTTCTTCACGAATTCGCCGCTATACAAAATCACCGCCGTCTGGTGATCGGGATAGAAGCTGTCGTTGGTGGTGAAGCGCTTGGCGGTGCCCGCCTTCAGGATGAAGGAGGTGGTGGGCTCGGTGGTGATGCTGGCGTCGATGGCGCCGTTCTGATAGGCCACCGCGTGCTGGGTGAAGCCCATGAAGACCTTCTCGACGTCGTTGTAGGTCAGGCCGCCCAGCTTCAGGGCCTCGTTCAAGACCGAATTGTCGCTGCTGGCTTGGGCGACGATCGCCACCTTGCGACCCTTGAGATCGGCAAAGCCCTTGAAGGCGCCGCTGTCCATCAAATCCTTGCGCACCAGGAAGGACTGGAAGCTGTAGCCCTTGGTGTTCAGGGCCTTGTCGGCGACGATGCGCAGATCGACGCCGCGCTCGACGGCGTTGAACAGGCCGGGCGAGGCGCCGCCGCCCCCGACATCGAGCTGGCCCGCCCCCAAAGGCGCCACCATCTTCGCCCCCGAATCGAAGGCGGTGAAGGACACGGTGAGGCCCTCTTGCCGGTAATAGCCGCGCTTGTCGGCGATGAAGAGCGCCGCATCGCTGCTGGCGTTGGTCACCGCGATACGGACGTCCTGGGCCAGGGCCGGCGCAACAGCCGATCCCGCCAGAACCGTTCCGCCGATCGCGATCGCAAGAATCGCTTGGGTCGCACGCATGGTCTTCCTCCCTGCAAGCGGCGCGATTGTTGTTCTGGCGCCGCGCTCGTTCCAGTTCGATCCGGCGCCATCCTGAGTGGATGGCGGGGATGGGTCAAGCCCGTCCCTTCGCCTTCTTCTCGCCCGGTTGACGGCCGGGCTCGAAGCCGCCCACCTCGTGATAGGTGATCGGCGCATCCGATTCGAACGCCCGCACCGAGGGGATCGCGCCCGGCAGGCCCAGTTCCCGCCAGCGCGCCGCCACCCGATCGTAGACCGGCTTCCTAAGCGCGGTGCGCTTGGAGAACACCGGCAGATGGCGATGCTCCTTGCAGGCGTTGATCAGGGCCTTCGACCCGTAGGGCCGCTTCTCGGGCGGGTTCTGGGTGGGATCGAGCCAGGTGCTCCAGGTGTTGCGCAGGATGTCGATGTCCTCGATCGGATTGCAGCGGCTGGCCATCGCCCAGATCACCTGGTCCATGTCGGTGGGGTCGATGTCCTCGTCGACGGCGATGATCCATTTCGTGTAGTAGGCACCGCCCGGGCATTGCGCCGCCAGGGCCAGGGCCTGGGCGGCGTGACCGGCGTGGCGCTGCTCCATGCTGATCACCGTCATGCCGAAGCCGCCCGCCGCCGCCGGATGCGCATAAACGCCGGCGATCCCCGGAATGCCCAGAAGGTCGAGATCATTCCAGATCTTGGCCGAACGGATGACCGAGAAGAATCCGCTTTGCTCGCAAGACGGATAATCGGCCATCAGGGCGTTGGTCAGCACCGGCTTGTTGCGGTAATGCACCGCGGTGACCTCGACCAGCGGACAGCCGGCCTCGGGCCGGCCGTAATAGCCGGGGAACTCGCCGAACGGGCCTTCCATCTTGACCGAGTTGGGGCGGATGACCCCCTCGATCACCAATTCGGCGTTGGCGGGCAGCAAGAGGTCGGTCGTCTTGCCCTTCACCACCGGGATCGGCTGGTTCTTGATGCCGCCGGCGAAATCGTATTCGGAGGCGTTCTTGGGGAAGGTCTGCGAGCCGACCAGCATGAACAGCGGATCGATGCCCCAGGCCGCCGCCACCTGGATCGGCTTGCCCTGCTGCCAGGCCCGGGTGATGTGCAGGCGGGCATCCTTGCCGGGCGAAAGATAGAGCCCAACCTCGCGCTTGCCCTGCTGCATCATGCGGTAGGTGCCGATGTTGAGATAGCCGCTGTCGGGATCGCGGGTGATGACGGCGTCGCCGGTGCCGGCATAGCGCCCGCCATCGAGCGGCCAGTGGCGCGGGATCGGCAGCTTGTCGAGATCGATCGCCTTGCCGGTCAGCGTGTTGGCGAAAACCGGGGCATCCTTCGCCGCCACTTCGCGGGGCGGAATGCGCCGGCGCAGCTTGTCCTTGACCCGGCGGATCAGCTCCATGGTCGGGGTGTTGGCGGGCTCCTCGAGGGTGACGGCGATGCGCTTGATGCTGGGGCCCAGGATGTTCCAGAGCAGGCGGGCGCCGATCGGGCTTTTCTCGAAGCCTTTGGCGTTCTCGAACAGCACGGCCGGCGAAGGCGATTTCTTGGCCATCAGATAACCGATGGCGCTCATTTCCTCATCGCGGTCGACCGGTTTGTCGACCCGCACCAGCTCGCCCATCGCCTCGACCCGGTCCAGCCATTGGCGCAGATCCTGGATCGGGCCGGCGCCGTTTGCCTTGGTCCCTGTGACTTTCTTGCCCATCGTCCGGTCCTTTCGGATTAAGATTCCTGAGCAACCCTTGAGGAGAGCGCCGGGGATGGCAAGTCTTCACCCCCCGGCATTCCGTGCGGCGGAACGCTGGGCAAGAATGCGATGATCCGGATTAACGACCGTTTGGCGCTCGACCCAGCCGAGATCGAGTTCCGTTTCCTGCGCGCCCAAGGGCCGGGCGGCCAGAACGTCAACAAGCTGGAAACGGCGGTGCAGTTGCGTTTCGACGTGCGCCAATCGCCCGCCTTGTCCGCCGCGGTGCGGGCGCGGTTGGAGCGGCTGGCTGGCCGGCGCCTGACCAAGGACGGCGTTCTCGTCATCACCGCCCAGACCCAGCGCAGCCAGGAGCGCAACCGGCAAGAGGCGCTG
The DNA here is from genome assembly GCA_016214125.1 of Rhodospirillales bacterium. GTDB lineage: Bacteria > Pseudomonadota > Alphaproteobacteria > Rhodospirillales > WMHbin7 > JACRPC01. Next base: position 86,591 of record JACRPC010000023.1, on the reverse strand, counting down.
GACCGGCTGGTGGAGCTGGTCCGCCAAGCCGCCACGCCGCCCAAGCCGCGCACCCCCACCAAGCCGACCAAGGCCTCGAAAATACGCCATCAGGAAGCCAAGATGCACCGCGCCCGGCGCAAGAGCCTGCGCGCCAAACCCCGCGACGAAACCTGAAGACCCGCCAAAATCAGCGGCGGCGCAGACGGACGAATTGGAAGCGCTGGATCTTGCCGGCCGGGGTGAGGTGGTCTTCGATCCGTTCGCCGATCGGCTCGAAAGGCAAGGCGAACTGGGCGGCAACGCCCGGGGCGTCGTAGCTGCAAACCGGCAAGCCGCTGCAGCGCTTGGGACCATCGGGGGCGAAGGTGGCGGTGATCGCTTGCCCGCCGCTGGGGACCGCCGCCGTCATGACGGCGGTCTAGGCGGCCCGGTCGGCCGGATCGGTCAGGAAATGGAAGACCGCCCGGTCGTGCCAGAGATCGAAGGGGGCGGGCGGCGCCCAACGGGTGATATCGGCCACCAGCCAGTCCACCCGATCGGCCTGTTCACCAAGGCGTCGGCGCGCCCGTTCCAGCGCCGCCGAAGCGATGTCGAGGATCGTAATCGCCCGGAATCCCTGGGCGATCAGATGATCGACCAAGCGCGAGGCGCCGCCACCAACATCGAGAATCCGGGCATCGGGACCAAGGCCGGTCTCGCCAATGAGCGCCAGCGAAACCGTGGGACGCGCCTGGAACCAGCTCGCCTGATCTTCCGGTTTCTCCTCGTAAACTCTCTGCCAATGGGCCTGTCGATCCATGCCATCCTCACCCGGTTTGCCCGATCGGCTTTTGCGCCCGCACCGCCAGATAGGCCGCCCCCAGCGTGGTACGGCGCCCTAAGGAGGAATCCCAAGGCGCCATCCTTTGGGCCGCCCACATCCAGGGCGGGAAGAACACGGCTCCCCGGACGGCCCCCACGACCAGCCCCACCGATGCCAATTCGGCCGCCAACGAGGCCGGGGTGCTGAAATGGGCCTCCCGCCACGGAAGGGCGCCCAGCCAACCGCGCAGGCGCCGTGCCGCCGCCCACAGGCTCCACCGTCCCAATTCGCCGATCACCAGACGGCCGCCGCTCTGCAAGACCCGGGCGGCCTCGGCCAAGGCGGACCGACGGTCTTTGACCAAACAAAGCACGGTGTTGATCACCGCCAGATCGAAGCCCGCCGAGGGCACCGGCAGCCGGCAGGCGTCGCCGACCAGGAACGTGGCGCCCGGCGCCGCGCGTTGCGCTTGGCCGATCATGGCGGGATTGGCATCGACGCCGGTCACCTTGGCGCCGGCCGCCGCCAGCTTGGCGCCAAGGACGCCGTCGCCGCAGCCAATGTCGAGGACGTTTAAGCCCGCCAGTGGCCCGGCCAGATCGAGCAGCGCCTCGTGTTCGAGGCGCTCGGCCAGACCGCCCAATGGCGACGAGCGCCAAGCGGCGTAACGGGTTGGGCCGATCCTGGTTTCGGTCATAGGCCACGCACCCAGCGTTCGAGGAACAACCACTATTCAAGAAACTTATTGAATAGTAGACTGTCCTCGTCACGCCGTCAATCTTCGGGCAATCTTGGCCCGGGCGATGGCCGGCTGGTGCGAAAGGGAACGGCTTTGGCGACACCGACCAATCCGAAACGAGCGATGCTGGTGCAGTTCGCCAAGGTGGCGCGGGCAATGGGCAATCCGCATCGGCTCAACCTGCTCGAATTGTTGGCCCAGGGCGAGCGTAGCGTCGAAGCCCTGGCCGAGGCGGCCGGCCTTTCGGTCGCCAACGCCTCGCAGCATCTTCAGGTGCTGCGGCGCAACGGCTTGGCGGTGTCGCGCAAGCGCGGCCTTCACGTCTATTACCGCCTCTCGGGCCACGAGGTGCCGATCCTTCTGGCGGCACTCCGCCGAACCGCCGAGCGCCATGTCGAGGAAATCGGCCGTCTGGTGCACGGCTATTTCCAGGCGCGCGACGCGCTGGAACCGCTTTCCCGCGACGATCTGGTCGGGCGCCTAAAGGAAGGATCGGTGACGCTGCTCGATGTCCGCCCGCCCGAAGAATTCGCGGCCGGCCATCTGCCCGGCGCCGTCAACATCCCCCTCAAGGACTTGAAGCGGCGCCTGGACGAACTGCCCGCGGGAACCGACATCGTCGCCTATTGCCGCGGACCTTATTGCGTTCTGGCCTACGAAGCGGTGGCCACCTTGCGCGCTTGCGGGCGTCGGGCAAGGCGGATGGAAGATGGTTTCCCGGAATGGCGCCTTGCCGGCTTGCCGGTCGAGAGCGCCGGTGGCGCCTGATACCCGAAGGCGGCAACCGGCGATTTTTCCCTACTGCCCCACCCGCACCGCCTGCACCATGGCGCGACGGCTGTTGGCCTTGATGGCGCTGTCGTTGATCGCCTGACTGGCCGCCAGGCTCGACAGCATGGCGCGCGCGTTGGGATTGCCGGCGTCGGCCGATTGCTTGAGCCAGCGCCGGGCGCGGTCGTCCTCGCCGTTGCGCTTGTAGATCATGCCGATGGCGAACTGACCGGAGGGGTTGGAGGCGAGCTTGCTTTCCAGATAGCGCAAGGCGTTGCGATCGGATTCGCTCATCTCCTCCAAGCCGCCGCGACGGCTGACCGCTTCGGCCGGTGCGGCGGTCAGTGCCAAAAGCATCGCCGCCAAGGCCGCCCAAAGCACCAAACGCCCGCCCCGGCCTTTCGCCTTGTCCCGATTTCCTAGCCCGATCAGCATCGAAGCCTCCTCTTCTCGTTTCGGGTTGCGGGATTTCGTCAATCCCCACCCAAGACAACCGCGTTCAAGGCCAAAATATATAGGCTGATTTACTTGAAGCAACAAAATCATATCGATGCGAATACTTGAAACAATTGTCTAAAATTTTAGACAAATTGGCCCGGTACGATCGCGGTTGCGGCCGGCGATTGGCCAAGAAATGACCCTTGAAAGATCGGGTCGGCAACCAATATGCAAACCCAGGGTTGAGAGTGATCAAGCCTCTTCGCCCCAGTATTAGAAAACCCTTATATCAAGAGGGGCAGAGCATGCGGCCACATCGTCGAACGCCCGTCCCACCCCGCTCCAAACGGATCGCCTGCGCTTTCGCAGGGCGGTTTGAGCGTCGTTTGGGCCGGGCGGCGGGAGCGACAATAGCCGCTTTGAGAGACGCGCGGACCTGTGCCGAGGACCGGGCGGTGTTCGGGGGTGGAGCCGGACACAAAGGACCCTTACCATGGCACACATCCTTATCATCGACGACGATCCCGAGATTCGGACTTCCCTGAAGGCGGCCCTGGAAGACGAGGGGCATAAAGTAGCCGTCGCAGAAAACGGCGCGCGGGGCCTCGACCTCGCCGGGCGGATCGCCTTCCAACTGGTGATCACCGATATGATCATGCCCGAGGTCGAGGGCGTGCAGACCATCATCAGTCTTCGCAAGGCTTACCCCGATTTGCCGATCCTGGCGATCAGCGGCGAAAGCCCGGCGATGCCGGGTAAGCCCGACTATCTCGAGATCGCCCGCCGCTTCGGCGCCAACGATGTCCTGCGCAAACCCTTCTCGATCGCATGCCTTCGGTCGCGCCTCGAGGCTTGCCTGGCGCCTCGGCCCTTGGGGAAAGACGATACCGCCTGAGGGCAAAGTCGATTAGGATTTCCCGGCCGCGCTTGGATCAAGGGGATCGCGATGCTTCGACGCCTGGCCGTGGCCGCCCTGGTGCTGCTGATGCCGCCCGCGCTTCCTCCCGCCGCCTTGGCGATGGGAGCGATGGCGGGCATGGCCGGCGACGAGGCCCGCGCCTTCGTGCGCGAGGTCCAGCGCCTGCTGGCCCGGGCCGGTTATTTCGACGCCAAGGAATTCGACGGCCGCCTGGGGCCGCGCACCCGCGACGCCATCATCCGTTTCCAGAAGGCCAACGGCCTTAGCCCCGACGGCCGCATGACGCCCGAACTCTACAATCGTCTGGTGGCCAAGGCACGGTAAGGCGAGGGGGGCGGCCGCCTAAGCGCGTCGCCTGCCGCCCGACGATCGCTCTTCCTACTTGCCCTTCATCTTCGCCAGGGCGGCGATCTGGTTTTGCAGGGAATCGAGCTTGCCCTTGAGGTCCTCGAGCGATTCCTCGGCCGAGGCGCCGGGCGCAACGGGACCACCTGGGCCGGCGGCGGCGTTCGGATTCTGGTTGATGAAGGGCTGCCACATCTTCATCGCGTTCTCGAGGAACGACATGTTCTGCTTGCCCATCTCGTCCAAGCGGCCGAAGGGAAAGAGGCCGCCCCAGGCGTTCTGCATCAAGGTGCGGAACTGCTCCTGATTGCGGGCGAAGCTTTGCATGCTCATTTCCAGATAGCGCGGCAGCACGCCTTGCAGGCTGTCGCCGTAGAAGGAAATCAATTGGCGCAGAAAGCCGATCGGCAGCAGGTTCTGGCCGCCCTTGCCCTCTTCCTCGACGATGATCTGGGTGAGCACCGAGCGGGTGATGTCCTCGCCGGTCTTGGCGTCGTAGACCTGGAACTCGATCCCCTTCTTCACCATTTCGCACAGATGATCGAGGGTGACGTAGCTGCTGCTCGCCGTGTTGTAGAGCCGCCGGTTGGCGTATTTCTTGATCGTCACCGGGGCGGTGTCGGCTTGGACGGTTGTGGTTTCGGCGGCGTCGGTCATGAAGGGGCTTCTCCGCGCTGCAAAAGGTCAGTTCCCCACTTTATACCATAGTTTTTTGAAAATCGTACCGCTTTGCAGCATGCCCTTTCGCGCCCGCGTCATTCTGGGCTAAAGTGAGCCATGTCCAACGTCGATCTCGAAGCCCTGGCCAAACGCTATCTCGACCTCTGGCAGAACCAGATGGGCGCCAACGCCGCCGATCCGGCCCTGGCCCAGGCGCTCGCCCAGAGCTTCGGCGCCATGAGCCAAGGCATGGCCGCCATGGCCAAGGGCGTGCTCGACGCCACCCAGCGCGCCAAGGAGGGCGTGAAGGCCCATGCCGATGCCCAATCCCGGCCCGGCCCGACCCCGAACGGGGCCCCGGCCGCTGGCCCTGCATCTGGCGGTGCAGACGGCGAGCTGGCTCGCCTCGCAAGCCGCCTTGCCGCTGTTGAGGAAAGGCTCGCCCGTCTGGAAGGGGCCGCTGGAAGCCCAAGCGGACGAACTCCGCCAAAGCCTCGACGACGCAAACCTGCCGCCTGAAGCCTTCGAGCGCGCGGTCGCCCAGGAAGGCGAGCGCCGCCTGAAGGCGTTTCTCGAAGGCGTGCGCCGCTATCAAACCCATCCCCATCGCCGGGCCGTGCCGCCACCGCCCGTCGCCTGGACCGAAGGCACCACCCGCCTCTTAGCCTATGGCGAGGCGGGTCCGCCGGTGCTCTTGGTGCCCTCGCTGGTCAACCGCGCCGACATTCTCGACCTAACGCTGGAGCGCAGCTTGGCCCGCGACCTGGCCGGCCAAGGCTTCCGCGTTTTCCTGGTCGATTGGGATGGGCCAGGCGACATCGAGAAGAATTTCGGCTTGGACGATTACATCGCCGGCCGGCTGGTCCGCATCCTCGATCATCTCCGCCAGGCCGGCGGCGAAAAGGTGGCGGTGGTCGGCTATTGCATGGGCGGGCTTCTCGCCCTCGCCCTGGCGCAATTGCGGGCCCAGGATGTGGCGTCGCTGGCCCTGTTGGCCACGCCCTGGGATTTCCACCAGCCCAACCCCGAGCCCGGCCAATTGATGGCCGCCCTGGAGGCGCCCCTGGAAATGATCCTCCAAACCCAGGGCGAGATGCCGGTCGACATGCTGCAGGCCTTCTTCGCCAGCCTCGATCCCGATCTGGTGCCGCGCAAATTCCGCGCCTTCGCCGGCGTCGATCCCGCCAACCCCAAGGCCAACGATTTCATCGTGCTGGAAGACTGGATCAATGACGGCGTGGCCTTGGCCGCGCCGGTGGCCCGCCAATGCCTGTTCGGCTGGTACGGCGCCAATCGTCCGGCCAAGGGCGAATGGCTGGTGGGCGGCCAGGCCATCTACCCCCAGGATTTGCGTCTGCCCTCGCTGGTGATGGTGCCCGAGCAGGATCGCATCGTACCCCCCGCCTCGGCCATTCCCCTGGCGCGCGCCCTACCCAACGCCAAGCTGGTGATGGTGCCGGCCGGCCATATCGGCATGATGAGCGGCCGCACCGCCCCGGAGATTTGTTATCGGCCGCTGGGCGCGTGGCTGAAAAATCCCCGCCCTTGACCTTGCCCCCCCGCCCCCCTTCCGCTATGTAAGGGCAAATCGCCTTCGTCACGACTTCAATGGTTCAGCTTGCCAAACTTTGGGACCAGGCCCTTGCGGGTAGCCGTAACACACGTTTTGCCGACCTTATCCGGTTGGCCGAAGCCTTTGGATTTCGCTTGCGTCGGATTTCCGGCAGCCACCATATTCTGGCCCATCCGAAAGTGGGGCGGCCCTTGAATCTCCAACCGGGCGCCGATGGCAAGGCGAAGCCTTATCAAGTCCGCCAGTTTATTGATATGGTCGAAGAGTTCGGATTGTCGCTTAAGGGACACGAATGACCACCCGCCACTACCACATCAATCTCTTCTGGTCAGCCGAGGACAAGGCCTGGATCGCCGATGTTCCCGACCTCAAAAGCTGTTCGGCGCACGGCGCCTCGCCCGCACAAGCGCTGGCCGAGGTCGAAAAGGCGATGGTCGCCTGGATCGAGGTTGCCCGCGAGGAAGGCCACGCCATTCCGCCGCCCCGCTATCGCCCGGCCATCTACGCCACCCGCGCCTGATTGTTTCAATTGGAGGATACCATGACCGACGTCGTCATCGCCGCCGCCGCCCGCACCCCGATCGGGGCTTTCAACGGCGCGCTTAGTTCCGTGTCTGCCTCGTATCTGGGTCAAATCGCCCTTCTTGAGGCGATGAAGCGCGCCAAGGTCGCGCCGGGCGAAGTTGACGAGGTGGTGCTGGGCCAGATCCTGGCCGCCGGCGCCGGCCAGAACCCGGCCCGTCAGGCGGCGATCGCGGCCGGCATTCCGGTCGAGAAGACGGCTTACGGCATCAACCAGCTCTGCGGCTCGGGCTTGCGTGCCGTGGCCTTGGGCTACCAGGCGATCAAGCTGGGCGACGCCCAGATCGTGATCGCCGGCGGCCAGGAAAGCATGAGTCAGGCGCCGCATGTGCTGCATCTTCGCAACGGCACCAAGATGGGCGCCGCCGAGATGGTTGATTCCATGCTGAAAGACGGGCTGTGGGACGCCTTCCACGGCTATCACATGGGCAACACCGCCGAGAACGTCGCCCAGAAATGGCAGATCGGGCGGACCGAGCAGGACACGTTTGCGGCGGCCAGCCAGCAGAAGGCCGAGGCGGCGATGAAAGCCGGGCGCTTCAAGGACGAGATCGTGCCGGTGACCATCAAGGGCCGCAAGGGCGACACGGTGGTCGACACCGACGAATATCCGAAGGCCGGCACCACCGCCGATTCGTTGGCCAAGCTGAAGCCCGCCTTCGCCAAGGACGGCACGGTAACCGCCGGCAACGCTTCGGGCATCAATGACGGCGCCGCCGCCCTGGTGCTGATGAGCGCCGCCGACGCCGCCAAGCGCGGCCTCACCCCCTTGGCCCGCATCGTCTCCTGGGCCACGGCCGGCGTCGATCCGGCGATCATGGGTTCGGGCCCCATTCCGGCCAGCCGCGCCGCGCTGAAGAAGGCCGGCTGGGCGGTGGGCGATCTCGATCTCATTGAGGCCAACGAAGCCTTTGCCGCCCAGGCTTGCGCGGTCAACAAGGACCTCGGCTGGGATACCGGCAAAGTCAACGTCAATGGCGGCGCCATCGCGCTCGGCCATCCGATCGGCGCTTCGGGCGCGCGCGTCCTGGTGACGCTCTTGCACGAAATGGGCAAGCGCAACGCCAAGAAAGGCCTGGCGACGCTGTGCATCGGCGGCGGCATGGGCATCGCGCTCTGCGTCGAGCGCTAAGAAAAAGAAAGCACGACGACACAACAATCCATAACGGGAGAAGGAGCGTGTCATGAGTGGACGTTTGGCCGTCGTCACCGGCGGCACCCGAGGCATCGGGGCGGCGATCTGCGTCGGCCTTAAGAACGCGGGCTATCGGCCGATCGCCAATTATTTCGGCAACGTCGAGGCGGCGAAGAAATTCTCCGACGAGACCGGCATTCCCAGCTACCGCTTCAACGTCGCCGATTTCGGCGAGTGCGAGGCGGGCGTCAAGCACATCGTGCGCGACCATGGGCCGATCGAGGTTTTGATCAACAACGCCGGCATCACGCGCGACGGCACGCTGCACAAGATGAGCTACGAAAGCTGGGAGGACGTGATCCACACCAACCTCACGAGCTGCTTCAACATGTGCCGTCTGGTCATCGATTCGATGCGCGATCGCGGCTTTGGGCGCATCGTCAACATCGGCTCGATCAACGGCCAGGCCGGCCAGTACGGTCAGGTCAACTACGCCGCCGCCAAGTCGGGCATCCACGGCTTCACCAAGGCCCTGGCCCAGGAGGGCGCGGCCAAGAACATCACGGTCAACGCCATTGCGCCCGGCTATGTCGACACCGACATGGTGCGCGCCGTGCCGCACAACGTCTTGGAGAAGATCATCGCCAAGATCCCGGCCGGCCGATTGGGCCGGGCCGAGGACATCGCCCGCGGTGTCCTTTTCCTGGTCGCCGACGACGCCGATTTCATCACCGGCTCGACGATGTCGATCAATGGCGGCCAGCATATGTACTGAGCCGAAACGGGATCATTCCGCATGATGGCGCGCGCTTCGAACTCTCGGGCGCGCGCCACGCTCTTGGGAGCGCTGGCCATCCTGATGTGGGCGGCGCTGCCGGCGCTGGGCGCCGCCAGCGGGCCGGTGCCGCCCTTCCAGCTCACCGCGATGATGTTCGCCCTGGCCGCCCTGATCGGGCTGGGCAAATGGACGATCGCCGGCCAAGGAATCCTGATCCATCTGCGGGTGCCGCCCCGGGCGCTGGCGCTTGGGGTGGGCGGGCTGTTCGGCTATCACGCCCTTTACTTCCTGGCCATCCAGACCGCGCCGCCGATCGAGGCCAGCCTGATCAATCATCTTTGGCCGCTCCTGATCGTGCTCTTTTCGGGCCTGCTGCCGGGCGAGCGCCTGCGCGCCAACCAACTGGCGGGCGGGGCGCTGGGTTTGCTGGGCGCGCTCGCCATCGTCACCGGCGCCGGCTTCGAGGGCTTCAAGAGCCAGTATCTGGCCGGCTATCTGGCGGCGCTCGGCTGCGCCCTGGTCTGGTCGGGCTATTCGGTGGCGTCGCGTTTGTTCCCGCAGGTGCCCTCGGACGCGGTGGGGCTGCAATGCGCCGTCGCCTCGGCTCTCGCCCTTGCGGGCCATCTCTTGTTCGAGACCACCCGCTGGCCCGAAGGCGGCCAATGGCTGGCGGTGCTGGCGCTGGGATTGGGACCGGGTGGCGTCGCCTTCTATCTTTGGGATCATGGCGTCAAGCATGGCGCGATCGGCACCTTGGGCGTGCTGGCCTATTTCGCCCCATCCTTGGCCGCGCTCCTGCTGGTGGCCTTCGGCCTGGCCCAGTTCTCGCCCGCCATCCTCTTGGCGCTGGCCCTGATCGTCGGCGGCGCGGTGTTGGCGACGCGGCGCTGAAACTTTGCTATAAACCAGGGCCATGTGCGGCCTGGTCGCCCTCTTTGCCCATCACCCGGACGCCCCGCCGATCGAAGCGGGCGAAATGATCGCCATCCGCGACGCCATGACGGCGCGCGGCCCCGACGGGATGGGCGAATGGATGGCACCCGACCGCCGGGTCGGGTTGGCGCACCGTCGGCTGGCGATCATCGATCTGAAGCCCAGCGGCGCCCAGCCGATGGCCACCGCGGATGGCCGTTTGGTCGTCACCTACAACGGCGAAATCTACAATTACCGCGAACTCCGGGCCGAGCTGGAAGCCCAGGGCGACCGCTTTGCCTCGGAGAGCGACACCGAGGTCATCCTTCACCTCTATCGCCGCCTGGGCGCCGATCTGGTGCATCGCCTGCGCGGTATGTTCGCCTTCGCGCTGTGGGACGCCGAGAAGCAGGGCCTCTTGCTCGCCCGCGATCCTTTCGGCATCAAGCCGCTCTATCTGGCCGAGGATGGCCGCACCCTGCGCGCCGCCTCGCAGGTCAAGGCGCTGTTGGCCGGCGCCCAAGCGGCGATCGACACCGCGCCCGATCCGGCCGGCCATGCCGGCTATTTCCTCTGGGGCCATGTGCCGGAACCCTTCACCCTTTATCGCGGCATCCGGGCGCTGCCCGCCGGCTCCTGGCTGTGGGTGGACGCGGCCGGAGCCCGGCGCCAGGAACGCTATTTCGATCCGGCCGGCGAGATCGCCAAGGCCGAGGCCAGCGAGCATCAACTGCTCGCCCCCGCCCTGATCGACAGCGTGCGCCACCATTTGGTGGCCGATGTGCCGGTGGGGGTGTTTCTGTCGGCCGGGCGCGATTCCACCACCCTGGCCGCCCTGGCGGCCCAGCAGCTCTCGACGCCGCTTAAGACCATCACCCTGGGCTTCGCCGAGCTTGAGGGCACCGGCTTCGACGAGGTGCCCTTGGCCGAACGGATGGCCGCCCACATCCAAAGCCGCCACGCCACCAAGCGTATCACCCACGAGGATTTCCAGGCCAACCGCGCCCGCCTGCTGGCCGACATGGACCAGCCCACCATCGACGGCACCAACACCTGGTTCGTCGCCAAGGCCGCCCGCGAAGCAGGCCTGAAGGTGGCGCTCTCGGGCCTGGGCGGCGACGAATTGTTCCAGGGTTACGACACCTTCACCTGGGTGCCCAAAATGGCGGCCCGGCTGGGCTTCGCCCAAAGCTGGCCCGACCTGGGCAAGGCGGCTCGTCACGTCCTGGCGCCCTGGATCGGCCGCATCGCCTCGCCCAAGGTGGCGGGAGTTTTGGAGCTGGGCGGCTCGATCGCCGGGGCCTATCTGCTAAGGCGCGCCATGTTCATGCCCTGGGAACTGGCCGAGCTGCTTGATCCCGATCTGGCCCGGGCCGGGCTGGAACGGCTGGACACCTTGGCGGCGCTTGAGCGCAGCCAGGGGGGCGTGCGCGATCCCGCCCAGCGGGTGGCGGCCCTGGAAATCCAGTGGTACATGCGCAACCAGTTGCTGCGCGACGCCGATTGGGCGGGCATGGCGCATGGGCTGGAAATCCGCACCCCCTTGGTCGATGTCGACTTCTTCCGGCGCATCTTGCCGCTGTCGCGGCCGAAATCCGACATGGCCGACGTACCGGCGCCGCCCTTGCCGGCGGAAATCCGCGCCCGGCCCAAAAGCGGCTTCCTGGTGCCGGTGCATGAATGGGTGCGGGCCGAACAGCCGGGCGAGCGCGGCTTTCGCGGCTGGGCGAAGGCGGTGTATCGGGGGTTTACGGGAACGCAGGCCTGATACCAAGATGCCGTGAGCGTCGCTCATGGCATCTTGATCGGCCGCGACCGCGGCCGCGCGCCACGTGGCGCGAAAGCCAAGCGAGCCGGAGGCGAGCGCTTGGGCCGCTTGAGGGCGCGATCGCGAGTGGCGGCTACGCCGCGTCCTTGATCCCGATCACCAATTGCTTGCCCAGGGCCGCCAGCGCCCCTTCGACCTGGGAAAGCCTTGAGGCGTGGCAGAAATCGAGCAGCCGGTCGATCTGCGGCAGATGGCAGCCCAACCGGCGGGCCAAGGCCGCCTTGCCCACCCCCTGGGCGCGCATGGATTGATAGAGAACCGCTTTCGCCTGCCCCAGGGCGGAAAGCGCCACCGGCCGCTCGCCCCTTTTCGCCTTGCTGGGAAGCGGCAAGGGAAGACGGCGCTCGACATAGGTGGAAAGCGCGGTTTCCAGGGCGTCGGCGGCCATCGCCTGGGCCTTGATCAGACTGGCGCCATGGGTGATCGCCTCGGGCACGTCGCGGAAGGTGACGGTAAAACCGCCCTCGGGCTCGGGCGCGAAACGGGCGGGGTAAATCAACATGGCTTAGGTCTCCTTCAATCCAAGCTGGCGCTTGATCGCCATCAGCGTGCCCTTGGGAATTTCCTTGCGGCCGTGGCGCGGGATCATCGAAATGCGGCCGTGGAGATAGACCTTGGTGTGACGCTTGCCCTCGGCGAACACCGCGCCTTGCTTGGCCAGCCAACGGCGAAATTCGTCATGGGTCATAGGTCAACATATCTGTTGACATCGGGCGAGGCAAGGGGGCGATGGGCATCGACCTTGACAACAAGCCGATTTCCACTGGAAATCGATATAACAACCCTTCGTAGAGATCGCCATGTCACGCAACCCCTATCTTAATGAATCCAGCGCCCCAAACCTTCAACTATCTGCGTTCGCATTTATTGATATCCTTGGCTATTCCGACTTGATCCGTGAAGCTGAAGAAAGCGGCCAACAGCAGGCTTTATTGGAACGCATTCACTCCGCGTTGAAGGAGTGTCGGCTCTGGTTGGATGACCGCCAAGGACCAGCGGAACTCCAGGTTCGCTTTGGCGGTAAAGATTCATATGCCCTTAAAGCGTTTACAGACAATATCGTCATCGGTTGGCCGATTGAGCGTGACGGCGAAATCGAACTGGGCGAAGCATTCGAATGCCTGATGCTTTTTCAATTTGATATGGCGCTTAAAGGGCTTTTTGTTCGCGGCGGCATTTCAATTGGAGATGCCTTTATTGATGAATTTGCTGTTATTGGTAATGCCCTTACTGCGGCTCATAGTGCTGAAAGCAAATTGGCCCGTGATCCACGAATCGTACTCACGGGCGAAGCTGTAAAGCTAACAAAGCAACATTTATCGGCTTACGGCGATCAGAGTTGGACCCGCCAGAATCAGGTGTTACTTCAAGACCCCGACGGCCAATGGTTCGTCAATTATCTTGAATGCATAATGATTGCGGAGCATGAGCAAGGGCCGTTTTTCGAGAATCTTATGCAGCACAAGCAAGAAGTCGAAAAAAAGCTATCTGCTTTTAAACAAAGGCCCGCCGTTTGGTCGAAGTACGCCTGGGTGGCAAATTATCACAACGCATTTTGCGACATGTATCCCCACCATTTCGACAATTCACATAAAATCAATCTTGAGCTCTTTCGGGCTGCCCCTCGACGTATTATCGCTTCTTAAAGCACCCCCCTAAAATACGCGATGGTGCGTTCCAGGCCTTGGGCGAGGGCGATGGTGGGCTGCCAGCCCAGCTTGGCCTTCGCCAGCGTGATGTCGGGGCAGCGCTGCATGGGGTCATCGGCCGGCAGGGGGTGGAATTCGATCGCCGATGTCGAGCCGGTCAGTTTCAAGACCGTCTCGGCCAGTTCGCGCATGGTGAATTCACCCGGATTGCCGAGATTGACGGGGCCGGTGAACTCGTCGGGCGTGTCCATCAGCGCCAGGAAGGCGTCCATCATGTCGTCGACATAGCAAAACGAGCGGGTCTGGGTGCCGTCGCCATAGAGGGTGATCGGCTTGCCGGTGAGCGCCTGGACGATGAAGTTCGACACCACCCTTCCGTCGTTCGGATGCATGCGCGGCCCATAGGTGTTGAACAGGCGCGCCACCTTGATCCGCACCTTGTGCTGGCGGTGGTAATCGAAGAACAGGGTTTCGGCGCAGCGCTTGCCCTCGTCGTAGCAGGCCCTGGGCCCGATCGGGTTGACGTTGCCGCGGTAATCCTCGGTCTGGGGGTGGATTTGCGGATCGCCATAAACCTCGCTGGTCGAGGCCTGGAAGATCTTGGCCCGGGTGCGCTTGGCCAGCCCCAGCATGTTGATGGCGCCATGCACGCTGGTCTTGGTGGTCTGCACCGGGTCGAACTGGTAATGCACCGGCGAGGCCGGGCAGGCCAGGTTGTAGATTTCATCGACCTCGACATAGAGCGGGAAGGTGACGTCGTGGCGCATCAGCTCGAAGCGCGGATGGCCGAGCAGATGGGCGACGTTCTGGCGCCGGCCGGTGAAATAATTGTCGAGGCACAGCACCTCGCAGTCGCGGGCCAACAGCCGCTCGCACAGATGCGAGCCCAGGAATCCCGCGCCGCCCGTCACCAGCACCCGTTTGCCCGGCCCCATCGTTTACCCGCTCCCCATGTTGGCGGCGCACCCTAACATGGCGGCCCATCGGTGTGAAGAAAGCGGCGCTCGTCCCCTTCCAGCACCAAGGCGGTGAGCCGGCCCGACTTCCAGGCGCCGGTATCGATGCCGATGCGGTTGGCGCGGATTTCCGGCTCGGGCGTGATCGAATGGCCGTGGATGACGAAACGCTCGTGCGGCGCCTCCCAGGCAAGAAACTCATCGCGGATCCACATCAGGTCGTGCGGGTCCTGGAGCAGCAGCGGCACGCCGGGCCGGATTCCGGCATGGACGAACATCAGCCCGCCTTCGTCCCAGCTCAGGACGGTGCGGGTGAGGAATTCAAGATGGGAATCGGGCAACGCCCGATCGAGAGCGCGGGCCAGATCGATCATCGCCAGGGGCCCCAGATCGTCGCTGTTGCACGATACGCCGTAGCTGGCCATGGCGGTGGCGCCGCCGTTCCAAACCCAACCCGGCCCGGTTTCCCAGGGCCGGTCGAGAAAGGTCAGCATCATCGCCTCGTGGTTGCCTTTCAGGTAGATCGGTTCAATTCCCGGTATATTGAACTGCAGCAAGCGCTCGATCACGCCGCGCGAATCCGGGCCGCGATCGACGTAATCGCCCATGAAAACCGCGATCTTGCGGGATGCCGCGCTGCCACGGGCATCGGCCGCCACCAGGGCCAGCATGGAATCCAATAGGTCGGCGCGGCCATGAATGTCGCCGATGGCATAAACGCGGGTGCCGGCGGGGGGACGGCCGTATTCCACCATCTCTCCTCTGGTTCCTGGGCGGGTCGGATGCTATCTCTAGGGAACGGGGAAAGGTGTCAAGAGCAAAGGCCCAAGGGCTGATGGCATTCGCGCAAGAAAACGACGGACCAGGTCGGGAATACGTCACCCAGGAGCGGCTGCTCTTCGACACGGTCGAGCGCTTGGCGAAAGACCCGTGGGAATGGGTGGCGCTGCACATCTATCTGTCCAAGCTGCTGCCCTACAACCGCACCGAGGCCCGGCTGCGGGTGGCCTTTCGCCTGTTCGACCCCTTGGTCAGTTCCTACCGCAGCCAGGTCTTCGTGCTTTCCAACCAGGATTTCGTCATCCTGGGCAAGGGCATGCGTTTCTTCGACGCCGAGGAGATCATCGGCCGGCTGCGCGCCCAGTTCGAGCTTGATCCGCTCACCAATTACGAAGAGGGCCAGGAAAGCCAATTCTACAACTGGTATGAGCTGGGTCAGGACTACAGCAATTTCCTAGGCCTCTGCCAGAAAATGCTGGGCAAGGCGGACAGCCGGCGCCCGCCGCAGGTGGTCGCCCAGGCCCAGCTCGACCCAAAGAAGCTGGCCGACGTCGTCAAGGTGGTGGCCAATGTCGACGTCACGCCCCTGGTGCGCCGCCAATCGGTGATCGGCTTCACCGAGAAGGGGCGCGGCACCTTGGCGTTCCAGGAATTCTTCGTCTCCATCGCCGATTTGCAGAAGCTGACGGCGCCCGACCTCAATTTCGTCGGCTCGCGCTGGCTGTTCGAGCATCTGTGCCAAACCCTAGACAAACGGATGCTGAAGGCGATCGAGGGCCTGCCCGCCGCCACCCGACCCAAGCAGATCAGCTTGAACCTCAACCTCTCGACCCTGCTGTCGCCCGAATTCGCCGCCTTCCTCGACCGCACCAAAAAAAGCTTCGGGGTGGTGGCGGAAGTCCAGGTGGTCGACATCTTCAACGATCTGAACGGTTATTTTCGGGCCCGCGACATGATGCACGACAGGGGCCAGCGCATCCTGATCGACGGCTTCAGCACGCTGTCGCTGCATTTCGTCGAACCCGGCCTGTTCGGCGCCGACCTCCTGAAGCTGATCTGGGTACCCGAACTGCCCGACATCTTCGCCAGCAAGACCGGCGATTCGGCCAAGGAGACCATCGCCAAGGTGGGGTTCGAGCGCATCGTGCTGGCGCGCTGCGACACCGAGGCCTCGATCCATTGGGGGCTTTCCCAGGGCATTAACATGTTCCAGGGCCGCTTCCTCGACACCATGCTGGCCGCCGTCACCATGGCGCTGTGCCCGAAAAGCAAGGGCTGCACGGTCGCCCAATGCACGTCCCGGCGCAACGTGGTGGGCGGGCCGATCCGGGCCGAATGCCCCTCACAGCCCAACGTCGACACCCATCCCGACATCCGTTCGGCACGCCGCGGCTAGCGCATCCGGCGCAAATTCAGTATCTTCGGGGACATGCCGCCCGATACCGACGCCAAAAAAGCCCTTACGACGCAGGAAAACCTGCTGCTCGACTATCTTTACCGGCTGGAGAAGTTCCGCAAGGGACGCCAGGCGGTGCTCGTGCATCTCTCCAAGCTTCAGGTGCAGAACCGGCGCGAGCAGCATGTGCGCGCCGCCGCCTCGGGCTTCGACCCCCAGGTGCGCAAGGGCGAGGGCCAGATCTTCACGCTGGCCAACACCGACATCGTCTTCATCTACAAGGCGGGCAGCAAGGACGACACCCAGGCGGTGATCACCCGCCTGCGCTTCATGTTCGCCGACGACCCCTTGTTGATGGACGAAATCCCCGGCAAACGCGAACTGTTTTGCAGTTGGTTCGATCTCGACAAGGACTACGACAAGATCATCGCGCTCACCAAAACGCTGCACGCCGCCGAGGAGCAGCGCCGCGCCAAGATCGAGGCCGAATCGGCGGCCCGCCAGCAGGATTCGGCGCGCGGTCGCGGCCAGCCGCTCACCCCGGAATTGCTGGGCCGGGTGGAAGACGCCCTGTCCCAGGCCGATCTGTCCAACCTGTTGCGCCGCCAATCGGTCTGCGCCCTGGTCGGCAAGGCGGCGCCGCAGAAGGTCTCGACCGAATTGTTTGTCTCGATCGCCGATCTGCGCGAAACCCTGATTCCCGACGTCAATCTGGCCTCCAGCCCCTGGCTGTTCCAACACATGACGGAAACCCTGGATCGCCGGGTGCTCTACCTGCTTTCCAAGCACGACGACAAGACGCTGACCTCGGATTTCAGCATCAACCTCAACGTCGCCACCTTGCTGTCGCCGGAATTCATGAAGTTCGACGACAATGTGCGCTCGGCCTCGCGCGGCACCATCGTCATCGAACTGCAACGCACCGACATCTTCTACGACTTGAACGCCTACATGTTCGCCCGCGACTTCGTGCATGAGCGCGGCTACCGCGTCTGCATCGACAGCCTGTCGCACCAGGCGTTGCGCTACGTCAACCGCCAGCGGCTGGGCGCCGATCTGCTCAAGCTGATCTGGAGCCCCGACATGCAGGCGATCGCCAAGGGACCGGAACGCGACAAGCTGGCCGAACTCATCCTCGAGCGCGGGGCGGCGCGCACCATCCTGTGCCGCTGCGACGACAACGCCGCCATCGAGGCCGGCCAGGCCCTGGGCCTCACCCTCTTCCAGGGCCGCTATGTCGACAGCCGGCTGGCCGACACCACCCAACAGGGCATCCGCGCCCTGCGCCGCCGCTGACCGTGGCCGATTCCGCCCGCTCCCCCGCGATCCTCGTCGAGGGCCTCGCCAAGCACTACGGCGCCGTCGAGGCCCTGGCCGGCATCGATTTCGAAGTCGCGCGGGGCTCGACCGTCGCCCTGTTGGGCGGCAACGGCGCCGGTAAGACCACGACTCTCGCCATCTTGCTCGGCCTGCTGGTGCCCTCGGCCGGCCGGGTCGAGGTTCTGGGCTCCGACATGCTCCGCCACCGCTACCGGGTGCTGCCCCGGCTTAATTTCTCCTCGCCCTATGTCGATCTGCCGCACCGCCTGACCGTGCGCGAGAACCTCACCGTCTACGCCCATCTCTTCGGTTTGGCCGACGTCGCCGCCCGCGTCGCCGCCTTGGCCAAGGATTTCGCCGTCGATCACGCGCTCGACCGGCCAACCGGCCGGCTATCCTCGGGCCAGCGCACCCGGGTGGCGCTGGCCAAGGCGCTGTTGAACGAGCCCGAGCTGCTGCTGCTCGACGAACCCACCGCCTCGCTCGATCCCGACACCGCCGATTGGGTGCGCTCCTATCTGATGGCCTGGCGCGCCCGCACCGGAGCGACGCTTTTGATCGCGTCGCACAACATGGCCGAGGTCGAGCGGCTGGCCGACGAGGCCTTGATCTTGAAGCAAGGCCGCATCGTCGATCGCGGCGCGCCGACGGCGCTGATCGCCAAGCATGGCCGTGCCACCTTGGAGGAAGTCTTCCTCGACATCGCCAGGCGACCGGGCGAGGCGGCGGCATGATCGCCCATTCCACCCCCCTAAGGCGCATCGGCGCCCTGGTGTTGCGTCATCTCTATCTGCTGCGCGGCTCCTGGCCGCGCGTCCTCGAGATGGCCTATTGGCCGGTGGTCAACATGCTGGTCTGGGGGCTGGTGACCCTGTTCCTGGCCGAGAATTCCTCGTGGGTGGCAAGGGCCGGCGGCCTTTTCATCGGCGCCGTCATGCTCTGGGACGTGTTGTTTCGCGGCAATTTGGGCGTCGCCCTGGCCTTTCTCGAAGAGATGTGGTCGCGCAATTTGGGCCAGTTGTTTGTCAGCCCTCTGCGCCCGATCGAGCTGGTGGGCTCGATGCTGGCGATGAGCTTGGTACGGACCACGGTCGGCCTGTTGCCGGCCGCGCTGTTGGCCATTCCGCTCTTCGCCTATTCGATCTTCGATCTTGGCTGGCCGCTTCTCGCCTTCTATTTCAACCTGCTCTTGTTCGGCGCGGTGATGGGGCTGGCGGTGTCGGCCTTGATCCTGCGCTTCGGGCTGGGGGCGGAAAGCCTGGCCTGGGTGCTGGTCTTCGCGCTTACCCCGATCACCTGCATCTATTATCCGGTCTCGGTGCTGCCTGTCTGGGCCAGGCCCTTCGCCTGGAGCCTGCCTTCCACCCATGTCTTCGAGGGCTTGCGCACCGTGCTGTTCGAACACCGGTTCGATTGGGGCCTGTTCGCCGGCGCGCTGGGATTGAACCTGCTCTATCTCGGGCTGGCAACCGCCCTGTTCCTGTGGGTGTTCCAGATCGCCCGCAAACGCGGCCTGCTGCTCAATGTCGGGGAATAGTTCTCGAAAGGCCGGGCTTCTTTGGGCCCCTCATCGCGTTCGGCCGCGACGTTCAAAAAATGGACACGCCCTTGAACCACCAAGACACGAAGACACCAAGGCATCGGACATGACATGGGCACGTCTCGGAGTCTTGGTGGTGAATCTGGCAAGTCGGGGCTAACTCACCTCGAAGAACTTGAGGCGCACGCAGTTGGGCTCGCGGACGCCCTGGCACAGGAACAGCGCGCGGCCAAGCCAGGCGTAGCGCGGATCGCCTACCTCGAAACGGGGCGCCGTGCGGAAATAATAGGAATCGGGCGGCACCGACTGGCCGGCAACCAGCTTGGCCATGATCTCGGGCGGTCCGTGGCGCAGCCCGGCGTTGTGAACCGAGATCGCCACCCCCTCGGCGCTTTCGATGACGTAGCGGGCCTCGATCTCGGCCACCCCGTCGGGGCGCAGGGTCTGCCAATCGGCGCCGCCCGCCAGCACCCGGCCGGAAAGGCGGGGCCCGGCGACCGTGCCGCCCAGAATGGGAATGATCCGCCCCCGGCCCCTGGCGGTGTCGCCCAATTCGATCGGCGCGCCCACCAAGACGGTCGCTTCGAAGATGAAGGTGAGATTCATGGCTTGCTCCCACAATGGCGCGGTGACTCGTTTACCCCACAATCGCCCGCGCATCTTTGAGAAGCAGGAACAGATGCAGCGGATCGGTGGGGCTGGGCTCGAAATCGAACCGCTCATACCAGCCTTTCGCCGCCTCGTCCTTGGCATGGACCAGCATGGCCCGAATGCCCGCGATGTCGGCGGCTTGCAGCGTTCTTAAGATGGCGTCCTTCAAAAGACTCTGGCCGAGGCCCAAGCCTTGCTCGCGCCGATTCACCGCCAGGCGCGCCAACAGCATCACCGGTACCGGGTGGCGGGCAAGGCCCTTGCGTACCCGCGGGCTCGCCGAATCCAACTGCACGGAACCAACGGCAAGGCTGTAATAGCCGATGACGGCCCGGCCACGGCAGGCCACGTAGGTCCGGCTGCTGTTGGCCGCCTGATTGCCAAGCGCGTGGCGCTTGAGAAAGCGGTCGAGCGCCTCGTCGCCGCAGGCGAAGGTCTCACGATCGTGATCCGAGGAAAGCGGGGCGATCGAAGCCAGCGACGCCATCAGCGCGCAAAACGGCTCGGTTCACGAAGAAGTTTGGCCAGCCGGGGTTTGGCCTGCGGCGGCCGGTCGAGCAAAGCCTGGAATTGCTGCCAGCGCTTTGCGTCGAGGGTAAAGAGGCGCCGGTCAGCCAAGGCATCCTGGGCCGCGGCCAATCCGGCCTCAAGCAGGAACTCGCTCACCGTTCGATTGGTCTGACGGGCGGCCTGTTGCAACGTATCCTTCGCCCGGGCCGAAACCCGGACATCGATCCGCGCGCTTTTCGTTTTCACCGAGGCTTGGGGCATGGCGGCTCTCCCATCGTCGCCAACACCTTATCATCCGGACAACGTCCGGACAAGCCCCTACCCCTTGTCGCTCACCCCGGCCTGGGCAAAGGTGGCCATGCCGGTGTGGCAGGCGACGGCGGCCTTGAGGATCGCCACCGCCAGGGCGGCGCCCGAGGCCTCGCCCAGACGAAGACCCAGATCGAGCAAAGGCGTTTGCTTCAGTTTGGCGGCCAGGGCGCGGTGCGCCGGCTCGGCCGAGACATGCGCCACCTGGGCGTGGTCGAGCGCGGCGGCGTTGACGGCGAACAGCGTTGCCGCCGAGGCGGTGCAGATGAACCCGTCCAACAGCACCGGAACGCGCTTAAGGCGCGCCGCCAGCACGGCACCGGCGATCGCCGCCAGTTCCCGCCCGCCCAACCGGCAGAGAAGATCGAGCCCGTCCTTGGCCTTGTCTTTGTGGCGCGCCACGCCCGCCGCCACCACCTTGGCCTTGTTGGCGAGCGCCGCTCCCTCGACCCCGGTGCCGGGGCCGGTCCAATCGGTGGCCTGGCCGCCGAACAGCGCCATCGCCAAAGCCGAGGCGCTGGTGGTGTTGGCGATCCCCATCTCGCCCAGGCACAGCACATCGGCCCCCTCGGGCACCGATTCCATGCCGGCCCGGATCGCCGCCACGCCTTCCGCCTCGCTCATTGCCGGGCCCTGGGTGAAATCGGCGGTCGGCCGGTCGAGATCGAGCGCCACCACGTTCAAGCTGGTGCCGAAGGCCTTGCAAAGCTGGTTGATCGCCGCGCCGCCGGCTTGGAAATTGGCGACCATCTGCACCGTCACCTCGGCCGGAAAGGCCGAGACGCCCAAGGCCGCGACGCCGTGATTGCCGGCAAAGACCCGGCAATGGGGATGGTCCATGCGCGGCGGATGGCGGCCCTGCCAGGCGGAAAGCCAGGCGTTCAAGCTTTCCAGACGACCCAAGGAGCCGCCCGGCTTGGTGAGCTGCGGTTCGCGCTCGTCGGCCTTGGCCTTGGCCGCCAAATCGGGACCGGGCAGTTTGGCCAAGAGGGTGCGCACGTCATCAAGGCTGTTGGGCAGCGAAAAAGCGTTCACCGGGGCGACTCCGTGGCTGGGGTTGGCGGGGGCGACACTCTCCTATAACCTTGTCCCCCCTGTCCATCCTTCTAGTCTGGAACCGTTCGTGACGCGCTGGCTTGCCGCTTTGCATGTTTCCCTGCTTTTCCTCACCCGCCTGCCCTTGCCCCGGCTGGCGGAAGGGGCCGATTCCACCTTGGCGCCGGCGATGCGCGCCTTTGCCCTGGCCGGGGCGCTGATCGGCCTCGTCGAGGGTCTGGCCTTCCTCGTGGCCGATCTCATCGGCCTCTCGATGATCCTGGCCGCCCTGATCGCGGTCGGGGCGGGCTTCTTGGCGACCGGCGCGCTCCATGAAGACGGGCTGGCCGACATGGCCGACGGCTTCGGCGGCGGACGGGGCGACCGCGAACGCATCCTCGCCATCATGCGCGACAGCCGGATCGGCAGTTTCGGCGTCGCCGCCCTGGTGCTGGCGATCGGACTGCGCGTCGGCGCGCTGTCCACCCTCGATTCGGCCCATGCCCTGGCGGCGTTGGTGGCGGCGGGCGCCATCTCGCGCGGCCTGTTGCCCGCCATGATGCGTTACGGCAAACCGGCCCGCACCGACGGGCTGGCGGCTGGAGCCGGCATTCCCACGGTCGAGACCGCCGCCTGGTCCTTCCTTCTGGCGGCGCTGGTGGCAATGCTCACCCTGGGCGGGCGCGGGTTGGCCGCGCTCCTGGTCGCCACTCTGGCCGTCTGGGGCGTCAACGCTTACGCCCGCCTGCGCATCGGCGGCTACACCGGCGATGTGGTGGGCGCCGGCCAGCAGGCGGCGGCAATCCTGGTGCTGCTGATGGCGAGCCTGGCATGAGCGAAACGCGCTGGTGGTGGATTCGCCACGCCAAAGTGAAAGGCGGCGCCGGCACCGTCGTGGGCCGCACCGACCTTGACGCCGACCTGGCCGGCATCCACCCCCTGCCCGGTCTGCCCGATCCGGCGCGGGTGATCGCCACCCCCTTGAAGCGCACCCAGCAGACTCTGGCCGCCTTGGGCCGCAAGCCCGCTGTCATCGAGCCGGCCTTCCTTGAGCAGGATTTCGGCCTTTGGCAGGGCCGCCGCTGGGACGAGATCGGCCGCGAGGCCGATTCGTATTGGGCCGATATGGGCCGCGCCCGCCCGCCCGAGGGCGAGAGCTTCGCCGATGTGGTGGCACGGGTGGCGGTGGGGCTGCATCGGCACGGCGCCGAGATTCCCGAGGGCGACGTGCTGGTGCTGGCCCATGCGGGTTCGATCCGCGCCGCTCTGGCCCTGGCGCTCGATCTGTCGCCCGCCAAGGCCCTGGCCCTGACGATTGATAATCTTTCGCTCACCCGCCTTAGCCGCACCGATCAGGGCTGGCGGGTGGAAGGCGTCAACCTTCCGCTCTTTCCCGGGGCGTGATAGGGAAACCGCGCATGAGCTGGTCATCGGTCACCTTGGTGCTGGGCGGCGCCCGTTCGGGCAAGAGCGCCCATGCCGAATCGCTGTTTGCCGCGGGCGGCACCTACATCGCCACCGCGGCGATCGGCGATGAGGAAATGGCGGCGCGCATCGCCAAGCATCGGGCGCGCCGGGGCGCGATCTGGACCACCGTCGAGGCGCCGCTCGACCTGGCCCCGGCGCTCGATGCCCATCCGGGCGCCGTGCTGGTCGATTGCCTCACCCTTTGGCTGTCCAACCTGATGTTCGCCAACCGCGATCTCGATCGTGCCGCCCTCGATCTCGAACAGGCGCTGTCGCGCCATCCGGGGCCGGTGGCGCTGGTCGCCAACGAGGTCGGGCTGGGCATCGTGCCCGACAACGCGCTGGCCAGGGCCTTTCGCGACCAGGCCGGCCTGCTCAACCAACGTCTGGCGGCCAAGGCCGGCCGGGTGGTGTTCATCGCCGCCGGCTTGGCGCTCGTTTTCAAGGAGACTGCATGAAGGCCAAGATTCCCGTCACCGTCATCACCGGCTTTTTGGGCGCCGGCAAAACCACCCTGGTCCGCCATCTTTTCGCCAACAGCCAAGGCCGTCGCTTGGCCTTCATCGTCAACGAGTTCGGCGATCTGGGGGTCGACCGCGAATTGCTGCTGGGCTGCGCGATCGAAGGCTGCGCCGAAGAGGACGTCATCGAACTGGCCAATGGCTGCCTGTGCTGCACGGTCGCCGACGATTTCCTGCCCACCATGGAAAGCCTCTTGGGTCGGCCCAACCCGCCCGAGCACATCCTGATCGAAACCTCCGGCCTGGCTTTGCCCAAGCCGCTGGTCAAGGCCTTTGCCTGGCCCGAGGTCAAGGCCCGCGCCACCGTCGATGGGGTGATCGCGGTGGTCGATGCGCCCGCCGTGGCGGCCGGGCGCTTCGCCGACGATCCGGAAACCATGGGCAAGCCCGAGCACGACAATCCGCTGGACGAAGTCTTTTCCGATCAGTTGGCCTGCGCCGATCTGGTGCTGGCCAACAAGGCCGATCTGATGGACCCCCTGGCCTTCGCCCAACTGGCCGCCGATTTGACCCAACGCCTGCGCCCCGGCGTCAAGCTGGTGGGCGCCCGCCACGGCCAGGTGGCGCCGGCGATCCTTCTGGGGCTGGCGGCGGCGGCCGAGGACGATCTCGAGTCCCGTCCGGCGCTGCACGACAGCATGGACGATCACGACCACGAGGATTTCGAAAGCTTCGCGCTCGATCTTGGCCCCGTCGCCGATCCCGAAGCGCTGGAAGCAAGGCTGGCCGATCTCGTGGCCCACCACGACATCTTGCGCATCAAGGGATTTTTGGACGTGCCGGGCAAGCCGATGCGCCTGGCCCTGCAGGGCGTGGGACCGCGCTTCTCGCGCTATTTCGACCAGCCCTGGGCCAAGGGCGCCCTGCGCGCCAGCCGCTTGGTCTTCATCGGCTTGAAGGGGATGGACCAAGCCGCCATCGCCAAAGGCCTCATCGGCTGACATGCATCTTCTTGCCGCCCAGGCCCAGGCGATCGACGAGGGCGGCCAGGCCGTCGATCTGGGCCAGTCGCCGGGTGCCATCGTCGTACTTTCCGCCGCCGACGGCGAACTGGCGCTGTTGGCCGACGCCCAGGCGGCCTTGACCGATCCGCCCAGTCTGCGTCTCGCCAATTGGCTTCGGCTCAAGCACAACGCCTCGGTCGATCTTTATGTCGAGGCGGTTCTTGCCAAGGCCAAACTGATCGTCGTGCGCCTTTTGGGCGGACGGGCCTATTGGCCTTATGGGCTCGACGCCCTCGCCCAAACGGCCCGCGAGCGGGGCATTTTGTTGGCCGTGCTGCCGGGCGATGCCAGGCCCGATCCCGATCTTGATTCGGCGTCCACGATGGCGCCCGAGGCGCGGGCGCGGCTTTGGCGCTATCTGGTCGAGGGCGGCGCCGCCAACGCCCGCCAATTCCTGCTTTTCGCCGCCAGCCTGATCGGCCGCCCGACCGCGTGGCGCGAGCCCGCACCCCTGCCCCCCGCCGGCCTGTGGTGGCCCGGCCTCGACCGCCCCGATCTCGAATCGCTTGGCACCCATTGGCGGCCGGGCCAGGCGGTGGCGGCGATCCTCTTCTACCGGGCGCTCGAACAGGCCGGCGACACCGCGCCCATCGCCGCCCTGATCGCCGCCCTGGCCAAGGAAGGCCTGAACTCGCTGCCCATCTTCGTCACCAGCCTCAAGGACCGGCTGGCCGCCGCCACCCTGGAAACCCTGTTCGCCGAACGGCCGCCCAAGGTGATCCTTTCCGCCACCAGCTTCGCTTTGGCCGATCCCGACGGCGCCGCCGGCACCGCCCTGGCCGGAGCCGATTGTCCGGTGCTGCAAATCGTGCTGGCCAGCGGCGATCGGGAAAGCTGGCAGGCGGGCACGCGCGGCCTATCCCCCCGCGATCTCGCCATGAGCGTGGCGCTGCCCGAAGTCGATGGACGGATTCTGGCCGGGGCGATCTCGTTCAAGGAGTTGCAGCCGCGCGATCCCTTGACCGAGATCGACCGCGTCCGCCACGCGCCTTTGCCCGACCGCGTCGCCTTTGCCGCCGCCCAGGCGGCGTCTTGGGTGCGTCTGGCCGCAACGCCGCCCCCGGATCGCCGGGTGGCCTTGGTGCTGGCCAATTACCCCAACCGCGACGGCAGGCTGGGCAATGGTGTTGGGCTCGACACCCCGGCCTCGACCGTGGCGGTGCTCGACGCCCTGGCGGGTGCCGGCTATCGTTTGGAGCAGGCGCCCAAGGACGGCGCCGCGCTGATGGCGCTTATGCAAGCCGGACCCACCAACGCGCTCGATCCTAGCCGCACGGCGACCGAAAGCCTGGGCCTGCCCGATTATCTGGCTTTCCTGGGCGAGCTGCCCGAAAGCGTGCAAGCGAAAATCGCCGAACGCTGGGGCGCGCCGGAAACCGACCCTCATTTTCGCCCCGGCGAAACCGATTGCGGCGGCTTCGCCTTGCCGGTGCGGCGGTTCGGCAACATCGCAATCGCCATCCAGCCGGCGCGCGGCTACAACATCGATCCGGCGAAAAGCTATCACGATCCCGATCTCGCGCCCCCCCATTCCTACCTGGCCTTCCACGCCTGGCTGCGCCACCATTTCAAGACCCAGGCGGTGGTGCATATGGGCAAGCACGGCAATCTGGAATGGCTGCCGGGCAAGGCGGTGGCGCTCTCCCAATCCTGCTTTCCCGAGGCGGCGCTGGGGCCGCTTCCCAATCTCTATCCCTTCATCGTCAACGATCCGGGCGAGGGCACTCAGGCCAAGCGGCGCGCCCATGCGGTGATCGTCGATCACCTGACGCCGCCGCTCACGCGCGCCGAGACCTATGGCGATCTGCGGGTGCTTGAGCGCCTGGTCGACGAATATTACCAAGCCGCCGGCATGGACCCCCGCCGCCTGCCGGCGTTGCGCGCCGACATTCTTTCCTACACCCGCGCCTTGGGCCTCGATGCCGATCTCGGCATCCGCCCCGATCTGCCCGAGGACGAATCCCTGAAACGGCTCGACAACCATCTGTGCGAGCTGAAGGAGCTGCAGATCCGCGACGGGCTGCATGTGCTGGGACATGCGCCCGAGGGCGATCGCCTGGCCGATCTTCTGGTGGCGCTGGTGCGCCTGCCGCGCGGCCCCAAGGAGTCGCTCTTGCGCGCACTCGCCCACGATCTGGGGCTGGATTTCGATCCCCTGGATTGCCAGCCCGCCGAACCCTGGCGGGGCGCGCGGCCCAAAAGCCTTGCCGGCGACGAGCCCTGGCGCAGCCAGGGCGACACGGTCGAACGCCTCGAACATCTGGCCCGCGATCTCGTGCAGGGCGTTGGCGCCGCCGATCGGGGCTGGACGCGCACAAGGGCGGTGCTGGACGAGATCGCGCAAACCATCCGCCCGGCGGTGATTCAATCGGGCCCCGCCGAGATCGCCGCGCTCTTGAAGGGGCTGGACGGCCGTTTCGTCGCCCCCGGCCCCTCGGGCGCCCCCACAAGGGGCCGGCCCGAGGTCTTGCCCACCGGGCGCAATTTCTATTCGGTCGACACCCGCGCCCTGCCCACCCCGTCGGCCTGGACGCTGGGTTGGAAATCGGCGATGGCGCTGATCGAGCGCCATCTGCAGGATCACGGCATCTGGCCGCACGCGGTGGCGCTCACCGCCTGGGGCACGAGCTGCATGCGCACCGGCGGCGACGACATCGCGCAAGGCCTGGCGCTTTTGGGCGTGCGCCCGACCTGGGACGATGGCTCCGGCCGCCTCTCGGGCTTCGAGATCATGCCGCCCGACGTGCTTGATCGGCCGCGCGTCGATGTGACGCTTCGGGTGTCGGGCTTTTTCCGCGATGCCTTTCCGGGCCTGATCGATCTGTTCGATTCCGCGGTGCGCGCCGTGGCGGCCTTGGACGAATCCGAAGAGACCAATCCCCTGGCCGCCCGGGTGCGCCAGGAAACCCAAAGCCGGATCGCCCAAGGCGCGGCGCCCGCGGACGCCCGCCGCCAGGCCGCCACCCGAATTTTCGGCTCGATGCCGGGCGCCTATGGCGCCGGCCTCCAAGCGCTGATCGACGAAAAGGGCTGGCAGAGCGACGCCGATCTGGCCCAGGCCTATCTGGCCTGGGGCGGCTTCGCCTATGGCGCCGGCCAAGAGGGCCAGGCGGCGAAGGCGTTGTTCGCCAAGCGCCTTGAGGCGGTCGAGGCGGTGATCCAGAACCAGGACAACCGCGAGCACGATCTCTTGGACTCGGACGATTACTACCAGTTCGAAGGCGGGTTGGCCGCCACGGTGCGGGTGCTCTCGGGCCAGCAGCCGGCGCTCTATCACCCCGACCATTCGCGGCCCGAGCGCCCGCGCATCCACACGCTGGAAGAAGAGATCGCCCGCATCGTCCGCGGTCGCGCCGCCAATCCGAAATGGATCGCCGGCGCCATGCGCCACGGCTACAAGGGCGCCTTCGAGATGGCGGCGACGCTCGATTACCTGTTCGGCTTCGCCGCCACCGCCAAGGTGGTCAAGGATCACCAGTTCGACCAGCTCTTTGCCGCCTATCTCGAAGACGAGCCGGTGCGCCAGTTCTTGGAACAGGCCAACCCGGCGGCGTTGCACGAAATGGCCGCCCGCTTCCAAGAGGCGATCGATCGCGGCCTCTGGCAGCCAAGGCGCAACGCAGTTGGCGAGGTGTTACGAGGGATCGGGGGAAAGCGGTGAGGAGCCTTTCCCTCATTCCAACAATAAGGCGTGGATCGCTGGGTCAAGCCCGGGGCAGACCGAAACGCGAATGCACTTCCAACCATCCTATGCGGACTTGATCCACGCAGCCACGCCTTCGTCTTCCGGCCAAAAAATCGCGCCGGACCGGTTCAAGCCGCTTGGCGGCCGTCGTATATGATGGTAATATACGTCGGATGATCGATTTTGACCGGATCGCCGGCTTCGATTGGGACGAAGGCAATCGGCGCAAGAGCGTCGATAAGCATGACGTCGCCCTGGCCGAGGCCGAGCAGGTTTTTCTCAATCAGCCGCTTCTGATTCTTGCCGATGAGCGCCACAGCCATGACGAACCACGCTATCACGCCCTGGGTCAAACCGATGCCGGACGGCGCTTGCACGTCACCTTCACGTTGCGCCACGATCGGACCCGAATCCGCGTGATTTCCGCCCGCGACATGCATCGAAAAGAGCGAGACCTCTATGACACGGAAAGCTAAAGTCCCCCGCTTCACGAGCGAGGCTCAGGAACGGGCCTTTTGGGAAAGCCGCGATTCGTCGGCCTACGTCGATTGGCAAAAGGCCGAGCGGGTGCGCTTTCCCAATCTCAAGCCATCGACCACCGCCATTTCGCTCCGGCTGCCGGTCGGTCTTCTCGACCGAATCAAGATGGCCGCCAACAAACGCGATGTGCCGTATCAGTCGCTGATCAAGATGTGGCTGGCGGAAAAGGTCGACGCCGCATGAACCCGCCCACCCGCCGGCCTTGCGCTTCACCGTGTCACGTAGTACGCTTTTGCCATGGTCCGGTCCTGGCGCAATGCCGCGAGCCGCAAGGTCTGGGATGAGGTTCCCCTCAACCAGTTTCGCGGGCTTGATCGCCAAGCGGCGGTTGATCTCTTGCTGGCCTTGAACGCGGCATCGGCTTTGGGCGACATCAGCCCGCTTGGCAGCGTCGGCTTGCACAAACTCAAGGGCGACCGCCGGGGTCAATGGGCGATGACCGTCAACGGCCCCTGGCGTATTTGCTTTCGGTTCCAAGACGGCGATGCCTATGACGTCGAGATCGTCAATTATCACAAGGGATGACTGACATGCCCCCGATTGCCCATCCCGGCCGCCTGCTCAAGCGCGAATTGGCGGCGCGCAAATTGTCGGCCAACCGCCTGGCTCTTGCCTTGGGCGTGCCCTCGGGCCGCATCACCGACATCTTGAACGGGCGGCGCGCCATTTCGGCCGACACCGCGCTCCGGCTGGGACGCTATTTCGCCAACCCGCCCCGCTTCTGGATGGAGTTGCAGGCCCAATACGATCTGGCGGTGGCGGTACGCGACAAGGGCGCCCAGATCGCCCGCCAGGTCAGCCCGGCCGACGCCGCATGAGCCCGCCCGCCCCCAACCCCGACACCGACCCGGCCCCGGCCGATCACGCCGGCCGCATGGCGCGCAAGAAGGCGGCGCGCGACAAGATGATGACCGGCAAGACGAACACCAAGGGCCTGCTCGTCGTCCACACCGGACCGGGCAAGGGCAAGACCACCGCCGCCTTGGGCCTGGCGCTGCGCGCCTTGGGCCACGGCATGCGGGTGGGCATCATCCAATTCGTCAAGGGGGCACGTGACAGCGCCGAGCGCCAGGCGCTCGAACGCTTCGCCCCCCTGGTCACCATCCAGGCCCTGGGCGAGGGCTTCACCTGGGAAACCCAAGACCGCGAACGCGACCTTGCGGCGGCCAGGCGTGCCTGGGAGTCGGCGCAGGCGCTGCTCGCCGATCCCGCTTATGCTATGGTGGTGCTCGACGAGCTCAACATCGTCTTGCGCGACGCCACCTTGCCCTTGGAGAGCGTGATGGAGGCCCTGGCCGCTAGGCCCGCCCTTCAGCATGTGGTGATCACCGGCCGGGGCGCGCCCGAGGCGCTGATCGCGGCGGCCGATCTGGTCACCGAAATGAGCCTGGTCAAACATCCCCTGAAGGCGGGCATCAAGGCCCAGCCGGGAATCGAATTCTGATGGTTTGGGAGTATCGCCCTATGCAGCGCCTTGTCCTATCCCTCGCCCTTTTCGCCCTTGCCCTTGTCGCGCCGGCTCCGGCGGCCCGGGCCAGCGACAGCGCCGCCATCGTCTCGCGCGCCGTGGCCGCCATCGAGCGGCTGCGTTCCGACACCAATTTCCTTTTGAACGTCGAGCCGCATCTGAAAAAGGCCAAGGCGGTGCTGATTGTCCCTGAGCTTCTGAAGGGCGGCTTCATCATCGGCGCCGAATACGGCAACGGCGTGTTGCTGGTGCGCGGGCCTGACCAGAATTTCGGCCAGCCCGCTTTCTACACGGTGGGCGGCGGCTCGATCGGGCTGCAGATCGGCGCCCAATCCTCGGAGATGCTGTTCCTGTTGATGAACGACAAGGCCATCAAGGCGGTGATCGAAAACCGCTTCCGCGCCGGCGCCGGGCTTTCGGTGGCGGTCGGGCTTCTGGGCGCCGCGGGCGGCGCCTCGACCACCACCGCCTTGGGCGCCGACATCTATGCCTTCGGCCATGCGGTGGGTCTGTTCGGCGGCGGCGCCTTCGAGGGCACCACCATCCAGCCGCGCCACGCCTTCAACGCCGACTATTACGGCGGCCAGCCCAGCCCCGACGACATTCTCTTCAAGGCCATGGTGGCCAATCCGCAATCCGAGCCCCTAAGGCGCGTGCTTGTCGGCCAACGATAACCCGGCCGGCGCCACCCCCGCCCTGATGATCCAGGGCACCGGATCGGATGTCGGCAAATCGATCCTGGTGGCCGGTCTGGCGCGTGCCTATGTGCGCCGGGGATTGCGGGTGCGGCCCTTCAAGCCGCAGAACATGTCGAACAACGCCGCGGTGACGGCGGATGGCGGCGAGATCGGCCGCGCCCAGGCCTTGCAGGCCCGGGCCGCCCGGGTTGCCCCCTCGCGCCACATGAATCCGGTGCTTCTGAAACCGCAGACCGATGTCGGCGCCCAGGTGGTGGTGCAGGGACGCGTGCAGGGCAACGCCACGGCGCGCGATTACCACGCCCTGAAGCCCACCCTGTTGCCCAAGGCGCTGGAGAGCTTCGCCCTGATGGCCGCCGAGGCCGATCTGATGCTGGTCGAAGGCGCCGGCTCGGCGGTCGAGATCAATTTGCGCGACGCCGACATCGCCAATATGGGCTTCGCGGTGGCGGCCGATCTGCCGGTGCTGCTGGCGGGCGACATCGATCGCGGCGGCGTCATCGCCCAGATCGTCGGCGCCCATGCGCTGTTGCCGCCCGAGGAACGCGCCCGCGTCAAAGGCTTCCTGATCAACAAATTCCGGGGCGATCCCAGCCTGTTCCTCCCGGCGATGGATCTGATGGCCGAACGGACCGGCTGGCCGGCCCTGGGCCTCATTCCCTTTTGGACCGGCGCCCATCGTCTGCCGGCCGAGGACGCCATGGCGTTGGGCGGCCGCCGCGCCGGTGCGGGCCCCTTCCATGTCGCGGTGCCGCGCCTGGCCCGCATCGCCAATTTCGACGATCTCGATCCGCTGGCGCTGGAAGAAGGCGTGCGGCTAACCATCGTCCCGCCCGGCCAGGCCTTGCCCGGCGATGCCGATCTGGTGGTGATTCCCGGCAGCAAGGCGACCTTGGCCGATCTGGCCTTCCTACGCCAGCAGGGCTGGGACATCGACATCCAGGCCCATTGGCGGCGCGGCGGGCGCGTCATCGGATTGTGCGGCGGCTATCAGATGCTGGGGCAATGGGTGCGCGATCCCTTGGGTCTCGAAGGCCCGCCCGGCGAGGCGCCGGGGCTGGGGCTGCTCGCCGTCGAGACCGTGCTGGAAGGCGAAAAGACGCTGCGCGCCGCCCAAGGCACCGAGCGCGCCAGCGGCCAAGGGGTAAGCGGCTACGAAATGCATATGGGCAAGACGACGGGACCCGATTGCGCCCGCGCGATGCTCGATCTCGAAAGCGGGCAAGACGGGGCCGTTTCTGCCGATGGCCGCGTCATGGGCACCTATCTGCACGGGCTGTTCGGCTCGGATCGCTATCGCCGGGCGCTGTTGGGCTTCGGCGGTTTGGCCTATGAGGCGACGGTCGAAGCGGCACTCGACGAGCTGGCCCAACATCTGGAACGCCATCTCGATCTCGATCGCCTCCTGCGGATCGCCAAGGGCATGAAATAAGCCACGGCGGCAAGGCCGCCGCGCGCCCAGACTATCGGATTGCCGGCGAAGCCGGCGGGCGCGAAAGCCAAGCGAGCCGGAGGCGAGCGC
Organism: Rhodospirillales bacterium; assembly: GCA_016214125.1. Classification (GTDB taxonomy): domain Bacteria; phylum Pseudomonadota; class Alphaproteobacteria; order Rhodospirillales; family WMHbin7; genus JACRPC01. The sequence goes on along the minus strand of JACRPC010000023.1, from coordinate 54,076 downwards.
TTGGGCCGATTGAGGGGCTAAATAAGCCACGGCGGCAAGGCCGCCGCGCGCCTTGTGGCGCGGGAGCCAAGCGAGCCGGAGGCGAGCGCCCGGCGACTGAGGGACAATATTAAAGCGTCTTAAGCGCGTAAAGGCCGGCCACCACGCCGCCATTGAGCAGGCAGGCGACGCCCAGCATGTAAAGGGCGCGCTTGACGTCTTGGGCGGTGGCGCGGGCCGAAAATTCCTCGCCCAGCCAGGGCTCGGGCGTCGGCCCCTCGGCGTAGACGCGTGGCCCCGACAGGGCGCGGGCCAGCGCGCCGGCCATCGCCGCCTCGGGCCAGCCGGCGTTGGGCGATCGGTGCTTGTGCGAATCGCGCAGCATCACCTTGAACGCTCGCCAGGGATTGGCGGTGGGCACGAACAGGGCGGCCAGACTCAAGAGCAGGCCCGACAGGCGGGCGGGGATGAGGTTGGCCAGGTCGTCAAGCCTTGCCGAAGTAACGCCGAAGGCCTTGTAGCGTTCGCTCTTGTGGCCGACCATGCTGTCCAGCGTGTTGACCGTCTTGTAGGCCAGAAGGCCCGGAAAACCCAGCAGCACATACCAGAACACCGGCGCCACCACGGCGTCGGAAAAATTCTCGGCGCAGGATTCGATGGCCGCCCGGGCGACTCCGTGTTCGTCCAGCCGCTCGACATCGCGCCCGACGATCCGCCCCACCGCCACCCGTCCGGCCGAAAGCCCCTGGTCGCGCAAGGCGCGCCCCACCGCCTCGACGGCGTCGAACAGGCCGCGCTGGGCCAAAAGCGTCCAGGCCAGCAGCAATTCAAGAACCCAGCCATAGCGGAACGCCCTTTTCACCTCGACCACCCCCCAAGAGGCCAGCCCCGCCAGCCCCAGCATGACCAACAACAGGAGAAGGCCCCGAAAGGCCCGATCCATTTGGCTGCGCTGGGGACGGTTGAGCTTCTTCTCGATCCAGCCGATGATGGCGCCAAGAAGCTTGACGGGATGGGGTAGAATGCGGAACACAAGCGGCGGCTCGCCGATCAGCGCTTCCAGGGCCAGGGCGGCCAAGAGCAGCAGGAACGGATCGATCGGCTGAGGGCCGGCGTAGGTGATGGGCAACATGGGGCGAGGATGGGCCGCGCCCCCCAGGTCCGTCAAGCGTGAGAGGATCGTTTTTCATGACCAAGACCGGCGTGATGATCTGCGGTCATGGCAGCCGCGACACCGACGCGATCGCCCAGTTCGACGCCATGGTCGCCAGGCTGCGCGCCCGTCTGCCCGGCCAACCGATCGAGCGCGGCTTTCTCGAATTCGCCAAGCCGGTGATCCGCGACGGGCTCGAAGCCCTGAAGGCCCAGGGCTGCACGCGCATCGCCGCCCTGCCCGGCATGCTGTTCGCCGCCGGCCATGTCAAAAACGACCTGCCCTGGGAAGTGAACAGCTTCGCCAAGGATCATCCCGAACTCGACGTGCGCATGGGCACCGAACTGGCGATTTCGCCCCGGCTGATCCAGGCCGCCGGCGAGCGCATCGAGGCCGTCGCCAAGGGCGATCGCAAGGATGCGCTTCTGATGGTGGTCGGGCGCGGCACCAACGATCCCGACGCCAATTCAAACGTCGCCAAGGTGACGCGGATGCTGTGGGAAGGCCTGGACTTCGGCTGGGCGGAAACCAGCTATTCCGGCGTCGCTTATCCTTTGGTCGATGCCGGCCTCGAGCGCGCCGCCAAGCTCGGCTTTGCCCGCATCGTCGTCTTTCCCTATTTCCTGTTCACCGGGATTCTGGTCAAGCGCATCTACGCCTGGACCGATCAGGCGGCGGCCAAGCATCCGGCCATCCAATTCCTCAAGGCCGATTACCTGAACGACCATCCTTTGGTGATCGACACCCTGGTCGAGCGCATCGACCAGGCGATCGAGGGCAGCGGGGTGATGAACTGCCAGCTTTGCAAATACCGCGAACAGATCTTGGGCTACGAAGCGGCGCAAGGCGCGGTGCAGACTGGGCACCATCATCATGTGCGCGGCATCGGCACCGACGCCGACCACGTTCACGATCACCACGATCACGACCATGATCACGATCATCATCATGGTCACGGTCATCCCCATCACCGCCACGGCTGAGATCATGGACTATCTCAAGGACCCCGCCGCCATCTACCGCCTGTCCTTCGAACGGGTCCGGGCGGCGACCGACCTTTCCGCCATCCCGGCCGATCTGCACGATCTGGCGCTCCGGCTGGTGCACACCACCGCCGATCCCCAGGTCGTCGCCGATCTGGCCTTTTCCGAGGGCGCCGGCCAAGCCGGACGCCAAGCGCTGGCCAAGGGCGCAACGATCCTGGCCGATTGCCAGATGGCGGCGGCGGGCATCATCCGCCAGCGCCTGGCCGGCAACCGGGTGCTTTGCACGCTCCACGAAGACGGCATCGCCGCCGAGGCCAAGGCCTTGGGCACCACCCGCTCGGCCGCCGCCGTCGATCGCTGGCTCGCCCATCTGGCGGGCGCCGTGGTGACCATCGGCAACGCGCCGACCGCGCTTTTCCGCCTGCTCGAACTTCTCGACCAGGGCGTGCCCAAGCCGGCTCTGATCCTAGGCTTTCCGGTGGGATTCGTCGGCGCCGCCGAATCGAAACAGGCGCTGATCGAACGCGCCGGATCGGTGCCCTATGTGACGCTCAAGGGCCGGCGGGGCGGAAGCCCGATGGCGGCCGCCGCGATCAACGCCCTCTCGGGACCGGCGCCATGAAGCCGGGATCGCTCGCCATCATCGGGCTGGGCGCCGAAGGCTGGGAAAGCCTGACGCCCGCCGCGCGAACCCTGATCGCCGCCGCCGAAACCATCGTCGGCGGGGCGCGCCATCTGGCGCTGATGCCCGAAGGCCCGGCCGAGCGGGTCGAATGGTCGGGCCTGGACGAGACCGTTGCCGCCATCCAGGCCCGCGCCGGCAAGCGCGTCGTCGTGCTGGCCAGCGGCGATCCGATGTGGTTCGGCTTCGGCGCCACCCTTTGCCGCCGCCTTGGCGACCGGCCGATCGAGGTGGTGCCGGTGGCCGGCGCCTTCAGCCTGGCGGCGGCGCGGCTGGGCTGGCCGTTGCAAGACGCGCTCTGCCTCACCGCGCATGGCCGACCCTTGGAAGCGGTGATGCGCCATCTGGCGCCGGGCGCCCGCTTGCTGGTGCTGGGCGATGACGAACACACGCCCAACCGGCTGGCGGCGCTGTTGGCCGAACGCGGCTACGGCAATAGCCGGATCGTGGTGCTGTCGCATCTGGGGGCGGCCAACGAAGCGCGGATCGAGGGCGGCGCCCGCGATTGGAGCGCCCCCGGCCAGGGTTTCGACACCATCGCCATCGAGGCTAGGCTCGATCCCGGCGCCCGGCCGCTGGCCGGCGTTCCCGGCCTTCCCGACGACGCCTTCCAGCATGACGGCCAGCTCACCAAGCGAGAAATCCGCGCCGCCACCCTGGCCGCGCTGTGTCCGCTGCCCGGCCAGCTTCTGTGGGATGTCGGCGCCGGTTGCGGCTCGATCGCCGTCGAATGGATGCGCGCCGCCAACGGCGCCCGCGCCACCGCCTTCGAAAAAAACTCGACCCGCGCCAATCTGATCGCCCGCAACGCGCTCACTTTGGGCGTGCCGGGGCTGGAAACGGTGATCGGCGAGGTGCCGATGGCGCTGAAGGCTCGCCCCGAGCGGCCCGACGCGGCCTTTTTGGGCGGCGCCGCCTCGGTGCCGGGCGTCATCGAAGCCGCCTGGGCGGCGTTGTCGGCGGGCGGACGTCTGGTCGCCAACGCCGTCACCATCGAGGCCGAGGCCCGCCTTCTCGCCTGGCGGGCGGAAAAGGGTGGACAGCTTGTCCGCTTGGCCGTATCCCGCCTGGAGCCGGTGGGCGGCTTCCACGCCTGGAAGCCGCTGGCTCCGGTCACCCAGTATGTCGGGGAGAAGCGTGACTGAGTTTTACGGCATTGGCGTCGGCCCAGGCGATCCGGAGCTGATCACGCTCAAGGCGGCGCGGCTGATCGCCCAGCTTCCGGTGCTGGCCTATCCGGCGCCTTTGGAGGGCGAGAGCCTGGCTAGGCGGATTGCCGCGGCACATATCCCGGCGGGCGCGATCGAGATTCCCATCCGCATGCCGATGAGCCCGGCCCACACCCCGGCCTTCGACGCCTATGACCGGGCGGCCCAGGAGATCGACGCCCATCTCAAGGCCGGGCGCAAGGTGGGCGTGCTCTGCGAGGGCGATCCGCTGCTCTATGGCTCGTTCGTCTATCTCTTGGAGCGGCTGGGCGATCGCCATCCGGCGACCATCGTGCCCGGCGTCTCCTCGATGATGGCCTGCGCGGCGCTTGCCCGCTTTCCCCTGGCGACCCAGGACGGATCGGTGGCGCTGGCGCCCGCCTCGCTTCCCGAAGCGGAATTGGAGCGCCGCTTGGCGCACGCCGATTCGGCGGTGCTGTTCAAGGTCGGCCGCCATCTCGACACCGTCGCTCGGGTGCTCGAACGGCTGGGCATGGCCGAAGGCGCCGTCTATGTCGCCCGCGCCGGCCAGGCGGGCGAAACCATCCTGCCCTTGGCCGAGGCCCGGGCCCGGGGCGGCATCTATTTCGCCATGGTCCTGGCCCGGAAATCCGCCCGATGACCGCGATCGCCTTGATTGCTCTGGACGCGCACGGCGCCAAGCTGGCCCAACGGGTGAAGGCGCTCCTTCCCCAAGCCCGACTGCACGGCCTCAAGGGCCGGGTCGATGGCGCCGACGAGCATTTCTCGGAGACCGCCGCCCATCTGGGCCGGCTGTTCCAGTCGGGCACCGCCATCCTTGGCTTTTGCGCCAGCGGCATCCTGATGCGCGCCTTGGCGCCCCACCTGGCCGACAAGCAGGCCGAGCCGCCGGTGCTGGCGGTGGCCGAAGACGACCAGGGCGTGATCGCCGTGCCGCTGTTGGGCGGCCATCACGGCGCCAACGATCTGGCGCGCACGATTGCCCGGGGGCTGGGCGGGCGGGCCGCCATCACCGGTTCGGGCGACACCCGGCTGGGCTTCGGGCTCGACGATCCGCCGCCCGGCTGGCGAATCGCCAACGCCCAAATGGCAAAGCCGATCGCCGCCGCCCTGTTGGCCGGCGAATTGGTGCGCCGGATCGTCGAGGCCGGTTCGGCCGATTGGCTCGATCCCGCCCGCTTCGGCCAAGCCGGGCGCTATGCGGTGCGCGTCACCGACCAATCCGCGCCGCCCGGCCCCGACGAATTGGTGCTTCACCCGCCGGTGCTGGCGGTGGGCATCGGCTGCGAGCGCGGCGCTTCGGCCGACGAGATGATCGGCCTCATCCAAGACACGTTGGATCGTCATGGCCTGGCGGCGGGCGCCCTAGCCGGGCTGTTCTCGGTCGATCGCAAGGCCGACGAGCCGGCGATGCACGAGGCGGCCCGCCATTTCGGCGTTCCGCTGCGCTTTTTCACGCCGGCCCGGCTGGAATCGGAAGCGCCCCGGCTGGCCAACCCGTCGGCCATCGTCTTTCGTGAAATCGGCTGCCACGGCGTATCGGAAGGCGCGGCGCTCGCCGCCGCCGGCCCCGAGGCCCGCCTGATCGTCGCCAAGACCAAATCGAAACGCGCCACCGTCGCCATCGCCAAGGCCGCCCTCCCGATCGACGCCGCCTTGCAAGGCACGCCACAGGGCAAACTTCGGATCATCGGCATCGGGCCCGGCCGCGAGGATTGGCGCACCCCGGAAGTGACCAGGGCGGTGATCGAGGCCGATGCCCTGGTCGGCTATGGGCTTTATCTCGATCTTCTGGGCGATCTTGCCCAGGGCAAGCGCTTCGACGGCAAAATGGGCCATGAGGAAGAACGGGTTCGCCAGGCGCTCGATCTGGCGGGCCAGGGGCGTTCGGTCTGCCTGGTCTGTTCGGGCGATGCCGGCATCTTCGCGCTCGCCACCCTGGCCTTCGAACTGATCGAGCGCGAGGCCCGGCCGGAATGGCGGCGGCTTGACATCGCCGTGCTGCCCGGCCTTTCGGCGCTCCTGGCCGCCGCGGCGCGGGCCGGCGCGCCCTTGGGTCACGATTTCGCGGTGATCTCGCTTTCCGACCTGCTCACCCCGGTGGCGATGATCCGCGCGCGGCTTAAGGCCGCCGCCGAGGGCGATTTCGCGCTGGCGCTCTACAATCCGGTTTCCAAAACCCGGCGCACGCTGTTGAACGAGGCCCGCGACGTCCTGCTTGCCAAACGCCCAGCCACGACGCCGGTGGTGCTGGCGCGCAATCTCGGCCGGCCCGAGGAGACGGTGACGGTGATCGATCTGGCCCAGCTCGACGCCGACAAGGCCGACATGCTGACCCTGGTGCTGATCGGCAACAGCGAAACCAAACGGGTGGCGCAGGGTGGCCGCGTCTGGACCTTCACGCCGCGCGGCTACGCCGGCAAGCATAGGCAGGACGGCTGATCTTGGTTAGACTTCCGTCCTCCCCAGCGAAGGAGTGTGCCATGCGTCTTGCTTATGCCCTTGCGTTTGGTTTGCTTCTGGCCCAGCCCGCCTTGGCCCAGCCCGCCTTGGCCCAGACCACCGCCCAGGATGCCGCCAAAAAGGCAGGCCAGGCGGCCGTCGACGCTGTCTTCACCCCGGCCGAGAAAAAGGCGATCGGCGACTATTACCGCCGCCTGCGCGGCGAGGACCGCGATAACACCAAGCACAAGGACGGCCAGGACGCGTCGCGCCGCGACCAGGCTGGCGCCGAACGCGAGGCCGAGCGCCGGCGCGAGCGCGCCCAAGACGACGACCGCTCGAACCAGAAGCATCCGGGCAAGCATGGCCGCGACGGCCTGCCACCCGGCCTGGCGAAAAAGGAGCAATTGCCGCCCGGACTGGCCAAGCGCCAGACCCTGCCGCCCGGACTGGCCAAGCAGGCCCTGCCCGGCGATCTCGAAGGCAAGCTGGCCAAGCCGGCCGCCGACCGCGAGCGCGCCGTGGTCGGCGACGACGTGGTGCTGATCGAAAAGACGACCGGCGTGATCCTCGACATCTTGAAGGGCGCGGCGCGGAAGTAAATTGATAGGATAAACGCCAAGACCGCAAAGAGCGCAAAGGAGCGCCATGGCGGGCGAAAACGACATCAGCCGCATCGTCGTCGATCGTGCGATCAAAGTTCATTCGGCGCTCGGGCCGGGATTGCTGGAAAGTGCGTATGAGGCTTGCCTCGCTTTCGAATTGGACAGGGCAGGCCTCGGCGTAAAACGCCAAGTCGTCCTACCTCTTCTCTACGAAAGCATTCAAATCGAGGCGGGCTTTCGGGTTGATCTTCTTATCGAGGATAAAGTTGTCCTAGAGGTTAAGGCGGTTGAGAAAATTCACCCCGTGCATCTGACTCAACTTTTGACCTATCTGCGTCTTGGGGGATACAAATTGGGCTTCGTGTTGAACTTCCATTGCCTCCGCATGAAGGATGGCATCAAGCGCGTGGTTTCGGGGCTGGAAGGCTGAGAGGCCGATGACAGCGATCTTTGCGCCTTCTTTGCGGTCTTTGCGTTTCAATCCTTTCTCCTTAAGGCGCGAAACATGACCATTCATTTCATCGGCGCCGGGCCGGGAGCGGCCGATCTGATCACCGTGCGCGGGCTCAATTTGATCCGCGCCTGCCAGGTGGTGCTGTACGCCGGCTCGCTGGTGCCCGCCGCCGTGGTGGCCGAGGCGCCCCAAGGCGCCCGCGTTCTCGACACGGCGCCGCTCACGCTCGATCAGATCGTGGCCGAGATGCACGATGCCCACGCCAAGGGGCACGATGTGGCGCGCGTCCATTCGGGCGATCCCTCGCTTTACGGCGCCATCGGCGAGCAGATGCGCCGCCTGAAGGCCTTGGGCATCCCCTACGACGTCACGCCCGGCGTGCCCAGCTTCGCCGCCGCCGCCGCCGCGCTGGAAACCGAACTCACCTTGCCCGGCCTTGCCCAGACGGTGATCCTCACCCGCACCGCCACCCGCTCCTCAGCGATGCCCGAGGGCGAATCGCTCGAAGCGCTGGCGCGCTCCAAGGCGACGCTGGCCATTCATCTTTCCGCCGCCAATCTCGCCAATGTGGTGAAGGCGCTGGTGCCGCATTACGGCCTGGGCGGCCCGGTGGCGATCGTCGAGCGTGCGAGCTGGCCCGATCAGCGCATCGTCACCGGCACCCTGTCGGACATCCAGGAGAAGGCCAAGGCGGCCGGCATCACCAAGACGGCGCTGATCCTGGTGGGCCAAGTGCTCGATCCCGGCGCCTTCGCCGAAAGCCGGCTCTACGCGGGCGATTTCAGCCACGAGTTTCGGGAAAAAGCGGTTTGAGTTTCGCCATCACCTGATCGCCGGTGAGGCGCAAGGCGGATTCGGCCGGACGCCGGATCAGCAGCACCGGAATTCCCAAATCCCTTGCCGCCGCGATCTTGGCCTGGGTGGGGGCGCCGCCACTGGCTTTGCTTACCAGAATGTCGATGCGGTGCTCCGCCATCAGCGTCCGCTCGGCTTCCGCCGTGAAGGGGCCGCGCCCGATGACGACGACGTGCGGCCCCAGCGCCAAAGGCCGGTCCGGCATCGCCAGCAGCCGCACCAAAAACCAGACATCTTGGACATCGGCGAAGGCCGGCACGCCCCCCGCCCCCACGGTCAGAAAAGCGCGCCGGCCCAAATTCGGCAGGAGGCGCGCCGCCTCGGCCAGCGAATCCGCCTCGATCCAGCGATCGCCGGGCTCCTTGGGCCAGGGCGGGCGCTCGAGCGCCAGAAGCGGTACGCCCGCGCTTTCGCAGGCCTGACGCGCCTGGGCCGAGATGCGCGCCGCGAAGGGATGGGTGGCGTCGATGACCGCCGCGATCCGCTCGCCCGCAAGATAGGTGGCCAAACCGCGGGCGCCGCCGAAGCCGCCGATGCGCAGCCGTCCGGGAAGATCGGGCGCCGCTTGCGTCCGCCCGGCCCAGGAGGTGACGAGATCGAGCGCCGCGCCGAACTCGCGCACCGATCGGGCGGCCAGTTCGGCCGCCTCGGCGGTGCCGCCAAGCAGAAGCACCCTAATCGGCATGGGCGAGAAGCTGTCCGGCGCGGTCGAACAGCGCCACATCGACCTTGGTCGTGGGCGGCAGATACGCCTTCGCCACCGCCTTGGCCTGCTTGGCGATCGCCAGCGCCAGGGGATGGCGCCCGGCCAGAACCAGGATGCGCGCCGCGCTTTCCGAGGCCCGAGCCTTGGCGACCACCGCCTTGGCCGCGCCCAGCCTTGCCAGGCAATCGGCCAGGAATTCGGCATCGATGGCCGCCTTCGAGGAATGAAGATCGAGCGCGCCCTGGGCCAGCTTGCTCATCTTGGCGAAACCGCCGGCAAGGGTCAGCCGGGCGATCCGGCCTTGGCGGCTGGACAGATATTTGAACAGCGGACCCATGAAGCCGCCGACATCGATCAGGGCCCGCGCCGGCAGGCGATGCAGCCGGGCCACGCCCCGTTCCGAGGCATCGCCGGTACAAGCCGCGATGTGGGCAAGATCGCCGGCCCGCGCCACATCGATGGCGCGATGAATGGAGTGAATCCAGGCCGCGTTGGAATAGGGCATGACGACGCCGGTGGTGCCCAGGATCGACAGCCCGCCCTTGATGCCCAGCCGGCCGTTGAGCGTCGTCTTGGCCAATTCGGCGCCGCCGGGAATCGACAGCGTGATCTCCCAATCCTCGCCCAGCCCTTGCAGATTGCGGGCGATCTGAGCCCGGGGGCCGGGCGTGATGGCGGGCTCGCCGACCGCGATCGGCAGGCCGGGCAGGGTAACGGTTCCCACCCCCTGGCCCGCCTTCCACACCAGCCCCGATCCGGGCTGGGCCTTGCGAACCCGGACCAGGATGAGCGCGCCGTGGGTGACGTCGGGATCGTCGCCGGCATCCTTGATCACGCCCGCCTCGGCCCAGCCCTTGCCCAGCCGCGTCTTTGTCGGGGCGAAGGACGGCGTCAGGCCCTTGGGCAGGGCGATGGTCACCCGCTTGGGAAAGCGGCCGCGCACAAGCGCCGTCGCCGCCGCCTTGGCGGCAGCGGCGGCGCAAGCGCCGGTGGTCCATCCCTTGCGCGGTTCGGCCAACGCCGCCCCCTGGCATATCCTTCGGTTTCCCTATATTGAGGTTTTCACGACCGCCCGGCAAACGGAGAGATGATGCAAGGCGTCATGCCCAAGGTTCGTGGCTTGGATTTCCCGCCCCTCAAGGCGGGCGAAGTGTGGCTGGTCGGCGCCGGGCCGGGCGATCCCGGCCTGCTCACCCTTCTGGCCTGCCACGCGCTCGAACAGGCCGAGGTGGTGGTGCATGACGCGCTGATCGACGCCCGCATTTTCGATCTTATCCCCGCAGCGGTCGAACGCGTCGATGTCGGCAAGCGGGCCGGGCGCGAATCGCCCCGCCAGGATTCCATCACCGCCCGCCTGATCGCCTTGGCCCGCCAAGGCAAGAAGGTGGTGCGCTTGAAGGGCGGCGATCCGTTCGTGTTCGGCCGCGGCCCGGAAGAGGCCGTCGCCCTCGAGCAAGCCGGCATTGTGGTGCGCGTGGTGCCCGGCATCAGTGCCGGGCTGGGCGGGTTGGCCTGGGCCGGCCTGCCGCTCACCACCCGCGAGGGCGTGGCGGTGGCGCTGGTCACCGGCCACGGCCCTGACGGCGAGGCGCCCACCGATTTCGATTGGCGGGCGCTGGCGCAAAGCGCCTCGGTGCTGGTGATCTATATGGGGCTGCGCCAAAGAGCCGAGATCGCCCGCCAGCTTATGAAGGCCGGAAGGCCGGCGGACGAGCCGGTGTCGCTGGTCGGACGCGCCGCCACGCCCGAACAGGTGGTGGTGGTGACCACGCTGGGCCAATTGGGCGGTCTGACCGAGGCCGAGCTGCCACCCACCCCCGCCCTGATGGTGATCGGGCGCCGACCGATGGGATCGACATGGGCCCCCGTCTGATCGCATCCCTGATCTTGGCGGCGTTTGTCCTGGCATCGGCGCCGGCCTGGGCGCAGGCCAAGGCCAAAGGCAAGAACCAGGCGCGCGGCTGCTTCACCAAACCCGAGCACGCCGCCGAGCAGCAGGTGCGCCAGGGCATCCGCCTGCGCGAATATGGCTGGCGCTGCGAGGAAACGCCCTACTCGGCGAAGACCCTCGAGCTGTGGACGGGCATCGACAAGAAGTTCGGCAAGGACTTCGCCAAGGTCACCGAGACCCGGGAAAAGGCCTTTCAGCGCGAATTCCCCGAGAGCTGGAAGACCGATCTCGAAGTCTGGAACGGCCGCATCGTCCTTCATTACCGCCATCTCTACCTAAGCAAGCGCGCCTGCGTCGAGGCCAAGAACCAGCTCGAGCAGATCGACAAGAAAGGTTTCAAGACCTTCCAGGCCATCGCCGCCAAGGCCAAGCCCGACGTGATCATGGATTACAAGATCTGCCCCTAGGCCGGGCGCTTGTTCAGGTGCGCTTGCCACCCTCATTTCGTCGTCATGGCCCAGCGTGGCCCCGCCAATTCTCAATTGGGGTTGCGGAATTAAGGCGTGGATGCGCGGATCAAATCCGCGCATGACATCGAAATTGGAATTCCTTCTAGCCGGCGACGTCGACCAGCACGATCTCGGTCGATCCCATGGCCTCGATGGCGATCGCTTCCTCGCCCGAGACGGCGACGCCGTCCCGCGGCTGGGCCAAAGCGCCGTTCACGGTGATCGGCGCCCGGGTCGAAACCAGATAGGCCAGGCGGCTTCCCAACCCGTGGGCGAGCGACTGGCCGGCGGTGAGGCTGGCGCCCAGAACGGCGGCGTCTTGATGGATGAGAAGCGCATCGGCATCGCCCTTGCGGCCCGAGGCCAGCGCCAAAAGCTTTCCCTGGCGCTCGGCATGAGGGAATTCGCGGGTTTCCCAGCGCGGTTCGGCCGAGCGGCGCGCCGTTTCGATCCAGATCTGAAACAGAAGGGTGTCTTCGGCCTCGCGATTGTATTCGGCGTGGATGATGCCCTTGCCGGCGCTCATCACCTGCACGTCGCCCGCTTGGGTGCGGCCCTTGTTGCCAAGCCCGTCCTCGTGGGTGATGGCACCCTCGCGGATGAAGGTGACGATCTCCATGTCGCGATGGCCATGCGGCGGAAAGCCGGTGTCGGGGCGGATGCGGTCGTCGTTCCACACCCGCAGCGCGCCATGCCCCATCCGCGCCGGATCGAAATAATCGGCGAAGCTGAAATGATGGTGCGCCTCTAGCCACTCGTTCTTGAAGAAGCCCAGCCGGGCAAATGGGCGTATGTCGATCATGGCCGCCTCCTTGGCGATTGCTGGATCATACATCGTCCCTGTCTTCCGGTGGACAATCCCGCCATTAGGAATATGATTGTTTTTGTACGGAAACGGGGGCGACATGGAGAATCTCGGCAATTTGAGCGGCATGGCGATCTTCGCCCGCGTGGTCGAGGAAAAGGGATTCTCGGCCGCCGCCAGCGCCTTGGGCCTTTCCAAATCGGCGATCAGCAAGCAATTGGCCAAGCTTGAGGATCGTCTGGGCGTACGGCTTCTCAACCGCACCACCCGGCGCCTCAGCCTGACCGACGCCGGCGCCGCCTATTACGAACGGGCGGCTCGCATCCTGGCCGAGGCGGCCGAGGCCGACCGGGCGATGAGCGCCTTGGTCGAGGCACCGCGCGGCCTTTTGCGCGTCAACGCGCCGATGAGTTTCGGCGTGCGCCATTTGGGCCCGGCTCTGCCCGACTTTTTGGCCCAGCATCCGGAAGTGTCGATCGATCTGGCGCTTAACGACCGCGTCGTCGATCTGGTTGACGAGGGCTTCGATCTGGCGATCCGCATCACCAAGATGCCCGATTCCAGCTTGGTGGCGCGCAAGCTGGCCGACAGCCGCCGCCTGCTTTGCGGCGCGCCCGATTATTTCCGTAAAAGGGGCAAGCCCAGCAGGCCCGCCCAGCTCAAGGATCATAATTGCCTGATCTATTCCTACACCGCCCCGGCCGAGGATTGGCGCTTCACCGGCCCTGAGGGCGTGGAGACGGTGCGGGTAGCCGGCAGCCTGCGCGCCAACAACGGCGACATCCTGCGCGAGGCCATGCTGGCCGGGCTGGGGATCGCGCCGATGCCCTCCTTCCTGGTCGGCGACGATTTGCGGGCCGGGCGGCTGGAATTGGCCCTGCCCGGCTACGAGGTTTCCGGCAGCGGCATCTACGCCGTCTATCCGCATGGGCGCCATTTGTTGGCCAAAGTGCGGGTTTTCATCGATTATCTGGCCGCCCGCTTCGGTCCCCGCCCCTATTGGGAGCCTTGATTCGGCTTGGTTTTCTTTATCGGCTGGCAATTTCCTTGCCAATCAAGCGCTTCGGGCGTATTATGAGCAGTCTTGGAGAAACCAAGGAGCCATAGAACATGGATGATATGATCAACGCGGCTGCGGGCGTCAGTTCGGCCCTGGGTAAGGACCACGTAAGCCTCAAGGTGTTGAAGCAAGCCAAACAGACCGAAGAACAGATGGTCGCTTTGGTGCAGCAGGCAACTGACAATCTTCGAGGGCAGAACCAGCCGGTGTCCGAAGGTTCGCGCGGGACCAAGGTTAACGTCCTGGCCTAGCCGGGACGGGAAGATGGAGGGTTAAGATGGCCGATCCGACCGTTAGCGGCACCGCCAGTCGTCCGACCGACGCGCTCCAATACGAGCGCCGCATCGCCGACAACGACACCCAGGCGCGGCGCACCGATCGCGCCGAGCAGGTCGCCAAGACCCGCCAGCAGCAGGCCGACGATGCCCGTCAGGCCTCGGCCGAACGCACCGCCGAAACGCAGCGTCAGGCCGCCGCCAACAACAGCCGTGGCCAATACGTCGACATCCGCGCCTAGATCGGCCCGGTTCTTTTCCTTGGCGATTCGTTGAAAGCGCGCCCCTTGCGGGGCGCGTTTCCGTCTTGCCCGAAGCCGGCTTCGCCGCCACACTGGCGTTATGAACGAGATGGGCCGCGAAAAGAGCTTTTCGCAAAAAATTCCGGAGGGCGATGATCGCCCGCGCCGGGTTTGCGATAGTTGCGGCTTCATCGATTACGAAAACCCCCGCATTATCGTCGGCGCCGTCTGCACCCTGGACGACCGGTTCCTGCTGTGCCGGCGCGCCATTCCGCCCCGACGCGGCTATTGGACGATGCCGGCCGGTTACCTGGAAATGGGCGAGACGACCGAGCAGGGTGCCATCCGCGAAAGCTGGGAAGAGGCCCGCGCCAAGATTGTCCTCGACGATCTGCTGGCGCTCTACAATGTGCCGCGCATCGGCCAGGTCCACATGATCTACCGCGCCCGCCTGACCGAACCCGGTCACGCGCCCGGCCCGGAAAGCCTGGAGACGGCGCTGCTGCGCTGGGACGACATTCCCTGGAACGATCTGGCCTATCCCAATGTCGGCTGGGCGCTGCGCCACTGGAAGGTGGTCGAAGGCAAGGCCGGCTTCACCCCCTTCGGCGTTCCCGCCGATTACACCGGACCGCTCTAGAAAGGAGTCCGTCGATGATTCTGGTTGGCCGCTATCAATCGCCCTTCGTGCGCCGGGTGGCGATTTCGCTCAAGCTGCTGGGCATCCCTTTCGAGAACAAGTCGATCTCGACCATCAACGACCGGCCGGGCGTCACCGCCCACAACCCCCTGGGCCGGGTGCCGGCGCTGGTGGTCGATGATTCCGAGACTCTGATCGAAAGCGGCTTCATCCTCGATTACCTGGACGAGATCGTCGGGCCCGAGCGGGCGCTGGTGCCGGCCAAGGGCGCGGCCCGGCGTCAGGTGCTGCGCCTGGTGGCGCTGGGCTTGGGGGTGATGGAAAAGACCATCGCCCTTTACACCGAAAAGACCCGCCGTCCGCCGGAAGCCTTCCACCCGCCGATTTTCGAGCAGTGCCGTGCCCAGGCGCGCGACGGCCTGGTGGCGCTCGAGACGCTGGCGGGATCGCCCTGGCTGGCCGGCGACAGGCTTTCGCAGGCCGACGTCACCCTGGCCGCCGGCATCAGCTTCATGAAGATCGTTGCCCCCGAGACGCTGGACGGCCTCGCCCTGCCCAAGATCGAGGCCGCCCTGGCCCGGGCCGAGGCCCTGCCCGCTTTCGCCGAAACCCACCCGCCCGCATGAAGGCCGCCGCCGGCCTTTTGCTGGCGTTCCTGCTCGCCGCCGGATCGGCCCTGGCCGATCTGGCCGGCGGGGTCGAGAAATTGAAGAAGGGCGAATACGAAGCGGCCTTCTACGAATTTCTGCCTTTGGCCGAGCAAGGCGACGCCAACGCCCAGCTTCTGCTGGGCACCATGTACAGCCAGGGCAAAGGGGTGCCGAACGATCTGGGCGAGGCGCGCAAATGGTATCAACGCGCCGCGCTGCAGAACAATCCGGCCGCCCAGTTCGCCCTGGGCGACATTCTGGCCCAGGGCAAGGGCGTCCCGATGGATCTCGACGAGGCGCTGGTCTGGTTCCGCCGCGCCGCCAACCAGGGCCATGTCCACGCCATCAACAATCTAGGCTTCGCCTACGCCAGCGGCACCGGTGTCGAGCGCGATCCGGTCCAGGCCGCCGCCTGGTTCCGCAAGGGTGCCCAGGCCGGCGACGTCAATGCCCAGTACAATCTGGCGCTGGCCTATCAGAACGGCTCGGGCGTGCCGATCGATCCGGTGCGCGCCCATCTCTATTTCAATCTGGCCGCCGCCAAGGGCGATCGGGAATCGGCCACGGCGCGGGACGAGATCGCCCGCACCCTAGGCCCCGACCAACTCAAGGCCGCGCAAGCGCTGTTCCAGAACTGGAAGCCGGGCGACGAGGCGGTGCCGCCCCAGGCCGTGGCCTCCGCGCCACCCGTCGCAGCGGCCCCGCAAACGGCGCCGTTGCCTCCGTCCCTGGCCGCCCTGCCGACGATTGGCGCGCCCGCCGCTCAACCACCCCTGCCGCCGCCGGTCGCGGTCGCCCCGCCGCCGCTGCCCGCCGCCCCCACCGCCTCCTGGCATGTCCGCATCGCCCAGGGCGCCAGCCAGCAGGACGTGGCCCGCCAAGCCGGCCAGATCCGCAACGACAACGCCGATCTTCTGCGCGCCCAGCGCCTGGCGGTGCTGCGCCAGCCCGACAAGAGCTATCAGGCCCGGCTTGGCCCCTTCGAGGGCCGTGACGTTGCCGAGCGGCTGTGCGCGTCGCTCGCCGCCCGCAAGGTCGCCTGCCAATTGGTCGAAGGGAAGTGAAAGGTCGGTTCAGGCGTCCTGAATATCGAGCCGGCGCTTGATGCGCTCGACGTCGTCGCGGGGCCGATCAAGACGGGTCTCGAAATGAACGACCGTCTCGGCGTCGCTCACCTGATCGCGCCGAAGGCCAACCACCTCCGTTTCGATCCGTGTCAGGCGCAAGCAATGATCGCGTTGAAGATCACGCATCTCCGTCACATCGGCACGGATGGCGCGCAGAGGCTCCAAGACAAGATTGTCCGCCGGTTTCACGCTCTAAGATTAAGCTCCGGCGCCTCGCTTGACAAGAGCGCCGGGGCGAATAACTCGTCCTAAAGATGCACGTCCAAGATGATGGCGATAAAGATCGCCAGCAGATGCTGCATCGAGCCGAAGAAGTTGATGCGCGCCCAGCGCCGGTCGTGGGGCGTCTGCAGAAGCTTGAGATTGGCCCACAGGAAGGCGGCGCCCGACAGCGCCGCCAGGGCGCCGTACGTGGGACCCAAAAGGCCCAGCCCCCAGGGCAGAAGCGAGGCGCCGACCAGCAACAGGCTATTGAACAAGATGCTCTGGGCGGTGCGTTTCTCGCCCACCAGCACCGGCAGCATCGGCACCCCGGCCTTGGCGTAATCGTCCTTCAGAAGAATGGCGAGGCTCCAGAAGTGCGACGGCGTCCACAGGAAAAGCACGATCGCCAGCAGCATCGGCAGGAACCAGCTTTGCGGATTGACCGCCGCCGCCCCGGCCAGCACGGCGAAGCTGCCGGCGGCGCCGCCGATGACGATGTTGAGCCAGGTGCGGCGCTTGAGCCAGACCGTGTAGACGATGCCGTAGAAGAAGGAGCCCAGGAACAGATGCAGCGCCACCGCGCTGTTGAAGGCGAACAGGGCCAGCGAAAGGCCCAGCACCAGAAGCGCCGCCGCCATCCACAGCACGCGGGTGGGGTGAACGAGCAGGTCGCGCGCCATCGGCCGGTTGGCGGTGCGATGCATCTTGCGATCGATGTCGCGGTCGTAATAGTGATTGAAGACCGACGAGGCGGCCGAGCCCATCAGCATGGCCAGCACCAAAAGGACGATTTGAACGGCGCTCACCCGTTCGGCCACCGCCAGATAGCCGACCACGGCGGTAAGCGCGATCACAACCCCGATGCGCAGCTTGAGCAGTTCGAGATAATTCAAGAATGTCATCGTCGCCCCCTCGGCCTTCGGGCCGTTATCGGCTTCATGGTCCGTGCCGGGCCACTTTCACCATGATGCTGGCGAACATCGCCACCGCAAAGATCAGCAGAACAACGGCCAGGACCCATTTGCTCAGTTTCATCCTGCCGGCGGCTCCTTGGCAATGCCTTTACTTTGGTCAAGTGGCCGAAGGGGCGAGAGTTGCCTCCCGCCCCCTGGAACCACTCTATTTCGCGTAGTTGTAAGGCGTCCAGTCGGCGTCGAGCTTGGGATCGGGGCCGGGGAAGTTGCCCGGTCCGGCCGGACAATCGGCGTGCGTCCATTCCAAGGACTTCGCCCGCCAGGGATTGCCGTTCTCGGCCTTCTTGCCCTTGGCGGCCGCCCAGATCCAGTTGATGACCATCAGCGCCATCGCCGTGCCGGTGATGAGCGCGCCCACGGTCGCCACTTGGTGGTAGGGCTGGAATTCGGGGAACATCGCGTAGTCGTAATAGCGGCGCGGCATGCCCCGAAAGCCGATGATGAACAGGGGCCAGAAGGTGATGTTGACCCCGATCAGGTTCATCCAGAAGGTGATGGTCGCCAGGGGACCGTCGGCCAGCCGTCCGGTCATCTTGGGGAACCAGAAATAGACGCCGGCGAACATGGCGAAGGCGGCGAACAGCGCCATGACGAAGTGGAAGTGGGCGTGGACGAAGGCGGTTTCCGAGAGATTGACGGTGAGCACCGTCATCGCCAGCGGAATGCCGGTCAGGCCGCCCACCAACAACAGGAACAGACAGGCCGCGGCGTACATCATCGCCGTGTTGAAGGTGATCGCCGCCCGATAGAGCGAGCCCCAGAGCGAGATCACCAACAGGCCCACCGGCACCGAGATCAGGAGCGTCGTCACCATCTGGCCGATGCGCAGCCAATCGGGCATGCCGGCAACGTAGAGATGGTGCACCCAGACCTCGCCGGTGATCAGCACGATGCCGAAGACGCCGCCATAGACGGCGGCCTTGTAGTTGAATACCCGGTTCTTGCCCATGGCGGCGATGACGTCGAAGAGGATGCCGACGGCGGGCAGGAAGATCACGTACACCGCCGGGTGCGAGTAGAACCAGAACAGGTTCTGATAAAGGAGCACGTCGCCGCCCTGAGCCGGATTGAAGAAGTTGGTGCCCAGATACTTGTCGAACAGCAGCATGGTGACGGCGGCGGCCAGCACGGGGACGAAGACGAGCTGGATGATGAAGGCGCCGAAGGTGCACCAGACGAACATGTTCATCTGGTTCCAGCCCATGCCCGGCGCCCGCATGTAGATGATGGTGACGATGAAGTTGATCGAGGCCAAGATCGACGAGAAGCCGATCAGATGCACGGTGAAGACGTAGAAGGCGGTGTTGCCCAGGGTCTTGACCGAATAGGGCGGATAGCCGGTCCACATCACGTCGGGCTTGTCGGGGATGACGAAGGTGAGGAGCGCCACCACGATGCCGGCCCAGAACAGCCAGACCGAGAAGGAGTTGAGCCTGGGGAAGGCGACGTCGCGGGCCCCGATCTGCAGCGGGATGAGGAAGTTGGCGAAGAAGCCGGTCAGGCCGGGAATGAGGAAGCCCAGGATCATCGCCGCGCCGTGGAAATAGAGCCAGACGTTGTAGTCGTCGGGCGAGGTGGCGATGTTGAGGCCGACGGTCGATTGCTCGAGCCGCATCAGCATGGCCATCAGCCCGGCCACCAGGAAGGCGGCGATCGAACCGATGAGATAGAGGATGCCGACCCGCTTGTGGTCGGTGGTGAAAACCCATTCCTTAAGCAGGGCGCCCATTGTCGTCACTCCCTTACGAATTCCGGTTGGCGGGGACGGGCGAAGCGTCGGCCTTCTTGGCCTTCGAGGCCAACCAGGCATTGAACTCGGCCTCGGGCACCGCGATGACGTCGGTGAACATGTCGGCGTGCGCGGTGCCACAGAACTCGGTGCACAGCGCCACCACCTTGCCCGGCTTGTTGGGCAGGAACCAGATGTAGGTGACGCGACCGGGCATCACGTCTTCCTTCACCCGGTAGCCGGGCATGAAGAAGGAGTGGATGACGTCCTCGGCGGTCATGCGCAGAACCACCGGCCGGCCGACCGGAACCGTCAGCTCGTTGGTGACCACGCCCTGGCCGTAATCGAACTCCCACTGCCATTGGCGGGCCATCAGCTTGACCTCGAGCGCGTTGTCGGGCACCCGGCGGTAGACGTTCCACAGCGTCCAGCCCTTGGCGGAGAGGAAGAAGTCGTCGGCCATGAAGATCGCCGCCGGGATCAAGGCCCAGGCCCAGGCCTGGGCGTTGGAGAATTTCGGACCGCTGCCCACCTGGTCGGGGCTGGTGGCCCGATACTTGATCAGCATGTAGATGGCGGCGATGCCGAAGACGACGCCGATCACCATGATGTCGATCAAAAGCTCGTTCCACAGGTGATCCCAGCCGACCGCCGGATCGATGGCGTAATCGTTCTTCTTCGTCGCGGCCGGGGCCGCCCAGGCCAGGCCGGGAAGGCCGGCCAGCACGAAGCCGAGCAGCGCGTTCTTCAACGTCTTCGTCATGTCGTTCCCTCTCTCAAATGCCGGCGCCGATAGATGAACGCCGAGACCGCGAAAGACATAATGCCGAGCAGCAGCGAGGCGCCGGCGATGATCACAGGCAGGTTGATGGTGTAGCGACCATCCTGGAAATTGTAGCTGTAGCAAAGGCCGATGGCGTAATCGAAGGCCCGGGCCACCGAAATCTTGTTGCCTTCGGCCTCGGTGACGGCCAGTTCGATGTCCTTGGCGTCGGCGGTGAGCGCGTAAAGGAAGCGGGCCACCCGTCCCTCGGCGGTCAGCACCGCGTAGACGCCGGGATGGAAGAAGATGCGGTCGCGCGCCGACCAGAAGAACTTGAAGCCCAGCGTGTCGGCGAAGGGCTTGATCGCCTGGGGATCGGCAAAGGTGGCCAGCGTCCAGCCCTTGGCCATCTCGGTGGGCAGCGCCAGCTCCTTGGCGAAGGCGGCTAGGGTGGCCGGGGTGTCGTTCTTGTCGAAGCTCGCCGTCAGCACCTCGAAATCGCGGCCGGCCTTGATGCGGCTGGCCTTGACGAGCCGGCTTTTCAGGTCGTCGTTGACCACCGAGCAGGTGCCGTCGCACTGGTAATAGGCCAGCACCAGGATCAGAGGCTTGCCCAGCTTGTCGGCCAGACGGAACTCCCGGCCTTCGGTGTCTTGAAAGCGGGTGGCGCCGTCCAGCTTGACGCCCAGGAACGCCTTCTCGTCGATGCGGAAGATGGTGGGATCGATCACCGATTCCACCGGCCGGGTGGCGTTGGTCACCGCTTGGGCCGTTCCCGCGAACAGCCCAAACGCCAGAACCAGCCCTGCCAGCCGCATCGGCATCATGCGATCGCTCCGTTCCGGCTCACCAGAAATAGACCTGGGAGACGACGAAGAACCACACCAGATCGACGAAATGCCAGTAGATCCCGGCGCATTTGGTGAAGGTGAGGTTGGTCTTGCCGGAAAAGGCCGGGATCAGCACCGCCACGAACACCGCCGCGCCCACCAGCACGTGCGAGGCGTGGAAGCCGGTGAGCGAGTAGAAGACCGTCGAGAAGGCGTTGGTGCCCGGAACGAACCCGATGCCGAGCAGGTGGCTGTATTCGTAGATCGTGCAGGCCAGGAAGACGAGGCCCAGGGCAATGGTCAGCATCAGCATCGACCGGAAGCCGGCCAGATCGCCCTTCTCCTGCTTCTCCTCGGCGATGTGGATGGTGACGCTCGACGTCACCAACACCACGGTCATGAAGATCGGCAGGCCGAAGGGCATGGCGGGCGTGCCCTCGGGCGGCCAGACGTCGGCCATCAGGCGCATCATCCAATAGCTGGCGAAGATCGAAAGGAAGATGAAGACTTCCGAGATGATGAAGACCGGAAGACCGGCCACCGCCACTCCGGGCAGCAGCGCCTTGTGGCTCATCCCCTCGCCGATCCAACCCGAGACGCCCCACAGCACCAGCGGCGTGCCGATGCCGGCGAACAGCACGGTCAGCAGCAAGGAGTGATAGACGAACCAGGCCGAGAACGCCATCGGCACCAGGAACAAGACCCCCACCGCCACGATCGCCGGATAGGTCGAGATTTCCCAATGATGGGCGTGCGCCCCCCCGGCGTGGGATGCCGAATGATTGGCCATGCTGGTCTCCCTCTCGTTAATCGCCATTCATATTACAAAACTATAATATTGATCGCCTCTTTCATCCCGAAAGGCGATCCCTGAAAAGAAGTTATCGAACAAACGGAAGCGGGCATTGATGCAAATCAAAAAAATTTTCGAATGCCCGCTTTTGCGACGCAAGCAACCGGCGCGCTTCGACCGCACCCAAGCTTCCTATAACCAACGGAAAATAGATAGCTTTTTTTCAATTCATGCCTTGGCATTCTCCTCGGATCGGCCCGAGGCGCAAACAAGCTTGAATGGGAGATTCCTTGCGCCGGCGTGAACGGCGATGAACGGGCCCCTTCGCGCGTCGTTAAGAAAGCCGACGGCGGCCGGCTCGGCCCGAACGGGGTTTCATGCGCAGGGGGGGAAGGCTATCCTTTCCCGATGACCGACACCGCCCCATCCGGGATCGCCATCCTCGAAGGCTTTGAAGCGTTGGAGCCCGAGGCACGGCGTCTGGCCGAAAGCCAGGCCCGACCGGTGAGTGCGTCGGCCGGTCAGGTTCTGTTTCGCGCCGGCGGTCCCTGCCAGGCCTATCTGGTGGTCGAGGAAGGCGTGGTCCGCGTGCAAAAGACCGCCGCCTCGGGGCGCGAGATCGTCCTTTACCGGGTCGAAGCCGGCCAAACCTGCGTGCTCACCACCGCCTGCCTGTTGGGCCGGCGCGATTACGACGCCGAGGGCATCGCCGAAACCGACATCCGCGCCTTGGCCCTGCCGGTGCCGGCCTTCGAATCGCTGATGGCCGGATCGGCCGCCTTCCGCCGCTTCGTCTTCCAA
The DNA here is from genome assembly GCA_016214125.1 of Rhodospirillales bacterium. Classification (GTDB taxonomy): domain Bacteria; phylum Pseudomonadota; class Alphaproteobacteria; order Rhodospirillales; family WMHbin7; genus JACRPC01. Next base: position 31,731 of record JACRPC010000023.1, on the reverse strand, counting down.
AGCTACGCCAGCCGCGTTTCCGATCTTCTGCTCTTGATCGAGGAGGTGGCGTTCGGCCGCATCGATGCCCGCCTCGCCCAATGCCTGCTCGCCCGTCAAGACGGCGCCGGGCGCATCGCCGCCACCCATCAGGAGCTGGCCGTCGAACTGGGCACGGCGCGCGAAGTGGTGAGCCGCCAGCTCAAGGAATTCGAGCGCCAGGGCTGGGTGCGCCTGGCCCGGGGCCGGCTCGATCTGGTCCAGCCGCGAGCCTTGGCCGGGTTGGCCGAAAGCAAGGATTCGGCTCGGTGACAAGGTTACAGACGCTCCGGCCGCAACGCGGCATATCGAGGGCCGCACCCTTTTCGTGAGGAGAATGTCATGATCAAGAATGTGGGCGGCATCGACCGCATCCTGCGCGTCATCGTCGGGCTTGGCATCCTGTCGCTGGCCTTCGTCGGACCCAAGACGCCTTGGGGCTGGATCGGGCTGGTGCCGCTTCTGACCGCCGCCATCGGCTTCTGCCCGGCCTATCTGCCCTTCGGCATCAAGACCTGCAAAAGCGAAAGCAAGAACGCCTGATTCTGATCTACCGGCCGACGATGCCGTCGATCTCGTCCTGATCGAGGGTCTTGGTGCTGCCGTGAATGATTGAGCTGGCGATCTCGCCCAGCCGGTGCAGCAGATCGACCGACTGGGCGACCGAATCGCGCTGGCTTTCCGCGTCCTCGCCCGCCGCCAAGGCCTCGCCAAAGCGGGTGGCGGTAAGCCTAACGATGCGGTTCATCTGCTCGACCACCTTTTCGAAGGGTTCGCGGAACTTGGTCGGCACCGCGCCATAGGCCTCGATGGCGAGATCCTTGTCCTTGAAGCCGGAATCGCGGAAATGCTCGGCGTAGGTCTTGGGCTGCCAGGCGTTGACGTCCTCGATGCAGTCCGGTGCGTCGGGCAGCATCTCGATCATCATGACGATTTCGTTGAAGTGATTGAGATAGTCGGTGGCGAGAAGGGTTTGGGGATTGATGTTGGCGCCGTCCACCTTGGCGCGGAAGGCGAGGAAGCGTTCCCGTTCGTCCTCGGGAATGTCGTCCAGGGTGGGATCGTCGACCATCGGGGCATCCTAACCCAAAGGGCCGACCAAAAAAAAGCGCCCGATCAACGCACCGAGAGCTGGGGCCGGGCCTCGCCGTGCTGGAGCAGGGAAACCATCTTCAGATAATCTTCCCAACCGTCCAGGAATTCCATGATCGCCTGCTGCACGCAGCCATCAAGGCTGTTGCCGGTCTGTCCGGCCAGGCTGGCCAAGCGCGCCTCGATTTCCGGGCTGATCGTTACCGAAAGATTACGCATTCGAAGCCGTCTCCCCCTTGTTTTTCGAGTCGTTTCCCGAGTCGTTTCCCGAGTCGCAACCCGATTCGGTCCCTTTGACGGAATCAACATATACATTATTATCGCCTGTCATGGCTACTAAATATCGTAGGGGAAAGAAAAAAAGTTCCGAGTCGCCGGCTCCCAAGGCGAAGGGGCGGCAAAGGCCTCTGTGGAAAACTCTGTCAAGCGCCCTGTTGATCGGCCTGGTCTGGATTCTGGTGGCGGGGCTGGCCGTTCTGGCCTGGTTCGCCGCCACGCTTCCCGACATCGACAAGGCAGCCAACGCGCCCCGCCGGCCGGGCATCACCCTGGTCGCCGCCGACGGCCAGCCGATCGCCGCCTTCGGCGATCTCTATGGCCGTCCGGTCCGTCTGGCCGATCTGCCGCCCTTTCTGCCCCAGGCGGTGATCGCCATCGAGGACCGCCGCTTCCCAAGCCATTTTGGGCTGGACCCGATCGGGCTAGCCCGCGCCTTTTGGGTCAATCTTCGCGCCGGCCGCGTGGTGCAAGGCGGCAGCACCATCAGCCAGCAGGTGGCGAAGAACCTGTTCCTCACCGCCGAGCGCACGGCGGCGCGCAAGATCCAAGAGCTGTTGCTGGCGCTGTGGCTGGAACGCAAGTTCGGCAAGGAGCGCATCCTCGAACTCTATCTCGACCGGGTCTATCTGGGCGCCGGCACTTACGGGGTCGATGCCGCCGCCCGGCGCTATTTCGGCGTGCCGGCCGAGAAGGTGACGCTCTTGCAGGCCGCCGTCCTGGCCGGGCTGCCCAAGGCGCCGTCGCGCCTCAACCCGGCCCGCGATCCCCAGGCGGCGCTGGCCCGCGCTCGCCAGGTGCTGGCGGCGATGCGCGATCAGGGCCGCATCAATGCCGCCGAGGAACGAGCCGCGCTGGCCCAGGCGCCCGGATTGGCGCGCGCCCAGACCGGCGGCTTCGCGCGGCATTTCGCCGACTGGGTCCTTGAGCAGGTCGACGACCATGTCGGGCCGATCGAACGCGATCTGGTGGTGGTGACCAGCCTCGAGCGCTCCTTGCAACGGCGGGCCGAACAGGCGTTGGTCGAGCTGCTCGACGGTCCGGGCCGCCAAGCCCAGGCGGGCGAGGGGGCGGTGGTGGTGCTGGGCCTCGACGGCGCCGTCCGGGCGCTGGTGGGCGGGCGCGACTGGTCGGAAAGCGCCTTCAACCGCGCCACCGACGCCCGCCGCCAGCCCGGTTCGGCCTTCAAGCCGATCGTCTTCTTGGCGGCGCTGGAGGCCGGCCTTTTGCCCACCAGCCTGATCGACGATGCGCCGATCGACCTCAAGGGCTGGCGGCCGGAGAATTTCGATGGCCGCTACCGGGGCCCGGTGGCGCTCGATCAGGCGCTGGCCCAGTCGCTCAACACGGTGGCGGTGCGCCTGGTCGAGCGGACCGGCGCCGCCAAGGTGGTGACGCTGGCCGAGCGTCTGGGCCTCACCACCCCCTTGCGCGCCGACGCCTCGATCGCGCTCGGCACCAGCGAGGTGACGCTGCTCGAATTGGCCGGCGTCTACGCCGCCTTCGCCACCGGCGGACGCGGAGTCTGGCCGCACGCCATCCGGGAAATCCGCGATGTCCAGGGCCGCGTCCTCTATCGCCGTTCGGGCGGCGGGCCGGGCCCGGTGATCGCACCTCCGCAGGCGCGGGCGCTCGACGCCATGCTGAAGAAGGCGGTGGCCGAGGGCACCGGCCAGACGGCCCGGATCGAGGGTCTGGCGGTCGCCGGCAAGACCGGCACCACCCAGGATCACCGCGACGCCTGGTTCCTGGGCTACACGGATCAGCTCGTCGCCGGGGTCTGGCTCGGCAACGACGACGGCAAACCGATGAAGGGCGTCACCGGCGGCGGCCTGCCGGCCCAGCTTTGGCGCGCCCTCATCGCCGGGGGCGCACCCACAGCGCCCAGGTGAGCGCCGCCAAGAGGGCGCAACCCAGCATCATCGCCATCATCGGCAGCGCCGTGCCGTCATGCAGCTTGCCGACCAGAACGGAAATGACGACGCCGCTGGCGACCTGGGCGAAGCCCGCCCCCGACGAGGCGGTGCCCGCCTTCTCGGGAAAGGGTCCGATCGCCCCGGCGAAGGCCACCGGCATCACCAGCCCGGTGGCGGCGCAGATCAGGAAGGTGGGGGCCAACACCGCCGGCGCGCTGGCGATTCCCGCCAGGGCCAAGGCGAGGCCCACGACCGAGCCGGTCATCGCCAAGACGACGCAGGCCGCCATGGCGTTGGGGATGCCCAGCCTGGCCACCAGGCGACCGCTCAGATAGGACCCGGCCATGTAGCCGGTCATGACGATCAGAAAGTAGGCGCCATAGAGAGTGGGCGAGATGCCGCGATCGCGGATGAAATAGAACGGGCCGGCGACCACGAAGGCGAACAGGGCGCCGTAGATGAAGAACAGCGCCGCGACATGGCCGCGATAGGTGCGGTTGCCCAGAAGCTGCCAATAGGCGGCAAGGACCCGGCCCAAGCGGGCCGCCTGGAGATCGGGCTGGGCGTTGGTCTCGGCCAGAAGGGCGAAGACGGCGATCAGGCTGACCAGGCCGATCGCCGCTTGGACCGCGAACGAGGCCCGGGCGCCGAAAAGGTCCATCAAGCCGCCGCCCGCCAGATTGCCGAGCATCGGAAACAACGCCATGACGGTGAAAAGCTTACCCAGCACGCGCGCCGATTCCGCCTCGTCATAGACGTCGCGGACCACCGCGCGCGCCAGGACCGAGCCGGTGCAGGCGCCCAAGCCCTGGATCACCCGCCCCGCCACCACCAAAGGCAGGCTGGCGCCCAGCCAGCAGACCAAACCGCCCAGGGCATAAAGAGCCAGCCCGGCCAGCAGAACCGGGCGGCGGCCGAAACGGTCGGAGAGCGGCCCGTTCACCAAGAGCATGATGGAAAAGCCAACCAGAAAGCCGCTGAACACCCATTGGGTTTCGGCCAGAGGGGCGTGGAAGGCCTGGCCGAGTGCCGGCAGGGCCGGCGTCGTCAGATCGTTGGTGAGCGACGACAAGGCCATGAGAATGATGAGCAGCGCGGCGATCCACCGCGAGCGGGGCGAGGGCATCGCGCGCTAATCCCCGGCCGGCGCGGCCGGTCGCCGCGACAAGAAGACGTGGGCAACGAGCATCGCCAGCGCGCCCACCAGCATCAACAGCGCCATGCCCAAGGGGGTGCCGTCATGGTAATGGCCGACCAGAAGCGCCGCCAAGAGGCCGCTCACCATCTGCATGAAGCCGGCGCCCGACGAGGCGGTGCCGGCGATGCGCGGATAGGGATTGATCGCCCCGGCGATCGCGTTGGGAATGATGAAGCTGAGGGCGATGAAGATCACCATGACCGGGAATTGCACCGCCGCCCAATGGGCGACGCCCAGCAAAGCCAGCCCAATCAGCACCAGCGTGCCGCCGATCACCACCACGCTGCCGCCGGTCACCAGCGCCGCCGGGGTATAGCGGCCCGACATCCGACCCGACAGATAGGATCCCAAGATGAAGCCGAACATCGAGATCAGAAACAAAAGGCCGAATTCGGTGGCGCTGTGGCCGAGATAAACCATGAAGACGAAGGGCCCCGCCGCCAGATAGACGAACAAGGTGAGAAAGACGAAAAACAGCACCAGCACGTAGCCGAGATAGATCGGGCTGCGGATCAGGGTGGCGAAATTGCCCAGCATGTGACGGATGTGGATCGCCCGGGGATCGAGATGGCGGTTGCTCTCGTCCAGGCGGAAAAGAATGTAGAGAAAGCAGGCGGCGCCGATCGCCGCCTGAACGGCGAAGGTCGCGCGCCAACCGAAGTTGTCGTGCAGCACACCGCCGATCAAGGGCGCCACGGTGGGAATGAGCCCCATCACCGTCAGCAGACGCGACAGCACGCGCGCCGATTCCTGGGCCGGATGGCGGTCGCGCACCACGGCGCGCGCCAGCACCGGCCCCGAACAGGCACCGATGCCTTGCAGAATGCGGATGACGATCAACCCGCCCAGGCTGGTGACGAGAAGGCCGGCCAGACTGGCAACCGCGAACAGGCCCAGCCCGACCAGCAGCACCGGACGGCGGCCGTAGCGGTCGGAAAACGGGCCATAGACGAGCTGCATGGTGGCGAAGCCGAGAAAGAAGGCGCCGAAGGCCTGCTGGGCGCCGGCCATGTCGTTGCCGAACTCGGCGGCGATCGCCGGCAGGACCGGCGTCACCATGTCGACGGCGAGCGAGCCCATGCCAAGCAGCAGGCCCAAGAGCAGCACCATCCCGATGGGATCGGTTTTGGCAGGAGACGTCAAACGGAACCGTACCGATGCAGGCTGTTGCCGTGGCGAACCAGCCAGGCGCGCGCCTGGGCCGCCCCGGGCGCCAATTGATGAACGAGGCGCCAGAAGCGGACGCCGTGATTGAGTTCGACCAGATGCGCCACCTCATGCGAGATGACGTAGTCGAGCACAGCAACGGGCGCCAGCACCAGACGCCAGGAGAAGGCAAGATGGCCGGCCTGGGTGCAACTTCCCCAACGCGCCTTGGGATCGCGGATGGAAACGCGTCGCACCCGACGGCGCACCGCCTGGGCCTTGGCGTGGACGCGCTTGGCGATTTCCGCCTTGGCGCGCTCCTTGAGCCAATCCTGCAGCCGCCTGGGCAGATGCTCGGGATGGCCGGAAACGTGGATCACGCCTTCCTCGACCCAGGTGCCGCGCCGATCAAGAGGCCGATAGCGAATGAGGTGATCGCGGCCCAAGATCGGCACCACCGCCCCGTCTTGGAACGGCACGCGCGGCGGCAGAGCCTTGAGCTTGGCCTCGATCCAGCCCTCGCGGCTGTTGAGAAAGGCCAGCCCCTCGGCGGTGCTGATGCCCTTGGGCAAGGTGAGATGCAGGGCCTCGGCCCGGGTGTCGAGCCGAAGCGTCATCCGCACCGCGCCCGGACGACGGCGGATGAAGAGCGGCAACAGCCGCCCGCCGATGCGATGCGAGGCTTCCTTGGGCGGGGTCATGCCAGAGGCGGCGGCGCGAACCCGATCGCCGCCAACTCGCCGGCGAGCGCCTGGGCGCGGTCGGGCGCCAACGGCATCAGCGGCGGCCGCAAGCGCCGCCAACCCGCCTGGCCGCTGTGCCGCGCCATGATCTCCTTCAAGGCGCTTTGCAGCGGATATTTGGAAAAGACGGCGCGCACGCCGCACAGGCGGACATTGATGGGCGCCGCCCGATCGGCATCGTTCCAAACCCGGTACAGCTCGGCCGCCAGCGGTGCCGCCAGATTGGCGACCGCGGTGATGCAGCCGGCCCCGCCCGCCTTCAACAGCGGATAGAGGCAATCGTCGGCCCCGGCCAGCACGGCGAAGCCGGGATAGTCCCTGGCGATCGCGCACATATGGGCGGCGTCGCCGGAGCTGTCCTTCATCCCCACCACGATGTTGGGAAAATCGCGGAGCAGGCGCTCGATCACCGGCCGGGTGATCGGCACCATCGCCAATTGCGGAAAGTGGTAGAGATACAGGCGCAGCCTTGCGTCGCCCACCCCTTCGATGATGCGGGCGAAGGCGGCGTAGAGCCCGTCGTCGCTAACGTTCTTGTAGTAAAAGGGCGGCAGCACCAGAGCGCCGCGCAGGCCCAGTTCCACCACCTTGCGGGTAAGCGCGATGCTGTCGGGAAGCGCGCAGCAGCCGGTGCCGGGCAGCAGGGTTCGCGGCGGAATCTTCGCCGCCACCAGGCGTTCGAGAATCTCCAGCCGCTCGGCCACCGTGAAGGAATTGGCCTCGCCGGTGGTGCCCAAGACCGCCAGCCCGTCGCAGCCATGGGCCAGCAGCCAGCGGCAATGGGCGGCCAGCCCGGCATGGTCGGGCGCCAGATCGGCGTCAAGCGGCGTCAGCGCCGCGGCCAGGATTCCCTTGGCGGGTTCGCTCATCGTTGTCGCGCCTTCGTCTTCGGTTTGGCCGCCGGCCACTCGACCACATGCTGGTTGAGCGGGCCGGCTTCGTGCTCGGAAATCGCCCGGCCGCGCACCGAAATCCCCTCGGCATGGACGCGCTCGGGATCGCCGGACACCAGCGGATGCCAGGCGGGCAGATCGGCCCCCCGGGCCAGGCGGCGATAGGCGCAGCTCTCCGGCAGCCAGGGGATGGTCTTGGCCGCCTTGGGGGTGAGGCTCACGCAATCGCTGACCTGGCGGGCGCGGTCGGGATAGTCCATGCAGCGGCAGGATTCGAGATCGAGCAGCTTGCACGCCACCTCGGTCATCCAGATGGCGCCGGTGTCCTCGCTTTCCAGCTTGAACAGACAACAAAGGCCGCAGCCGTCGCACAGCGATTCCCACTCGGCCGCCGAAAGCCGGGAAAGCGGCTTCGTGCGCCAGAAGGCCGATTTAGCCTTGGTGGGTGCGGATGAACTGGGCGACAACGGGCAGGATCTCCTCGCGCCAGCGGCGGCCGTTGAAGAGGCCGAAATGGCCGACCCGGGGTTGCAGGTGGTGGGCGCGACGCCCCGGCGACAGCCGCGCGCACAGATCATGGGCCGCCCGGGTCTGGCCGGGCGCCGAAATGTCGTCCTTTTCGCCCTCGACGGTCAAGAGCGCGGTCTTGCGGATCGCCTGGGGGCGGACCGGACGACCCCGCCAGACCATCCGGCCCATGGGAAGATCGTGATTTCGAAAGACCGTTTCAATGGTCTCCAGATAATACTCGGCCGGCAGATCCATCACCGCCAGATAGTCCTGGTAGAATTGGCGGTGCCGGGCGGCGCCGTCGCCGTCGCCCCGCACCAGATGCTTGAACAGCTCGATCTGGGCGCCCAGATGGCGATCGAGATTCATCGCCACGAAACCCGAAAGCTGCAAGAAGCCGGGAAAGACGCGCCGCCCCGCCCCTTCATGCCCAAAGGGCACCGTCTGGATGAAGCGGCGCTCGATGTCGGCCCGGTCGTGGCGCAGCGCCGCCCGGTTGGGCTTGGTCGGGTTGATGCGGGTGTCGATCGGCCCGCCCATCAGGATGAGCGATTTCGGCTGCGCCGGATCGTCGGCCTCGGCCAAGAGCGCCAGCGCCGCCAAGGCGGGCACCGAGGGCTGGCAGACCGCCATCACATGCAGATCGGGCCCGAAGCGGCGCACCAGATCGAGCAGGAAGGCGATGTAATCGTCGAGCCCGAAGACGCCGGCCGAAACGGGAATGTGGCGGGCGTCGATCCAATCGGTGATCATGACCTCGTGCGCCGGCAGAAGCGCCGCCACCGTGTCGCGCAGAAGGGTGGCGTGATGGCCCGACAACGGCGCCAGCACCAGAACCCGAGGATCGCCCGCCTTCACGTCCGGACGGCGAAAGCGGACCACCCGGCAGAAAGCGGTTTCGACCACGACCTCTTCCGTCACAGGAACGCGCTTGCCCTTGACCGTGACCTGGTCGAGCCCGAAGACCGGCTTGACCGGGCGGGTGGCAAAATTCTCGAAAAAGGCCAGGCCTTCGGCCAGGGCGGCGCCATGCGGCAGATAGGCCAGCGGATGCCAGGGCTGGCGCAAGGCCTGGCCCAAAGCGCCCGCCGCCGCCCCCATCGGGGCCAGCGCCGCCAACTGCATTTCCCTAAGAAAATAAAGCATTTGTTTCGAATCAGGGGCCGTTCGGAACAGGTTAGCGCGATTCGGCCTTGCGGCAAGGAAAAACCGAATGACCGCTCATTCCCGGTCGATGAGATGGATGAAAGAGCCCATCACCCGGCCCATCATCCGCCCGGCATCGCCCTTCGGCCGGCCGGCGGCGTCGCTGGCGGCGAACAGCGGCGTCCCCGCCCCTTCCTCAAGGATGGTGGCGTAGTGGAATTCGTGGCCGCGAAATCCCATGCCCCTGGCCCCCAGGGGCGTGTCGGTTGCCAGAACGGCCTGGCGATAGCCCAGATGCAATTTGCGTTGGGCGAAGCTGGCGACCAGCGGCAGAAGCCCGGCCATCGGTTGGGCCTGGCCTTCGGCGTCGATCAGGCTTTGGCCCAGCACCATGTAGCCGCCGCACTCGCCCAGGATCGCCGCCCCGGCTTGCACCCGCTCGCGCAGCCCATCCAAAAATCGCCGGTTGCCGGCCAACCTTGCCGCCTGCAATTCCGGGTAGCCGCCGGGCAGATAGACGGCGTCGGCGCCGGCGTCGGGCGCCTGGTCGGCCAGGGGCGAAAAGGGATGGATTTCCGCGCCGGCCCGCCGCCAGCCTTCCAGCAAGGCCGGATAGGCGAAGGCGAAGGCCTCGTCGCGCGCCAGGGCGATCCGTTGGCCCAGGGGCGGGATCGCCACGATCGACGACGACGCCCTGGTCGGTCCCGGCTTGGCCAGTCCCACCAGCCGCTCAAGATCGAGATGGGCGGCGATCCAATCGGCCGCCCTGGCCAGCATCCGTTCGAGATCGGCATGCTCGACCGCCTGCACCAGCCCGAGATGGCGGCTGGGCAGTTCCAGATCGGCCTGGCGCGGCAAGCCGCCCAGGATGGCGATGTCGGGACAGGCGCGCCGGCAGGCGTCGGCCAAGATCGCCGTGTGCTCGGCCCCGCCCACGCGATTGAAGATCACGCCCACCACCCGCACCTTGGCCTCGAAGCCGGCAAAGCCCTTGAGGATCGCCGCCGCCGAGCCGGCCAAGCCGCCGGCATCGATCACCAACACCACCGGCCAGCTCAGCCGACCGGCCAGATCGGCGGTGGAGCCGTCGGGTCCTTCGGTCACCCGGGCGCCGTCGAACAGGCCCATGACGCCCTCGACGATCAGCAGATCGGCCTGGGCGGCCGCTTCGCCCGCCAAGCCGGCCAGCGTCGCCGGGCGCATCGCCCAGCCGTCGAGATTGAGGCAAGGCCGGCCCGAGGCCCGGGCGTGAAAGGCCGGATCGATGTAATCGGGGCCGACCTTGGCCGACGCCACCCGCATGCCCTGGCGACGCAGGGCCGCCAGCAGGCCCAGCGTGACCGTGGTCTTGCCGCTGCCGGTCGAGGGCGCGGCGAGAATGAGGCCGGGCGCGCTCACCCGTCGGTCACTTGTCGATGTGGCGCTCAAGCGCCCGGGCCATCTCCTCGGCCTCGACGCTGTGCGAGAAATGCTGGATGTAGCGCCCGTCCGGCCCCATCAGATAGATCACCGCCGAGTGATCGACCAGATATTCGTTGGGCGCCGCGCCCTCCTTCTTCACCTTGGCGTAATAGACGCGATAGGCCCTGGCCGTCGCCATCACCTGCTCGGGAGCCCCGGTAAGGCCGATCAGGCTGGGATGGAAGGATTTCACATAGGCCGCCATCTGCGCCACCGTGTCGCGCTCGGGATCGACCGAAACGAAGATCGGCTGCACGGCCTGGGCCTTGTCGCCCAGCTTGTTCAAGGCCTCGGTGATGGTCTGCAGCCCGGTCGGGCAGACATCGGGACAATAGATGTAGCCGAAATAGACCAGCAGGTAGCGGCCGCGATAGGTTTCGTCGGTAACGGTTCTTCCGTTGTGATCGACGAGATCGAAGGGGCCGCCGATCTTGACCTCGATCTTCAGGGGTTCGATCGGGCCCTTGTCGAGGAAGGCGTAGCGGATGCCCAGCCCTAGGCCCAACGCCACCAGGAGCGCGCCCAGGATGGCGAAGGCGCCGCCGGTCGATTTCGGCGATTTGGGCGATTTGGGCGATTTCGTCGATTTCGAAGCCATGCCGATTCCTTATGCCTAAGTCGCCTTGCGTCAGAGGAAGGCGCCGCCGGGATCGGACCGCGATACCCGACCGGACCAAGCGTAGGCGAGAACGCCAAGCGCCGCCAGAGCCAACCGGACGCGGCGTCCACGCATCCCTCCTCGACGGAAGCGGAGCATAGAAGCCGAAGGCCGGGCTGGCAACCGCCACCCCGGCCTTCTTATTCGCGATCAAGCTTTCCTAGACGGCGCGCATGCCGTCGAGGAAACGCTCGACCTCGGTTTTCAAACCATCGGCCTCGGTCTGCAGATCGTTCGCCACCCCGAACATCTTGGCCGCCATCGAGCCGGTATCCTGGGCCGCTTGCGAGACCTGGACGATGGTCTGGTTGACCGCCTCGTTGCCGTTGGCCGCCTCCTGGGCGTTGCGGGCGATCTCCTGGGTGGCGGCGCCCTGCTCCTCGACCGCCGCCGCGATGGCGCCCACCACCTCGTCGACCTTGCGGATCTGCTCGACGACGGCGCGAATCGCCTCCTCGGCCTCGCGGGTGGCGTTCTGCACGCCGCCCACCTGGCCGGCGATTTCATCGGTCGCCTTGGTGGTCTGGGTGGCCAGATTCTTCACCTCGTTGGCCACCACGGCAAAGCCCTTGCCGGCGTCGCCGGCACGGGCCGCCTCGATGGTGGCGTTCAAGGCCAAGAGGTTGGTTTGCGAGGCGATGTCGTTGATCAGCTTGACCACGGCGCCGATCTGGTCGGCGGCCGAGGCCAGCCCTTGCATCAGCGAGCCGGCTTTCTCGACGCCGCTCACCGCCTCGCGGGAAATGCGAGTGGTTTCCGAGACCCGCTGGCCGATCTCGCGCGTCGACGCTCCCAGCTCGTCGGTGGCCGTGGCCACCGTCTGCACGTTGGCCGAGGCCTGCTGCGAGGCCGCGGCCACCGTGGCGCTTTGCTTGCTGGTCTGGTCGGCGGCGGCGTGCAGACCGTCCGAGGTGGTGTGAACCGCCTTCACGGTCTCGTTGACCTTGGTCAGGGCGGCGACGACGATCTTGTCGAAGGCCTCGGTCAGGGCCTGGCGCTTCTCGGCGCGGCGGATGTCGTGCTGCTGGGCGGCCTTGGCCTCGGCGTCCAGGCGCTCGGCCTTGATCATGTTTTCCTTGAAGACCTCGACGGCGCGCGCCATGGCGCCCACCTCGTCGGCGTTGGCGGTAAAGGGCACGTCGAGCGCCCGCTCGCCCTCGGCGAGCTTGCGCATGATCCCGGTGATGGCCTGCACCGGCCGGGTGACGCTGCGGCTGATCAAGACGGCGCCCACCCCGAACAGCGCCAAGACGGCCAAGCCGATCAGCATGCCCAGGCGGGCGACGCGGGCGCGGATCGCTTCGATTTCCGCCTCGACCGCCTTTTGCCGCTCGGCCGCGAAGTCCTCGATCTTCTTGAAGGACGGCTCGATGGCGGCGTAGGCATCGCTCATCGCCTTGGTGGCGTCGCGCACCACTTTGTCCTGGGTCGCCACCTCGTCCATCGCCCGCGCATAATCGCCGAGCAGGCGGCCGATCTCGGTCTTGCGCTCGGAAGGCAGATTGGCGGTGGCCACCCCTACCCGCATCTCGTTGTGCACCGCCTTCAGCCGCTCGACATAGGCGGGATCGCCACGCAGCAGAAAGTCCTTCTCGTAGCGGCGCATGGTCAGCATCGGAATCAGGAAGGCCTCTTGTTGCGCGGCCTTCACGATCTCCTCGACCTGGTGCACGGCCTTGCGCAACTCGCCCCGTTTGCCCAGTTCGTCGGTGAGGCCCATGGCGACCGAGCCGGACACCACAAGGCCGAACTGGCTCTTGTAGCGCCCGAGGCCGGCGGTGATGTCGTCGATCCGGGGCCGGATTGGCGCGGCCGCCTCGAGGCCGGCCAGCTTGGCCAACTGACCGGTCATCGCCTCCAAGGTCTTGGCATTGCGCTCGGCGTACTGGACGGCGCGACGCAACAGGAAATCCTTTTCATGCCGGCGCAGTTCCAGGGCCGCGATGCTCAGTTGCGCGTTGAGGTCGCTCAACGCCTCGAACGACTTGGCCAGATGGTCGGCCGATTCCAGGGCCTTGTTGCCCCAAAGGGAGAGGCCAAGGACGGCCAGAATTGCCAAGCCGCCCAAGCCGGTTAGCCCGCCGATGCGAACCCCGATCGACAGCCCGCCCAAGAAGGATCGCGATGTGTTGTCCCGTGTGTTCATGGCCTGCCCCGTTTGTTGGTCGGCTTGATTATTACAAAGCGAAACACTTGCAACATTTATGTAATATTTAGGCTGTGTGCGTTATTACTTTCTTACAGAACTATAGATTAAATTTCATGCTGTCAATTTCTTTATAACTGGATCGGCAATGGGCGGGCGGCCCGTCTTCGGCCACCCCGCTCGCCGCCGTGACGCTTGTGTTACGGCACGATCAAGTTTTCGTTGCAGCGGCGGGCTTGGCGTTGACTTCACCCGGTCAGGACCGACACTGGCGGCATGATCATTCCCCACACAAACCCGTCCCCCGAGGAGCGCATGACGCCCATATTGATCCACGAATCCCTAAGCCGGACCATGCGACCGCCCTTCGTCGCCTTTCCCCATCCCCCTTTGCCGACGCCGCGTCAAAGCCTGGAGCGCGGCGCGTCCCTGGGCCGACCGTCTTCGCCCGGCGAAGCGCTGGACGACTTGGTGGCCCTGCTGGAACGCCTCGACTTCGCCTTCCAGCCGATCGTCAACATCCACACCGGCTGTTGCGCCGGCTACGAGGTTCTGCTGCGCGGGGTCGAAGGCGTGGGCTTCGCCACCATCGCCGCCTTTCTCGATCACTTCCACGACCGCAACCGCCTGGCCGAGGTCGAGACCCAATTGCGCAAGAAGGCGATGATGAAATTCGCCCGCCTGCCCGATTCGGCCCGTCAACGCCTGTTTTTCAATGTCGACAACCGGGTGTTCGCCGAGACGGTGGGGGCGCTCGACCGCTTGCAGGCCACGGCGGCGCTGCTCGGCCTGCCGCCCACCGCGATCGTCTTGGAAATTTCCGAGAGTCACCCGTTCCCCTCCGCCAGCGACCCCACCGCCGCGATCCGCGCCTTGAAGCGGGAGACGTTCAAGATCGCGCTCGACGATTTCGGCGCCGGCTTCTCGGGTCTGAAGATGCTCTATGTCGCCGAGCCCGATTTTCTCAAGATCGACCGCTTCTTCATCACCGACATCGCCACCGATTCGAAAAAGAAGCTGTTCCTGGCCCACATCGTCAACGTCGCGCATGTGCTGGGCATCGAAGTGATCGCCGAGGGCGTGGAGACCGAGCACGAATTCTTCATGTGCAAGGAAATCGGTTGCGATCTGGTCCAGGGCTACCTGATCCAAAAGCCGACCACCGACCTCGGCGCCCTTAGCCCCCATTCGGTGATCGTCGAAGGCCTGAGCCGGCGCGAGCGCCGCGCCCGCGACACCGATCAGCGCATCATCGTCGAGCGCATCGAATCCATCCCGCCGATGCCGATCGATTCCGATATGGTCGAGGTCTTTCACCGCTTCCGCGACGACAAGACCCTGATGATCCTGCCCTTGATCGATTCCGCCGGCGCGCCCTTGGGCATCATCCGCGAACGCGAATTGAAGGAATTCGTCTATTCCGCCTACGGCAAGGACATCATCCGCAACAAGACCTTCGGCTATCGGCCGGCGCATTTCCTCCAGCGCTGTCCGATTGCCGACATTCACACTCCGGCCGAACGAATCCTCGAAATGTTCTCGGCCGCCGACGGCGGCAGCGAAGGGGTGCTGGTGGTCGAGGACATGCGGTACGCGGGCTTCCTGTCCGCCCAATCGCTCTTGAAGGTCATCAACGAAAAGAACCTGACCGAGGCGCGCGACCAAAACCCGCTGACCAAACTGCCCGGCAACGCCATCATCATGGGCTGGATCGCCGAAGCCCTCCAGCAGACCGTGGCATCGCATGTTTTCGTCTATTTCGATTTCGACCATTTCAAGCCATTCAACGACGCCTACGGCTTTCGCCGCGGCGACCGGGCGATTTTGCTGTTCGCCGAAATTCTTTCGAAATGCCTGGCGCCCCTGGGGTGCCGGATCGGCCATATCGGCGGCGACGATTTCTTCGTCTGCTTCCGCGATCCCTTGACGCCAATCGTCGAGGCCATGGTCCTCAAGACGATCGCCCTCTTTGCCCACGATGTCGAAAGCTTCTACGACGACGACGACCGCCAGCGGCGCGGCCTGGCCGGCTGCGACCGCGAAGGCAACCACCGCACCTTTCCCCTGCTGGCGGTTTCGGCGGCGGTGTTGGAAGTGCCGGCGGCCAGCCACCCAGTGCCGATCGAGGACATCGGCACCCTGATCGCCCAGATGAAGAAGAACGCCAAAGCCTCGCCCGACAAGCTGTGCGCCGCCACCTTGCTTCCGTCCCTGGGCCTCGTCGAATAGGTCTTCGGCCGGCGGCGCCAAGGCGCTATGCTGGCCGCCATGTCGATGCGCCGGTTAAGCTTCGTCCCGCTTGCTCTGCTTCTCGCCCTTCCCGCCCCGGCTTGGGCCGCGCCCTGCGCCCAGCCCGACCTAACCGCGCGCGTCACCGGCCTTGACGAATGCCTGATCGTCAAAAGCTTTGGCCCGGCGGAAGCCAGCCCCGCCAACCGTCTGATCGTTTTTCTGCACGGCAATCACTCCGACGGCTCGCCGGCCATTTCGAT
Source organism: Rhodospirillales bacterium (assembly GCA_016214125.1). Taxonomy (GTDB): domain Bacteria; phylum Pseudomonadota; class Alphaproteobacteria; order Rhodospirillales; family WMHbin7; genus JACRPC01. The sequence goes on along the minus strand of JACRPC010000023.1, from coordinate 16,036 downwards.
GGTGCGTTTCGCCGGCCGCTTGGCGCGCCAGGCGCCCGACGCCGTCGCGGTGGCGATGATCCGGCCCGGCTATGACGACGAGACCGGCCAGCGCTCGAGCGGCGCCATCCATGACCGGGGCGACAATTTCACCGCCCAAAATATCGACATCGTCGCCGACGCCATCGCCCGCCTGAAAGCGCATTACCACCCCCAACGGGTGGTGCTGATCGGCCATTCCGGCGGCGCGGCAACGGCCGGCGTGATTCTGGGCCGCCATCCCGGTCTAGCCGACGCGGCGGTGCTGGTCGGCTGCCCCTGCGACGTGCCCGTCTGGCGGGCCGGGCGCGGCCGCAAGGAGGCCGCTTGGACGAGCGAATCGCCCGACCGCTATGTGGCGCGCATTCCCGACGGCACGCGGGTCGGCGTCATCGTCGGAGCCGGCGACACCGTCACCCCGCCGGCCTTGTCCAAGACCTACGCCGCCGATCTCGCCAAGCGCGGCGTCGCCACCGAGCTGATCCTTCTCGAAGGGCTCGATCATTACAACGTGATCGGCGATGGCCGCGTGCTGGCGACGGCGCTGCGCTACAGCGTGGCGGAACCCAGATAGCGCCGCTCGAGATGGGCCAGGAACGGTTCGGGCGACAACGCCCGCCCGGTCGCCTGCGCCACCAGCGCCTCGGCGGAAACCTGGGCGCCCCGGCGGTGAACATTGGCCCGCAGCCACGCGAGCAGCGGCGCGAACTCGCCTTGCCCCAGCGCGGTGGGAATGACGGGCACCGCCGCCACCGCCGCCTGGAAGAACTGCGCCGCCAGAATGGCGCCCAGCGTGTAGCTGGGGAAATAGCCGAAGGCGCCGTCATACCAGTGAATATCCTGCAAACAGCCCTCGCGGTCGTTGGCTGGAACCACACCCACCAGCTCGCGCATCCCGTCGTTCCAGGCCTGGGGCAGATCCTTGACCGCCAGGGCGCCCGCGATCAGCGCCGTCTCCAGCCGGTAGCGCAAGATGACATGCAGGGGATAGGTGACTTCGTCGGCATCGACCCGGATCAGGCTGCGGCGAACCCGCGTTGCCAGACGCACGAGATTGGCGCCGCCAAAGGCCGGGCCGGAAACCCCCAGCTCCTCGGCCACCAGGGGCGCCAGAAAGGCCAGGAAAGCCGGGCTGCGTCCGGCCTGCATTTCGACGATCAGCGATTGGCTTTCGTGCAGCGCCATGCCCAGCGCCTGACCGACCGGCTGGTCGCGCCATTCCTTGGGCAGGCCCTGCTCGTAGAGCGCATGGCCGGTTTCGTGGAGCACGCTCAAGAGCGAGCGGAAGAAATCCGCCTCGTCGTAGCGCGTCGTGATGCGGACATCCTCGGGCACGCCGCCGCAGAAGGGATGGGCCGAAACGTCGAGCCGTCCATGCTCGAAATCGAAGCCCAACAGCCGCATCGCCCGCAAGCCCAGCGCCGCCTGGCCGGCGATCGGAAAGGGGCCAGGCAAGGGCAAGGGCTCCGGCCCCTGCGCCTCGAGCACGCGCGGCAGCAAGGCCTTCAAGGCCGGCTCAAGTTGGCCGAACAGGCGATCCAAGGTGGCCTGCGTCAAGCCGGGCTCGAAGGAATCCATCAGGGCCTCGTAGGGCGAAAGCCCCAGCCCCTTGGCCTTGGCGTCGGCGATCCGGTGGGTGAGATCGAGCACCCGTTCCAGATGCGGCCTGGCCATGGCGAAATCGTCCTTGGCCCGCGCCCGGCGCCAAACGATTTCCGATTCCGAGCAGGCCTTGGAGAAGGCCTCGACCAGCCGAGCCGGAACGGCGGCGGCATGCGCCCAGCGCCGGCGCATCAGGGCAAGATTGGCCTTCTCCCAAGGCCCCAGCGCTTCGCTGGCCGCCTTGTCCAACAGCGCCTCGGTGCCGCGCGCCGTCAGGGTGGCGTGCGCGATGCCCTTCAAGACCGCCACCTGATGGGCGCGTGCCGGGGCACCACCCTCGGGCATCATGGCGGCGGTGTCCCAGCCCAAGACCGCCAAGGAATCCTCGATCGCCGCCAGCTTGGCGAAGCGTCGGGCCAGGTGGGCATAGGCCCGCCTCATGGGCGGCTGCCGGGATGGGCCAAGATGAAATCGGCGATCGCCTTGACGTCGTCCAGCGCCAGCCACGGGCAATCGAGATCGGGCAGCGGATGGTCGCTCGCCACCGCCACCACCTGGGGATCGCTGGCGCGCCAAAGCGGCTTGCCGGTCTGGGCGCGATGGACTTCCAGCTTGGCATGCGGGTAGCGCTTGAAGCCTTCGATCAGCACCAGATCGGCGGGCGCCAAGGGCGCCACCACCTGAGCCAGATCGATTGCGCGCTCGGGATCAACCGCGTTCACCTGATACCAGCGCTCGGGGCCCGCCACCAGCGAGGCGATCGCGCCCCGGGCGCGGGCCTCGAAACCGGGATCGCCCGGAGCATCGACCGTCACCCGGTGATGGGTGTGCTTGACGGTGGCGATGCTAAGGCCGCGCCCCACCAGTTCCGGAATGAGCCGCCGCAAAAGGGTGGTTTTGCCCGAGCCGCTGTAGCCGACGATGCCGAACACCTTCATGCCGGCTAGCCGCCCGGCCAGCCGCCGCCCGCCACCTGCGGCCAGACGGCCAGCACGTCGTCGGGGCGCAGCGCGGTTTGCGGGCGTTCGCTGGGCGCCACATAGACGCCGTTGACCAGCACCAGATGGCAATGGGCCGGCGGCAGGCCAAACTGCTCGAGCACCTGGTTGACGCTGGCGCCCTCGGCCAGTTCGATGCGGGCCTGGTTCTCGGCCGCGCCGGCCGGAAGATATTGGGCCAGCCGGGCGTAAAGCTTGAGCGTGATTTTCATACCAGGATTATGGGGCGGCCAAGCCGATCCGCCAACCCCGGGCCGTCAGTCGCGCCGCCCGGCCAGGGTGGCGACATAGGCCTCGGGCAGGCGGTTGGGATCGCGCTTCAAGGTTTTCGCCCAGGCGCCCAGGCGGGTGCCGGTCTCGATCAGGCCGCGCACCATGCCGACATGCGGCCCAATGCCGACCAGATTGGCGCCCACCAGCCGGTCGCCCAGGAACTCGAGCCGCGTATAGCGGAAATTGTCGCGGTCCAAGGCCGCCGACCGCCAGCCGCCATCGACGCCGTCCCAGGCGCCAAAGGAGGCCGAGACCAGCCCCAGCGTGTCCAAGACGTTCATCGCCAACTGGCCGCGATCGGCCACCCGCTCGCCCGCCATGTTGAGCCCGGCCAGCCTTCCTTGCGCCACCGCGCCCGGCTGGATGGCGTTGACCGCCAACGCGCCAGTGGTGAAATCGAGCCCCTGAGCCACGTCGCCGGCGGCAAAGATACCGGGCAGGCTGGTTTCCAGATGGGCATCGACCAGCAGGCCCTGCTTGGCCTTGACGCCCGAACCTTTAAGGAAACCGATGTTGGGCGCCACGCCGGCCGCCACCACCAGAAGCGCGGCCGGAATGGTCTTGCCGGTCGACAGTGTCACCGCCAGCCCCTTGGGTCCCTTCTCGACGCCGGCGATGCTGGTGCCGGTCAGCACCTTCACCCCTTGCGCCTGACACCAGCGCTTGAGGAGCGCGCCGGCCTTGGCGTCCATCATCCTTGGCACCATGCGATCGGCCTGCTCGACCACGGTGAGGGAAACGCCCCGCAGCGCCAGGGCTTCCAGGATGATGGTGCCGATGAAGCCCGCCCCCATCAGCACCACCGGCTCGCCCTTGCGGGCCAGGGCGGCGATGGCGCGGGCATCGGCCAAGGTCCAGCAGTGATGGACGCCCGGCAGATTGAGCCCCTTGATCTTCGGCTTGACCGGCTTGGCGCCGGTGGCGATCAAGAGCGCGTCATAGGCCAGTTCGCCTTTTTCCAGCGCCAGCGTGCGCGCCTTAGCGTCGAGCCCCAGCGCCCGGCCCGTCTTCAGCGTGATGCCGAGATTGCGGTAATGATCGGGATCGGCGCGCAAATGGGTGCCGGCCTCGTCGATCCGCCCCGAGAGCAGATAGGGAATGGCCATCCGCCCATAGGGCGGGTGCGGCTCGTCGCCCACCAGGGTGATCCGCGCCTTGGGATTATGGGCGCGGATCGTTTCGGCGGCGGTGACGCCGGCCGGGCCAGCGCCCAGGATGACCGCCTTCATCTTAAAGGCCGAGGCGTTTCAGCGTGTCCTTGTTGGGCACGCCGTCCTTCGACCAGCCCCTCAGCTCGTAATATTCGGGCAGCATCTTGCCCAGCTCGTTGACCTTGCCCTTGGCCGGACCGGTCTTGGCCGGCTCGGTCAACAGGCGCTTGGGCAGGGTGTCGTCCTTGGCGGTGAGGCCGGCAGCCAGATTGAACTGGCGTTCGAGATTCCACACCCGCTCGCCGACATCCAAGAGGCGCTGGGTGGTCCAGCCGCCGGGCAGCGCCGCATCGATTTGGGGCGCGATGTCGTCCAGGGTCCAGCCGAAGGTGGTGAAGACGCAAAGGCCTGAGGAATCCACCGCCGCCGTGGCGTCCTGGAAGGCCTTGACGAGCGCCGCCTTGCCCTCGGTGGCCAGGGGATCGGTCTTCACCGGGGTGCCCAGCACTTCCGAGGCCACGGTGTAGCTGCGCAGATGGCAGGCGCCGCGGTTCGAGGTGGCGTAGGTGAGCCCCATGCCCTGGATGCCGCGCGAATCATAGGCCGGGAATTCCTGGCCCTTGACCGACATCGACAGTTCCGGATGGCCGTATTTGGCGCAAAGCCGCTTCGAGCCCAGTCCCAACTCCTTGCCGAAGCCCTCGGCCTTGCCGGTGAGTTCGACCAAGGTGGCGAGTGCCTGGGCGGAGCCGAATTTCAGCTCGATGCCGCCGGTCTCCTTGGTGGTGATCACCCCCATGTCGTAAAGCTCCATCGCCGCGCCCAAGGTGGCGCCGAACGAGATCGGATCGATGCCGTGCTCGTTGCACAGGAAATTGGCGAAGGTGAGCGCTTCCAGATCGTCGATGCCGGCCGCCGCGCCCAGGCTCCAGGCGTTTTCGTATTCCAGCCCGCCCGAGGCGCCCCAATATTGCGGCCGGTTGACCACGGTGAAGTGGCCCTTGTCGAGCTGCGACATCCGCCCGCAGGCGATGGTGCAGCCGAAGCAGGCCTGGTTGTGAACCAAATTGGCTTTGCCGTCGGTCGGGCGCTTTTCGTGCATCGCCTCGGCCGAGATCTTGCGCGCGCCTTCAAACTGAACGTCGCGGTGGTTGCGGGTCGGCAGGGCGCCGACCTCGTTGATGACGTTCATCAAGATGTTGGTGCCGTAGGTGGTGAGGCCCTGGCCGGTGACCGGATTGGCGGCCAAGGTGGCCTTGCCTTTGGTGGTGGCCTCGAAGAAGGCCTTGGCGTCGCGCACCCGTACGCCCTGCGAGCCGCGCACCGCCACCGCCTTCAAATTCTTCGACCCCATGACGGCGCCGACGCCCGAGCGGCCCGCCGCCCGGTGTTGGTCGTTGACGATGCAGGCGAACATCACCCCCATCTCGCCCGCTTTGCCGATGGCGGAGACGCGGATTTGCGGGTCCTGATGCTTGGCGCGGATGGCGGCCTCGGTCGCCCACACCGTCTGGCCCCACAGATCGCCGGCCGGCACCAGCTCGGCCCGGTCGTCTTCCAAGAACAGATAGACCGGCTTCTTGGCCTTGCCCTCGAAGATGATCATGTCCCAGCCGGCGTTCTTAAGCTCGGGCCCCCAATAGCCGCCCGAATTCGAGCAGGCGATGGCGCCGGTGAGCGGCCCCTTGGTGATGACCGAATAGCGCCCGCCGGTCGAGGCCGCGGTGCCGGTCAAGGGCCCGGTGGCGAAGATCAGCTTGTTGGCGGGCGACAGCGGATCGACCTTGGGGTCGATCTCGGTCGCCAGATATTTCGAGGCCAGGCCGCGCTGGCCCAGATACTCGGCTGCCCATTTGGCGTTGAGCGGTTCCGGCGTGCAGCTACCCTTGGCGAGGTCGACGCGGAGAATCTTGCCAGCCCATCCCATGATCGCCTCCCCCCTTAAGCCGTTGCGGTCGCTTTGGCGGCCCAGGCGCGCATGCGCTCGAGCCCGGTCCAGTCGGAATCGACATAGGTGATGGCCTGGGTCGGACAGGCCTTGGCGCAGGCGGGATCGCCGCCGCACAGATCGCACTTCGCCACCTTGCCGGTGGCGCGCACGTAATTGACGGTGCCGAAGGGGCAGGCGATGGTGCAGACCTTGCAGCCCACGCAGCGCGCTTCCTTCACCACCTTGGCGCCGGTGGCGGCATCGACCGAGATCGCCTCGACCGGACAGGCCTGTTGGCACCAGGCCTGGGCGCATTGAGTGCAGGTGTAGGGCACGAAGCGCGCCTCGGCGTGGAACTCGAAGACCCGGATGCGCGAGCGCGCCGGATTGAAGACGCCCTCATGGGTCATCGAGCAGGCCATCTCGCACTGCTTGCAGCCGGTGCATTTGACGGGCTCGATCATCAGCGAGCGCTGCATGCCACTCCTCCCTTGCTTCTTGCGGCCAAGCCCGGTGCGAGGTGGTTCCCCCCGCCCGAGCCAAACGATTAATTGAAGCGATGCTAACACGGTCGCCCAAGCTGTTGAATTGTCTGTATTTTTGCGCCAGCCTGCGCCGGGCTACCGATGCCGGCCATGTCTCGTAAAATTTGCAGAAAAAAGGATAAGAATGACGGTCCGGGTGGGGGCTTGGGGGGTCCGCAAACCGTCGAGGCTGCGCGACTTTCGCTTCGGTCGGCGCGTGCGGCGTCCTCGGCACAGGACAAACGCCCCCCACTCCCCCATTCCCCCGGCCCGCCCCAGCGGCTAACCTCGCCCGATGCTTGCCATTCTCGCCGCCCTGGTGCCGGTGTTTCTCTTGATCGTGCTGGGGCATCTGCTGCGGCGCTTCCGCCTGGTGCCCGATGGCTTCTGGCCGCCGGCCGAGAGCCTCACCTATTACCTGTTCTTTCCGGCGCTTCTTTTGTCCAGCACCGCCAAGGCGCCCTTGCAGGGCAGCGAGGCGCTGGCCTTGGCCGGCGCGGCGGCCTTGGCGACGCTCGGATCGGCGGCGCTGGTGCTGCTCGTCAGGCGCGGCCTTGGCGTCGATGGGCCGTCCTTTTCCTCGGTCGTCCAGGGCGCCATCCGCCCCAACACCTATATCGGGCTGGCCGGCGCCTTGGCGCTGTTCGGCAAGCCGGGCGTGGCGCTGGCGGCAATTTGCGTGGCCGCCGTGGTGCCGCTGGTCAATCTGCTTTCGGTGATGGCAATGCTGCGCTTCGCCCATCCAACCCGGCCGGGCTGGGCGGCGCTGGTCAAACCGACGCTCGCCAACCCGCTGATCGGCGCCTGCCTCGTCGGCATCGCACTCAATCTGGCCGGCCTCGGCGTGCCCTGGGGCTTAAGCGGCCTCTTGGACATTCTGGGCGGCGCCGCGCTGCCGGTGGGGCTTCTGGCGGTGGGGGCCGGGCTCGATCTGTCGGCGCTGGCCCGCACCGGACGCCCGGTGCTGGCCGCCTCGGGCCTGAAGCTGATCGCCCTGCCCCTGATGGCGCTGGCCTTGGGCCGGCTGTTCGGGCTCGAGGCCGCCCCCTTGGGCGTGCTGCTGCTTTACACGGCGCTGCCCTGCTCGGCCTCGTCCTACGTGCTGGCCCGCCAGATGGGCGGCGACGCGCCCCTGATGGCCAACATCATCAGCGTGCAAACCGTTTTGGCGGCGGCTATCCTGCCCGCCCTGCTCACCCTTTTGCTTTAGGATGTCTCATGACCCAGGGCGCGCTCGACGGCATTGTTATTCTCGATCTTTCCCGGGTGCTGGCCGGGCCCTCCTGCACCCAGATGCTGGGCGATCTGGGGGCGACCATCCTTAAGGTCGAGCGGCCGGGCCATGGCGACGACACCCGCAAATGGGGACCGCCTTGGCTGAAGACCGCCGACGGCGCCGACAGCGGCGAAAGCGCCTATTACCTGTCGGCCAACCGCAACAAGCGCTCGATCGCCATCGACATCGCCCGCCCCGAGGGCCAGGCGCTCATCCATCGCCTGCTCGGGCGGGCCGATGTGCTGGTCGAGAACTACAAGGTGGGCGATCTGGCCCGCCACGGGCTTGACTGGGACAGCCTGAAATCGCGCTATCCGAAGCTCGTCTACGCCTCGATCACCGGCTTCGGCCAGGATGGGCCCTACGCCCAGCGGCCGGGCTATGATTATCTGGCCCAGGGCATGGGCGGCATCATGAGCCTGACCGGCGAGGCCCAGGGCTTTCCGATGAAGGTGCCGGTCGGCATCGCCGATCTGATGACCGGCATGTATGCCGGCGTCGCTATTTTGGCGGCGCTTCGCCACCGCGACCGCACCGGCCAAGGCCAGCGCCTTGATCTGGCCTTGCTCGATTGCCAGGTGGCCTGGCTCTCCTATCTGGCCCAGCATTACCTCACCTCGGGCGCCTGCCCGCCCAGGCTCGGCAACGCCCATCCCAACGTGGTGCCCTACGAGGTCTTTCCCTCGGCCGACGGTCATTTCATCCTGGCGATCGGCAATGACGGCCAGTTCAAGAAATTCTGCGATCTGGCGGGCGTGCCCAAGATGGCCGCCGATCCCCGCTACGCCAGCAACCGGGCCCGGATCGAGAATCGCGACACCCTCATTCCGGCGATGCAGACGATCGTCAAGAGGCGTGGCACCGCCCAATGGCTTAAGGATCTCGAGGCGGCCGGGGTGCCGGCGGGGCCCGTCAACAGCATCGATCAGGTCTTCGCTGATCCGCAGGTGATGCACCGCCAGATGGTGAACGAAATCGTCCATCCCCTCGCCCAGGCGCCGATCCCCTTGATCGCCAACCCGATCAAGATGAGCGCGACGCCGCCCAGCCTGCGCCATCCGCCGCCCACGCTTGGCCAGCACACCGACGCCATCCTGGCCGAGGCCGGGTTGGGCCCGCCCGAGATCGCCGCCCTGCGCGCCAAGGGCGTTATTGCCTGATTTTCCGCTTGGTCACCAGCTCGGTGACGATGCCGTGGAGCGTGCGCACTTCCTGCCGTGTGAGATCGGCCCGTTGAAAGATGTTGCGGATGTTGCGCACCATGCCCGGGCGCTTGTCGGGCAGGCGCAAAAAGCCGCATTCGTCCAGTTCGCGTTCGAGATGGGTGAAGAAATTCACCAGATCGTCCTTGCTGGCCAGGGGGCTGTCGCCATGCTCGAGGCGCAAGGGCTTGGCGTCGACGCCGGCCTGGAACCACTCATAGCCGATCAGCAGCACGGCCTGCGCCAGATTGAGCGAGGCGAAGTGGGGATTGAGCGGCACATGAATGGCCGCGTCGGCCAGGGCCATCTCGTCGTTCTCAAGCCCGGTGCGCTCGGGACCGAACAGAATGCCGGCGCGGATGCCGGCAGCGGCCTCGGCGCGCAAAGTCTGCGCCGCTTCCCGGGGCGTGAAGATGCGCTTGACCATCTTGCGATGGCGGCCCGAGGTGGCGAAGACGCGGTTGAGATCGGCGATCGCCGCCTCGGCGCTGTCGAACAGGCTGGCCGCCTCGAGCACCGCCTCGGCGCCCGAACTGGCGCGCTTGGCCATCTCGTTCGGCCATTTCGGCTTCGGGCGCACCAGGCGCAGATCGGCCAGGCCGCAATTCAGCATGGCGCGGGCCGTGGTGCCGATGTTCATGGCAAGCTGCGGCTCGATCAGGATCACCGCCGGCGCCGGCGGCTCGGGCGGGGCGGCCGGGCTGGGCGGGCGGTCGGCCACGATCAGGCTTGCGCGCCGTCGCGCAAGAGCTTGTAGGTGAAGCTATCGGCCAGGGCGTCGAACGAGGCGTCGACGACGTTGGCGGAAACCCCCACCGTCGACCAGCGCTGGCCGTGCCTGTCGGCGCTTTCGATCATGACGCGGGTGACCGCGTCGGTGCCGTCGCCCGAGGTGGCGCCCGGCGTGAAGATGCGCACCTTGTAATCGACCAGGCGCAGATCCTCGAGCTGGGCGGCATACTCGACCAGCAGCTTGCGCAACGCGGCGTCGAGCGCGTTGACCGGACCGTTGCCCTCGGCCACCTCCATGCGCTCCTGGCCCTTGACCCGGCCCTTGACGATCGCCTCGCTCACCAGATCGAGCGAACCGTCGGCGGCCCAGCGCCGCCTGGTGATCACCCGAAAGCTCCGCATCTCGACGAAGGCCGGCACCTGGCCGAAGGCGCGCCTAGCCAAGAGATCGAGGCTGGCCTCGGCGCCGTCATAGGCGTAGCCGTCATATTCGCGCCGCTTCACCTCTTCCAAGAGGCGGACCACCTTGGGATCGTCGCCCTCGACCGCGACGCCCAGATCGCGCAGGGTGGCCAGGATGTTCGAGCGCCCGGCCTGGTTCGAGACCACGACATGGCGCCGATTGCCGACCCGCTCGGGGGCGATGTGCTCGTAGCATTTGGGGTCCTTCTCGACCGCCGAGACGTGCAGGCCGCCCTTGTGGGCAAAGGCGCTTTCGCCGACATAGGGCGCGTTGCGGCTGGGCGCCCGGTTCAAGCGCTCGTCCAGCACCCGCGAGACATGGGTGAGCTTGGCCAGATCGGCGGCGGCGATGCCGGTCTCGAAGCCCATCTTCAGCATCAGGTTGGGAATGATCGAGATCAGATTGGCGTTGCCGCAGCGCTCGCCCAGGCCGTTGAGCGTGCCCTGCACCTGGCGCACCCCGGCCCGCACGGCGGCCAGAGAATTGGCGACCGCCGCGTCGCTGTCGTTGTGGCAGTGAATGCCCAGATGCGACCCCGGCACCGCCTTCGACACCGCGCCCACCGCCTGGTCGATATCCTGGGGCAGCATGCCGCCATTGGTGTCGCAGAGCACCACCCAGCGGGCGCCGGCCTCGTAGGCGGCCTTGGCGCAGGCCACGGCGTAGGTGGGATTGGCCCGAAAGCCGTCGAAGAAGTGCTCGGCGTCGAACACGACCTCGTCGGCGCGGGTGCGGGCGTAGGCGATCGATTCCGAGATCATGCGCAGATTTTCGTCGCAATCGACGCCCAGCGCCACCTCGACCTGGAAATCCCAGCTCTTGCCGACCAAGGTGACCACCGGAGTCTTGGGCGCCAGCACGGCCTGGATGCCGGGATCGTTGGCGGCCGAGCGGCCCTGGCGCCTGGTCATGCCGAAGGCGGCGAAGCGGGCGCGCGTCAGGCGCGGCAACTGGGCGAAGAAGGCGTCGTCGGTGGGGTTGGCGCCCGGCCAGCCGCCTTCGACGTAATCGATGCCCAGCCGATCAAGCTCGGTGGCGATCGCCACCTTGTCGGCGGGCGAGAAATCGACGCCCTGGGTCTGCGCGCCGTCGCGCAGGGTGCTGTCGTAGAGATAGACGCGCTTGTCGCTCATGCCGTCCCCGGCCTTCCTTTTCCTGGAAGGCCGGAGAATGCCCGATTCAGAACCCGGATGCCAGAGTTTCGATGATCTCCAAACTAGGCCCGCACGCGCTCGAGGAAGCAGGCGACCTCGCCTTTCAGGCCACCCACGGTTTCGGCCAGGGTTTCGGCGCTCCAGATCACCCGCACCGAACCCGAGCAGGCCGAGGCCGAGGATTGGGTGACGTTGGCCACGCCGTCCGAAACCCGGGTGGCGTCGTTGGCCACTTCCTGGATGTTGCGGGCGATCTCGCGGGTGGTGGCTTCCTGCTCCTGGATGGCGCTGGCGATCGAGGCGGCGATGGTGTCGATCTCGCTGATCACCTTGCCCACCGCGCCGATCTGGCCCACCGCCTGTTCGGTCGCCGTCTGCACCGACCCCACCTGGCGGCCGATTTCCTCGGTGGCCTTGGCGGTCTGGTTGGCCAGATGCTTGACCTCGTTGGCGACCACCGCGAAGCCCTTGCCGGCCTCGCCGGCCCTTGCGGCCTCGATGGTGGCGTTGAGCGCCAGAAGGTTGGTCTGCGAGGCGATGTCGGTGATGAGCTGCACGACGGTGCCGATCTGCTTGGCGGCTTCCGAAAGATCGCGCATCTGCTGATCGGTCGACGCGATGGCGGTCACCGCCTGCTGGGCCACCGCGGTCGAACGCTGCACCTGCTGGGCGATCTCGTTGACCGAGGCCGACATCTCCTGGGTGGCGGCGGACACCGCCTCGACCCGCTCGGTGGTCGAAAGCGCCGCCTCGCCCACCTGGAGCGAACTGCCGCCGCTGGCTTCCGAGCGCTTGGCGGTGTTGAGCGAAATGGCGCGGATCTTGTCGACCGCGCCGGCGACGGTTTCGACCGCCGCGGCCACGCTCGATTCGAAGCTGTCGGCCAGTTCCAGCATCGCCTTGCGGCGCTCTTCCTCGGCTTGGCGCTTGGCTTCCGCCTGGGCGTTCTCAAGGCGGATCTTTTCCAGCGCGTTTTCCTTGAAGATCTGGGTGGCGCGCGCCATGTCGCCCACCTCGTCCTTGCGGGTCGTGCCCTCGATCTCGACGCCGACATCGCCGTTGGCCAGCCGGCCCATGACGCCCACCAGCCGACCGACCGGGCTGGTGATGCTGCGCACCATGACCACGACGACGACCAGGGTGACGCCGAACAACACCGCCAGGATGACGGAAAGCGTGATGAATTCGCGGTTGGCGGTGGTGTAGACCGCGCGGGTGATGGTGGTGAGGTCGCCGGCAATGGAATCCTCGACCTCCTTCATGAGATCGATGCGCTTGGTGGCGGTGGTGAACCAGGTTTCCGGCGACACCGACACCGTCCCCAACGTCCCGCTTTCCAGGCTGCCGATGGCGGTCTGGCGCATGGCGACCACTTCCTTGGTGGTCGGGTTGTCTTCCGCCTGCTTGAGGCGGGCGATCTGCTCGCGGCTGGCCTGGCGCTGGAAGGTGAGGAAGGAGAGGTTCTGCTCGGCCACCACCTCGACCAGGCGGCGGTATTGGGCGGGCTCGAACTTGCCGGCGGAAAAGCCGCCGGCGGCCACCGCGCGCTCCTGCCCGGCCCGCTCCTTGCCGACGATGAAGGTGAAATAGGCGGCGATGGTGTTGGCCATGCCGCCATCATCGGCGAACGAGCCCAGCCGGCCGATCAGGGTGATGAATTGGGAGATCGTCTGGGTGTAGGCGGCCACCGCGGCGCCGGGCTGGGTGGCTTGCGAATCAACGCCGCCACGCCCGGCCACCACCTGTTGGGCCATCTCGCCGGCCTTGGTAATCCCTTGCAGGAATTCGGGATCGAGGCCCTTGCTGTCGATGCCCTTGACGGTGGTCTCGAAGGTGCGCAGCGCGCCGTCGGTGGCCTTGCGCTGGTCGGCCAGCTCCGGCCCGAATTTGGTGCCCTTCGAGCCAAGGTAGAGCGCGGTGGCGCCGCGCTCGCGCTGAAGCTCGTGCACGGCGCCGCTCGCCGCCACGGCGAGCCCGCCCAACTGAATCAGCTTTTCCGCCTGACGGGTCACCTTGTGGCGTTCCTGCAGCGATTGGGCCGAGACCCAGACCAGCCCCAGAGCCAGCGGCACCATGGCCAGCGTCACCCGCCAGCCGATGCGCATGTTGGAAAGCGATAGAATCATCGTCGTTTCTCCCTTGTCGCAACCTTGGGCTGTGTTTGTTGGAGTCTTGGGCGGCGCCTGGCCGGCGTCCGCCACCCCGGTTATCGAGCGCGCACGCGTTCTATTGTATGGTGAACAGCGCTTCCGCTTTGCTGATGGCAAAGATGCGCTTGACCTCGCCTTGCGGGCTGCGCAGCGCGAACCGACCCTTGCGTTCCTCAGTGTCGTCCCTGGCAATCATCAGCAGCCCCAGCCCGACCGAATCGATGGCTTCGAGCGCTTTGAGATCGATGACCAGGTTCTTGGTGCCCTGAGTGCCGATTTCGGCCAGCAGCTTGCGAAATTTTTCGTGGTCGGCGAAGGTGAGCCGCCCTTTGAGAAAGATGGCGGTGCTGTCGCCTTCCTTGTTCGTCGAGTATTCCATGGCGTTCCCCAGATTCGTGTTGTCGCACCACCCCGACAGGATCAGACCATAAAACTTCAGGGATATAAACAATAATATTCCTACGGATATTTTGTTGCACTTTGTAATGTCATAATTTTTTATAATTTGAGTCGTTCCACCCCCCTTCTCAAATCACGGTTTATTTTTGCGCGAACGAACGGGCGGCCATCTGGACAAAGTCCAAGCTCGTCCTAAAATAACGATCATGTACACGGAAACCACGCGCCAGATCGCCGTCACGGTCGAACCCATCTATCTCGAGGATCAATCGAACCCCGAGGAGAATCATTTCGTCTGGGCCTATCGGGTGCGGATCGAGAATCTGGGCAAGGACACCGTCCAGCTTCTGCGCCGCCACTGGCGGATCACCGACGCCAAGGGCCGGCTGCAGGAAGTGGAAGGGCCGGGCGTGGTGGGCGAGCAGCCGGTGCTGGAGCCTGGCCAGACCTTCGAATACACCAGCGGCACGCCCTTGCCGACGCCGTCGGGCATCATGGTCGGCACCTATCTGATGGAAAGCGCCCAGGGCGAGCGCTTCGAGATCGGCATTCCCGCCTTTTCGCTCGACAGCCCGCACCAGGCCGTGCGGTTGAACTAGGCCCTTTTCCACCCCATCTCTTGATGGCCCAAGACAGCCCCAAGGGGAGATTTGCGATGACCGCCCAGACGCCCAGCCTCCGCAAGAGCGGCTCCGCCAGCTTGGTCAAGCCCAGCCGGGCCGAGGCCGAGGCCGCCATCCGCACGCTCATCCGCTGGGCGGGCGACGATCCCGACCGCGAGGGCCTGAAGGGCACGCCCGAGCGGGTCGCCAAGGCCTATGAGGAATTCTTCGCCGGCTACGACGCCGACCCGGTGGAAATCCTTAGGCGCACCTTCGAGGAAACCGAGGGCTACGACGAAATGGTCGTGCTGCGCGACATCCGCCTCGAATCGCATTGCGAGCACCACATGGTGCCGATCCTGGGCAAGGCCCATGTCGCCTATCTGCCCGACCGGCGCGTGGTGGGGATCAGCAAGCTGGCCCGCATCGTCGAGATCTATTCGCGCCGGCTGCAGATCCAGGAAAAGCTCACCTCGCAGATCGCCAACAGCTTAAACGACGTGCTGCACCCCAAGGGGGTGGCGGTGGTGATCGAGGCCGCCCACATGTGCATGACCACCAGGGGCGTGCGCAAGGCGGGCGTCACCATGGTGACCAGCCGCATGCTGGGCGCCTTCCGCGACGACCCCACCACGCGGCGCGAATTCCTGGCGATGATCGGCAACACCGCGCATGGCAGCCTGAGCAACATGTAAGGGCGATCGGCCGGCGGGCGCGTTCTAGGCCGCCTGGCGTTGACGCACCTGCTTGTCGATCGCCTTGCCCTTGCGGGCCAGGGCGATGTCCAGATCGTAATCGGCCTTCAGGTCGAGCCAGAAGCGGGCGCTGGTGCCGAAATAGCGCCCAAGGCGCAAGGCGGTATCGGCGCTGACGGCGCGACGCCCGGCGACGATTTCGCTGATACGGTTGGTCGCCACGCCCAAGGCCCGGGCCATGCGGTTAGCCGGCAAGCCGATCTCGGCCATTTCGTCGGCCAAGATGGCGCCCGGATGAACCGGGGGCAGGCCGATCCGCTCAAGGGTAATCGACGATTTCGACATCGTAGGCGTCTCCCTTCACGAACTCGAAACACACCCGCCATTGCCGGTTGATGCGGATGCTGTATTGCCCCTTGCGATTCCCGCTTAGGGCCTCCAACCGGTCCGACGGCAAGGCCTGCAATTCCTCGACGCTGCGGGCGTTCTTGAGAATGCGAAGCCGCTTGTTGGCCTGATCGGCATACGCCGCGAATTCCTTGACCCTCTCGCCGGCGAGAAACCGGGCCGTTCTCTTGTCGGCCGCCGTCTTGATCATGGCGCCACTCTCTTACACGATACGTATAACATCAAGCGTGTTCCTTCGCCGACAATTAATGCGGCGACATTTCAATTCGGTGACATCATACGTTTAATTCGGTGACATGTTTAATTCGGTGACATTAAGGTCACGTCCCCCCGAGTGGTGTAGGAGCGGTGGGTAACTGGCCCGTCGGCCGCGACCGTAAGAGTCTGGCGGCGGCGGGCCAGTTATCCACGGCGGTGGTCATCGTGAAACTCCGGTAGGGTTTGGTCGCCAAACCTTAT
>JACRPC010000022.1 GCA_016214125.1 Rhodospirillales bacterium | reverse complement strand
CTGGGATCACGTCCAGGTCGCCAAGGACCTGCATCACATCAAGAAGGTGATGATCATGGATCACCGCGATTGCGGTGCCTACAAGGTGTTCCTGGGCGCCGATCTGGCCGGCGATCCGGCCAAGGAAACCCAGGTGCATGGCGAGCAATTGCGCAAGCTGGGTGGGCTGGTCAAGAAGAGCCATCCCGATCTGGCGGTGGAGCTGATGATCATGGATCTCAAGGGCAAGGTGGAGCCGGTGTCGTTCGCCGCCTAGTTGGGTCTGGGTATTTTGGATGGGGTGAAGGGCGGCTCCGTGCGCGGAGCCGCCTATTCCGATGTCAGCGAGCGCGACAAATTTGCCGACAAGCTGTCCGGGTCGTGATGGCAATCCTTGGCCAACCCGATACGGATTTCTTCCTGGGCAAGGCCGCGGCTAATACCGGGGCCGTCAGGCTCGATCCGGGTGACCGTGCCGTCCGGCGCTCGTCAGCACGCCAAAGCCCCTAGAGCGGATTGAGCGCGTCCTTCAAGGCCTGGCCGGCGCGGAATTTCGGCAGTTTGGAAGCCGGGATTTGAATGGCGGCGCCGCTGCGCGGATCGCGCCCCGCCGCGGCGGCCCGATGGGTGACGGCGAAGCTGCCGAAGCCGACCAAGCGAACCTCGCGGCCGTCGCGCAAGGCTTCGGTGATCGCCTCGATCATCGAATCGACGGCCTTCGCCGCATCGGTCCGCGACAGGCCGGCCCGCTCGGCCACCGCCGCCACGAGATCGGTCTTGTTCATCCGCCCCCCTTATCGGATGCGACAATCAATGCGTCGCCGCGACCCGCCGCCTAATGCGTCACCACACCCGACTGGGATGCATCATGCTCGCCCGATTTGGCCGGCGGCGTTTCGGCCGGCTCTTCCCATTCGATCGGCACCAATTCGCGCACCAGGGCGCGCTTCAGGACCTCGTCAACCGTGGAGACCGGAATGATGGTCAGCCCCTTCTTCACATTGTCGGGGATTTCCGCCAGATCCTTCTCGTTGTCTTTGGGAATGAGCACGGTTTTGAGGCCGCCGCGCAAGGCCGCCAAGAGTTTCTCCTTCAAGCCGCCGATCGGCAGCACCCGGCCGCGGAGCGTGATTTCGCCGGTCATGGCGACATCCTTGCGCACCGGAACGCCGGTGAGCGCCGAGACGATCGAGGTGCACATGGCGACGCCGGCCGACGGGCCGTCCTTGGGCGTGGCGCCCTCGGGAACGTGGACGT
Organism: Rhodospirillales bacterium; assembly: GCA_016214125.1. Taxonomy (GTDB): domain Bacteria; phylum Pseudomonadota; class Alphaproteobacteria; order Rhodospirillales; family WMHbin7; genus JACRPC01. The sequence continues at coordinate 17,806 of JACRPC010000022.1, read as the reverse complement.
GGATGTCGCGCTTTTCGAACAGCGTGGGCTTGATGCCCATGCTGACGGCGCGCGAGCGCACGAAGGCACGAGCCGCTTGCACCGATTCCTGCATGACGTCGCCCAGCTTGCCGGTGTGCGCCACCGCGCCCTTGCCCGGCATCACCACCGCTTCGACGGAAAGAATCTCGCCGCCCACCTCGGTCCAGGCGAGCCCGGTGGTGACGCCCACCAGATCCTCCTCCTCGACCTCGCCGAAACGGAATTTGCGCACGCCCGAATATTTCTCGAGGTTCTTGGCGGTCACCCTTACCTGCTTCAGGCTCTTGACCAGAATGTCCTTGGTGGCCTTGCGGGTGAGATTGGCGATCTCGCGCTCGAGATTGCGCACGCCGGCTTCGCGGGTGTAGTAGCGGATGATGTCGCGCAACGCCTCGTCGGTGATGCTCCACTCGCCCTTCTTCAGCCCGTGATGCTTGGTCTGCTTGGGAATCAGGTGGCGTTTGGCGATCTCGACCTTTTCATCCTCGGTGTAGCCGGGGATGCGGATGATCTCCATGCGGTCCATCAGGGGCTGCGGCATGCGCAGCGTGTTGGCGGTGGTGACGAACATCACCTCGGAGAGGTCGTAATCGACCTCGAGGTAATGATCGTTGAAGGTGTTGTTCTGCTCGGGGTCGAGCACCTCCAACAGCGCCGACGAGGGATCGCCCCGCCAATCCGAGCCCAGCTTGTCGACCTCGTCCAGAAGGAAGAGCGGGTTCGAGCTTTTCGCCTTCTTCATGCCCTGGATCACCTTGCCCGGCATCGAGCCGATGTAGGTGCGCCGATGGCCACGAATTTCCGATTCGTCGCGCACGCCGCCCAGGCTCATGCGCACGAAATTGCGCCCCGTCGAATGGGCGATCGACTTGCCGAGCGAGGTCTTGCCGACGCCGGGCGGTCCGACCAGGCAGAGGATCGGCCCCTTGACCGAATTGGTCCGCGCCTGCACCGCCAGATATTCCAAGATGCGTTCCTTGACCTTGTCGAGCCCGTAATGCTCGTTGTCGAGGATCTTCTGGGCGCCCTTGATGTCGTGCTTGATCTTGGTCCGCTTCTTCCAGGGCAGCGACAGCATCCAATCGAGATAGTTGCGCACCACGGTGGCTTCGGCCGACATCGGGCTCATGCTCTTCAGCTTCTTCAGCTCGCCATAGGCCTTTTCGCGGGCTTCCTTGGAGAGCTTGGTCTTCTTGATGCGGGCCTCGATCTCCGAGGCCTCGTCCTTGCCCTCCTCGCCCTCGCCCAGCTCCTTCTGGATCGCCTTCAGTTGCTCGTTCAGGTAATACTCGCGCTGGGTCTTCTCCATCTGGCGCTTGACCCGGTTGCGGATCTTGCGTTCGACCTGCAGCACGCCGATCTCGGATTCCATATAGCCGAAGACGCGCTCCAGGCGCTCGGCCACCTTCTCGATCTCCAAGAGCTCCTGCTTCTCGGAAATCTTCAAGGCCAGATGCGAGGCGATGGTGTCGGCCAGCTTGCCGGCATCCTCGATCTGATTGAGCGAGACCAGCACCTCAGGCGGAATCTTCTTGTTCAGCTTGATGTACTGCTCGAACTGGCTGACCACCGAGCGCGACAGCGCCTCCAGTTCCTGGGCCTCGCCCGGGCTCTCGTCGAGCGGCTGGGCGTAGGCCTCGAAGAACGAGGCGTTCTCGGTGAATTTGACGATGCGGGCGCGCTTGCCGCCCTCGACCAGCACTTTGACGGTGCCGTCGGGCAGGCGCAGAAGCTGCAACACCGTCGAGATGGTGCCGACCGTGTAGATGTCGTCGGCGCCGGGATCGTCCTGGGCGGCGTTTTTCTGGGCGACCAGCAGAATCTGCTTGTCGTCCTTCATCACGTCTTCCAAGGCCCGCACCGATTTGTCGCGGCCGACGAAGAGCGGCACGATCATGTGTGGAAAGACCACGATGTCGCGAAGCGGCAGGATCGGAAAAACGTCGCCGCGAACTGGCTCGGCCATAAATCCTCTTTTCCGTTGCGGCGGGTCCGGTATGGGCCCGACCGATCAGAGGCCCGCAGGCGGGCCCGACTCACTCACTAAGGTGGCGCAGAGGCCGCCCCGGTTCAATAGTCTTGGCAAGAAAAAGGGCATGCCAAACGGATGGGGAACCGCCCGAATCGGCCCGAATCGGGGGAAATCAGGCGCCGATGTCGCCCCGGCGCTCGGCGTAGGAGAGGAGCGGCGTGGTCCGGCCCTCGGCCACCTCGCCCGAGATCACCGCTTCCTCCACCCCGTCGTAATTGGGCAGATCGAACATGGTATCGAGCAAGATGCCTTCCAGGATCGAGCGCAGGCCGCGGGCGCCGGTTTTGCGGTTGATCGCCTTGTGGGCGATGATCTTCAGCGCATCCTCGGTGAAGGTGAGCCGCACGCTCTCCATGTCGAAGAGGCGCTGGAACTGCTTGACCAGGGCGTTCTTCGGCTTGGTGAGGATGTCGATCAGCGCCGCTTCGTCGAGATCGTCCAAGGTGGCGATCACCGGCAGGCGGCCGACGAATTCGGGGATGAGGCCGAATTTCAGCAAATCCTCGGGCTCGATCTGGCGCAGGATTTCGCCGGTCCGGCGCTCGTCGGGGGCGCGCACGTCGGCGCCGAAGCCGATCGAGGTACCCTTGGTGCGCGAGGAAATGATCTTCTCAAGCCCGGCAAAGGCGCCGCCGCAGATGAAGAGGATGTTGGTGGTGTCGACCTGCAGGAATTCCTGCTGCGGATGCTTGCGTCCGCCCTGCGGCGGCACCGAGGCGATGGTGCCTTCCATGATCTTCAGCAGGGCCTGCTGCACGCCCTCGCCCGAGACGTCGCGGGTGATCGAGGGGTTGTCGGATTTGCGGCTGATCTTGTCGACCTCGTCGATGTAGACGATGCCGCGCTGGGCGCGCTCGACGTTGTAATCGGCGGCCTGCAGAAGCTTCAAGATGATGTTCTCGACGTCCTCGCCGACATAGCCGGCTTCGGTCAGCGTGGTGGCGTCGGCCATGGTGAAGGGCACGTCGAGGATGCGGGCCAGCGTCTGAGCCAACAGGGTCTTGCCGCAGCCGGTGGGGCCGATCAAGAGGATGTTCGACTTCGCCAGCTCGACATCGTTGTTCTTCGCCTGGTGCGACAGCCGCTTGTAGTGGTTATGAACGGCGACCGAGAGAATCTTCTTCGCCAAGCCTTGGCCGATGACGTAGTCGTCGAGCACCGTGCAGATGTCGCGCGGCGTGGGTATGCCGTCGCGCGAGCGCACGAGATGGGTCTTGTGCTCCTCGCGGATGATGTCCATGCACAGTTCGACGCATTCGTCGCAAATGAATACGGTCGGTCCGGCAATCAGCTTGCGGACCTCGTGCTGGCTTTTGCCGCAGAAGGAACAGTAGAGGGTGTTCTTGGAATCGCCACCCGCCGGCTTGGTCATCGGAGCTCCATCGGGCCACGGGCCCACTGGAATTCATGTTAGTCCCCAACCTGGCCCCGCACAACGGAAAAAGGGAAGGCGGGCGGAGCCGAAAAGCCCCGCCCGCCACCGGGAAATCGATGCCGAATCAGGCGCGCTGCAGCCAGCCGGCGGGCAGCATGCGGCCCAGGACGCCATCCTTGAGAACGATCTGGTGCCACACCGCCGCCGCCACGTGCAGGCCGACCAGAACCAGCAGGCCGTTCGCCATCCCTTCATGCAGGTCGCCGAACAGATGCTTCAGGCCCTTGTCGGGACCGATGACGGGCGGCAGGGCGAAAAGGCCGAAGAAGGTGACCGGCTTGCCATTGGCGAAGCTCATCAGGACGCCCGTTACCGGCACCCCCAGCATCAGGAGATAAAGAAGGATATGGGCCAGCTTGGCGGCTCGTTCCATCCAGACCGACTGGCTGGAAACGGCCCGGGGAGCCGGGTTCGACACACGCCAGGCCAAGCGCAGCGCCAAGAGCAGGATCGCCAGCACCCCCAGCGATTTATGGAATGCGTAAACCATGCCCTTGAAATCGCCCTTGGGCAGTTCCTCCATACCCAGCCCGACCACGAAGCAAAGCGCGATGACTCCGGCCATTCCCCAGTGAAGGATTTGGCTGGGCAGGCCATAAACGGTATCGGTGTTGCGGATCGGCATGGCAGTCTCCTGCGAAAATCAAGGATGGACGCAGGATGCGCCGTGGCGCCTGAATGGCCGATGAACGGGCCGTTCAGTCGATGTGGCCGGAGCCGAGGGATGGGTCGACGAGGATCGGGGTGAAGGTGCCCAACAGTCTTACATCGATGGCGAAGCCCATATCCTGCATCACCGTCACCGCCTCCTTGGCGGTCATCGCCGCCTTGTAGGGCCGCCGGTCGGTGAGCGCGCAGAAAATGTCGGCGATCGCCGCCATGCGGGCCAGATCGTTGACCTGTTTGCCGAACAGGCCGCGCGGATAGCCGGTGCCGTCGAGCTTTTCGTGATGTTGCTCGACCACCATCCGCACCCCGCGCGGCAGATCGGTCGAGCGGTTGAGGATTTGCGCCGCCCGCGCGACATGGCTCTTCATCAACTGGGTGTCTTCGTAGGAAAGCCCGCCCGGCTTGTTCAAGACCGGATAGGGGATGGCGAGCTTGCCGATATCGTGCAAAAGGCCGCCGGCGGTGAGCGTCGCCAGATCCTCGCTGCCCAGTTTCATCTCCATGCCGAATTTGGCCAGCAGAGCGGCCACCCGGAGGCAATGGACGAAGGGGTAGTTGTCGTGAAAGCGCAGGCCATAAAGCACGTCGCCCACCCGATCGAACTTGACCGCCTTGATCAGGGCGGCGCCCGCTTCGTTGACCAGGTCGAAGGGGATCGGTTCCTCGGCGCCGTCGAAACGCGCCTGCAATTCCGCAAACAGCTTGGCCGCCGCCTTCAAGGCGACGCGGGGTGTCGATTCGTAATCGTCCCAGCTTGTCTCGACCAGCGCGTTGATCCGATCCGAGACCGCCCGGATCAGGCCGGCGCGGTGCAGGGGCTTGACCAGCGTCGCCTCGGCGCCGCGCCGCCGCGCCAGATCGAGAAAGGGCGAGGTTCGCTCGGCGGCGACGCCGATCACCGGCGGCCGCCGGGCGGCGGGCATGCGGAACAGGGCCTCGATCGTCGAGGTGCCACTTAAGGGCTGCACATCCTCGTCGACCAAGAGGGCCGAAGGTCGGTTGGTGCGCAGCCAATCGAGCGCATCCTCGGAATCGGCGAAGGACATCACCCGGTAAAAGGGATCGAGCGCCTCGGTCAGCACGGCGATATGACGGGCGTTGCTGTCAACGACCGCGATGGTGGTTTTGTGCGAGGGCGCGTCGGGCATTGCTCTGGCTCTCCCCGGAATCCGACCGGATTTCCGTAACCTAAGCGGAACGTAATACCGACTTCAGGCTTCGACAAGGGAGATTGTAAGAATTCATAATCGGTAAAAACCGATTGGTCGGAGTGAGAGGATTCGAACCTCCGGCCCCTGCCTCCCGAAGACAGTGCTCTACCAGGCTGAGCTACACTCCGACCGGGCGGGTCTTATAGCGCGGGCCAAGGCGGGGCGCAAGCGGGCCGGCGGAACGCTTTCAAGGGCGCGGTCAGTAGGCCCGTTCGATGCAGAAATCGACGATGTCAATCAGGGCGGATTTCTCGGGGCCGGGCTTGAAGACGCCCAGCGCGTCCCGCGCGATGGCCCCGTAATGGCGGGCCCGCTCGACCGTGGCGGCCAGGCTGCCATGCTTGGTCATCAGGCCGATGGCGCGATCGAGATCGCCCTCGCCCTGATCGAGGTCTTCCAAGGTGCGGCGCCAGAAGGTGCGCTCGTCGTCGTCGCCGCGCAGGAAGGCCAGCACCACCGGCAGGGTGATCTTGCCTTCGCGGAAATCGTCGCCCACCGCCTTGCCCAGCACCGCCTGCTTGGCCGAATAGTCGAGCACGTCGTCGATGAGCTGGAAGGCGATGCCGAGATTGAGCCCATAGCTTTCCAGCGCCATTTCCTCGACCGTCGGACGGGTGGCGACCACCGCCCCCACCCGGCAGGCGGCGGCGAACAAAGCGGCGGTCTTGGCGCGGATCACTTCCAGATAGGCGCTTTCGCTGGTTTCGGTATCGTTGGCGGTGATGAGCTGAAGAACCTCGCCTTCCGCGATCACCGAGGAGGCCCGGGACAGAATGGCCAAGACCGACAGTGAGCCGTCCTCGACCATCAGTTCGAAGGCGCGGCTGAACAGGAAATCGCCCACCAGCACGCTGGCCTTGTTGCCCCAGACGGCGTTGGCGCTCGATTGGCCGCGCCGAAGCGAGCTTTCATCGACCACGTCGTCATGCAAAAGCGTGGCGGTGTGGATGAATTCGACGCAGGCGGCCAGCTTGACATGGCGCCCGCCGACGCTGTCATAGCCGCACATCTTGGCCGAAACCAGGGTGAGCAGCGGGCGCAGGCGCTTGCCGCCGGCGGCAATGATGTGGCTGGCGAGCTGCGGAATCAGCGCCACCGGGCTGTGCATACGCTCGAGGATCGTCTGGTTGACGCGCTCGAGATCGTCTTTGACCAGGGACAGAAGCGCGTCGAGACCGCGGTCCCGCTTGCCCCGTTCTCCCTCTAGGCTTACGACGACCGCCACGCCAACCTCCTTGACCGCACCCCTTGGGAATCCGAGCATAAGGGCCGATTTTGTATTGGGTCAAGCATGGACACGGACGCTTCCAGGAAACACACCGATGACCGGCTGTTGGGCGGTCGGGTCAAACTGTGGCAGCCCTGCCTTGGTTATCGGGCCGCCATCGACCCCGTTCTGCTGGCCGCCGCCCTGCCGCTCAAGCCCGGCCAGACCGCCTTGGAGTTGGGATTGGGCAGCGGCGCCGCCGCACTTTGCCTGCTCGCCCGGGTGCCCCAAGGCCGGGTGCTGGGCGTCGAGCGCGACCCGGCCTTGGCCCGTCTGGCCAAGCGGAACGCCAAGCGGAATGGTCTGGGCGAGCGGCTGGCGGTCGTGCTAGGCGACGTTGGCGACCCGTCGCTGCTCAAGGAGCATCCCCCCTTCGACCACGCCTTTGCCAATCCACCCTATCTCGATCCGGCCCGCCACGATCCGCCACCCGGCGACGCGAAGCGCAAGGCCCATCTTGAGGACGAGGCCGATCTGGCCCACTGGGTCGGCACGGCCTATCGCCGCCTGAAGCCGCGCGGCACGCTCACCCTGATCCATCGCGCCGACCGGCTCGATGCCCTCTTGGCCGCCCTGGGCAAAGGCTGGGGCGGGGTGACGGTTTTTCCCCTCTGGCCCAAAGCTGGCGCCCCCGCCAAACGGCTGATCCTGCGCGCCGCCAAAGGCAGCCGTGCCGCCTTTTCGCTCCAACCCGGTCTGGTCTTGCATGAGTCCCAGGGCTATAGCGAGGCCGCGCAAGCCATCCTTCGGGATGGCGCGGCGTTGGCGTTCTAGGCGATCGGGTTAGGCGATCGGGCCTCTTGCCAGTCGGTCCGGCGAGCGGCACACTCCGCGCCAATTGATAACCAACGGCTCACGGGGAGGCCGCATGACCTGCCAAGCGATTCTCAATCCGCCCAAGACGACGCTAAGGCCCGATCAAACGGTGGCCCAGGCGATGGCGATCTTGTTCGCCGAGCATCGGCTTTCCTTGCCGGTGGTCGACGAGAAAGGGCGTTACCGAGGCATGTTCGGCATCCATCGCCTGCTCGGTCTGGCCCTGCCCAAGGCGGCCGGGCTCGACCAGGCACCCCATTTGGCCTTCGTCTCCGACCGCCCTGACGACATCCGGGCCCGCCTGAAGGCGGTGGCCGACCAGCCGCTGTCGCGCCATCTGGACGAGACCGTGCATCCCATCCGCCCGACCACACCGTTGGTCGAAACCCTGCTGCTGCTCTATCGCAGCCGCGACGATCTGCCGGTGGTCGACGACCAGAGCGGCACCCTGGTGGGGGTGGTGTCGCTACGCGACGCCCTCGACACCCTGGCCAAGGGAGCCTGAGCCATGCATGGCGGGGAATGGGTGCCGAAGGTGCTCTTCGGTCTCGATCCGATGTGGGTGTCGACCCTGATGCTGCTCGCCACCTACGTCATCATCATGACGGAGAAGATCAACCGCGCCATCGTGGCCCTCTTGGGCGCCGGCGCGATGATCCTTTTGGGCGTGCTCAATCAAGAAGCCGCCATCCGCGGCGTCGATTTCAACACCATCGCGCTTCTGACCGGCATGATGATCATCGTCGCCGTGACCCGCAAATGCGGCGTCTTTCAATATGTGGCGATCTGGTCGGCGAAGAAGGCGAAGGCCGATCCGGCCGGCATTCTTCTCATGCTGCAGATCGTCACCGCCGTCTTTTCGGCCTTTCTCGACAACGTCACCACCGTGCTTCTGATCGTGCCGGTGACCTTGGTGATCTGCGAAGAGTTGAAGATCAAGCCCTATCCGGTGCTGGTGGCGGAAATCTTCGCCTCGAACATCGGCGGTACTGCCACCCTGATCGGCGATCCGCCCAACATCATCATCGGCTCGGCGACCGGGCTCACCTTCAACGATTTCGTGGTCAACCTGTCTCCGGTCATCGTCGTCATCCAGCTCGTCACCTGCCTGATCTTCCATCTGCTCTGGGGCCGGACGATGAAGGCCGCCCCCGAGGACCGCGCCCGGGTGATGGCCTTCAATGAAAACGAGGCGATCACCGATCGGCTTCTGCTCAAGCAGGCGCTGTTCGTGCTGGCCCTGGTGATCCTCGCCTTCGTGCTGGCCCGCTTCCTTCATCTCGAGCCCGGCACCATCGCCATGTTCGGCGCCGCCCTGCTGATGCTGCTGCATGTGCTGGGCAAGCCGGCCGAGGAGCAGTCCCATTCCGTTCACGGCATCTTCGGCGAAGTCGAATGGATCACCATCTTCTTCTTCGTCGGGCTGTTCATGGTGGTCTACGGCGTCGAGACCGCCGGCGTCTTGAAGATGCTGGCCGAGAAGCTGATCGCGCTCACCGGCGGCGATCTCAAGGTGACGGCCTTGTCCATCCTGTGGGCCTCGGCGATCCTGTCGGCGATCGTCGACAACATACCCTTCGTCGCCACCATGATTCCCTTGATCAAGAACATGGCCCCCACCTTCGGCGGCGCGGACGGGCTGTTGCCGCTGTGGTGGGCCTTGTCGCTGGGCGCCTGCCTGGGCGGCAACGGCACCTTGATCGGCGCCTCGGCCAATTTGACGGTGGCCGGCATGGCCGAGCGGGCCGGCATTCGCTTCAGCTTTATCGAATACACCAAGATCGCCTTCCCGATCATGCTGGTGAGCATCGTCATCAGCACGGGCTACGTCTGGTGGCGGTATTTGTAGCGGGCGTCAGGCGGACTTCAGCGCCTGCAGCATGTCGCGGGTGACCAGGGTGACGCCGCCTTCCGAGCGGTGGAAGCGCTTGGCGTCGAGCTTGGCGTCCTCGCCCACCACCAGCCCGGGCGGTACCTCGCAGCCGCGATCGAGGATGGCGCGTTTGATGCGGGCGTGCCGGCCGATGACGCAGTCGGGCAGGATCACCGAATCCTCGACCAGGCAGTAGGAATTGACCCGGACGTTGGAAAAGAGAAGCGAGCGCCGCACCGTCGAGCCCGAGACGATGCAGCCGCCCGAGACCAGCGAATCCACCGCCATGCCGCGCCGGTTGTCGGAATCGAAGACGAACTTGGCCGAGGGAAATTGGGCCTGATAGGTCCAGATCGGCCAGTTGGTGTCGTAGAGATTGAGGCTGGGCGTCACCGTAGTGAGATCGATGTTGGCCTCCCAATAGGCGTCGACGGTGCCGACATCGCGCCAATAGGGCGCCTGGCCGTCGCTGGTGACGCAGGAATCGCGGAAATGATGGGCGCGCAGATTGGCCTTGCCGATCAGCGACGGAATGATGTTCTTGCCGAAATCATGATCGGAATCGCCCTTGGGCGCGTCGTCGATCACCAGATCGTAGAGCAGCCGGGCGTTGAAGATGTAGATGCCCATGCTGATCAGGGCTTTCTTCGGATCGCCGGGCATCGGGAACGGGTTCTTGGGCTTTTCGGCGAAGCGGGTGATGCGCTTCTCGGCATCGACCTCCATCACCCCGAAGGCCTGGGCGTCCTCGATCGGCACCTCGAAGCAGGCGACCGTGCAGTCGGCGCCGCTTTGCACATGCTCGGCCAGCATCTTCGAGTAATCCATCTTGTAGATGTGGTCGCCGGCCAGGATGAGGATGTATTCCGGCGCGTAGGTGTGCAGGATGTCGAGATTCTGGAAAATGGCGTCGGCGGTGCCACGATACCAGTTCTCGTCCTCGGTGCGCTGCTGGGCGGGAATGACCTCGATGAATTCCTCGATCTCGGCGCGCAGGAATCCCCAGCCGCGCTGGATGTGCTGGATCAGGCTTTGCGCCTTATATTGGGTGAGCACCCCGATGCGCCGGATACCGGAATTGACGCAGTTGGAGAGGGCGAAATCGACGATGCGGAACTTGCCGGCAAAGGGCACCGCCGGTTTGGCGCGCCAATCGGTGAGGTTTTTCAAGCGCGTACCGCGCCCGCCGGCCAGCACCAAGGCCACTGTGCGGCGCAAGAGCCGGGTTCCCTCATATTTGATGGCGCGCCGCTCTTGACCTTCGTTCATGCATCCCCTCCGCAAGGCGTCTGGTGCGGTGCAGCAGACGGCCCGAGCCTGCCATAGCGGCCAAGCGATCACAAGCCGGGGAAATTCCGAACCCCGCGAGGGGGTTGGAGGCCGGCTCGGTATCGGCTACCTTAGACGGACGCGGTGATCGAGGGCTCATGCGGATTTTGTTCGTGGCGTCCGAGGCTTATCCCCTGGCGAAGACCGGGGGGCTGGCCGATGTCTGCGGGGCGCTGCCCATCGCCCTCAACGCCTTCGGTCACGACGCCCGCGTCTTGATGCCGGCCTATCCCGAGACGCTGGCCAAGGCAACCGAGGTGACGGAGCTGGCCGATCTCGGCCGGCCGCTGGGCATGAGCCCGGCCCGTCTGCTCAAGGCCCGGTCGCCCGACGGCGGCCTCAACCTTTTCCTGCTCGATTGCCCGCCCCTGTTCGATCGGGCGGGCGGACCCTATGGCGATTCGACCGGCAAGGACTGGCCGGACAATCCGCTCCGCTTCGGCCTCTTGGGTCAAACGGCGGCCCGCCTGGTCCTTGACGATCGCCTGGCCGACTGGCGGGCCGACATCCTGCACGGCCATGATTGGCAAGCGGGCTTGGCCTTCGCCTATCTGCACGCCTGGAACATGCGCCGGCCGGCCACCGTCTTCACCATCCACAACATCGCCTATCAGGGCATGTTCGATGTCGGCTGGGTGATGCGCCTCGAACTGCCCTGGTCGCTCTTTTCCATCGAAGGTATCGAGTATTACGGCTCGCTGTCGTTCCTCAAGGCCGGCTGCCACTACGCCGACCGCCTGACCACGGTGAGCCCCACCTATGCCCGCGAAATCCAGTCGGCGCCGCAAGGCTGCGGCCTGGAAGGGTTGCTTGCCAAACGGAGCGCCGATCTGACCGGCATCTTGAACGGCGCCGATTACGGGGTATGGAACCCTGCCACCGATCCCTTGCTAAGCCAGCGCTTTGCCGCCAGCGAGATGAAAGGCAAGGCCAAGGCCCGGACCGCGCTTGAGGCCGAACTGGGTCTGGCGCCCGATCCCGATCAGCCGATTCTGTGCGTGGTGAGCCGCCTCAACGCCCATAAGGGCATGGATCTGGTGCTGGCCGCCCTGCCCGACCGGCTGGAAAAGGGGGCGCGTTTCGTCTTGCTGGGCACCGGCGACGCCGAATTCGAAACGGGCTTCCGCCGCCTGGCCGATCGCTTCCCCGATCGCGCCAAGGTGACGATCGGTTATTCCGAGACCCTGGCGCACCGCATTCTGGCCGGTGCCGACATTCTCCTGATGCCGTCGCGGGCCGAGCCCTGCGGCCTGACGCAGATGTACGCCTACCGCTATGGGGTGGTGCCCTTGGTGGGCAGGGTGGGCGGTTTGGCCGACAGCGTCGCCGAACCCGGCGAGGGCGAGCGAAGCGGCTTCCTGGTCGATCCGGTCGCCGCCGAATCCCTGGACGCCGCGCTCGACCGGGCGCTTCGCCTGTTCGCCGATCGCCCGGCCTGGCGCACCCTGGTCAAACGCAACGCCCGGCTTGATTTCGGCTGGGAGCGCGCCGCCCATTCCTACGACGCGCTTTACAGCCAGCTTCTTCGCCAGCGAGGGCGTACACCATGACCCGCCACGGACTGATCGCCGACATCGGCGGCACCAACGCCCGTTTCGCCCGGGTGACGCCGGACGGCGTCTTTCACGACCCCTTGGTGCTGCCCTGTGCGGAATTCCCCGGCCCGGTCGAGGCGGCGCGCGCCTATCTCGAACGGATCAAGGCGCCGGTCCAACCCATCCGCGGCGCCTTTGCGGTGGCGGCGCCGATCCTCAATGACCGGGTGCGCTTCGTCAACAATCCCTGGGATTTCGGCATTCCAGAAACCCGCGACGCGCTGGAACTCGACCACCTCACGGCGGTGAACGATTTCGCCGCCCTGGCCCTGGCCTTGCCGAGACTTGGCCCCGCCGACAGCCGTCCGATCGGCGGCGGTGCCGCCGTCTTGGGTGCGCCGATGACCGTGTTGGGGCCGGGCACCGGCCTGGGGGTGGCGGCGATGGTCCCCGGCCGCACCGGCTGGGTCGCCCTGCCGACCGAGGGCGGCCATTCCACCTTGGCGGCCGGCAACGACCGCGAGGCGGCGCTGATCGGCCGCATCCGCGCCCGCTTCGGCCATGTCTCGGCGGAACGGGCCCTGTCGGGCCCGGGCCTGGTCCATCTGCACGACGCCATCCGCGAACAAGACGGCCTTGCGCCGGCCGCCATCACCCCCAATCAAGTAACGGCCAAGGGTTCGGACCGCTCCTGCCCCATCTGCGCCGAGGCGCTCGATTGCTTTTTCGGCCTGCTCGGCCAATTGGCGAGCGATGTGGCGTTGCTGCACGGCGCCTGGGGCGGCGTCTTTCTGGCGGGCGGCATCCTGCCGCGCCTAGCCGATCGTCTGGCGGCGTCGTCCTTCCGCGCCCGCTTCGAGGACAAGGGCCGCTACCGCGATTTTCTCAAGGCCGTGCCCAGCCGGCTTATCACCCACCCCCTGCCGGCCTTTGTCGGTCTGGCCGGCTTAATCATCGAGGAGAAGGCATGACCTCCCCCCACCCCATTCGCCGCAACAGCGCGGTTTTGCTTGAAACGCTGGCGGTGGCCGGCAAGACGGTCGTCGATGTCGGTTCGGGCGACGGCGCCAACGCCCGCCTGATGGCCCAGGCCGGCGCCACGGTGATCGGCCTTGAATGCCAGCCCCGTCAGTTGGCCAAGGCCCGCGCCGCCCCGCCGGTTCCCGGCATCACCTATCTCGACGCCGGCGCCGAGGCGATGCCGTTGGCCGATTCCTCGGCCGACATCGTGGTGTTCTTCAACAGCCTGCATCACGTAGCGCCGTCCCAGATGGATCGGGCGCTGGCCGAAGCGGCCCGGGTGCTGACGCCGGGCGGCACCGTCTTTGTCTCGGAACCCCTGGCGGAAGGCGATTTCTTCGAGATGGTGCGGCCGATCGAAGACGAAACCCAAGTGCGCGCCCAGGCCTACGCGGCGATGCGGGCGGCGCACCGCCACGGCCTGACCATGACGGCGGAATCGGTGCATCGCAATCCGGTGCTCTTCAAGGACTTCGCCGCCTGGCGGGACCGGGTGGCGAGCGCCAATCCGGAACGGGAAGCGATCTTCGATTCCATGGATCGGGCGTTGCGCGACTCCTTCGACCGCCTGGGCCGCAAGACGCCCGAAGGCATCGCCTTCGAGCAGCCGACGCGGGTCAACCTGCTTAAAAAGGAACGCGGCTAAGCGGTTGCTCGGGTCTGGTCGGCAAGCCAGGAGACGAAGGATTCCGCCGGCATCGGACGGGCGAAATAATAGCCTTGGGCCAGCTCGCAGCCCCATTCCTTGAGCAGGGCGGCCTGTTCCGCCGTTTCCACACCCTCGGCAATCACCGAGTGCCCCAGGGTTCGGCCCAGCGCCAGGATGGTGCGCACGATCGCCGCATCCTCGGGGTTGCTGCCCAGATCCATGACGAAGGAACGGTCGATCTTGATGGTGTCGATCGGCAGCTTCTTCAGATAGCTTAGGCTGGAATAGCCGGTGCCGAAATCATCGACCGCCAGGCCGAATCCGGCCTTGCGGAGGGCCGCCATGGTGGCGGCGGTCTGTTCGGGCTGGCTCATCACCGTGCTTTCCGTCAATTCGAAATCGATGCGCGCGGGTGAGATCCCGGTTTCGATCATGATGCTGCCGATCCGATCGATCAGCTTGGAGTCTTGGAACTGGCGGGCCGAAAGATTGACCGCGAGGCGAAAATCGTCCAAGCCGTCGTCTTGCCAGCGACGAAGATGGCGACAGGCGGTGCGCAACACCCACTCGCCCAAGGGCACGATCAGGCCGGTTTCCTCGGCCACCGGAATGAATTCGGAGGGCGGCACCAGACCCTTCCTGGGATGGTGCCAGCGCACCAAGGCCTCGGCCCCCGAGGCTCGGCCGGTACCAAGATCGATTTTCGGCTGGAAATGCAGATGGAATTCGCCCATCGCCACCGCCTGGCGCAGGCTGGCTTCGAGATCGAGCCGCTCGAGGGCACGGCTGTTCATGCCGGCGTCGAAGAAACGGAAGGTGTTCCGCCCCTGCGCTTTCGCCTGATACATGGCGGTGTCGGCGTTCTTCATCAGGGCCAGCGCATCCTCGCCGTCGGCGGGAAAGAGGCTGATGCCGATGCTGGCGGTGACGTGCAGCGCATGCCCGGCCAGAACGACCGGGTCGCTCAAGGCTTCGAGGATGCGCTCGGCGGCGTGGGCAACTTCGGCGCTGGTAACGTTATCGGCCAACACCACCATGAACTCGTCGCCCCCCAGCCGCGCCACGGTATCGCTCTTGCGCAAGGTCGCGTTGAGCCGCGTCGCCACCGCCTGCAGCAGGCGATCGCCGACCTCGTGGCCCAGACTGTCGTTCACCACCTTGAAGCGGTCGAGATCGAGGAAGAGCAGGGCGACCGCGCCCTTGTCGCGGCTGGCCTGTTCGAGCGCATGGCCCAGCCGATCCTGCAGCAAAAGCCGGTTGGGCAGATCGGTGAGCGGATCGTGATAGGCCTGATGGCGGATGCGCTCGTCCTTGCGGCGCAATTCGGTGATGTCGGAAAACACCGCCACGTAGCGCACGATCCGGTCGGTGGAATCCTTGACCGAGGAAATGGATTGCCATTCGAGAAAGGCCTCGCCCGAGCGCTTGCGGTTCCAGATTTCGCCCTGCCAACTTCCCTTTTCTTGAAGGCTCCGCCACATATCCGCGTAGAAGGCATCGTCGTGATGATCCGATTTGAGCAGACGGGGCGTGTTGCCGATCGCCTCGCCGGCGGAATAGCCCGTAATATCGGTGAAGGCTTGGTTGACGGAAAGAATCTTCCCTTCGGCATCGGTGATGACGATGCCTTCGAGCGAGGTCGAAAACACGCTGGCCGCCAGGCGAAGATCGTCGTCGATGCGGCGCCGTTCGTCGATGTCGGTGAGGGTGCCCACCATCCGAAGCGCAAGCCCGTTCGCATCACGGGCCATCGCCCGGCCCTTGAGCAGCACCCACTTCCAGGTCCCGGCGCGAGTTCGGCAGCGATATTCCAACTCGCAAGCCTGGCTCTTACCCTTCAAATGCTCGACGAGCGCCCGGTGGACCCGGTCGCGGTCGTCGGGATGGGTGATGCTCGTCCAGCTTTGCACGGTGGCGGGAATGTCGCCCGGCTGATAGCCGAGAATGGCGTACCATTTGCCGCCGAAGATAATCCGACCGCTGGAGAGATCCCAATCCCACAGGCCTTCGTTGGAGCCCTCGAAGGCCAGGGCGAGGCGTTCCTCGCTCAAGGCCAAATCCCGTTGCGCCCGATCCTGGGCCTTGAGCAAGCTCAGCATGACCCACGCCCCGCCCGAGACCATGCCGACCAGAATCAGCCAGACCAGCGCAACGATCGCCGCCAGATCGGTCCAGGGGGCCAGGACCTCGCGCTCCATCACGGTTGCCGCCGCGCTCAGGGGGAAGCCGCGCAGCCGCCACTGGGCGATGATCCGCACCGCCCCGTCGACCGGCGAGGTTTCCGAGAGCAGCATCAATTCCGGCATCCGCCCCTTGTGCTCGGCGGTCGAGGGGATCACCCGGCCGATCGCCTGCGGCAGATAAGGCAGACGGGCGATGACCGATCCATCGTCATAGACAAGACCGATCGAGGCGCCGCCCCCCCGTTTGACCAGGCCATCGAAGCTCTTGCTCAAAGCCTCGACGCTGAGAATGGTGGCAATGACGCCGACGAAACGGCCCTGGGAATCGACCAGACGTCGGCTCATGGCAAAGAAGAAACTGCCGGGATTGATGCGCGCCTCGTAGGCGCGGCTCACATAGAGGCCCTGATCCGGGCGCTCGCGATGGATGGCGAAATAGTCGCGGTCGGCCAAATTGGGCATGGCGCCGCGAAAAAGCCAGCTCACCACATCGCCTTTGTCGTTCATGATGACGACATCGCTCAGGATCGGCGTATTCTCCTTGCGAGTGCGGATGATGGTTTGCACCGCGCCGTCCACATCCAGTTCGTTCTTGAGCGCGATCTGCGCCGCCACGATCCGCGACATCTGGTCGATGCCGTCCAAAGACTGTTCGCTGTAGGTTCGGTAGGCCAGGGAAAGCTCGCGCACATTGGCGAAGGCGTCCCGCAGCGCCTCTTGGCGCTGCTGCCAAGTCCAAACGCCAAACAGGATTGTCACCAGCGCGATGACGGCAAGGCTGGCGCCCAGCACCATGCCCTGGGTTAAACGACCGGTGGCTATCGATTTCTCGTCTCTCACGGCCGTCGCACGCGTCCCCGGTTGATTCAGGTCTTCGCCAATTCGAACGCGCCCCAGACCTCAATATCGTATTTGAATGGGGTTTTTCAATGCGTTTTGAAAGTTATTTGATCGTTTGATTAAGATTGGCGGATTCCCGCCATATCTACCCCAAGGTTGAGCAACACCATAACACCCAAAACCACAAAGATCGCGGCGGCGATCGACCGCACGAGTTTGAGGGGAATGCGCGTCGCCGCCACCTCGCCCAGATAGACGGCCGGCACATTGGCCAACATCATCCCCAAGGTGGTCCCCGCCGTCACGATCAGGATCGAATCAAAGCGCGCCGCCAGGGCGACGGTGGCGATCTGGGTCTTGTCGCCGATCTCGACCAGGAAGAAGGAAATCAGGGTGGCGAGAAAGGCGCCGCGCCGGCCGTTCTTCTCGGCGCTGTCGTCGACCTTGTCGGGAACGAGAATCCAGGCGCCCATGGCGATGAAGGACAGGCCCACCAGCCAGCGCAGCCAATCGCCGGGCACCAAATGGCTCACCCAACTGCCGGCCAGCGCCGCCAGGCCGTGATTGGCCAAGGTGGCAACCAAGATGCCCCAGATGATCGGCCAGGGCCGGCGGAAACGCGCCGCCAGCACAAGGGCCAACAATTGCGTCTTGTCGCCGATCTCGGCGATGGCGACCACCAGGGTCGAGATGAAAAACGCGTCCATTCCGGTCTTTCCACAACAAGGCGGGGGACCTTAGGCGGATCGCCCCCCTCTGTCCATCGCGGAGATTGCGGATCGGACTACAGCATCAGCCTTATCGGGTCTTCGATCAGTGCCTTGAAGGCGGCGAGATACTGGGCGCCCAGCACCCCATCGACCGCCCGA
The DNA here is from genome assembly GCA_016214125.1 of Rhodospirillales bacterium. Lineage (GTDB taxonomy): Bacteria > Pseudomonadota > Alphaproteobacteria > Rhodospirillales > WMHbin7 > JACRPC01. The sequence goes on along the minus strand of JACRPC010000022.1, from coordinate 57 downwards.
TGATCGACCGACAGCGTCACATTCATCATGGTGGCGATCGCCAGCGCGCCCTCCTTG
>JACRPC010000027.1 GCA_016214125.1 Rhodospirillales bacterium | reverse complement strand
CAGGCTGCGGAAAAACCCGGCCTTTGAGCGACGCTCTCGCCTGGGGCGCTTGCCATGAGGCGGTCTGGCGGGGTCATCGGCCGGTTTTTCGGCCCCATTTCCCCTGTTCCGCCCGGTTTTTCGGCGGAGTGCGGGCGTGATCAGCCCGCCGCCATCAGCTTTGGCAGCCTTACCAGATTGTAGGCCGCAGCGGTCAAGGTGAACATCCACCCGACGCGATCCGTACCCTTGTGGCGGGTCTTACGCAATCCGCCGGTAGTCTTGATCCAGCCAAACACCTCCTCGATGCGCTTGCGGATGCGCAAGCTAATCGCGTAGCCGGGATGGCGTGTGGTCCGGCCGTCAAGGGCCGTTTTGCGCCGTTTGCCGGTCTTGGTCAGGTGATCGTTGACCGCGATATGGGGGGTAACCTTGCGCTCGCGCAGATCGCCGATGAAGTCGGTGACGTCATAGCCCTTGTCGCCGCCCAGCGTGATGCGCCGTTTGCCCCGTGGGGTGGCGTCGAGCATGGCCAGGGCCGCCTCGCGTTCCGCGGTGCCGCTGGCTTCGCTCAGGGTGGCGGCGACCACCAGGCCGTTGCGGTTCTCCATCAGCACATGACCCATGAAGGCCATGCGCGACGGCTGGCCGTTGCCTTTGCGGTAGAGCTTGGCGTCGGGATCGGTGGTCGAGGCGTGGGTGATGTTGGAGCGCGTCTCGCCGTGGAAATCACGTTCGCCATTGCGCCCCGGTCCCGGCGGTGTGTCGCCACCGTCCTTGGGCCGGAAGCTTTTCATTGAGGCCCAGGCATCGATCAAGGTGCCGTCCACCGAGAAATGATCCTCGGACAGCAGGCTGCGGCTTTGCGCCTGCGCCACCACGGCGGCCAGGAACTTCACCGCCACCTCACCCGCCAGTAGCCGCTCACGGTTCTTGGTGAACACCGTGACGTCCCACACCGGAGCGTCCATGGACAGCCCGACAAACCAGCGGAACAGCAAATTGTAGCCGATCTGCTCCATCAACTGACGCTCGGAGCGGATCGAGTAGAACGCCTGCAACAGCAGCGCACGAAGCAGCTTCTCCGGCGGAACCGACGGGCGGCCGACCTTGGCGTACAGCCCCTCGAACTCGTCCCGAGCTTCGCAGCTCACATACGAAAACAGCCCTTCCGTCCGAACATCGCCGCCGCGCATCGCGCCCCCCCCTTGAATGCCGCCGGTGAATCGAATCACGACGGCGCCCCAGAGGGAAGGGTTTTTCCGCAGCCTGTTAAGTGGCCCGATCTGTTCGGGCCTCACGATCCCTTCACCCTCACCGATGGGGTGGGCCAGGGCGCCACCAACCGCCGCGCCGACGTTGCCAAGGTCGAGACCCTGTTGGGCGCCGCCGGCTATCACGATCTTGACCGCACCGAGGGCCCGACGGGATATTTCGGCGAGACGCTCAACCAAAGCATCCGGCGCTTTCAGAAGGATCGCGAGCTGGAAATCGACGGCTATCTGCGCCCCAAGGGCGAAACCATCATCAGCCTGAAGGGGCTGCTCGGCTCATCAACCGCAGAGAAGAGGGATGGAGGATCGCTTTCGATCTTGGATTGCGATCCCCAGAAGCCGCCCAAGAAGCCGGTACCGCCGCCCGACCCTTGGCTGGAGGCGATCAAGGATATCCGCGAGGCCTTTGACGGGTTGATCGGCTGGTTCGATTGGGGCCTTGGTCACGACGATGCCGAAACCCGCCGCCGCTTCACCGCCTTTCTCGACCAGGTGGCCGCGAGAACGACGAATTGGCGCAATCGGTTCGCCAAGGATTGGCCAAGCGCAAGAGCGGCCGGCGCGAGTCGGGGCGGCGGGTGGGCGATTCCTTCATCTACCGCGCCTTCCAGCCGGACGAACCCAATCTCAGCCCGCTGGGCGACGGCCCCCTGACCCGCGGCTTGCCCACCATCGCCAGCGCCGGCAAGTTTTGGAACTTCCTGACCGGCCGATGGCAGGATCTTCCCGCCGATTTCGAGACGATGCTGCGAAAAACGGAATCCCTGTTCGAGCGCGACGAGGACTATGTGCTTCACGCCAGCACCGACGAGACCGCGCCCGAGAGCAAGAAAAAGGTGCCGCCGGGCGAAGCCGCGCCCGTGTCACCCCCGCCCACGCCGGCTCCGCCGCCGGAACGGTCGGCCGGGACCAGCACGGTAGACAAGCCCGACGAGACGATTCGGGGAAATCCGGACGCCACGCCCAAGCCCAACCCCGGCGCCGGGTCCCAACCCCTGCCCCCCATGCCGCCCGTCGTGGGGTTGGATGCGGATGTGTCAACGCGTCCGCAATTGCCGCCCGAGGCCGCGCTCTATGGCGGATCGAACTCGGCACCCTCGCCGGATCGCTTCGAAAGCTTCTTCCGGCAATTGCAGAAGGAGAAAGGGGGATATTCGGACAACCCGAAGGATTCTGGTGGGGAAACGAATCATGGAGTCACGCTCGATATCTTCAACACGTATCGGGAGTTAGGTAAACAGCGTGACAAGATGCCAGACGACATCAAAAACTTGACCAAAGACGAAGCCAAAATCATCATGCGCGAACTCTTCTATGATCCGTTGAAACTCGATCAGATTCGCGATGAGCAAACAGCGAGGCACCTCTTCGACGCAGCCATTTTAAGCGGTTCTCCTCAGGCAACCAAATGGGTCCAGCGAGAATTGGCTGAAAAGATTGGATCGCAGATAAAAGATGACGGTGTTATGGGATCGTATACCCGTCAGATTCTTAATGCTCTTTCGCCATCCGAACTTGCCGCCATCAATGCTGGAATGGCGGCAAGGCGGGAGGAGTTCTTCAATGAACTGGTTCGAAAGAGACCAAAGGACGAGGACTTTATCCGCGGCTGGATTGATCGCGCCCGTCCGTTCGGGATTTGGCGTCCGACGCCTTGAAAATTTTGCTGGCCGGGAGCAATCCCGGCCAGCTTCCTTTTTATAGTTTATACTCGTTCCTTTGCATGATGATGTCGGTAAGAATCTCACCAAGCAAGCCAGAATGCGACCCTAAATGAAACACCGTATACATTGTACCACACGATGGTTTGCACCCAAGATGATTGTTATAAATATCCCAGTACAATTTCTGTACTCCTAGTCGAATTTTTTCTAGGTAGTCACGCATGTTTTTTTCTTGCCTGTCCTTGTCTTTAAATAGAGCAACACCGTTGCGAACAATTTCATCCTCCAAACACCCAATGGTTTCGGCCGTACCCTGGCGCATGGCGCTCGTATTGCCGCTATCGCGCCGCTCCTTTGAAATCTCCCAGCACGCTGCGATCAGCACCTTGGCATCAATCGGCTGATAGGCCTTCTTCTTGGGCGCGGCGCTGGCTTGGCCGGCGGCAAAACCAAGCCCCAGAAGAACCAAGGCCGCGAATACCGCGCCCGCCATCTTTTTCCAAATGCCCATCGCCGCCTCCCCTTGCCGAATCCGTCCCATCCTACCATACGCCCGCGTTACGCGTATAGATTTGCGAATTCGGATCGGCTTCCGCGCCCGACGGCGCTCCGAGCAAGGAGGCCGCCGCCAATCTGGCCGATCTTGTTTACCGCTTCGGCGGCTCCGGTGGAACTAAGATCCTGCAAAACGCCATCAACAAGGTCGATGGCGGATCGCAAGGCACGCCCGACGGGCGCATGGGGCCGGGAACGCTCACCGGCTTCAACGTTCTCACCGCCGATCCGGAGGGAGAGAGGGCGTTATTGAAAGCAGTCCGTGAATTTAGAGAACTTGAAAGGCCTATGGAAAAGGACCGAAATCGGCACTTCGAGTTCTCTCATCGCCGGCGGTGAATTCGTAAATGGTAGGCGGGTCGTCCTAGGGATCGGTTGATGCAGTATGCCAAGTGACGACCCGCCACTCCATTTTGTAACGGCGAAGAAGGTAGACATTCGGCTGGGGATAGATATTTCCCCATCCGCCCGGCGCCATGAAGGCTTTCTTAATACCGATTACAACATCACGAGGTTCGGGAACGACATCGCCTACATGGTATTTTCCTGCGTTCGCAGCACCGAGCTTCTTTGCAAACTGCACGTAATACCGCATATCGTCGAACGGAGATTTCATCGATTTCGAAAACTCAAGGTCCGGAAATCCGGGCCAGGTTGCCCTTCGACAAAAATCATCATTTTTTCTCACGAAACACGCCAACACGGTTTCGACGGCGCACAGCGGCGTGATCGGATTGCCGATGCAGGTGCTGGTGGTGGAATCGGCCTCCTGGGTGAGGTAGCGGTAAAAGCCCTTGGGATCGCGCCTGGGCACGTCGGGATCGGCGGCCATGGCGTTGGGCGCCCACGCGAGCAACAGCGCCCCTGCCCCGGCAATCCCTTTCACCCAACCCATCGCCGCCTCCCGCCCGAGCTTTTCCACCGGCTCAAGCCGTCCAGTTTAACACGCGCCTTGCGTGTTGTTGCCGGTGGGAGGGTCGGCGGTTGACAGGGTCGGCCGGCGGCCTTTATTATCCGATTGTCGGACAATTGACGCCCCGTCGGTTTGGGCCTGGCCGGTTTGGGCCGGGGCGCGGGCGTCACCGCAAGGGATCGGAAGCCGAAACCGCATGTCGCAAACCTTCCAACGCTTGGCCGTGGCGCCCGCCTATCAGCAGGTGAGCGAGACCATCGAGCGCGAGATTCTGGCCGGGCGCATTAAGCCGGGCGACAAGCTGCCCACCGAGACCGCGCTGGCGGTGCAGATGGGCGTCAACCGCTCGACGGTGCGGGAAGGCATTCGCCTGCTTGAACAAAGCGGTCTGGTGCGCCGCGAGGGCGGCAAGCGGCTGACCGCCAGCCTGCCCCATTATGGCGAATTGGCGTCGCGCATGAGCCGCGCCATGGTGCTGCACGAAGTGAGCTTTCTTGAATTGTGGGAAGCCGCGATGGCGCTGGAGCCCGCCACCGCCCGGCTGGCGGCGCCGCGCATCGGCCCCGACCTTCTCGCCCAACTGGCCGACAATCTGGCCCGCACCGAGGAGACGCTGCGCAAGGGCCGTTCGGTGGTCGAGCTCGACATCGAATTCCACGCCCTGATCGCCAAGGCGGCCGACAACAAGGCTCTGTTGCTGGCGCGCGAACCCACCAGCCTGCTTTTCTATCCCGCGGTCGGCGTGCTGTTGCGCAAGCTGCCGCAGGCGGGCAAGCGTTTGCTCGACGCGCATCGTCAGATCCTCGCCGGTCTCGAACGCGCCCACGCCGAGACGGCGGAAAGCTGGATGCGCAAGCACATCGTCGATTTCAAGCGCGGTTACGCCATGGCCGGCATCGCCATGGACCGCCCGGTCGAGCAGATCGCCCACGATCTTTCCCCCCGCCGCCGCACTCCGGCGGCCTGACCCCTCCAACGAACGGACCTATCCCTCATGTCTCGACCCGACATCATCCTGGCCGGCGGTATGCGCACTCCCTTTGGCGATTTCGGCCGGTCGCTGAAAGACGTGCCCCTGTCGACGCTGGGCACCCACGCCGCCAAGGCCTGCTTGGAAAAGGCCAAGCTCGATCCCAAGAATGTCGATCATGTCGTGTGGGGCAACGCCATGCCGGTCGATCACGACGGCTATTACGTCGGCCGGGTGATCGCGCTCAATTGCGGCCTTCCCGTCGAGGCTTGCGGCCTCAACGTCTCGCGGGCCTGCGGTTCGGGCTCGCAGGCGATCATCACCGCGGCCGAGCAGATCATCAGCGGCCATTCCAAGGTGGCGCTGGCCGGCGGCGGCGAGAATTTCTCGCGCGGGCCCTATGTCAACACCACCAGCCGCTGGGGCGCCAAGCGCGGCCCGCAGACCATGATCGACACGCTCGATTGGGCCTATCGCGACCCCTTCAGCCAAGAGCTGATGGGCGAAACGGCCGAGAATCTGGCCGACGATTTCCAATACACCCGCCCGCCGATGGATGAGTGGGCGCTGATGAGCCAGCAGCGCGCCGGCCAGGCAATGGAGTCGGGCTTCCTGGCCCGCCAGATCGCGCCGATCGAGGTCAAGGAAGGCCGCAACAGCCGCGTCATGGCGATGGACGAATTCCCTCGTCCCACCGTTACCCTGGCCGATCTGGCCAAGCTGAAGCCGGTGTTCCGCAAGGACGGCCGCGTCACGCCCGGCAATTCCAGCGGCGTCACCGACGGCGCCGCCTTCGTCGTGGTGGCCGACGGCGCCGAAGCCAAGCGGCTGGGCATCGAGCCGGTGGCCCGCATCGTCGATTGGGCGATCGTCGGCGTGCCGCCGCGCATCATGGGCGTGGGACCGGTGCCGGCGATCCAGAAGCTTATGGAGCGGCAAAAAATGACGGTCGACGCCATCGACTATTTCGAGATCAACGAGGCCTTCGCGGTCGTCAGTCTGCACGCCGAGAAGCAGTTGGGCGTCTCGCGCGCCAAGACCAACCTCTATGGCGGCGGCATCTCGATCGGCCATCCGCCCGGCGCCACCGGCGCCCGCATGACGCTGGTCGCCATGCAGCATCTTCAGGAGACCGGCCAGCGCTACGCCGTGGTCAGCATGTGCCTGGGCGCCGGCCACGGTATGGCGACGCTGATCGAAAACATCAAATACGCGTAAGGATCGGCCGCCATGGATTTCGCCTACACCCCCAAGGTCGAGGAATTGCGCCGGCGCGTGACCGACTTCATGGACCGCCTGATCGTGCCGCGCATTCCCGAATGGCTGCGGGTGGTGGAAGGCGGCACCTATCCGGTGCCCTTCGTCGACGAGCTGAAGGCGATCGCCAAGGCCGAGAGGCTGTGGAACCTGTTCCTGCCGGCGCTCAAATCCGACGAGCCGGGCACCCGGCTGTCCAATCTCGAATACGCCCCTTTGGCCGAGATCATGGGCCGAGTGCCCTGGGCGTCCGAGGTCTTCAACTGCTCAGCGCCCGACACCGGCAACATGGAGCTGCTGCACATGTTCGCCACGCCCGAGCAGCGGAAGCGCTGGCTGGTGCCGCTGCTGGAGGGCGAGATCCGCTCCTGCTTCTCGATGACCGAGCCCGACGTCGCGTCGTCCGACGCCACCAACATCCAGACCCGGATCGAGGCCCAGGGCGACGACTATGTCATCAACGGCCGGAAATGGTTCATCAGCAACGCCTCGCATCCCAAGGCGGTGATCAGCATCCTGATGGGCGTCACCAACCCCGACAATCCGGCGCATCGCCGCCATTCGATGGTGCTGGTGCCGATGGACGCGCCGGGTTTGACCGTGATGCGCAACATTCCGATCATGGATCACATCTCGCCCTACGGCCATTGCGAGATCGTCTACAAGAACGTGCGGGTGCCGCGCGCCAATCTGCTGGGCGAGGAAGGCGGCGGCTTCGCGCTCGCCCAAGCCCGCCTGGGGCCGGGCCGCATTCATCACTGCATGCGTTCGATCGGCCAGTGCGAACTGGCGCTGGAGCTGATGTGCGAGCGGGCGCTGGAGCGCAAGGCCTTCGGGCGGCATCTGCACGAACACGGCGTGGTGGCGGAATGGATCGCCGAATCGCGCCTGGCGCTGGAACAGGCCCGGCTGCTGGTCTTGAAGGCCGCCTGGATCATTGACCATCACGGCAACAAGGCGGCGCGCCACGAGGTGGCGATGATCAAGGCCCTGGTGCCCCGCATGCAGACCGACATTCTCGACCGCGCCATCCAGTGCTTCGGCGCCATGGGCCTCACGCCCGATTCGCCCTTGGCCCATCTGTGGACCTGGGGCCGGGCGCTACGCCTGATCGACGGGCCCGATCAGGTGCATCTGCGCTCGATCGCCCGCCAGGAGATCAAGAAGGCGAAAGAGCATCTGGGCCGCACGCTGCCCTATCTCACGCCGCCCGAGCGGCTCAAGGGCTAGGCGACCATGCCGGCCAATCCGTTCGACCTGACCGGAAAAGTGGCACTGGTGACCGGCGCCTCGCAAGGGCTGGGCCGCCATTTCGCCCAGGTGCTGGCCCGCGCCGGCTGCAAGGTGGCGTTGGCGGCGCGTCAGACCGACAAGCTGGCCGAGATTGAGCGCGCCATCGCCAAGGAAGGCGGCACGGCGCTGGCGGTGGCGCTTGACGTCACCAAACCAAAATCGATCGCCGAGGCTTGCGACCGGCTAGAGGACACGCTCGGTCCCCTTGCCATTCTCGTCAACAACGCCGGCGTCGCCATCACCAAGCCGGTGCTCGAACAGACCGACGACGATTGGGATCAGGTGGTGGGCACCAACCTCAAGGGCGCCTTCCAAATGGCGCAGGAAGCGGCAAGGCGCATGACGACGCATGGCGGCGGCAGCATCATTAACATCGCCTCGATCCTGGGCTTCGCGGTCATCGGCCATCTCGCCCCCTACTGCGCCGCCAAGGGGGGCATGATCCAGTTCACCAAGGCGATGGCGCTGGAATTGGCGCGCAACAGAGTGCGCGTCAACGCCATCGCGCCCGGCTACATCGAGACCGAGATGAATGTCGGCTTCTTCGACACCGAAGGCGGCAAGAACGTCATCCGCTCCATCCCGCAGCGGCGGATCGGCAAGGAAACCGATCTCGACGGCGCGCTCTTGCTGCTCGCCTCCGAGGCCGGAGCCTACATGACCGGCACGGTCATCGTGGTCGATGGCGGATTCCTGTTGGGCTGAGATGCGATGACCTTGGAACTCGTTCCCGCCCGCGAACTGGCCTTTCAGCTCTACGACGTGCTGGGTGTCGAGGCGCTTTGCCAACGCCCGCCCTTTGCCGAGCATTCGCGGGCCACCTTCGACGCCGCCCTGGAAACCGCCCAACGCCTGGCCGACGATCTCTTCCGCCCGCACAACCGCAAGGCCGATCTCGAGGAACCGCGGATCGAGAACGGCAAAGTGCGGCTGGTGCCCGAGGTCAAGGCGGCGCTGGCGGCCTTCGCCGAAGCCGGATTCTTCGCGGCGCATCGCCACGAATCGCTGGGCGGCATGCAGCTTCCCTGGACGGTGGCCCAGGCCTGCGCCACCCATTTTCACGCCGCCAACGTCGCCACCTTTTCCTACGCCTTCCTCACCATCGCGGCGGCCAATCTGCTCGAGGTCTTCGCCGCCGACGATTTGAAGCGGCTTTATCTCAAACCGATGGCCGAGGGCCGTTTCTTCGGCACCATGGCGCTGTCGGAACCGCAGGCCGGCTCGTCCTTGGCCGACATTCGCACCCGCGCCACGCCGACGCCCGAGGGCTTTTTCCGCATCGAAGGCGGCAAGATGTGGATTTCCGCCGGCGAGCACGAGTTGAGCGAGAACATCGTTCATCTGGTGCTGGCCCGCATCCAGGGCGCACCGGCCGGCATCAAGGGCATTTCGCTTTTTTTGGTGCCGCGCTTCCGCCCCGACGGCGCCTTCAACGATGTTCGCCTAGCCGGGCTCAATCACAAGATGGGCTGGCGCGGCACCGTCAACACCGTGCTCAAACTGGGCGAAAGCGGCGATTGCCGGGGCTGGCTGGTGGGGCCCGCCAATCAGGGCCTGGCCTGCATGTTCCACATGATGAACGAGGCGCGCATCGTCATCGGCCTGTCCGCCGCCGCGATGGCGATGGCGGGTTACCGCCTGTCGCTCGATTACGCCAAGAACCGGCCGCAGGGCCGGGCGCCCGATGCCAAGGATCCCGCCCAACCGCAAATGCCGATCATCGGCCACACCGACGTCAAACGCATGCTGTTGGCGCAAAAGGCGGCGGCCGAGGGCGCGCTGGCGCTGGGGCTTTATTGCGCCCGTTTGGTCGACGAGCAGAAGACGGCCGAAGACGAATCCGAGCGCCGCGATGCCGGCCTTCTTCTCGACATTCTCACCCCGATCATGAAGGCCTGGTCGTCGGAACTGGGCCTGAAGGCCAACGACCAGGCGATCCAGATCCATGGCGGCTATGGCTACACCCGCGATTATCCGGTCGAGCAGCTTTACCGCGACAACCGGCTCAACCCGATTCACGAAGGCACCAACGGCATTCAGTCGATCGATCTTCTCGGCCGCAAGGCGGTGATGGCCGACGGCGCCGCCCTCAAATTGCTCCTGGCCGAATTCCGCGCCACCGCCAAGGCGGCGCACGCCGATCTTCCCGATTACGCCTTGGCGCTCGGCGAGGCGATCGATCGGATCGAGACCGTCACCCTGCGCCTTTTGGCCGGGCGCGAGGCTCATGGCGGCCCCCTCTTTCTGGCCAACGCCTGGGCCTATCTGGAAATGCTGGGCCATACGACGATGGCCTGGATTTGGCTGACCCAGGCCTTGGCGGCAAGGCCCTACGCCGACGAGTTTGGCAAAGGCAAATTGCAGGCCTGCCGCTATGTCTTCGCCTGGGAGCTGCCGAAGACCAAGGCCCTGGCCGATTTGCTGGCGAGCCTTGATTCGACGACGCTCGACATGCACGAGGCCTGGTTTTGAAAGGATAGACGGGATGACGATCGACCGCATCGGCGTGGTGGGCGCCGGCATGATGGGCTCGGAAATCGCATTGGTCTTCGCGCTGGCCGGACACACGGTTCGCCTGACCGACGCGACGCCCGACAAGGTCGCCAAAGCGATCGAAACGCTGGGACGCACGCTGGACAAGGGCATCGAACGAGGCCTGTTTCTGGCCGAGGCCAAGGCCAAGCTTGCCAATCTCGAGCCGGCCGCCTCGCTCGATGCCTATGGCGATTGCGATTTCATCATCGAGGCGGTGTTCGAGGACGAGGCGGTGAAGGCCGAGATCTTCCGCAAGCTCGACGTCGTCGCCAAGCCCGAGGCGCTGATGTCCAGCAACACCTCGTCGATTTCGATCACCGTTCTCTCCTCCTATCTGAAGCCGGAGCGCCGCGCCCGCTTTCTCGGCACCCATTTCTTTTCGCCGGTCTCGCGCATGAAGCTGGTCGAGGTGATTCCCGGCCTCGACACCGCCCAAGACAGCGTCGAAGCGGCGATGGCGGTCTGCCGGCAGGCCGGCAAGACGCCGATCCGGGTCAAGGATGTGGTTGGCTTTGCCGTCAACCGGCTGTTGCACGCGCTCTTGATCGAGGCGGTGAAGCTGGTCGAGGAAGGGGTCGCCACGCCGACCGACATCGACATTGGCTGCAAGCTGGGGCTTGGCCATCCGGTGGGTCCGTTCGAGCTGATGGATCTGGTGACCAACCGGCTCACCTTGCAAGTGCAGGAGATTCTGCACGAGGCTTATGGGCCGCGCTTCCAGCCCTCGCCTCTGCTCAAGCAGCTTGCCAAGGCCGGCTATGACGGCCGCAAGACCGGGCGCGGCTGGCACCGCCACGAGAAGAAGTAGCTACTTGCCCTGCTGCGCGATCGCCCAGCCGTGATGGGCGCAATCGGTGGCGCGGGCGCCGCGCTCCTTGCCGTCGGGCGAGCTGGCGTTGCCGGCCAGCGCGCGGGCATAAACGCCTTGCAGAATGGCGGTCATGCGAAAGAGCGCGAAGGCCATGTAGAAGGGCCAATCGGCCAGCGCCACCGGGCCGGCCCGCTTGGCGTAGGCGGTGATCGCCTCGGTCTCGGAGGGAATCCCCAAGGCGGCGATGTCGCTGTCACGGTAGCCGCCGAAGGCGCGGCGCGGCAGATGGTACATCATGCAGAAATGGGCGAGATCGGCCATCGGGTGACCGAGCGTCGACAGCTCCCAATCGACCAGCGCCACCACCTTGGGCTGCGTGGGATGGACGATGGCGTTCTCGATCCGGTAATCGCCATGCACCAGCGTGGTGCGGTCGTCGCTTGGGATGTGATCGGGCAGCCAGGCGATCAGCTTGTCCATCGCTTCGATCACATGGGTTTCCGAAGCGCGGTACTGCTTGGACCAGCGCGCCACCTGACGGGCGTAGTAATTGCCGGGCCGGCCGTAATCGCCCAAGCCGGCCGCCTGGAAATCGACGGCGTGCAAACGGGCCAGCGCGTCCATCAGGTCGGCGATCATCGGCCGGCGGTCGGCGGGCGCCAATTCCGGCATCATGGGGTCGCGGAACACCCTTCCCTCGACATGGGTCATGACGAAGAACGGCGTGCCCACCACCGATTCGTCCTCGCTGTAGAGCAGCATGCCCGGCACCGGCACGTCGTGCGCCGCCAGGGCCTTCATCAGCCGGTATTCGCGATCGACGGCGTGCGCCGAGGGCAGCAAGTCACCCGGTGGCTTCTTGCGCAGCACATAGCTGGCGCCGTTGGTGTGCAGGCGGTAGGTGGGGTTCGACTGGCCGCCGACGAATTGCTCGATCCTCAGCCCGCCGGCATAACCAGGAAGATTGGCCGCCAGAAAGCGCTCAAGCGGCTGGGGATCGAGCGGCAGCAGAGCCTGGGGCGCGTCGCTCATGCCGAAGGCTTTGCTGGCCGAAAGCAAGGCAGGGTCAGATCGTCGGCCACGTCTTGAAAACTCACCTCGACCGGCATGTTGGCCGTCACCGCATGGGGATCGCAGCCGACGATGTTGGTGGCCATGCGCACCCCTTCCTCGAGATCGACCAGCGCCACGACATAGGGCACCTCGCCGGCATAGACCTCCTTGGGCACCGGATGGACGACGACGATCCAGCTATAGACCGTACCCTTCCCCGAGGCCTTCACCCAGCGCGAACCGGTGGCGCCGCAATGCGGACAGCGGCCGGCGGGCGGAAAATGGAAGCGGCCGCAGGCATCGCATTCCTGGATCAACAGCTCGTGCTTGCGGCAGCCATCCCAGAAGGGCTTGGTGTCGGGATCGGGGGCGGGAACCGGCTTGTTGAGGTGGCTCATCGCTAATTCCTTAGGACCAGGGCGCTGCCGCAGGTCATGGCGCCGGCGGTGGTAAGCGCGATCTCGGCATCCGGCACTTGGCGGGCGCCCGACTGGCCGCGCAATTGCTCGACCGCCTCGATGACGTGGTTGAAGCCGTGAATGTAGGCCTCCGACAGGAGGCCGCCATGGGTGTTGACCGGAATCTCGCCGCCCAGCCCGATGCGTCCGTTCTGGACGAAGGCGCCCCCCTCGCCCTCCTTGCAGAAGCCCAGCCCTTCGAGTTGCATGATCACGCTGTAGGTGAAGCAATCGTAGATTTCCGCCACGTCGATGTCCTTGGGCCCCACGCCGGCGCTGGCCCACAGATCGTTTGCGATGTATTTGGCGTAATTGTGAGCGTGCTCGGGCCAGCGGATGGCGTCGAACAGATCGTCGCCTTGGAAGGGTCCGCCGCCATAGGCGCCGCCCATGATGTAGACCGGCTTGGGCTTGAGGTCGCGGGCCCGCTCGGCCTTGGTGACCAGCACGGCACAGGCGCCATCCGATTCCAGGCAGATATCGAGCAGATGGAAGGGCTCGACGATCATCCGCGAGGCCTGATGATCGGCCAAACTCATCGGCGCCCGCATCATGGCGCGCTCGTTCAATTGGGCGTGGTTGCGGCAACTCACCGCCACCGCCCCCATCTGCTCGCTGGTGGTGCCGTATTTGATCATGTGGCGGCGGCACCACATCGCCATCGCCTGCGGATAGGTGATCCAGCCGAAGGGGGCGGTGAATTGGGTGATGCCGCGCGACGCCATGTCGCGCCCGCCGCCCAGTCGGAAGCCGGAGCGGCCGTTCATGGCGCGGTAGCAAAGCACGGTCTTGGCCAGCCCGGCCTCGATGGCGGCAGCGGCGCTCAAGACGATCAGATTGGCGGCGTTGCCGCCCGAGGAGAATTCCACCGCGTAGCGCGCCTCGGGCAGACCCAGCCCGGTCGCCACCGCGATCGAGGGCACCGAATCGTTGAAGTGATAGCTGATGACGCCATCGACATCGGCGGCGCCGACCCCGGCATCGGCCATCGCCTTCGAACCGGCCTCAAGCGCCAGATCGAGCACGGTGCGCCCCGATTTGGCGGTGAAATCGGTGTAGCCGATGCCGGCGATGGCGTATTTGTCCTTGAGGGCGTACATGGCGAAACTCCGATCAGGACGGGGCGAAGCGCGGCTTGCGCTTGGCGGCGAAGGCGGCCAGACCCTCCATCGCGTCGGGATGGGTGGTGGCGTAATGATGGACGAAATCGAGTTCGAATTGAATGGCCGGGCCGCGCGCCATTTCGATACCTTCATTCACCAGCTTCTTGGCGCCCGCCAGGCCGGCCGGGCTGCGTTCGAGCATTTCGGCCGCTAGGGTACGGGCGCGGTCGAGCAGTTCGGCCGCCGGCACCACCTCTTGCACCAGGCCGATGCGCTCGGCCTCGGTGGCGGCGAGCCAATGGCCGCGATAGATCAGCCATTTGGCGCGCGGCACGCCGATGGCGCGCGGCAGACGCTGCGAGCCTCCGGCGCCCGGCAATTGGCCGAAATTGAGATGGGCGTCGCCGATGCGCGCCGTATCGGCGGCAAGAATAAGGTCGCAGGCCAGCGCGAACTCGATGCCGCCGGCCAGACACCAGCCATTGACGGCGGCAATGACGATCTTGGGCGACGCCTCGATCACGGCGAACAGATCGCGCAGTGTGTTCAGGAACTCGCGGAAGCGCTCGGGCTGGCGATAGAGCGTTTGATAGCCTTCGAGATCGCCGCCCGCCGAAAAGGCCTTGCCGGCGCCGGTGACGATCACCACCCGCACTTTGGGATCGGCGTCGAATTCGCGGAAGGCGGCGAGTAGCGTTTTCGAGGTTTCGAAATCAAGCGGATTCATCTGATCGGGACGATTGAGCGTCACCACCGCCAGCCGGCCTTCCATCTCGCGCGCGATTTGAACCGAGGTCACCGCACCCACCCGCATTATCCGATTGTCGGACAAACTTTACCAGCCCAAGCCGCCCCGATCAAGCCTTGTCGCGGCGGCCAAGGCATTAGAAAAATATGGCTTTTCTCAACAGGTTGGCCGAACTGACGATCAGCAACCCCAGGACCAGGCGGTTGAACAGGGTGGCGTTGACCTTCTCGCGGATGCGCCGGCCCAGGCTCATGCCCAAGAAGGTGGGCAGCAGCATCGCCAGCGACAGAACCAACTCACGCCAGCCCACCACCTGATAGCCCAGCATGGCAACGTTAAGGACGATGGTGGCGACCAGAAAAATAAGCGAGATGGCGGTGACGAATTCGTTCTTCTTCAGGCCGAGCGCCATCAGGTAAAGCGCCATCGGCGGCCCGAAGAAAGACGAGACGCCGCCCAGAATGCCCGAGCCGAAGCCGACCAGCGGCCCCAGCCAAGGCTCCTTGCCAGGCTTCAAGGTGAAGTGCGGCGAGAGGAAATTGAGGCTGGCGAAAATCAGCACCAGAGTGCCCATCACGCCGTGCAGGACGCGCGGCTCCAAGGTCGCCAGACCCTTGGCGCCGATCACAATGCCGAACACCGAGGCGAAGGCCAGCGGCCAGAAGCGGCGCATCATCGGCCGCGTGTGTTCGGGATGGAAGGATTGCCAGAGATTGCTCATCAGCACCGGCGCGAACAGCATGGCCATCGAGGTCGGCACCGGCAGGAAATTGGCCATCACCGGCACGGCGGTGAGCGGCAGGCCAAGCCCGGTGGTGCCCTTGACGAAGCTGCCCAGAAGCACCGCCGCCACGGCAAGGGCGATCATCCAGGGATCGAGCGGCGGCAACAGGGATTCCAACATCGGAGCCTTGGGTTCTTGTAAGGTTGGCCTCGCTCCTTCATATAGCTTGCGATGCCCTGTTGGCGAGTCCGTTGTTACAATAACAGTCATCTCCAATCCGGGAGGCCGCTATGCGTTCGATCCGCTTCGCTTTGATCCTGGCGCTTCTGCTGCCCCTGACGGCCCGGTCATCCCTGGCGCAAACCCCTTACGAAGGCCCGATCTTCGACGCCCACATCCATTACAGCCAGCCGGCCTGGCCGAGTTTCCCGCCCGAGGCGGTGAAGGCGCTGTTCGACAAGGCGGGCGTGGCGCGCGCCCTGGTCTCCTCGACCCCGGACGACGGCACGCTGGCGCTTCTGAAAGCGATGCCCGAGCGGATCGCGCCCGAGCTTCGGCCTTACCGCGAGCGCGTCGGGTCCTCGAACTGGGCCGAGGCGGCCGAAGTGCCCGATTATCTCAAGGAGCGCCTGGGCAAGAGCCGCTATGTCGGCATCGGCGAATTCCATCTGCACGATCCCAAAGCGATCGACGGGCCGGTGGTGCGCGCCGTGATCGAATTGGCGCTCGCCAACAATGTTCCGATTCACGTCCATTCCGACGCCAGGCCGATCGAGGCCTTTTTCGCCAAGGAGCCGCGCCTGAAAATCCTTTGGGCCCATGCCGGGATGAGCGAGCCGGCTTCGGTGGTGGCGGCGATGCTGGGGCGTTATCCCAATCTGGCCACCGAGGTCTCGTTCCGCGCCGGCGACATCGCGCCCGGCGGCAGCCTCGATCCGGCCTGGCGCGATCTGATGATCCGCTTCGCCGACCGGGTGATGGTGGGCACCGACACCTATGTGACGGGGCGCTGGGAGGTGTACGGCCAACTGATCGCCGATCACCGCCGCTGGCTGGGTCAACTGCCGAAGCCGGTGGCCGACGCCGTCGCCTATGGCAATGCGGCCAAGTGGTTCGGGACGGGGAAATAAAGACTAGAAAGACCGATTGCCAAGTCTCGTAAGCTCAGTGTCGAGAAGCCTAAATCCTTTGATGAGGTCGGTTGTCCAGGTTACAAGATCGCTCGGCTCCGGAATAGTTGTAACAGAAACGGTCGCTTTGTGTGCAGCTTCACCTCTGAGATTGGCAAGTTGTTCAATTCGCGATGAGAACGTCGGACCGAGCTTATTTCTATCAAGGCCTATAACCGCCATCAATTTGAACTGATATTGCTGCCTAATCCCGTGATTTTTTTCAATAGACTTTTTATACCGCTTGTACCCCAGTTCTAATAAATCATGTATTTGATTATAGTATGATAAAGTAAAATTTTTGCCTGCCTTAATTCCAAAACCGCTGCACCCAACAACGGCTTCAATTTTTCGAAGTTCAGATCGATCGCGTGGGACTTGAATAAACGGCAAAATGCATAAATGGCGCGCTACGCGACCGAAAAATTTTTGGTTCTGGAATTTGCTAATCGCGTCAGCCGCGAGTTGCCCACACCGTTCTTCGACAAACTCCTCACAAGCTGCGTGAGATAATAAAGCAAATGCCAGCACTTGATCGATTTGCGCCCTATTAAGAGAAGCCTTAGCTAAACGTGGGTCGAGAAGAATTGATTTTAGATCATTTAGGCGTTTTCTTAAATCAATATATTTTGGCGTAGGCATCACAATTAGCCTTCACCCGCATATTCAAGAGAAAACTTGGGAATGTTAACGTTAAAAACGTTACAAAGCGTCTGTCGCCAAGTTTGAAACCGG
Organism: Rhodospirillales bacterium; assembly: GCA_016214125.1. Taxonomy (GTDB): domain Bacteria; phylum Pseudomonadota; class Alphaproteobacteria; order Rhodospirillales; family WMHbin7; genus JACRPC01. The sequence continues at coordinate 91,721 of JACRPC010000027.1, read as the reverse complement.
TATGCTGTTGCAGGTAGTGTCTTGGTAGATGCCTGGATGTATCTCATGAATTTCTGATCATTATCACACAAATTCTCAAAGGCCAATTTCACCTTTACTTTGTTTTTTTGAGCCAGCTTTCTAGTATCGTCGTTTGCAAAAAAGAATGTCATAATGTCCATTACGGCCCTATTCTTAGTATGCTGGTAGGAATTATTAACTCGCAATCGAAAGGCATCCCCTTGAAAAATCTCCCGCGTGACATCGATTGCCGCTTCATATTTCAACCATTCAAGTTCGAGTTCTTGGGTATTTTCCTTCATTTTTTTCCTTAAGGCATCCGTGGCATAATCAAGGAACTGCTTCATATTCCCCAAATATTTGTCCGAATAAAAACGAAACGCTAGATGCCGTGTGGCTACCTCCATATCTCGCATTCTAAAATCTGGTGTGTTCGTAAATATGAATTTCATGCCCTTTGAATTGGTCGTCTTATCATCCAACCAGTTCATAAATTCCCCTGGAAATAGTGCCCGCCTAAGCTCTTGTGGAGAAAGTGTTACACTATTCTGGTTCAGGCGTAAAAATAGAAGGTATAATAGTTCATCCGTCCCCCAATTTTTGATCACTGTAGTTCTAATAGTATGAGATTGGAAGGCGTCAAGAGAGGCTTCGTGACTTTCGTCACGCTCCATCTCTTGAAACGTCATCCCATTGAGGTCATGTCGGTATTCACACTTTTGCAAACGGAGCGGGTTCTCAGTATCAAGGCAAAATCTTGCAATAGAATTTACTCGCTGCTTACCATCGATGACCGCAAAACGTCCTGGCGAAGTCTCGGCGAGTACGACTTGGGGAACCGGCAATCTAAGAAAGAGACTTTCAATAAAGCGCGACATTTTTAGCTCAGTCCACGCGATTCGACGCTGGTAGTGTGGCTGGAGATCAATTTTTTTTCGCTTCAATAAATCGACCAGTACGCCAATGGTCCAGTCAGTCGGTGATACCAACATGTGCTGAATGTTGGCGGCGCTGATATTTACAAGGTCACCTTCATCAATCTGTCCTTTTGAGAGGCGTACCTCTTCAAAATCATCATCATTTTCTGTCAGATAATCGTCCTGCGCCATCGGTAACCTTGGGAACTTTTCAAACGGAAAGATCACTAATTTATTGGAGAATATCATAGATGAAAAGTTGCAGCGCGTTAAGAGGATTCCGCAATATTTATCGTACAAAAATTAGCTGTGTTTACCTCATCCATGAGAGCCGTCAACCCCCCAACCAAAACCCCCGCCGGTTTCCCGGCGGGGGTTGGTGGGCACGCTCGATCGCGTGGTCGATCGACGGGGCGATCAAACCGAATAGTACATCTGGAACTCGACCGGGTGCGGCGTGTGCTCGAACCGGTAGACGTCCTCCATCTTCAGTTCGATGTAGGCGTCGATGAAGTCGTCGGTGAAGACGTCGCCCTTCTTCAGGAAGTCACGGTTCTTGTTCAGCGTGTCCAGGGCCTCGCGCAACGAACCGCAGACGGTCGGCACGCCCTTCAGCTCCTCGGGCGGCAGGTCGTAGAGGTTCTTGTCCATCGGATCGCCGGGATGGATCTTGTTGGCGATGCCGTCCAGCCCCGCCATCAGCATGGCGGCGAAGCCAAGATAGGGGTTGGCGCCCGGATCGGGGAAGCGCACTTCCACCCGCTTGGCCTTGGGGCTGGTGGCGTAGGGAATGCGGCAAGAGGCCGAGCGGTTGCGGGCCGAATAGGCCAGCAGCACCGGCGCCTCGAAGCCGGGGATCAGGCGCTTGTAGCTGTTGGTGAGCGGGTTGGTGAAGGCGTTGATCGCCTTGGCGTGCTTGATGATGCCGCCGATGTAGTAGAGCGCCTTGTCCGACAGATCGGCGTAGCCCGAACCGGCGAACAGCGGCTTGCCGCCCTTCCAGACCGACTGGTGGACGTGCATGCCCGAACCGTTGTCGCCATAGAGAGGCTTCGGCATGAAGGTGGCGGTCTTGCCGTAGCTGTGCGCCACGTTGTGGACGCAGAACTTGTAGATCTGCATCCAGTCGGCCGCCTTCACCATGGTGGTGAACTTGCAGCCCAGCTCGTCCTGGGCCGAGGCAACTTCGTGGTGGTGCTTCTCGATGTCGAGGCCCATCTCGCCCATCACGGTCAGCATCTCGGCGCGGATGTCCATGTGGCTGTCGACCGGCGGCACCGGGAAATAGCCGCCCTTCACCGCCGGGCGGTGACCCCAATTGCCCTCGGGAAATTCGCGGCCCGACGACCACGAGCCCTCGTCGGCGTCGACCTTGTAGAAGGCGTGGTTGATGCCGGAATCGAAACGGGCGTCGTCGAAGATGAAGAATTCGGCCTCGGGGCCGAAGAACGCCGTGTCGCCGATGCCCGATGACGACAGATAGGCCTCGGCCCGCTTGGCGATCGAGCGCGGATCGCGGTGGTAGAGCTGGCCGGTCGCCGGCTCGATGATGTCGCAGAAGACGATGAGCTGCGGCTGGGCGGCGAAGGGGTCCATGACCGCGGTCGTGCAGTCGGGCATCAGGATCATGTCGGATTCGTTGATCGACTTCCAGCCGGCGATCGAAGAGCCGTCGAACATGATGCCTTCGGTCAGCATCGCTTCGTCGACCGTGCGCACATGCTGGGCGGTGTGCTGCCACTTGCCGCGCGGATCGGTGAAACGGAAATCGACGTATTTGACGTCTTTCTCCTTGATCATCTCAAGGACCTTCTTCGCAGACATGGTGCTCTTCCCTTCGGGTGGTTGAATGGGTTGGGATGGGGCGATGGACGGCGCGACCTAGATGGCGTCGTTGCCGCGTTCGCCGGTGCGGATGCGGATCGCCTCTTCGACGGTCGAGATGAAGATCTTGCCGTCGCCGATCTTGCCGGTGCGGGCGGCCTGCTGGATCACCTCGACGGCGCGCTCGACCAGATTGTCCTGGATCACCAGCTCAAGCTTCACCTTGGGCAGGAAATCGACGACGTACTCGGCGCCGCGGTAAAGCTCGGTATGGCCCTTCTGGCGGCCGAAGCCCTTGGCCTCGGTCACCGTGATGCCCTGAAGGCCGATCTCTTGCAGCGCTTCCTTCACTTCATCGAGCTTGAAGGGCTTGATGATGGCTTCGATCTTCTTCATGGCGTCCTTCTGGTCCCTGGCTGGCAAAGCCCCGTGGTTTTTGCAGGACTCGTGCCAGGGCGGGCGGATTGATTCTCAAGGATTTCCCGGCGGTGCCCGATTTTGCACCGCCCGATTCTTGGGCGCTCTGCCTGTTTTTTGCGCAGGCGGGCGATTGGCTCGATCACGTCGCTTATGTTATCTAACGGGCGGGCGAACCACTGGGGGATGAGACGGTGAAGGGCGGCAATTCGATCCTGTCGGGCTATGGCACCACGATTTTCGAAACCATGTCGCGCCTGGCGGTGGCGCATGGGGCGGTCAATCTGGGTCAAGGCTTTCCCGAAGGGCTGGAGGCAATGGATGTGGTCGAGGCCGCCGCCCGGGCGACTCGGGATGGCCCCCACCAATACCCCTCGATGCTGGGCATTCCGGTCCTACGCCAGGCCATCGCCGCCCACGCCCAGCGCTTTTACGGAATCGCGCTCGATTGGGAGCGCGAGGTGATGGTGACCTCGGGCGCCACCGAGGCGCTGGCCGATTGTCTGTTCGGCCTGATCGAGCCCGGCGACGAGGTGGTGCTGATCGAACCGCTCTATGACAGTTACCTGCCGATCGTGCGCCGGGCCGGCGGTGTTCCCAAACTGGTACGGGTCGAGCCGCCCGGATGGGAATTGCCCCGCGCCGCCTTGGAAAAGGCCTTTTCCGCCAAGACCAAGCTGGTGCTGCTGAACACGCCGATGAATCCGGCCGGCAAGGCCTTTTCCGCCGACGAGCTTGCCTTCCTGGCCGATCTGGTGCTGCGCCACGACGCCTATGTGGTGGCCGACGAGGTCTATGAGCATCAGGTGTATGACGGGCTGGCCCATCGTCCGATCATGACCCTACCCGGCATGCGCGAGCGCACGGCGCGCATCGGCTCGGCCGGCAAGATCTTCTCGCTCACCGGCTGGAAGATCGGCTGGGTTACCGCCGCGCCGGCCCTGCTGGCGCCGATCATCAAGGCGCATCAGTTCGTCACCTTCACCACCCCGCCCAATCTGCAAGCCGCCGTCGCCTATGGGCTGGGCAAGGAGGATTCCTTCTTCGCGGGCCTCAAGCGCGATCTGGCGGCCAGGCGCGACCGGCTGGCGCGGGGTCTGGAGAACATCGGCTTTGCCACCCTGCCCTGCCAGGGCAGCTATTTCCTCACCGCCGATTTCCGTCCCTTGGGCTTCAACGGCGCCGACGCCGATTTCTGCCGTCACATCACCGAGCAGGCCAAGGTGGCGGCGATTCCGGTCAGCGCCTTCTATCAGGAAAGCCCGCCCGACCACTTCGCCCGCTTCTGTTTCGCCAAGACCGACCAGGCGATCGCCGAGGCGTTGGACCGGCTGGGCCGCTTCTTTGGCGGCTGACCGGTGTGACTGGGATCACTTTCGGAATTCCCCGCGTGGTCTATCCTGGGCTGATAGCCTTGGAATTGGCATTTCTTTTCATTATGATCATAACCTTGGACGCAACTCGTCCAAAGCAGGCCCCCATGACGCATGCGCCGAAACTATTCCCAACACCGGTCCTTCCCATCCGTTTGGTGGCGCTGGGGCGCGACCAGAGAGGGGCGGTGGCGATCTACGCCGCTTTGTTGATGACCCTGGTCCTGGCGCTCGGCGTGCTGTCGATCGACGTCGGACGGATGGTGATTCTCACCACCCAGATTCAGAACGCCGCCGATTCCGCCGCTCTGGCCGGCGCCACCCAGCTCGACGGTTCCTCGGGGTCGCGCGCCCGCGCCACGTCGATCGCCACCACCGCCGCCACCCGAACGAGCGCCATCACCTCGACCGCCACCGCCTTTTCGATCGCCTCCACGACCTTCTATTCGTCGATCAATCCGAATGTCGAAGCCACCGGCGACGATAACGCCACCTACATCCATGTCGTGATGAATCAGGCGCAGCTCGACATCTTCATGCGCCCGGTGCTCGATCTGCTGGTCAATACCGGCGCTGCCGACAACATCGTGATCAACGCCGCCGCGGTCGCCAAATACGCCCCGATCGTCTGCAACATGCCGCCGCTGATGGTCTGCGATCCCACCGAAACCCTGGGCGCCTCCGCCGATCTGTTCGACAGCGCCAACGCGGGCAAGCAGATGATCATCAAGGAACCGCCGGGGGGGGGTGGCCTGGCCCCCGGCAATTTCGGATTGCTCTGCACGCCGGCCGGCGATTGCGGCGCCGCGGCGGTCGGCAACGCGCTGGCGGCCGTCACCCCCGATGGCTGCACGGGGACTCAGGTCACCACCGCGCCCGGCTCGATGACCAACCAGGTCAAGAACGGCATCAATTCGCGCTTCGATACGGCGGCCGGCACCAACAACCCGGCGCGCAACGTCATCAACTTTCCGCGCGACAGCGCCATCTCGCCCTCCAGCACCAACATTCTGGGCGCCGGCGACTGGGACGCCAGCACCTACTGGTCGGAGCATCACAGCAGCGCCAGCCTGCCCGGATCGTTGAGCGGCGCCTCGCGCTACCAGACCTATCTGTACGAATTGGGCGAGACCTATGCCCGCAACGGCATGCAGACCCTTTATCCCGCCCCCGCCACGCTTCCCGCCGGATTTAGCCTGGTGACCGGCTCGACCGCCGTTCCCACCTGCAGCAGCTATGCGGGCAGCCTGCCGGTCGGAAAGGGCAAGGGGGGTGGAAGTTGCGACACCAGCGATCCCGCCTATGACGGCGCCCCTCAATCCGCTGCGGTCAACGACCCCCGGCGCCGGGTGATCGAGGCCGTGATCTTGAACTGCACCGCCCAGAACGTTCAGGGCCACGGCAGCTACGACACCAACGGCCGCTTCGTGCAGTTCTTTATCACCGAGACGGTGCCCGACCCGCCCGATTCCGCCATCTTCGGCGAACTGATCGGCGGCGTGAGCGAAACCACTTCATCAAAATTCCATGCCAATGTGGCGCTTACCCAATAGACTGATTCGCGCCTCGGACGGCGTCGCCGCCGTCGAGATGGCGCTGATCATGCCGTTCCTGATCCTTTTGGTGATCGGAATCATCGAATATGGGCGGGTGATCCAACAGACCAACGCGGTCGAGAAGGGCCTGGCCTCGGCCGCCATGTATGTCGCCCGGGCCACCTATCCGCTAACCGGCGCCGAGACCACGGCGGCCGAGAACCTTGCCAAATACGGCAACAAGGCGGGCACCGGCGATTATCTGGTGAGCGGCTGGGCGGTGGCCGGCGCCAGCCTGACCATGGTGCCCCGTTCGGTCACCGTGGGCACCAACACCGTTTACGTCTATACCTTGACCGCCACGGTTCCCTTCGATCCCATTCTGCCCGGGTTGGCGTCGCTCCTGGGATTTGACGATTTCAACATCGAGGCCACGCTTGAACAGGCTTATATCGGCAATTAGACGCTTGGCGGCGTCCCGGGATGGCGCGACGGCGGTCGAGTTCGCCATGATCGCACCGCTGCTGGTGGTGTTGAGCGTCGCCATGCTCGAGTTCGGCCTTATCATGTTCGACTACCACCGCTACAGCGAGGCGACGCGGCGCGGCGTAAGGCTGGCGATGATCAACACGCCAATCACTTCGCTTGCCAATCTTTCCACCACGCCGGTCGACTGCCAGGGTACCGGCGGCGGTAGCGTCACCTGCACCGGCGCCGCGGTGTCGAACGCCGCAACCTTCACCACCTTGTTCGCCGACATGCGGGCCATCGTGCCCGACTTGACGGCCGACAAGGTTGCGGTGTCCTATGCCGACAGCGGCGTGACCAGCATCTCCGGCATGGTGACGCCGGTGGTCACGGTCAGTCTCACCAACGTCACCCGCGATTTCATGATCCTCAACATCATTCCAGGCATGCCGGAGACCTTTACTTATCCCACCTTCACCTCGAGCCGGGTGGCCGCCACCCTGACCACAAGCTGACGGGCCGGCATGGTCGAACGTGCCCTCGCCCAGGCCGAACGCCATCATCGCGCCGGCCGCGTCCGCGAGGCGGAGGCGATCTTTTCCGATCTGGTGCGACGAAACGGCCAGGATGCGGCCGCCATGGTCAAGCTGGCCCAGGGGGCGGGGCGGTTGGGCGAGTTCGAGGTCGCGGCCGATCTGTTCGCCCGCGCGGCGCGCCTACGGCCGGCCGACGCCGCCATTCGCAACGATTGGGCCGTGGTGCTGGCCAGGCTGGGCCGGCTTGACGCGGCGATCGACCAGCTTCGCCAGGTTACCGTGCTCTCGCCCCATCTGGCCGCCGCCCATTACAATCTCGGCAAGGCGCAAAAGCAGGCCGGCCGAAGCGGGGCGGCGATCGAATCCTACCGGCGCGCCCTGGCGCTTGATCCCAAGAACGCCGACACCGCCTACAATCTCGGCAACGCCCTGTCCGATCTGGGACGCATGGACGAGGCGCTGGCCGCCTATCAAGCCGCCCTGGCGGTCAAGCCCGATTTCGCGCTGGCCCACAGCAATCTTCTGCTCGCCGCGCAATACGCGCCGCAGGCCACGGCCGCCACGCTGTTTGCGCAACATCAGGCGTATGAGGCGGCGATCGGGCGACCGCTGGCGGCGGCGGGCAAGCCGCACCCCAACCGCCCCGATCCCGAACGCCGGCTGCGCGTCGGTTTGGTTTCGCCCGATTTCGCCCGCCATCCGGTCGGCTATTTCCTGGTCGGACTGCTGCCCCGCTTGGACCCCGAGGCCTTCGAACTCCACGCCTATTCCAACCGCGCCGACGAGGACGATTTGTCGGCGCGGATCATGGCGGGCGTCCAGGCTTGGACACCCTGTCTGGCGCTTGATGACGGCGCCTTGGCCAAACGCATCCGAGCCGACGGCATCGATCTTCTTCTCGACTTGGCCGGCCACACAGCGCGCAACCGCCTGCCGGTGTTTGCCCGCAAGCCGGCGCCGGTGCAGATCACCTGGGCCGGCTATCCCGGCACCACCGGGCTGTCGGCGATCGACTGGATCTTCGCCGACCGCGTTCATATCCGCCCCGAGGAAGAAGGCTATTACAGCGAACGGGTTCTGCGCTTTCCGCATGGTTGGCTGGTCTACGAGGCGCCCGATTACGCGCCGCCGGTCGGCCCCTTGCCGGCGGCCAAGCGGGGATCGATCACTTACGCCAGCTTCAACAATCCGGTGAAATATTCCGCATCCTGCCTGGCGCTGTGGGCTTCGATCGTCGGGCGCACCCCCGGCGCCCGTCTTCTTCTCAAGGCCGCCGCCTTTGCCGATCCCGACATCGCCCAGCGGGTGCGCGACGATCTGCAGGCCGCCGGCCTTGGCGCCGATCGCTTGACCATCGAGACCGGGGTACCGCACGCCCAATTGTTGGACGCCTACAACCGGGTCGACATCGCGCTTGATTCCTTTCCCTATTCCGGCGGCCTCACCACCCTGGAGGCGCTTTGGATGGGGGTGCCGGTCATCACCATGCCCGGCCTATCCTTCGCCGGCCGCCATTCGACCAGCCATCTCGTCAACGCCGGCTTGGGCGATCTGGTCGCCGCCGACGCCGAGGATTACGCCGCCCGCGCCATCGCGCTGGCCGGCGATCTTCCGAAACTCGATCATTTGCGGGTTGGCTTGCGTGCCCGCCTGGCGTCGTCGCCGGTCTGCGATGCGGCGGGCTTCGCGCAGGCCTTTTCCGGGCTTCTGCGCCAGGCGTGGCGCGATTGGTGCGCCCGACAACCGCGCGGGTCGTCGTGAAGCCGGATCGCCCCCAACCGCATCGCACCACGGCCGGCGATGCCCGTGCCCAGGAGCGCCTCTTGCGGCAAGCCCAGGCCTTGCGCGAAAACCTGATGCGGCGCAAGGGCCAGGGTCGGGCGCGGGCCGAACGCCCTAGCGAAGATGAGCCTCCAGCCGTGCCACCATCTGCAACAGACAAGTCTTGAGCCGCTCGATCCCCGGCCGGCGTTCCAGCCGGGCTTCATCCATGTAAAGGCGTCGGCTCAGTTCGATTTGCAAGGCCTGCACGCCGCTCGGCGGCCGCCCATAAAGCCGGGTCGTGTAGCCGCCGGCATAAGGGTGGTTGCGGCCGACCCGAAATCCCTGATCGGTCAGAAAGGCGTCGGCGGCCTCGATCACCGCGGGAAGGCAGGATTCACCGTGACAATCGCCAAGGACGACATCGACCGGAGCGGCACCGGACGGCATCGAATGCAGATCGAGCAGCAAGCATTGACCGAAGCGCCGGCACGTCTGGTCGATCGCCTCGCTTAAGGCTTGATGATAAGGCGCATGCACCGCCGCGATCCGCCGCCGGGCATCGGCAAGGGTCGGCGGACGGTGATAAAGCGCCTGACCGCTGGCCACAACGCGCGCCACCACACCCAGCCCCGAACGAATATTGACGGTATCGGAGAGGGCATCGGCGGGCAAAGGCTCGGCGAACAGCATCGGATCAAGCTCGCGCGGATCGCGGTTGACATCGAGATAGGCCCGAGCCACCCGCGCCAACAGAAGCCCGACCCCCCCGGACGGCAAGGGCGCCGCGATCTCGTCGACGAAACAATCCTCGGAGGCCCGTAGGGCCGCGCCTTGCAAGCGGGAGGCGGCGGTCAACTCGTCGGGATAATGGGCGCCGGAATGGGGCGAGGCGGCCAGGATCGGCCGGGCCGGTGGATCGGGCGGAAGGTAGGTAAATGGCAGGGGCGCGTCCATGCCCTCCCTTTATCGGAAATCGGGCGGCGTTGCCAGCCGGCGGTGGGGCCGCTACTCTGCCGCCAACGGGGAACGCCATGCTGCAAAGCCTGATTGGAATCCTGGGTTTGACCGCGCTGGCCTGGCTCTTGAGCGAGAACCGGCGCCGCGTGTCGTGGAAGGTGGCGGCCGGCGGCTTGGCCTTTCAATTCCTGCTGGCGCTGGTCCTGCTCAAGCTGCCGATGTTCAAGACCGCCTTCCTGGCTTTGGGCGATCTGGTGGGCGCGCTGCAAAAGGCGACCCGTGCCGGCACCGGCTTCGTCTTTGGCTATCTGGGCGGCGGTCCGCTGCCCTTCGTCGAGACCCAACCCGGCGCCAGCTTTGTCTTGGCCTTCCAGGCCCTGCCCTTGGTCCTCATCATGAGCGCCCTGTCGGCCCTGCTTTATCATTGGCGCATCCTGCCCCTGGTGGTGCGGGGCTTCGCCTGGGTGCTGCGCCGGACCATGGGCATCGGCGGCGCCGTGGGGGTGAGTTCGGCCGCCAACGCCTTTCTGGGTATGGTCGAGGCGCCGCTGTTGATCCGGCCCTACCTGCTCAAACTCTCGCGCGGCGAGCTGTTCGTGGTGATGACCGGCGGCATGGCCACCATCGCCGGCACGGTGATGGTGCTTTACGCCACCTTCCTCGAACGCGTCATTCCCGATCCCCTGGGCCATCTGCTGATCGCCTCGCTGATCAGCGTGCCGGCGGCGATCATGGTGGGCAAGATGATGATTCCCGACGACGCCCGCACCGCCGACGACGCGCCGCCACCCCGGCTTTATTCCGGCTCGATGGACGCCATCGCCAAGGGGACCCAGGACGGCATCCAGCTTCTCATCGGCATCGTCGCCATGCTGGTGGTGCTGGTGGGATTGGTGCATCTCGCCAACGGCCTCTTGGGCCTGTTGCCCGATCTGGCCGGCCAACCGATCACGCTCGAGCGCCTGTTCGGCTTCGTCATGCTGCCGATCGTCTGGCTGATGGGCATTCCCTGGGCGGAAGCGATGACCGCCGCCACCCTGATGGGCACCAAGACGGTCTTGAACGAGCTGCTGGCCTATCTCGATCTGGCCCGCCTGCCGCCCGGCGCGCTTGGCGAACGCTCGCGCATCATCCTCACCTACGGCATGTGCGGCTTCGCCAATTTCGGCAGTCTGGGTATTCTGATTGGTGGCATGGGGGCGATGGTGCCCGAGCGACGCGACGAGATCGTCGCCTTGGGCTTCCGCGCCATCGTCTCGGGCACGCTGGCCAGTTGCCTGACCGGCGCCGTCGTCGGCCTGCTGCTTTAGGAGAGAATCCCCGATGCCCGCGCTGCCCCCCGATCTGATCGCCGGACTCGAATCGCTCCTGGGCGAACGGCTTACCCGCAACGCCACCATCCGCGAGCGCCACGGCCAGGGCGAATCCTGGCATCCGCCGATGCCGCCCGAGGCGGTTGCCTTCGCCCGCTCGACCGCCGAGGTTTCCGCCATCGTCGCCCTTTGCGCCAAGCACCGGGTGCCGGTGATCGCCTTTGGCGCCGGCACGTCGATCGAGGGTCAGGTGGTGGCCGAGGAAGGCGGACTTTGCCTTGATCTTACCCAAATGGACGCCATCCTTGCGGTGCGGCCCGACGATATGGACGTCACCGTCCAGCCGGGCGTAACCCGCAAGCGCCTGAACGACACGTTGCGCGACCAAGGCCTGTTCTTCCCCGTCGATCCGGGCGCCGACGCCACTTTGGGCGGCATGGCGGCGACGCGGGCCTCGGGCACCAACGCGGTGCGCTACGGCACCATGCGCGACGCGGTGCTGTCCCTGGAAGTGGTGCTGGCCGACGGACGCGTCATCCGTACCGCAAGGCGCGCCCGCAAATCGGCCGCCGGCTACGATCTCACCCGGCTGTTCATCGGTTCCGAAGGCACGCTCGGCATCATCACCGAACTCACCCTTCGCCTTTGGGGCATTCCCGAGGCGATCTCGGCCGCCGTGGTCGCCTTCCCCAGCGTGGCGGCGGCGGTCGATGCCGTCATTGCCACCATCCAGGCCGGGGTGCCGGTGGCCCGCATCGAGCTTCTCGACGAGGCGATGCTGGACGCCGTCAACCGCTACGCCAAACTCGACTATCCGGTGGCGCCCACTTTGTTCCTTGAATTTCATGGCAGCGCCAAAGGGGTGGCCGAGCAGGCGGAACTGGTGGGGGCGCTGGCGGCCGAGCGCGGCAGCGGTCCATTCCGCTGGACGACGAAGACCGAGGAGCGCAACAAGCTTTGGCAGGCCCGCCATGACGGCTATTACGCCCTGCTGGCGCGTTATCCGGGCCGCAAAGGCTTCACCACCGATGTCTGCGTGCCGATCTCGCGCCTGGCGGAAAGCATCGCCGAGACCCGCGCCGATTTGGCGCGGATGAGCATGCCGACCTCGATCCTCGGCCATGTCGGCGACGGCAACTATCACACCGTGTTCATGATCGAGCCCGGCAACGCCGCCGAACTGGAAAGCGTCAAGCGTTTTGCCGAGCGCCAGGTCGATCGGGCGCTGGCCATGGATGGCACCTCGACCGGCGAACACGGCGTCGGCATCGGCAAGATCGCGGCGGTGGAGCGCGAGTTCGGCCATGGTGTGGCCGTGATGCGGGCGATCAAGATGGCGCTCGATCCGGCGAACCTCCTCAATCCCGGCAAGATTCTCGCCAAGCGCCCCGCATGAGTCGCCGCGATTGATTCACCGCCCATCCGGTGCCAGAGTGCGTCCGGAACAAATCGGCGGAATCAGGCTCAACCCCGTGCTGCGAAAACTCTTCATCGGAATCGGTGCGCTGGTGGTCATCATCGTGGTGGCCGGCGGCTTGATTCCGCTCTTGGTCGACGCCAACCGCTTCAAGGGTGAGGTCCTTGCCCGCCTGGCGCAGGCAGTCGGCCGCCCGGTCGCCATCGAAGGTGCGCTGTCGCTGGCGCTGTTGCCGATGCCGGCGCTTTCGGTGGAACGGCTGACTTTGGGCAACGTCAAGGGTGCCCGGGCGCCGGAGATGATCCGGGTCGAGCGGGCCGAGTTGCGGCTCGACCTCCTGGCGCTTTTGCAGGGAAATTTTGCGCTCGATCGGGTGACGCTCGACCGGCCGACGATCGCTTTCGAAATCCTTGCCGACGGCAAGCCGAACTGGTCGTTCGAATCGATGCCGGCCTCCTCCTCTCCGCCGTCCTCCGCCACGACCGTGCCAAAATCGGAACCGTCGGGTGGCGCAACGGCGTCGACGTTCGGCGTCGAGCGGCTGGAAATCCGCAACGGCACTTTGTCGACCCTGGATCACCGCAGCGGCGAATCGCACCGCGCACAGAACGTCGATCTGACCCTCGGCCTGCGCTCGCTCACCGGACCGTTCCGCCTGAAAGGCGAGGCACTGGTCGATGGCGTGCTGATGCGCATCGAGGCTGGATTGGAATCGCTGAAGGGCGAACGGGCCGCCCCCCTGGACGTCGAATTTTTCCTGCCGCGCGCCGAGATCGCCTTGCGATTTTCCGGCTTGGTATCGCGTCTATCGGCCGGCTACACGGCTCGCGGCAAATTGGCGATCGAGGGAAAGAGCCTGGGTGCCCTGACCGGTCTGGTGGCGCCCGGCGGCGAGGCTTCGGCCAGCTCCTTTGGGCTGGAGGCCAATCTTTCGGTCTCGCCGCAAGCGATCGATTTGGGCGAGCTTGTCTTGGTCCTTGGCAAGGATCGCGGCAGGGGCAAGCTCCGCGTCGATCTGCAAGGCAAGCCCAACCTTCAAGGTCAGCTCGCCTTCGAGACCATCGGCCTCGACCCAATGTTCGCCGGACGGCCCGCCGCCCAAGGGCCAAGCCCGGTTTCGACGCCCGCTAAGGAGGCCGCCGCGCCGCCGGGTGCGCCCCCCCAGGCCTCGGCCGGTGTGGGCTCGCTTTTGCCGCGTGGCGTGAACGGCGCCCTTGATCTGCGCGTCGGCGCGCTCGCCTATCAAGGCGCCGCGTTCCGCGATCTGCGAGCCAATCTCGCCCTGACCGACGGCGAGCTCACCCTAAGCCAGGCCAGTCTGCAACTGCCGCAGGGCGGCGAGGTGTCGCTGTTCGGATTCCTCACCGAGAACAAGGAAGGCCTGCTGTTCGAAGGCACCTTGGAGGCGGCCGGCGACAATCTGCGCGCCACGCTTGCCGCGTTCAAGCAAGACGTCGGCGGGCTGGCGCCGACGCGCCTTAAGAAGTTCAAGATGCTGGCGGCGGTGCGCGGCACGACGCGCGAGGTGCGGCTCACCGATCTCGATGTTCGGCTCGACGAATCGCGCCTTCTGGGTGCCGCGACCTACCGCCCGGGCCCCAGGCCGGCGCTGGGGCTTAGCCTGGGGCTCGATCGTCTCGACCTCGATTCCTATTTGGCGGCTTCGACCCCCGTCGCAAAGGGGCCGGCCTCGCCGGGGGTCGAGAAGAAATCGGCAACCGTGGCGACCGGATCATCGCCCTCGGCTGCCTCGGCTTTTCCGGCGCTCGCCCAACTGAAGGGGTTCGACGCCAACATCCGCGCCAAGGTTGGCGCGCTCAGCTACAAGGGTTCGGTCGTTCAGGATGCGGTGATCGATGGCAGCCTGATCAAAGGACAGATTCAGCTCCGCGAGGCCGGGTTCGCCGATCTGGCCGGGCTGCAAGCGAAGATCGTCGGCGGCCTCGAAGGCCTGGCCGATGGCGCACCCACCTTCAAGGACCTCACCCTCGATCTGCGCAGCCGAACCCCGGCACGGACGGCTCGGTTCCTGGGTGTGGAACTTCCCATCGCTCCCGACAAGCTGGGCACGGTGGCGCTGCGCGCCCGGCTCAACGGCACGCCGCAGCAGATCGCCTTCGATGCGCAAAGCGAGTTGGCGGGCGGCGCGATCAAGGCTCAGGGCACGGCGATCGATCCCCTGACCCAGCCGCGCTTCGACCTGACGGTGGAAGCCAGCCACGCCAGCCTGCTGCAGCTCGTGCGCCTGTTCGCCGAGGGCTGGCGACCCGTCGAAGCCAATCCCGGCGCCTTCGCCTTTGCCGCCAAACTGAAGGGCGATGCCCAAAAATTCGATCTCGCCGATCTGCGTGCCCGGATCGGCCGGATCACCCTGGCCGGCCAGGCCGGCGTGGTGTTGGGTGGAAACCGCCCGAAGATCACCGCCGCCCTCAACGCCGACGAAATCGCCCTCGATCCCTTCCTGCCGGCGCGTCGCCAAGCCTTCCTGCCCCAGGGCTGGCGCGGCTGGCTGGGCCAAGTGAGTCTGTCCCAACCGGCGGCCTTCGGAATTTCGAAAATGCCGTCGCCGCCGCCGTCTTGGTTAAAGGCGGCCCTCTCGGAACGCTGGTCGCGCGAAGCGATCAATCTGACAGCGCTCAACGCCCTCGATCTCCGGCTCGATCTTAATGCCGGCGCCCTTCTTTTCGAGAAGTACCGCATCGACAAGCCGCAGATCGCCCTGGCACTCAACGAAGGTCGGGCGGTGCTGTCGAAATTCAACGGCAGCCTGTTCGGCGGCGGCTTTGCCCTGAACGGCGCCTTGTCGGCCCAAGGCGCGCCGACGCTCACCGCCGCCCTGGGAATCACCAAGGCCAACATCCGCCAGGCGCTGTTCGACACCGCCGGAGTGAGCTTGGCCGACGGTCAGTTCGATCTGACGATGAATGTGGTCGCCAACGGCCGTTCGATGGCCGATTGGGTGGCGCGCCTTGCGGGCGACGGCAAGATCGCCGCCCGCGAAGGCCGGGTGCAGGGATTCGATTTGAAGGCCGTTACCCAACGACTCAACAATCTCGACAATCTGGGTTCGGTCCTGGCTCTTTTGCAGGGCGGCATGTCGGGCGGCTCGACTCGCTTCTCCACCCTGGATGGCAACTTCAAAATCGAGAACGGCGTCGCCACCAGCACCGATCTGCGCCTGAACGCCGAGGGCGGCCAAGGCACCGGCACCGTGACCGCCGACTTACCGCAATGGCTGCTGGACGCGCGGGCGCGCTTCCAACTGACCGAACCGGCGGGCGTGCCGCCGTTCGGCCTTCGCCTCGACGGACCGATCGATGCGCCCCGGCGGATCATCGAGGCCAACGAGCTGGTCAATTGGCTGGGCGCCAAGGGACTGTCGAAAGCCTTGAAGGGCAAGGGCGGCAAGAATGCCGAGGCGCTGCAGCAAATCCTGGGCGGCGCCAAATCCGCGCCCACCGAACCCTCGACCGAATCCCCCGCTCCCGATTCGACCAAGGACAAGAAGAAGGGCGGGCTTAAAGGATTTCTGAAGGATCTGAACCGGTAATCGTCGCTACAGATGCTCGATCAGCATCAAGATCGCGAAGACCAGGAAGATGGCGCCGGTCGCCCAGGACACGCCTCGCTGAACCCGTGGGCGCATCAAGCCCTGACGCGCCCAGCTTGCGGCCAGCACCAGGCCGCTCTGCCAGATGGTGTTGATGACCAGGAGCGTGGCGGCCAGCGTCGCCAATTGCAGCGGCACCCGCCCCAATTCAACGGCGACGAAATTGGGCATCAGCGCCAGGAACAGCAAGATGACCTTGGGATTGAGGATGTTGGTGATGGCGGCGTCGCGCAGCGCCTTGGCGGCCGAGGGTTGGCTGCCGGCTTCGCCTTCCATGCTGAGCGCACCGCCTCGAACGGCTTGCAGACCAAGCCAAGCGAGATAGGCGGCGCCCAGAACCGCCACCGTCTTGAACAGCAGGGGCGAGGACAGGATCAGCACCGACAGCCCCAGCACCGCCGCCGCCGTATGGACCATCAGACCAAGCTGAACGCCGGCGACCGTCGCCATGCCCGAAGCGCGCCCCGAGGCCAGGGTGTAACGGATGATGAGCAGCGTGTCGGGCCCCGGCGACAGCACCAGGGCGCCGGCCACCAGAACATAGACGCCCAAGAGCGGGGCGGGCACCGGCAGCGGCCAACTCATGCCGAACCTCGCTTGGCCTGCTCAAAGGCGTAGAGGCGAAGCGCGCTCGACAGATTGCCCGGCCGCGTTTCGTCGATTTCGGTCGCCAACTGATTGAGCGAAAGACCACGCCGGGCGGCGATCGCCTTCAGGGCCTCCCAGAACGGCGCCTCCAAGGTCACGCTGGTGCGATGACCGGCGATGGTGAGCGAACGCTTGACCAGGGGATCGCGGGCATCAAGCGTCACGGGCGGAAGGCCACCGTGGCAATGGCGCGCGCCACCTTGTCGGGGCTCCAGGTGATGGGCGCCTCCGGCGCCTGGCCGGCGCGCAGCGTGGTGCCGTCGCCCACCCGGGCGATTTCGATCCGGCCCTGGGCGTTTTCGATCACCAGGCCGGCACCCTCAAGGAGAGCGACGCCGAAGGCACCGTCGATGGCGCCGCCCCAGAATTCGGTGCCGCGAATGCCGATGGTCGCCAAGGGCGTGCGCAGCCGATAGGGCCTGCCGTCGAGTTCGGCGATCCGGCCGCTGACGGCGCGGAACGCGCCTTGCACCACGCTGAGCGCGACATTGCCCCGCTTGGCGTCGGGCGCGTAGACATACTCGTCGATGACCAGCCGGGCGTTGTCACCCAACACCAGCACGCCGTTATCGACAAAGGTGATCTCCAGGCGCGACAGGCCGCCGGTCAGCACCGTCTCGAAGCGACGGATGGGCGCGCCCAACGCCAGATCGGCGCCATCGCCGCGCGCCGCACGGCCCTCGAGGCGCGTCACCTCGCCCACTTTTTCCTGCGCCGCCAGCGTCATCGGCGCCAGGACGAAGGCCAGCAGCAAGCCGGCGAAGCACATTCGGCGAGGGATCATTTCGCTCTCCGTCGCTTGGGGGGCGGGGGTGCCGCCATCGCCGCCGCCAGAGCCGTGTGCGCCAACTCGACCAGCCGGTCGGCATCCTCCAACAGATCGACCGGCACCTCGATGTAGGGCATCACCATCTTCTTGTCGGCAAAGGGCTTGAAAGGCTGGCCGCCCTGAGCTTCCAAGAGGGGCCGGTTGGCGTCGTTGGCCTTGAGATAAAGCACGTCGTCGGCCACCAGGGCGAACATCCGACCGTTGCGGTAAAGGCCGTGGCCGCCAAACATCGCCCGCGCCGAAACGCCGCCCAACCCGTCGAGCTGTTCAAGAGTGAAGGCGACGAAGGCTTGGTTGTTGCGCAAGCAGGACTCCCGGTTCGAGTTACCCGTTATGCAGCGGCGCCGCCGTGGCGGTGAAGAAATCGTTGCCCTTATCGTCGACGATGATGAAGGCCGGAAAATCGACCACCTCGATGCGCCAGATCGCCTCCATGCCCAATTCCGGATAGGCGACGACCTCGACCTTCTTGATGCAGTCCTGGGCCAGCCGGGCCGCCGATCCGCCGATCGAACCCAGATAGAAGCCGCCATGCTTCTTGCAGGCGTCGGTGACCGCCTTCGAGCGGTTGCCCTTGGCCAGCATGACCAGACTGGCGCCCTTCGATTGGAAGAGATCGACATAGGAATCCATCCGCCCCGCCGTGGTGGGGCCGAAGGCGCCCGAGGCGTAATTGGACGGCGTCTTGGCCGGCCCGGCGTAATAGATCGGATGATCCTTGAAATATTGCGGCAGGTCCTGGCCCTTGTCGATCAGCTCCTTCAGCTTGGCGTGGGCGATGTCGCGCGCCACGATCATCGGACCCGAAAGCGCCAGACGGGTCTTGATCGGGTAACGCGACAGGGTTTGCCGAATGTCCGCCATCGGCCGGTTGAGATCGATCGCCACCACCTCGCCGCCCAAATCCTTGGCGGAATAATCGGGCAGGTATTTGGCGGGATCGGCTTCCAGAGCCTCCAGGAACAGCCCATCCTTGGTGATCTTGCCCAGCGCCTGGCGGTCGGCCGAGCAGGACACGCCGATGCCGATCGGCAGCGAGGCGCCATGGCGCGGCAGGCGAATCACCCGCACGTCGTGGCAGAAATACTTGCCGCCGAATTGAGCGCCCATGCCCATACGCTGGGTGAGCGCGTGCACCTGCGCCTCAAGCTCGGGATCGCGGATGGCGTGGCCGGCCTTGCTGCCTTGCGTGGGCAGGGAATCGAGATAGCGCGCCGAGGCAAGCTTCACCGTCTTCATGTTCATCTCGGCCGAGGTGCCGCCGATCACCACCGCCAGATGGTAAGGCGGGCAGGCCGCCGTGCCCAGCGTGCGGATCTGGGCATCGAGGAAGCGCAAGAGCGCGTCGGGATTGAGCGTGGCGCGCGTCTGCTGATAGAGGAAGGTCTTGTTGGCCGAACCGCCACCCTTGGCCATGAAAAGGAATTTGTAGGCGTCGCCGTCGGTGGCAAAGAGGTCGATCTGGCCGGGCAGATTGTTGCCGGTATCGACCTCGTCATACATGGAGAGCGGCGCCACTTGGCTGTAGCGCAGATTAAGCTCGGTGTAGGCCTTGCGGATGCCCAGCGCCAAGGCATCCTCGTCGCCGCCGCCGGTCCAAACCCGCTGGCCCTTCTTGCCCAAGACGATGGCGGTGCCGGTATCCTGGCACATCGGCAACACCATGCCGGCCGCGATGCAGGCGTTCTTCAAGAAATCGAAGGCGACGAAGCGGTCGTTGTCGGAGGCCTCGGGGTCGTTGAGGATCTTGCGCAACTGGGCCAAATGACCAGGCCGCAGCAAATGCGAAATGTCGCGGAAGGCCTCGAAGGCCAAGCGGGTCAGCGCCGCCGGCTCGACGGTGAGAATTTTTTGGCCCTTGAAGGTTTCAACCCCGACATGCTCGGTGGAAACCGGTCGATAAACCGTCTCGTCGGGACCAAGGGGAAACATCTCGTGGAATCCGGGTTCGGCCATTCGTCTCTCCGCCAGCCAGTCAATCAAGCAACGCCGCCGTCACTATAGGCAGGATGATTGGCAAAGAAAATGGGGGAGGCGTTTCGACCTATTTCTTCCGGAAGGCGTCGAGCGCGATGACCTGGCCCTTGGGCGGGTCGGCCGGCTTGGACGGTTCCGCCGCCAAGCTGGATGCCGGGACCGATTGCGGAAGGATCGCGCTTTCGCTTTGCTCGACCTGATACTGCAGCCCGAACTTGGCCGAGGGATCGGCAAAGGCGGACACGGCGGCAAAAGGCACCGCCAGGGTCTCGCGCACGCCGCCGAAGGCCAGCACGACCGAAAAACGGTCTTCGCCGACATCGAGATTCCAGAACTGGTGCTGGAGAACGATGGTGATCTCTTCCGGATAGCGGGCCAGGAGATGGGCCGGGATCGATACGCCGGGATGGCGGGTGCGGAAGGTGATGTAGAAATGGTGCCCGCCGGGCAGGCCGCCGCGCCTTGCCACCAGCGTCAGGCACTGGCGCATGACGCCGCGCAACGCGTCTTCCACCATCCGATCGTAGCGCAAAACCTGATCGTTCACCGTGTCCGTCCCATCTTCTGGCATACCGCCGGTCTTGTGATCGACCGATTCTGGCCTGACGCTCAAGTGGGGGGCTTCTGTTGCCCGGTGCCCCCCGAACCGCGCTTTCGCCTGCAATCATGCCCCGTTAGGGGCGTCGATTACGCAGCAATCGCGAGTGCCTCGTTGTCGTTGGCACTTGTGAAGATGGCCCGATAACGGCGGAACCATGCCGAGCACAAACCACGTCTTTACCGCACGCGTCGATCCTGTTTCGCCCCCCCGAAAACGGCCGAAACCGGCTTCGGTGGAGGCGCCGGGTACCGCCCCCGGGTCCGCAATGCCTATTCCACGTGGCGTTTAGCGCCATAGTCGGTTGCCCGACCTGATAAATATAAGCCCCTCGGGCAGGCTTGGGAAGAGGGTGCCCGGCCGCCATCGCGCCGGCGATCAAAATATATTTCGACCGAAGCCGAGCGGGCAGGACCGCGCCGCCCCCTTGATTGGCGCAGGCATGATTCCGTCAAAAACCCTTGAAAAAGCCCTTGTCTTGGCAAGGGGCCTTGGCTATAGTCCCGACCATCATTCCATAGCCCATCTGCTGGATGGGACGCCGTGGGGTGGGCCTTCGGCCCACCTTTTGTTTTTCTTGGGTTCGTTGATTTGGGTGCCGCGGATTAGGCCGTTCGGGACGCGAGGTTGGGAGGTTGGGCGATCATGAGCCGCGAGAACGCCGTCGAGACGGCAATCGAGGCCCCGCTTAACGCCCTGGGCTACGAGCTGGTGCGGGTGCAGGTGTCGGGTTCGACCCGGCCCACCCTTCAGGTCATGGCCGAGCGCTTGGATGGCCGGACGATGACGGTCGAGGATTGCGCGCTGATCAGCCGTTCGCTGTCGCCGATCCTGGATGTCGCCGAGCCTCTGCCCGGTGCTTACGTGCTGGAGGTCAGTTCGCCCGGTCTCGACCGGCCGCTGGTGAAGGCCAAGGACTTCGAGCGCTTCGCCGGCGACGAGGTTCGCATCGAGACCCGGGAACCGGTCGAGGGTCGGCGTCGCTTCACCGGCCGCCTATTGGGTCTTGAGGGCGAGGACGTGCGGATTGAAACCGAGACGGGAGTGGTGGCGTTGCCGTTCCCGCTTATTCACAGAGCCAAACGGCTTCTCACCGAGGCCCTGATGGCCAAGGCTTTGAAACACGAAGGATCGCAAGGGTAGTCGCCTATGGAAAAACTTGCCGCTCTTCCCCGTCCCGAACTCCTGCAGGTTGCCGATGCGGTGGCCCGCGACAAGAACATCGACCGCGAGGAAGTCCTGGTCGCCATGGAACAGGCGATCCAGAAGGCCGGCCGTTCCAAATACGGCCATGAACACGACATCCGCGCCACCATCGACCGCAAGTCGGGCGAAATCCACCTGACGCGGGTGATGGAGGTTGTGGAGACCGTCGAAAACGAGGCGACCCAACTCACCGTCGCCCAGGCGCTGCCGAAGAAGCCCGACGCGGCCCCGGGCGACCTTCTGATCGACCCCTTGCCGCCGATCGATTTCGGCCGCATTGCCGCCCAGACCGCCAAGCAGGTGATCGTGCAACGGGTGCGCGACGCCGAACGGACCCGCCAATACAACGAGTACAAGGACCGGGTGGGCGAGATTTCCAACGGCGTCGTCAAGCGGGTCGAATTCGGCAATGTGGTGGTCGATCTCGGCCGCGCCGAGGCCCTCTTGAAGCGCGACGAACTGATCCCGCGCGAGAATTTCCGCACCGGCGATCGGGTGCGCGCCTACATCATGGATGTCCGCCAGGAAGCGCGCGGCCCGCAAATCTTCCTGTCGCGCACCAACCCCACCTTCATGGCCAAGCTGTTTGCCCAGGAAGTGCCGGAAATCTACGACGGCATCATCGAGATCAAGGCGGTGGCCCGCGATCCGGGCTCGCGCGCCAAGATCGCCGTGCTCTCCAACGATTCCGGCATCGATCCGGTCGGCGCCTGCGTCGGCATGCGCGGCTCGCGCGTTCAGGCCGTGGTGGCCGAGCTTCAGGGCGAGAAGATCGACATCATCCAGTGGTCGTCCGATCCCGCCACCTTCATCGTCAACGCGCTGGCCCCGGCCGAGGTCGCCAAGGTGGTGCTCGACGAGGAGCAGAATCGCATCGAGGTCGTGGTGCCCGACGATCAGCTATCGCTGGCGATCGGCCGACGCGGCCAGAATGTGCGCCTGGCCAGCCAATTGACCGGCTGGGACATCGACATCCTCACCGAGGCCGAGGAATCGGAGCGCCGCCAGGAGGAATTCCGCTCGCGCTCGCAGCTCTTCATCGATGCGCTCGACGTCGACGACGTCATCGCCCACCTGCTGGTCACCGAAGGCTTCACCTCGGTCGAGGAAGTGGCCTATGTGCCGATCGAAGATCTTTCCGGGGTCGAGGGCTTCGACGAATCGGTGGCCGAGGAATTGCAAAACCGCGCCCGCGCCTTCCTTGAGGTCCAGGATGCCCGCTTCACCGAGAAGCGCAAGGAACTGGGCGTTTCCGACGAGATCGCCGCCATCCCCGGCCTGACGCCCGGCATGCAGGTTGCCCTCGGCCACAAGGGGGTGAAGTCGTTGGACGATCTGGCCGATCTGGCCAGCGACGAATTGATCGACATCGTCGGCAAGGACGCCTTGAGCGAGAAGGACGCCGAGCAGGTGATCATGGCCGCTCGCGCCCACTGGTTCGAGGACGAAGCGAAGTGACGGAGACGCAATGGAGCCGGCCGATGCTTCGGACGACGACACCGGCCCCAGCCGGCGCTGCCTGGCGACGGGCCGTGTGCGGCCGAAGGACGAGCTGATCCGTTTCGTGGTCGGCCCGGAGGGCGCGTTGGTGCCCGACCTGGCCGAGCGGCTGCCGGGACGGGGATTATGGTTGAGCCCCGGGCCGGATATGGTAAATACGGCCCTGTCCAAGGGGTTGTTCGCCAAGGCGGCGCGCCACGCGATCGTGGCCGCGCCCGATCTGGCGGAGCGGGTCGAGAGTTTGCTGGTGCGCCGCTGCCAGGATCTCCTGGGTCTGGCGCGCCGGGCGGGTCAGGCGGTGGCCGGCTTCGAGAAGGTCCGCGGCTTCTTGAGCCAAGGGCCGGCGGCGCTGCTTCTCGAGGCCCGCGACGGGGCCGAGGACGGGTGGCGCAAGATTGCCGCCAAGGCCGGTGACAGGGTGCCCATCGTCTTGCTTTCCCGCGCCGAGCTGGGCTGGGCCATGGGACGCGATCAGGCGGTGCATGTGGCCGTGGCGCCGGGCGGATTGGCAACGCGGCTGGAGCGGGAACTGTCCCGCTTGGCGGAGTGGCGCCGGGCGGATCGTACGGAAGGAGCGGGCCAAACGGCTCGCGGCAAATCGGGCCGGTCGGCCCCTGGGAAGAAGTGAGATCAGGTTCGAGATGACCGAAGCGAACGAACAGGAAGGCGGCAAAACCCCGTTGCGTCTGAGGCCGGGCAAGCTCGAGCTGAAGAAAACGGTCGATGCCGGGCAGATCCGCCAAAGCTTCTCGCACGGCCGATCGAAGGCGGTGGCGGTCGAGGTGCGCAAGAAGCGCACCTTCGCGGCGGGCGCCGGCGGCGAATTGGCCGAGGTCAAGGACGCCCCCAAGCCGGCCCCGACGCCGCCCACTCCGGCCGAAACCGCCGAGGCCAAGGAAGCCGCCAAGCCGGCACCCGCCGCACCGGTCGCTCATCCGCCGCATCCGCCGCGCGAGCTGACCGACGACGAGAAGGCGCACCGCCTGCACGCCCTTCAGGCCGCCAAAAAGGCCGAGGAGGAGGCGCGTCGCCTGGCCCAGATTCGCGCCGAGCAGGACGCCAAAGAGGCGGCCGAGGCGGCCAAACGCCATGCCGAGGAAGCGGCCAATCGCGCCGCCCAGCCACAATCGGCCGAGGAAGCCGAAGCCCCGGCCGCCGAGGCCGGCGCCGTCGAAGCCGAAGCGACGCCCTCCAAGACCAGCACCACGCCGGTCAAGGCCAAGACCGTGGAGCCACCGCGCGGCCGTCAGGGCGCCCGCGACATGGTGGAAGAGGAAGAGGAGCCCGATCGGCGCCGACCGGGCCGGGTTGCCGCCCACAAGCCGCCGGCCGCCAAGCGCCTGGAGCCCAAGCGCCGCACCGGCAAACTGACCGTCACCGCGGCGCTCGACGACGACGATCGGTCCGAGCGCGGCCGCTCGCTGGCCGCCGTGCGCCGGGCCCGCGAACGCGAGCGCCTGAAGAACGCCGAGTCGGGCCAGGCGGAAAAGATCGTCCGCGACGTGGTGATCCCCGAAACCATCACCGTTCAGGAATTGGCCAACCGCATGGCGGCGCGCGGCGCCGAAGTCATCAAGGCCCTGATGCGGATGGGCGTCATGGCCTCGATCAACCAGTCGATCGACGCCGACACCGCCGAGCTGGTGGTGGGCGAGTTCGGCCATTCCGCCAAGCGCGTTTCCGACGCCGACGTCGAGATCGGTCTCTCCGGCGCCCAGGACAGCGACGAGCAGATGATTCGCCGCCCGCCGGTGGTCACCGTCATGGGCCATGTCGATCACGGCAAGACCTCGCTCCTGGATGCGCTGCGCGAAACCGACGTCGCCTCGGGCGAGGCCGGCGGCATCACCCAGCACATCGGCGCCTATCAGGTGTCCTTGAAGAACGGCCAGAAGATCACCTTCATCGACACCCCGGGTCACGAGGCCTTCACCGCGATGCGCGCCCGCGGCGCGGCGGTGACCGATGTCGTGGTGCTCGTCGTCGCCGCCGACGACGGCATCATGCCGCAGACGGTCGAGGCGATCCGCCACGCCAAGGCGGCCAAGGTGCCGATCGTGGTGGCGGTGAACAAGATCGACAAGCCCGACGCCAAGCCCGAGCGCGTCCGCCAGGAATTGCTCAACCACGAGATCGTGGTCGAGGAAATGGGCGGCGAGGTTCTGGCCATCGACGTCTCGGCCAAGAAGAAGATCGGCCTCGACAAGCTGGAAGAGGCGATCTTGCTGCAATCGGAAATTCTCGATCTGCGCGCCAACCCCAACCGCGCCGCCGCCGGCGTGGTCGTCGAAGCCAAGATGGAAAAGGGTCGCGGCTCGGTCGCCACCGTGCTCGTCCAGAAGGGCACGCTCCACCAGGGCGACATCTTCGTCGCCGGCGCCGAATGGGGCCGGGTGCGGGCGCTGGCCGACGATCGCGGCCACAAGATCGAGGCCGCCGGACCGGCGATGCCGGTCGAGGTTCTGGGTCTCCAGGGCACCCCGGCCGCCGGCGACGATTTCATCGTCGTCGAGACCGAAGCTCGGGCCCGCGAAGTGGCCGGCTATCGCCAGCGCAAGAGCCGCGACGCCCGCCATGTCGCCAGCGCGCGCGGCACGCTCGAACAGATGTTCCAGCGCATCCAGGCCGGCGAGGCCAAGGAATTGCCGGTGGTGATCAAGGGCGACGTCCAAGGCTCGGTCGAGGCCCTGGTCGGCACCTTGAGCAAGCTGGGCAGCGAGGAAGTGAAGGTTCGGGTTCTGCATTCCGCGGTCGGCGGCATCAACGAATCCGACGTCACCTTGGCCAGGGCTTCGAACGCCCTCATCGTCGGCTTCAACGTGCGCGCCAACCCGCAGGCCCGCGACATTGCCCGGCGCGACGGCGTCGACATCCGCTACTACTCGATCATCTATGACGTCGCCGACGATCTGAAGAAGGCGCTGACCGGCATGCTGGCGCCGACCGTAAGAGAAAAGTTCCTGGGCAACGCCGAAATCCGCGAAGTCTTCTCGATCTCCAAGGTCGGCAAGGTCGCCGGCTGCCGGGTCACCGAGGGCGTGGTCAAACGCGGCGCCCGGGTGCGCCTGTTGCGCGACAGCGTGGTGATCTTCGAGGGCGCGCTGGCCCAGCTCAAGCGCTTCAAGGACGACGTGCGCGAAGTCCAGGAAGGCTACGAATGCGGCATGTCGCTTGAGAACTACAACGACATCCAGACCGGCGACGTCATTGAGTGCTTCGAGATGGAGGAGGTCGCCGCCACCCTCTAGCGGGCGCGGCGCGATCAAGCCATGAACCGTCCCGGACGAGCCCCGTCCCAGCGGCAATTGCGCGTCGGCGAGGCGTTGCGCCACGCGCTCGCCTGGACCTTGGAGAAAAGCGCCATCCGCGATCCCGATCTGGCGGTGCCGATCACCGTCACCGAAGTGCGCATGAGCCCCGATCTCAAGCACGCCACCGCCTTCGTCATGCCGCTGGGCGGCCAGAACGCGCCCGCCGTGCTGGCCGGACTACGCCGCGTCAAGGGCTATCTGCGCCACGAGGTGGCCCGCCAGGTGCCGCTCAAATTCCTGCCCGACTTCGCCTTCGAGCTCGACCGCAGCTTCGAGGAAGGCGACCGCATCGAGCGCCTGCTCAAGAGCCCGGAGGTGGTTCGCGATCTCGCCAGCGATCCGGGCGACGAGGACCCCACGGATGGGGCGTAGGAAAGGCCGGGCGATCAGCGGCTGGCTCGTCATCGACAAGCCGGTGGGCTTGACCTCGACCGCCGTGGTCACGCGGGTGCGAATCCTCACCGGCGCCGCCAAGGTCGGCCATGGCGGCACCCTCGACCCGCTGGCCTCGGGCGTGCTGCCGATCGCCCTGGGCGAAGCGACCAAGACCGTCTCCTACGCCATGGACGGCAACAAGACCTATCATTTCCGCCTGCGCTGGGGCGAAGCCACCGCCACCGACGATGCCGAAGGCGCGGTGACCGAAACCTCGCCCCATCGGCCCGACCAGGCGGCGATCGAGGCCGCCCTGCCCCGCTTCACGGGCGACATCGAGCAAATCCCCCCCGCCTATTCCGCCATCAAGGTCGAGGGCAAACGGGCCTACGATCTCGCCCGCTCCAACCAGCCGATCGAGCTTAAGTCTCGGATTGTTCACATTTCTTCCATCCGTTTGCTGGGCTGCCCCGATCCGGACCATGCCGATTTCGAGGTCAGCAGCGGCAAGGGCGCCTACATGCGGGCCCTGGCCCGCGATCTGGCCCGGGCTTTGGGGACCGTCGGCCATGTCGTGCGCCTGCGCCGCCTCAAAGTCGGCCCCTTCACCGAATCCCAGGCGATTTCACTGGAAAAACTGGAGGAACTAAGCCATAGTCCGGCCGCCTCGGACCCCTGGCTTCCAATCGAGACCGTGCTGGACGACATCCCGGCATTGGCCCTGACCGAAGCGGAGGTCCGCCGCCTGAAAGGCGGGCAGCCCGTGTCTCTCTTGCGCGTCGCCGCCCGCCTGCCGCTTTCCTCCATCCCGACCGATCCGTTGGTGCGGGTGATGGGCGAAGGACGGCTAGCGGCGCTGGCACGGATCGAAGACGGCGAAATTCGTCCGATCCGCGTGTTCAACCACTAACGGATCGAAGGAGCATCCGATGTCGATTACCGCAGAGCGCAAGCAAGCGCTCATTGTCGACTATGCCACCAAGACCGGAGATACCGGGTCGCCCGAGGTTCAAGTCGCCATTCTCTCCGAGCGCATCAAGAACCTCACCGAACATCTCAAGGATCACAAGAAGGACTTCCATTCGCGCCGCGGGCTGTTGATCATGGTCGGTCAACGCCGCCGATTGCTCGACTACCTCAAGGGCAAGAATTCGGCGCGCTACGAGGCCCTGATCCAACGCCTGGGCCTGCGCAAGTAACAGCCATTCCCAGTTGGGCGGGTGAAGGGGGCGCATCGGGCGCTCCGGCCCGCCAACCGCTCCGATTCCGCCCATGGGGGCGAAGGGAGCGGATCGTACGTTTGGAGCCGATCCGCGCAATCCGGCGCCGGCTCCTGAAAGGATAAGACTCATGTTCGATATTTATCGCAAGGAACTCGTTTGGGGCGGGCGCAAGCTCGTCATCGAGACCGGCAAGGTCGCCCGTCAGGCCGACGGCGCGGTCCTGGTTACTTACGGGGAGACCACCGTGCTGGCGACCGTGGTGGCGCAGCGCAGCGTGCGCCCCGGCATCGATTTCTTCCCGCTTACCGTCAATTATCAGGAAAAGGCGTTTGCCGCCGGCAAGATTCCGGGCGGCTTCTTCAAGCGCGAAGGCCGGCCCAGCGAGCGCGAGACGCTGACCTCGCGGCTCATCGACCGCCCGATCCGCCCCCTGTTCGCCGACGGCTTCCGCAACGAAACCCAGGTGATCCTCACCGTGCTGTCGCACGATCTGGAAAACGACGCCGACATCGCCGCCATGGTCGGCGCCTCGGCCGCGCTCACCTTGTCGGGCGTTCCCTTCATGGGGCCGATCGGCGCGGCGCGCGTCGGCTACATCGACGGCCAGTACGTGCTCAACCCCATCCAGCCCGACCAGCCGCGCTCCAGCCTCGATCTGGTGGTCGCCGGCACCGTCGAGGGCGTGCTGATGGTCGAATCCGAAGCCAAGGAGCTGTCGGAAGAGATCATGCTGGGCGCCGTGATGTTCGGCCACAAGAGCTATCAGCCGGTGATCGACGCCATCATCAGCCTGGCCGAAAAGTGCGCCAAGGAACCTTGGAAAGTGCCCGAGGAGGCTCCCGAGGCCCAGAAGGCGCGCCAGCGCCTGAAGGCGGTGGCCGAGGCCAATCTGCGCGCCGCCTATGGCGAGACCGCCAAGCAAGCCCGCCATGAGAAGATCGAGGCGGTGAAGAAGCAGGCGATCGAGACCCTGACGGCCGAAGAGATCGATTCCGGACTGATCGGCGGCCTGTTCAAGGACCTCGAGAAGGACATCGTGCGCGGCGCCATTCTGGCCACCGGCAAGCGCATCGACGGCCGCGACACCAAGACGGTGCGGCCCATCGATTGCACGGTGGGCTTCCTGCCGCGCGCCCACGGTTCGGCGCTCTTCACTCGCGGCGAAACCCAGGCGATGGTGGTCACCACGCTGGGCACCGGCCAGGACGAGCAGATCATCGACGCGCTGGAAGGCGAATACCGGGAAAACTTCATGCTGCATTACAACTTCCCCCCCTACTCGGTGGGCGAAGTGGGCCGCATGGGCAGCCCGGGTCGGCGCGAGGTCGGGCATGGCAAACTGGCCTGGCGCTCGGTCCATCCGCTGCTGCCCGAACGCGACAAATTCCCCTACACCATCCGCGTCGTCTCGGAGATCACCGAATCGAACGGGTCCTCCTCGATGGCCACCGTTTGCGGCTCGTCCTTATCGATGATGGACGCCGGCGTGCCTTTGGCGCGGCCGGTGGCCGGCATCGCCATGGGGCTGATCAAGGAGGACAACGGCTTCGCCGTGCTGTCCGACATCCTGGGCGACGAGGACCATCTGGGCGACATGGACTTCAAGGTTGCCGGTTCGGAAACCGGCGTCACCGCGCTTCAGATGGACATCAAGATCACCTCGATCACCGAGGAGATCATGAAGATCGCCTTGGGTCAGGCGCGCGACGGCCGCCTGCACATCCTGGGCGAGATGGCGAAGGCCATCGACCACTCGCGCGACCAGGTCAGCCGCAACGCGCCGCGCATCACCACCATCCACATCCCCAAGGACAAGATCCGCGAGGTGATCGGCTCGGGCGGCAAGGTGATCCGCGAGATCTGCGAAGTCACCGGCGCCAAGATCGACATCGACGACGACGGCACCATCCGAGTCTCGGCGGTCGACAGCGCCGCCTCGGATGCGGCGATCGGCTGGATCCGCAACATCGTGGCCGAGCCCGAGATTGGCGTCATCTACACCGGCAAGGTGGTGAAGACCGTCGATTTCGGCGCCTTCGTCAACTTCCTGGGCTCGCGCGACGGTCTGGTCCATATCTCGGAGCTGGCGCCCAAGCGGGTGGAAAAGACCACCGACATCGTCAAGATGGGCGACACCGTCAAGGTGAAGGTCCTGGGCTTCGACGATCGCGGCAAGGTCAAGCTGTCGATGAAGCAGGTCGATCAGCAGACCGGCGAAGACCTGACCAAGAAGGCCGAGTAACCGATGGCTCCGCGATGGCCGAAGGTGATCGGTCATCGCGGGGCGGCTCGGCACGCGCCCGAGAACACTTTGGCCTCGTTTCGGCGCGCCGCCGAATTGGGGACAAGCTGGGTCGAGCTTGACGCCCGGCTCACCGCCGATGGCGTCCCCATCGTCTTTCACGATTCGACGCTGGAGCGAACCACCGGCCAGAAGGGACGGGTGCGCGAGCGGCGATGGGCCGAGATCGCCAAACTCGATGCCGGCGGCTGGTTCGCACCCTCCTTCCAAGGCGAGGCGGTGCCCAGCCTGAGCGAAGCGCTGGCTTTGATCGCGTCGCTGCGCCTGGGCGTCAACATCGAGATCAAACCCGATCCGGGCGACGAGGCGGAGACCGCCCGGGTGGTGATGGCGACCGCCCGCCAGATTTGGCTCGATGGGGCCACGGCCCCCCTGATCTCCAGCTTTTCCCAAGCCGCCCTGGTGGCCGCCCAGCCGTTGCGGGGCGATTGGCCCCTGGCCCGTCTGGCGCGAAATCTCGATCTGGCGGCGCTTGTCGACGCCAAGGCGCTGGAGTGCGCCGCTCTCAATTTGGGCGCCGCCGATTTGACCCAAAAGGCGGTCGCCACGGCGAAAGATGCGGGATTCGGCGTCTTGGTCTATACGGTCAATGATCGGCCGACCGCCGAACGTTTTTTTCGTTGGGGCGTCGATGGAGTGTTCACCGACGACCCCGAAGTGCTTATATAGGGTGTTGTCAAAGCGGGAGCGGATTCGTGAAATCCTTGAACGGCGTCATGCTTTCCGGGCGGGAAGTGCTGCCCTTGATCGAGGGCGGCAAGGGCGTGGCGGTCACCACCGGCTCCTCGTCGGGCGCCTGGGCCGCCGCGGGCGGGGTTGGCACCTTTTCCGGCGTCAACGCCGACAGCTATGACGACAACGGTCAGGTTGTCCCTCAGATCTATACCGGCCGCACCCGGCGCGAACGTCATGAGGAATTGATCGCGTTTGGCATTCGCGGCGGCATCCATCAGGCCCGAATTGCCCATGAAATCGCCGGCGGCAAGGGCCGCATCCATGTCAATGTGCTTTGGGAAATGGGCGGCGCCGAGCGGGTGCTGAACGGCATCTTGGAAGGCGCCAAGGGCCTCATTCACGGCGTCACCTGCGGCGCCGGCATGCCCTACAAGGTGGCCGAGATCGCCGCCCATTATCGGGTTTATTACTATCCGATCGTCTCCTCCGCCCGCGCCTTCAAGGCTTTGTGGAAGCGCGCCTACCACAAGCTGCCCGAACTGTTGGGCGGCGTGGTCTACGAAGATCCCTGGCTCGCCGGCGGGCACAACGGCCTTTCCAACAGCGAAGATCCGCTGGTGCCGCAGCCGCCTTTCCCGCGCGTTGCCGAAATCCGTTCCGCCATGAACGAGGTCGGGCTCGACCGGGTGCCGGTGATCATGGCCGGCGGCGTCTGGTGCCTCAAGGAATGGGAGGATTGGCTCGACAATCCCGAGATCGGCCCGGTCGCCTTCCAATTCGGCACCCGGCCGCTTCTGACCAAGGAAAGCCCGATCCCCGAGGCCTGGAAACGGCGTCTGACCACGCTCAAGCCCGGCGACGTGCTCTTGCACCGCTTCAGCCCCACCGGCTTCTACTCATCGGCGGTGAAGAACGCGTTTCTATTGGAGCTGGTCGAACGCTCCGACCGCCAGGTCACCTTCACCGCCGATTCGATCGGCGAGCACACCGAGCCCTTTGCCGTCGGCGCCCGCGGGCGACAGGTCTTTCTCACCCCCACCGACAAGGCCCGGGTCGAGGGCTGGTTGGCCAAGGGCTTTACCGAGACCCTGCGCACCCCCGACACCACCCTGATCTTCGTCAAACCCGAGAAGGCCGAGGAAATCCGTGACGACCAGAACGCCTGCATGGGCTGTCTATCCTCCTGCCTATTTTCCAATTGGGCCCAGAACGAGGACGGCAACACCAACCGCCGCCCCGATCCGCGCTCCTTCTGCATTCAAAAAACCCTTCAAAACATCGCCCATGGCCGCGATGTCGAGCAGGAACTGATGTTCGCCGGCCATAACGTCTATCGCTTTGCCAGCGACCCGCTTTACAGCAACGGCTATGTTCCTTCGGTCTCCGAACTTATTTCCCGTATTTTGATTGGAGAATAGGTTTGTTATAAATTATAATGTTTTTAGAGTGGTGACAGCTTGTCTAGTTTGTGACAGAATTAGAAACCTAATGGGCAAAATGCCCGCGACGACATCTTGAGGGCAGAACAGGATAACCGCCATGACCAGCACCCGTCACTTCAGCCTTGCCATGGACCGCCTGCGCAACGCGGGACTTCGACCGACCCGCCAGCGTTTGGCGCTCGCCAAGCTTCTGTTCGAGGCCGGCGATCGCCACATCACCGCCGAGCAACTGCACAGCGAGGCCTTGCAAGCCAACATCCGGGTTTCGCTGGCCACCGTCTACAACACGCTGCACCAATTCACCGAGGCCGGGCTGCTGCGCGAGATCGTGGCGGATTCCGGTCGATCCTATTTCGACACCAACACCTCCGACCATCACCACTTCTACTTCGAGAAGAACGGTATGCTGATGGACATCCCTAACCACGAAATGGTGGTGAACGGGTTGCCCAACCCGCCGGCGGGCACCCGCATCGCCCGCATCGAGGTGGTGGTCCGTCTGGCCGAATAGCCGAGCATCGCGCCTTCCAAAAAACGCAAGGCCGGGGATCGCTCCCCGGCCTTGTTCGTTAGTGTCGTGGCCTTCCGCCTAGTCGCTTAAGAACGTCGCCAAGCGATCGCCCACCTTGGGAATGGCGACCAGCCCATCAAGATGGCCAAGCGTGCCCTCGATCTCGACCAGATCGACGGTTTTCCCCAGCTCTTTGAGCTTCGCCGCCGCGCGCTTGGAGAAATCGGGGAAGAAAATCAGATCGGTCTTGGCCGGCATCAGGAGCACCTTGGCCTTGATGGCCTTCAAGCCCTCTTCCCAATTGCCCTTGGAACCCAGCGAATAGAGCTGGTTGGCCTTGACGAGATAAAGGAAATGGTTGGCGTCGGAAACCTTGGCCCGGCCGGCGGCGGCGGTCTCAAGCCAGGTCTGGGCGGCGTATTTGTTGTCCCAGCTCTTGGCCGGGTCCTTGTCGGGCGACGCCCATTTGCGCCCCAGCGCCGTCTCCGCCCATTGCCAATAGCGGGCGTGCCAGGTCACCACCTTGAGGGCGGCGGTCAAGCCGGCAATCGGCTCGGCCTTGCCGTAATAATCGCCCTTGTTCCAATTGGCGTCGAGCCGGATCGGTTCGGCCCATAGATCGAGCCAGCCGACCGCGAAGGCATCAAGCTCGGGCCCGCCGATCACCGGTACGATGCGTGCCACGGCGTCGGGATAAGCGGCACCCCATTCGAAGGTTTGCAGCGCGCCCATCGAGGCGCCGATCACCGCATGCAGCTTGGTGATGCCCATCGAATCGACCAGCGCCTTTTGCACGTTGACGAAGTCGCGGATGGTGACGATCGGAAAGCTCATGCCATAGGGCTTGCCGGTATCGGGATTGATTGTCGCCGGGCCGGTGGTGATGACGTTGGGGTCCTTGGTGCTGAGATTGACCAGCGTGTCCGAGCTGAGGACGAAATATTTGTTGGTGTCGATTGGTTTGCCCGGACCGATGATCGCATCCCAATAGCCAGGCGCGGCATCGCTGGCGGCGTATTTGCCCGCCGCGTGCGAAGAACCGGAAAAGAAATGGGGGATGAGAATGGCGTTGTCTTTGGCGGCGTTGAGCGTGCCATAGGTCTCGTATCCGACCCGGACGTATTTGATGGTCTCGCCGTTCATGGTGGTGAAGCTGGGCAGGGTGAACACCTTCTTCTCGACGATGGCGTCAAGCGCCAAGGCCGGAGCGGCGAAAGCAAGCGTCACGACCGCCAAGGCGGCCAGGCGATGGATGCGCATCCGAACCTCTCCCTTCTTGATATAGTTGTGTCCACGATAGGCTGGAGCGGAGCGCAACGGCAAGGATCATGTTGATCGATCGAGTAGCAATGACTTTGGCGGCTTTGCTGTCTCTGCCCCTGGTCTATCTGGCGGCGGCCTTTTTGCTTGGCCTGGCGCCGGCAGCCCCGGCGGGCCGCACCGCTTTCGATGGCGTGGAAATCTTTCTGGTCTCCAACGGCTGGCATGTCGATCTGGTGCTGCCGATGCGCCAAGACGACCAGGATTGGCAAGCCGATCTCCCCCCCCACGATTTTCAGGCGGCCGATCCGCAAGCCGCCTGGATCGCCATTGGCTGGGGCGATCGCGCCTTCTATCTGGAAACCGCCCGTTTCGAGGATATGCGCCCCCTTACTGCGGCCAAGGCGATGCTGGGATTGGGGCCGGCGGTCCTCCACGTCACCTACGCGCGAAGACCCGCCCCCGGCCCGACCATCGCCCGGTGGGTCATTGGGCGCGATCAGCACCGCCGACTGGTCGCCCATCTGGCCGACGCCTTCCGCCGCCGCGCCGATGGGCGGCTGATCGCCGTCCCCGGTTCGGGCTACGGACCAGCCGACCTGTTCTATGAAGCAAAGGGAGCCTGGGGCCTACGACTCACCTGCAACGAATGGATCGCCCGCGCGCTTCGCCAAGCGGAGATACCGGCGCCTCTTTGGGCGCCTCTTCCGGAACCGATGCTGGCGGCGTGGCGCTGAATCAGTGCCGCAGCTTGAAGCGCTGGATCTTGCCGGTGGCGGTCTTCGGCAGCTCGGCCACGAAATTCACCCAGCGCGGATATTTGTAGGGGGCGCGGGTCTTCTTGCAGTGATCCTGCAATTCCTTGACCAGCCCATCGCCGGCGTCGCGCGCATCCTTGAGCACGATGTAGGCCTCGGGTTTGGTGAGCCCCTCGTCGTCGGCGCGGCCGACCACGGCCGCTTCCAGCACCTTGGAATGCTCGACCAGGGCCGATTCGATCTCGAAGGGCGAAACCCAGATGCCGCCCACCTTCAGCATGTCGTCGGAGCGGCCGCAATAGAAGTAATAGCCGTCGGCATCCTTGAGATAGGTGTCGCCGGTGTTGAGCCAGCCCTCGACCATGGTCTCGGCGGTCTTCTTCGGGTTGTTCCAATAGTATTTGGCGATCGACTGGCCGCGAATGAACAGCCGCCCGCTTTCGCCCACCGGCACTTCCTTGCCTTCGGGATCGAGGATGCGGCAATCATAGCCCGGCACCGGCTTGCCCGAAGCGCCCGGCTTGATGTCGTCGAAACGGTTGGAGATGTAGATGTGGAGCGCCTCGGTCGAACCGATGCCGTCCTGGGCGATGCCGCCGGTCAGTTCCTTCCACTTCTTGAACATCTCGGGCGGCAGCGCCTCGCCGCCGGTGACGCAGCGGCGCAGATGGGAAAAATCGTGGCCCTTGGCCCCGGCGCCTTCCAGATGGTGGATCATCGCCGTGTAGAAGGTGGGCACGGCGGCAAAAACGGTGGGCCGGAAGCGCGTCAACACCTCCATCACCGTATCGGGCGTCGGCCGGCGCGGATCGAGCACGGCGGCGCCGCCCACCCATATCGGGAAGGTCATGGCGCAGCCCAGCCCGTAGGCAAAGAACAGGCGCGGAATCGAGAAGAAGATGTCGCCCTCGATGGCGCCCAAGGTGGCGAGGGCGTATTGGCGGCAGGTCACTTCCATGTCGCGCTGGGCATGCACGGCGCCCTTGGGGCTACCGGTGGTGCCCGAGGAATAGAGCCAGAAGCAATCGCCCTCGGCGGTCGAAGGCTGGGCGGCCAATTCGGCCGAGGCCTTGGCGAGCAGCGCATCGAACCCGTTGCCGGGCCCGGTGGCGGCCATCGCCACCTTTGGCTTATGTTTGGATTGCGCCAGCGCCGGCTCGACCTCGGAGGCGAATTCGGGCGAATAGAGCACCGCCGCGCCGCCGGAATCCTCGATGATGAAGGCGTAGTCCTTGGCGCGCAGAAGCGTGTTCAAGGGCACCGGGACGATGCCGGCGCGAATGGCGCCCCAGAAGATGTAATAGAAGGTTGGGCAGTCCTTGATCATCATCAGCACCCGGTCGCCCTTGCCGATGCCCAGCGCCAACAAAGCGTTGCCGGCGCGACTGGCGCGCTCGGCCAGTTGGGTGTAGGTCACCGTCTCCTCGAAGGTGAAGATGACCGGCTTGGCGCCCCGCCCTTCCTTGAGGTTGCGGTCGATGAAGCGCTCGGCCGCGTTGTAGGGGGTGGGAAAGTCAAGCTGATTGGCGGCACCCGACATGCGTTTCTCCCTCGCTCCTAATGGGCTTCGGCGCTAAGCGACCGACGTTCTTGCGTTCAAAGCTTGCCGATCCAGCGCTCCTGCGCACCATAGGCCGGCGGTTTGAGCGCCTTGACCATGTCGGCGAGACGCGCTTCCTTGGCCGGCGTCGTCTCGGCGATCGGATCGAGCGCATCCTTCAACATGGCCTCGTAATCGGCACCGATCGGGCAGACGTCCTGGCAACGCCGGCAGCCGGTGATGATGCCGACGCCACGCAGGATGCTTTGGAAAACGTCGAAGCTGTCCTTCGAGCGCAGCATCGCCTTCTGCTTGTCGGGATCGCCGGCATCAACCACCCGGCCGAGGTAATCGACCAGCTTGTGGTAGCCGTTGGGCGAGCGGTAGCGGTCGCAGCCAGCGAAATCGCGATCCCAATGCTTGACCACGTCGCCCGGGCAGGCCTTGAGACAACGGCCGCAAGACGGGCCGCCGCACAACGCCTTTTCCATCTTCTTGTCGGGCTCGACCTCGACCGAGGAGAGCAGCGCCACCAGCATCACGCGCGGACCGAATTCGGGCGTGATCAGTTGCAGATTGAGCCCCAACGTGCCCAAACCGGCCTCGACGGCGGCGTGGGTGGCCGACAAGAGCGGCTTCATCGGCTGATCGGGATCGCCCTTGAAGCGCCAGGGATCGACATGGGTGGGCGGAATCACCAGCGACGGATAGCCCTGGTCCTCGAGCCACAAGGACAGCTTGAGCGCCGTTTCTTCCAAGAGCGTGAGGGCGATCTCGTCATTGTAGTATTTGTGCCGCTCGTCCCAGGCGGCGATGCGCGTGGTGCCGCTGTTGATGCGCCTGGCCAACACGATGGCGCGCTTGCCGTCGAGCGGCGTGATGTCCTGGGGCCGGCGCGGGTCCTTGGGATCGGGCGGGTTGGCGTTCATCACGGCGCCGTCGGCGATGCCGACCAGATCGGCCCCCAATTCGCGGGCCATGTCCTTGATCTGTTGGGCGGTCAAAGGCTTCTTGTAGGCGCTAACCATGGCGGCTTTCCCTGTGCTGCCCTCGGGAGCGAGGGGGCGGTTGTCGGAGCGGGCCAATTCTTCCTGGGTCCGCTTGAATTCCTTGAGATGATCAAGCGCGGCGGCGCCGGAATAACCGTCCGGCCCCACCCAGCGGATGTTGTAGTCGTTGAGACCGGGGATCGGCTGGCCTTCCGCCCGGGCTTGGCGCATGTCCTTGCCCTTGGCGACCTTCTCCGGCGTCTTTTCCGGAATCACCTTTTGCGGCTCGGCCAGAAAGGCGTGGTAGTCGTGACCGATCGGGCAGGTGCCGTGGCAGCGCGGGCAGGCGCCGAACAGCCCGACCACGCGCGTCATGCCTTGCCACATGCCGTAGGCGTCGGGCGACTTCAGCAACGTCCGCTTGCCCTCGGCGTCGGCGCGGGCGAAATCGGCGAACAAGCGAGTCATGGCGGCGAAGCCGAATTCCTGCGCCTTGGTCGAGCATTGCGCTTTGTTCAAACCGAAATGGCCGACGGCGTCGGTCGGGCAGGCG
This sequence comes from Rhodospirillales bacterium, assembly GCA_016214125.1. Taxonomy (GTDB): domain Bacteria; phylum Pseudomonadota; class Alphaproteobacteria; order Rhodospirillales; family WMHbin7; genus JACRPC01. The sequence continues at coordinate 53,893 of JACRPC010000027.1, read as the reverse complement.
TAAAGGCAGCGCGAGCAGCCTTCGCCGATGCAAACCTGCTCGGTGATCATCGGGTCGGGCTCAAGTTCAAGCTCGGTCAGCACGCCGGTGAGATAAAGGCGCGGCCCGAGTTCCGGCGTGAGGATGTTGACGCCGAGCCCAAAGGTGCCCAGCCCCGCCTCGATGCCGAGATGGCGGGTGGAGAGATAGCCGTAAGTGCCGTTCTTGTAGTTCCAATTGGTTTCCTGGGCGGCGGTGGTGAAGCTGGGATGGCCCTGGCGCTCCATCCAATCGGCCAGCTTGAAGGCGATGCGGTCCATACGGCGCATGACGATGCTAGTCTGATACTGAACGGCCGGCAGGTTGGAACAGCGGAAGGCGGCCGACGGCACGCGCGTGACAATGACGATCACGCTCTTGCAATAAGGCGATATGCGGTCGGGCGTTTGGGGGAAACGCGGATCGGGCGGATGGGCGTTGAGCGTCGCCGCCGAGGCAACGCCCACCAGATCGGCGCCCAGATCGCGGGCCTTCTTTTTGACGGCGGCGGCATCAAGGGCCACGGCACAATCCTCCCTTGGAATTCAGACGCCGGCCTTCTGGCGGCTGGCCAGGGCTTCGTTGCCGAAATCGTCTTGGTGGCGGCTTTGGTTGTGGGCGTAGAGCTTGGGATAGTAGCTCTTGAAAGCGTCGCGGATTTCCTGGGCCGGCACGTCGGCATATTGGCCGCGATAGGCGGTGTATTCCATGTGCTTGCGGTTGTTGATGTCGAAGGGATGGAACAGCGCGTCGTTGCGGCCGTCGAAATCGAGCGGCTTGACGCCAAACTTCTCGCACAGCGTGAGATTGAAGGTGGGCGTCGCCTTGACCCACTTGCCCTCGACCCAGACCTCGGTGAAGCCGTGATAGATGAACATGTCGGTGCCGGCCATGTCGAGGAACTGCGGCGTCGCCAGATGATTGCGCACATCGGCCAGGCCGAGCCTTGCCGGAACGCCCACCGCACGGGCGGCCGCCGCCATCAGCGCCGCCTTGCCCACGCAGAAGGCCTTGCGCAAATGGAGCGCCCCGCTGGCCGAATAGGAATCCTCGCGCTCGAAGTCGCGGTAGGGGTCGTAGGCCACTTCATCGCGCACGCCGTAATACAAGCGCTTGGCCTTCTCGGCCGGATCGGTGGCATCGCCCACCAGGCGCTTGGCAAAGGCGATCACGTCCGGATGATCGCTGTCGATGTAGTGCGTGGGCTTGGTATAGGCGTCGGGGCTGTCGGTCATGGCGATTCCTGAATTCTGTCGAACGATTGATAGAGTTCGCTATAGCACGAATGACCGATCAAGGCGAGTCGCACCGACCGTCCCAAGTTCGGATCGTGGAAATGAAGGCCAAGCCGGGCCTACCGATCAGTGGTGGTGGCAAAGGGGGTGAAATCCGACCACAGGCGGCCATCCTCTCCGGTCTTGATCGCCAGGCGCAAGCGGGCGCTGATCGTCACCACCTCATAAGGCAGATTGGTCGCCAGAAAATTGATTACCGCCGCCACCGCCGGCATATCGGCGTCATCAAACAATATCGTCCCGCCCACCGGCAGCATCTTGTCGCAATAGAACCATTCAAGGAAGGTGAAGTCGAAAAGGTGATTGCCGTCCAGGAACACGAAATCGAAGCGCCGCTTTTCCGACATCAGAAGATAGGGCAAGGCCCGATGCGAGCTGTCCTCGATCAGCACCAGATTTTCGCCGAAGCCACAATGGGCGGCATTCCTCAACCCATTCCTCTTGTAGACCACCGACTGAAAGGGATCGATCGCCCGGTGGACCGGGACGGCGATGCCCGCGTCCACAAGTGCCGCCAGAATGGTGATGGCGGAAGTGCCTTTGGCCAAGCCAACCTCCAAGGTGGCTTGCGGCTTGAGGTGGCGGACCAAGTTGTAAAGCGCGTCGATTTCGGCCTTGCCGATCTCGCCGCCCGCGTCCGGCGTGGGTTCGCCTTCGCCCTGGCCGGTCTCGACGATCCGGCGCAACAGCTCGGCCGGCCCGGGCGCCATGCGCGAGAAGGCATCGGCGGAATAGTCGATTGCCCGGATCTCGGCCGGCGCCACCATACAACTCTCCTAATCCCGAACGAATTGCGATACCGATTTCGGTCGATCATGACTCGGAGGGCCAGGGGTGCCAAGCGGCCATGGAAAACCCCAAGATGAGGCGCTTCTTGGGGTCAAAATGGTGCCCAGGGGCGGAATTGAACCACCGACACTGCGATTTTCAGTCGCATGCTCTACCAACTGAGCTACCTGGGCGCCCGGGTCGGGAGCCCCGATATAGGAGAAAATTGACGGGCTGTCCAGCCCCTGCCCCGAGCCCATGGAGGCCCTCCGTCAGCCCGACCGATCCTCGGCATGCAGCCGGCGGCGGAGGCGGCGAAGACCCAGCCAAACCAAGCCGACCGCCAAGGGAACCGAAACCGCCATCGTCAGATCGGGATCGAGCGCCAATCCCAGCTCCTTGGCCCCCTTGGCCAGATAGCCGACCAAACCGACCAGATAATAGCTGATCGCCGCCACCGACAATCCCTCGACGGTCTGCTGAAGGCGCAGTTGCAAACGCGCCCGTCGATTCATCGATTCCAGAAGCTCGCGGTTCTTCTCTTCCAGCGTGATGTCGACCCGGGTGCGCAACAAATCTCCGGCACGGCCGATCCGGCGCGCCAGATCGTCCAGACGGCCGGCCACTGAATCGCACGTCGCCATCGCTGGAGCGAGGCGTCGTTCCAGGAATTCGCCCAGGGTCTGCAGGCCGGGCAGCCGGGTTTCGCGCAACTCGCCCAGGCGGCGGCGCACCAGTTCGTGATAGGCCCGGGCGGCGGAAAAGCGATAGGCGGTGGCCGCCGACAGCCGCTCGCCTTCTCCGGCCAGGCGGGTGAGGCGCTCAAGCAGGCTGCGATCATCGCCGGAGCCGGCCAACTCGGCGATGATCGCCTTCAAATCGCGGTCGGCGGCACTCACCTGGGGACCGACGGCACGCGCCGCGGGCAAGGCCAGAAGCGCCATCATACGGTAGGTCTCGATCTCGAACAGGCGTTGGCAAAGCCGGCCGGCCTGGCCTGGCGTCAGTCCCCGGTCGCGGATCAGGATGCGGCCGGCCCCATCGGCATGCCGGCGAAGATCGGTCCAGATCGCCGCCACCCCGCCTTGAACCTCGCTGCCGATCACCGTATTGTCGGCGAACAGGGCGTTGATCGTCTCACCCGCACGTTCGACATCGTCCAGCGCCAGATGCAAGGCGACCAACAGCGTTCCCGAAAGGCCCCTCAACCATTCCGTCGGCACGGCCGCCAGCGCGGTCCGGGCAAATGGGTCGGCGAAAGGACCGAAGCGATAGATTGTGTAGGTGGAGAATTCGGTGTGGCGCTCCCAGCGCAAACGGAAATCCGGCCCCGCGACAACGCGATGGCTGTTGGAGCCTTGCGGGGCAGGCAGACCCAGTTGGGTCGCCAGGGCCTGGAGGTGGACGCGCTCGGCGTCCGGAGGGGCTTCGCCGGTCAGTCGGGCCAGATGGGTGGCGCAAAAGGGCGGACGCACCGGATCGTAGGGGCGGGCGTGGATCTCGTCGGCCAAATCCCGCCGCTTTGGATGTTCGCCATCCAATCCGGCAAGTTCCCCTGTAATCGACGGCGCGATCATCTATATGTATTCCATATCCTCTAGCGGAGCCCGTCGCCCATGACCTTCCTTGCCGCCACCGACGCCCTGTTCTTCGGCCCCGAGGGGCTTGACCCCGTTGCCACCCAGAAAACCCTGAAGCAGGCGCTTACCGGCTGCGAGGACGGCGAATTGTTCCTGGAAGCACGTCAGTCGGAGAGTCTGACACTCGATGACGGCCGCATCAAGAGTGCCAGTTTCGATCAGGCGGCGGGGTTCGGGCTGCGTGCGGTTGCCGGCGAGGCGGTGGGCTTCGCCCACGCCACCGAACTCTCCGACCCGGCCTTGAAGCGGGCGGCCGAGGCCGTGAAGGCGATCCGCCAGGGCCGCAAGGGCAAGAAGGCGGCGCCGCCCAAGGGCACCAACCGCCATCTCTATTCCGACGCCAATCCCCTGGCTTCGATGAGCTTCGAAGCGAAGGTGAAGCTGTTGACCGAGATCGACGCCTACGCGCGCAAGGATTCTCGGGTGACCCAAGTGATGGCGTCGCTGCTGGGCTCGTGGCAGGCGGTGCGCATCCTGCGCGCCGACGGCTCGCAATCGGCCGACATCCGCCCGCTCATCCGTCTCAACGTCTCGGTGGTGATGAAGAAGGGCGAACGGATGGAAACTGGCAGCCACGGCTTTGGCGGTCGGGTGGCGCTTGCCGACCTGATCACGCCCCAAGCCTGGCGGGCCGCCGCCGACGAGGCGATGCGCCAAGCCACCGTCAATCTCGACTCCATCGACGCCCCGGCGGGCGAGATGGATGTAGTGCTGGGGCCGGGTTGGCCGGGCATCCTGTTGCACGAGGCGGTGGGGCATGGGCTCGAGGGCGATTTCAATCGCAAGAAGGTGTCGGCCTTCGCCGGGCTTTTGGGCGAGCGGGTGGCGGCCAAGGGCGTCACCGTGGTCGATGACGGCACCTTGGTCGATCGGCGCGGCTCGATCACCATCGACGATGAAGGCACGCCCTCCGGCCGCACGGTGCTGATCGAGGACGGTATCCTGAAGGGCTTCCTCCAGGATCGCCTCAACGCCCGTCTGATGGGCGTTGCCCCCACCGGCAACGGCCGGCGGCAAAGCCATGCCCATCCGCCGCTGCCGCGCATGACCAACACCTTCATGCTGGCCGGCGAGCGCGATCCGGCCGAGATTCTGGCCTCGGTCAAGCGCGGGCTCTACGCCGTCAATTTCGGCGGCGGCCAGGTCGACATCACCTCGGGCAAGTTCGTCTTCTCCGCCGCCGAGGCCTATGTGATCGAGAATGGCAAAGTGGGCGCGCCGGTCAAGGGCGCCAGCCTGATCGGCAACGGTCCCGATGCGCTGAAGCGGGTGACGATGATCGGCAACGATCTGGCGCTCGATCCCGGCATCGGCACCTGCGGCAAGGAAGGCCAGGGCGTGCCGGTGGGCGTCGGTCTGCCCACCTTGAAACTCGCCGGCCTCACCGTCGGCGGCACGGCGGTTTAGGGCCGCTCCGCCACCAGCGCCGCCAGGGTTTCGCTCCATTCCCGGGCGCGGCGGCTCCAGACCAGATTGGCCCGGGCGTGCGCCATCTGACGGGCGCGATGGTCGGCGAAGGCCTGAGGATCGGCCTCGGCCTGCTGAATGAGCTGGACGCAGCGCTGGGCAAAAACGGCGGCATGCACCACCCGATCCGATATCGGCGGGATCAGGAACCCGAAACCGCCGGTGGTCTCGGGCAGCGCGCCCAGATCGGTGGTGATCACCAGGGCGCCGGCGATCATCGCCTCCATCACCGCGATGCAGGAGGTTTCGGCGAAGGTGTTGGGATAGGCAAGCAAGCCGGTCGCCGCCATGGCCTTGGCCAGCTCCGGCTGGGGACGCGAACCGATATATTCGACGCCGGTCAGCGCCTTGGCCAGTTCATACAGCACCGGATAAGGGCCCTCGCCCTCATTATAGACCTGCATGCTGGAGTAGATCCGAAGCCGTGCGCCCGGCCGGGCGGCGCGGATGGCCGGAAAGGCGGTCAGCAACACATCGAGTCCACGGAAGGGCGTGCTGGTGTAGGCCAACACCGGTTCGGCGCCCTTGTGTTGGAACCAAGCCTTGCCGGGCGAAAGCGTCTCGAAGACCGGCGCCACCGCATTCCTTCGGATGACGATTTTCTCCTCCGGGATGCCGAACGTCTCGACATAGGTTTTCGCCTGCCAATCGCTGATGAGGACGAAGCGATCCCAGGCGTTGCGCTCGGCCTCTTCCTTGAGGTAGCTCATCGGCTTCTGGTCGAAGGCGTGCTGCGTCCACAGAACGAGCCGTGCCTTTGGGCCCAACACGCGGCGTAGATTGGCGCCGAGCGCCGCGTTGAGCACGACGATGGCGTCAAAGCTCGTGAGAAAATCGACGGTTTGACCCGGGTCGGGGCCAACGCAGTTTACGCCCCGCTTCACGCCGGGATCGCGGGTCTTGTTGGCAAGCGCAACGCCATGGCCGGCCTTCGCCAAGGCCTCGGCCAGATAGCACAACGCCGATTGCGAACCGCCAAGCGCCCGCTGGTGCGGCGTTTCCACCGTATAGTCCCACTCGATCGGATCGAAAAAGCAGATGCGCATCCCTATTCCCCCGCCAGGCCGGCAACGTGGTCGGCGATCGCCAGGCACGATGTTAGCCCGGGCGATTCGATTCCGTACAGCGCCACCCAGCCGGGAACGCCGTGATCCTTGGGGCCGTCGATGCGAAAATCGGCGGCCGGGTCGTCGGGCCCGCTGATCTTGGGACGGATGCCGGCATGGCCCGGCCGAAGCGCGCCATCGGGCAGATCCGGCCAATAATCGCGGATGGCGCCGTAGAAGGACTCGCCCCGCCTTTCGTCGACCGCGTAGTCGACGCGCTCGATCCATTCGGTGTCGGGGCCGAAGCGGCCTTGACCGGCCAGATCGAGGGTGAAATGCACCCCCAGCCCGGCATGACCGGGCACCGGATAGACCAGGCGGGAGAACGGCATCTTGCCCGAGAGCTGAAAGTAATTGCCTTTGCACAGATAGCGGGGCGGGAGGCTGGCGGTGGGAACGCCAGCGATGGCGCGGGCCACCGACCAGGCGCTCAATCCGGCGGCGTTGATCACCCATTTGGCCCGTAGGGTCGAGGGATCGGCGCCGCCGATGTCAAGTTCGATTCCCGTCTCGGCGACCCGACCGCGTTGCACCGGGCTTTTCAAGGCCAGCAGCGCGCCCGCCGCCTCGGCATCGGCCAAAAGGGCCAGCATCAGGCCATGGCTGTCGAGGATGCCGGTTTCGGGCGACAGAAGGGCACCATCGCAGCGCAATTTGGGCTCCATCGCCCGCGCCGTCTGGGCATCGATTCGCTCCAACCCCTCGACCCCGTTGGCGCGGGCCTTGGCCTCGACCTCGGCCAGGAGCCGAAGATCGCCTTCGCCGTTCGCCACCACCAGCTTGCCGATCTTGCGGTGCGCGACGCCCCGTTCGGCGGCGTAGGCATAAAGCAAACGCCGACCGGCCACGCATAGCTTGGCCTTCAGGCTATCCCTGGGATAATAGAGCCCGGCATGGATCACTTCGCTCGAGCGCGAACTGATGCCGGTGCCGACCGCGCCTTCGGCTTCCAGAATCGCCACGGCGCGGCCTTGGCGCGCCAATTGGCGGGCCACCGCCAGCCCGACCACGCCCGCCCCGATCACCGCCACGTCGATGTCATCCGTCATGCTGGGGCGGAGTGTGCGATTCGCCCCGGGGGTGGTCAAGAGGCCGAACGGCGGTTAGAGTGACCGACCATGGAAACCGTATCGTCCGTCTGCCCGCACGATTGCCCCAGCACCTGCGCGCTCGACGTCGAGCGCCTGGGGCCGGACCGTATCGGCCGGGTGCGCGGCGCCGCCGATCACCCCTACACCCAAGGGGTCATCTGCGCCAAGGTCGCCCGCTACGCCGAGCGGGTTCATCATCCCGATCGGCTGCGCCATCCCTTGAAGCGGGTGGGCGCCAAGGGCGCGGGCCAATTTGCCCGCATCTCTTGGGACGAGGCGCTGGACGAGATCGCGCACAAATTCCTGGAGGCCGAAGCGCGCTATGGCGGCGGCGCGGTTTGGCCCTACCAATATGCCGGCACCATGGGGCTGGTGCAGCGCAATTCGATCGAGCGGCTGCGCCATGTCAAGCGCTACGCCCGCCAGCACTTCACCATCTGCTCGTCGATCGCCGGCGCAGGCTGGCTGGCCGGGGTGGGCGCCAAACGGGGCAGCGATCCGCGCGAACTGTCGAAGGCCGATCTGATCGTCATCTGGGGCACCAACGCGGTCCACACCCAGGTCAATGTCATGACCCAGGTCGCCGACGCCAAGAAGGACCGCAACGCCAAGCTGGTGGTGATCGACCCCTACCGCAACGCCACCGCCGAAAAGGCCGATCTCTTCCTGATGGTCCGGCCCGGCACCGATGCGGCGCTGGGTTTGGCGGTGATGAATGTCCTGTTGGCCGAAGGATTGGCCGACCGCGCCTATCTGGCGCGCCTGACCGATTTCTCGCCCGAGATCGAAGTTCACATCGCCACCCGTACGCCGGAATGGGCGGCGCCAATCACCGGCCTGGCGGCCGATTCCATCCGCGCGTTCGCCCGCCTGTATGGGCGGACGAAAAAAAGCATCATCCGATTTGGCTTCGGACTCACCCGGGCGATGAACGGCGCCGCCACCATGCACGCGCTGTCCTGCCTGCCCGCCCTGACCGGCGCCTGGCGCGAGGAAGGCGGCGGCGCGATCTGCAACACCAGCGACGTCTTCAACGGCCTCGACCAGACCCTGTTCACCGGCAAGGACGCGCTCGATCCCACGACCCGCAATCTGGACATGAGCCGCATCGGGCCCGTGCTCTTGGGCGACAAGCGCGATTTGGGCGATGGGCCGCCGGTGGCGGCAATGCTGATCCAGAACACCAACCCGATGATGGTGGCGCCCGACTACACCAAGGTGCGTCAGGGCTTCGCCCGCGACGATCTGTTCGTCGCCGTCCACGAACAGTTCCTGACCGAAACCGCGCGCATGGCCGACATCGTCCTGCCCGCCACCACCTTCCTGGAGCATGACGATCTCTACAGTGCCTACGGCCAGACCTTCTTGCAGATCGGCCGGGCGGTGATCGCGCCTTACGCGGAATCGCGCTCGAACCAGGAAGTGATCGGCGCCCTGGCCCGTCGCCTGGGCGCCGTCCATGCCGGCTTCGATCTCACCGCCTGGGAGCTGATCGACACCAGCCTGCGCCGTTCCGGCCTGCCCGATGCCGGGGTGTTGGCCCAGGCGCGCTGGCTCGATCTTTCGCCCGGTTTCGCGGCGATGCATTTCGAGAACGGCTTCGCCCATCCGGACGGCCGCTTCCGCTTCAAGCCGGATTGGAAAAGCCTGGGGCCCGACCATGCGGCGATGCCCGCCCTGCCCGATCATCTGGCCAATCTCGACGCCGCCGACGCCGAACATCCCTTCCGGCTGGTCACCGCCCCGGCGCGCAACTTCCTCAATTCGAGCTTCACCGAGACCCCCTCGTCGATCGCCGCCGAGAAGCGGCCGACGGCGCTCGTCCACCCCGCCGATTGCGCCAAGCTGGGCCTGGCGCGCGATGGCTGGGCGCGGATCGGCAACGCGCGAGGGTCGCTCAAGCTGCCGGTCCGCCCCTTCGACGGCTTGCAAGAAGGTGTGGTGGTGGTGGAAAGCATCTGGCCCAACGCCGCCTTCGCCGAGGGCGAAGGCATCAATCTCTTGACCCGCGCCGATCCGGTGCCGCCCAATGGCGGCGCCGCCTTCCACGACACCAAAGTCTGGATTCGTCCGGCATGAGTCGCGTTGTCGTCTTCGGCAACAGCAAGGGCGGCACCGGCAAATCGACCCTGGCCCTGCATGCCGCCGTAGCGGCGATGGTGCGCGGCCTTCGGGTGGCGACGCTCGATCTCGACCCCGACCAGGGCACGCTTACCCGCTATGTTGAGAATCGGGGGCGGCTGCACCCCAATCTTCCGCAAACCACCCACCGCCGACCGGCGATGGGAACCGAAGAGGCGGTCCTGGCGTCGCTTCTGGCCGAATTGGCCGCCGACCACGATCTTCTGGTGATCGACACGCCGGGCGCCGACACCCCGATGGCGCGGCTGGGCCATGCGGCGGCCGACATTCTGGTGACGCCCTTGAACGACAGCCTGGTCGATTTCGACCTTCTGGCGCGGGTCGATCCGGAAAGCCTGCGCATCGAGCGGCCGGGGATTTACGCCGAGCGGGTGTGGGAGGCCAAGAAGCGCCGGGCGCTGCAAAGCGGCGGCTCGCTCGATTGGGTGGTGCTGCGCAACCGCCTGTCGCCCCTGGAATCGCGCAACAGCCGGGCGATGGATGGTCTGCTCAAGGAATTGGAACGGCGCATCCGCTGCCGCATCCTGCCCGGCCTGGCCGAACGGGTGATCTACCGCGAACTGTTCCTCAAGGGGCTTACCCTGCTCGACATCCGGGCCGAGGGTTCGGGGGTGGCGATGAATCTTTCCCACGTCGCCGCCCGCCAGGAATTGCGCACTCTGTTCGAGGGGATCGGTCTCTGATGCCGCCCATTCTGCTCGCCGCGCTGGGCGCCTTGATCGGCTTGGCACTCCTTCTCTACGGGCTGGCCAACGCGCCGCCCAAACGCATCCGCCAATCGCTGGTCTGGGGGGCGGGCGGATTGGTCCTGCTTTCGGCGTTGTTTCTGGCCTTCACCGGCCGGCTGGGCTGGGCGGTGGCGGCGATGTCGGCCTTGGCGCCCTGGGTGATCCGTCTCTTGCGCATCCACGCCGTCTGGCGGGCGATGCGCAGCCAATTCGGTTGGGGACCGCAAGGGCCGAGCGGATCGTCGGCGCCGCCACGCGGTTCGGGGCCGATGACGCGCGAGGAAGCCTACGCCACGCTGGGCCTCAAGCAGGGCGCCAGCCGCGAGGAGATTCAAGTCGCCTACAAACGGCTGATGCAGAAGGTCCATCCCGACAAGGGCGGTTCGGACGCGCTGGCCGCAAGGCTCAATCAGGCGCGCGACATCCTTCTCGGGTAACCCTATACCGCTTTGGAATGGCGCTGTTCGCCGGCCTTCAGATACTGATCGAAGGCGGCGCAGACGGCGCGCACCAGGGGCCGGCCGTCGTCGGTGACGCGGATGCGCCGGCCCTCGATGGTCACCACCCCATCGCCGGCCAGGGGCGCCAGCGACGCCAGAGCCGGCGCGAATTGGCCGGCATCGGCCTTGTGGGCGGCGCAGACCCGGTCGAGATCGACCGCCAGATCGCACATCAGCCGTTCGATGATCGCCCGGCGCAGCCGGTCGGCGTCGGTGATGGCGATGCCGCGCGTGGTGGCAAGCTTGCCCTCGCGCACGATCCGCTTGTAGGCGTCGATGCCGCCCTCGTTGCCGACATAGCCCTGATCGAGCGCGCCGATGCCCGACGCGCCGAAACCCAAGAGCGAGCCGGCGCTGTCGGTGGTGTAGCCCTGGAAGTTGCGGTGCAGCCGACCTTCCTTGAGCGCCAGGGCCAGTTCGTCGTCGGGCTTGGCGAAATGGTCGAGCCCGACCGCTACATAGCCCAGCTCGACCAGCCGGCGCGACGCCCATTCATATTGCCGCCAGCGCTCGGGCACGTCGGGCAGGGTCTCCTCGGGGATCAGGCGCTGGTGCTTCTTCATCCAGGGCACATGGGCATAGCCGAACAGCGCGATGCGCTGCGGCCCCAGCCCCACCGCCTGCTCGATGGTCTCGACCACGCTTTCCGCCGTCTGGAAGGGCAGGCCATAGACGAGATCCATGTTGATGCCGGCAATGCCGGCCTTGCGCAGCCAATCGATCACCCGCTTGCTCACCTCGTAGGGCTGAATGCGGTTGATCGCCTGCTGGACCTTGGGGTTGAAATCCTGGACGCCGATGCTGGCCCGGGTCACGCCGCCCTTGGCCATCGCCGCCACATAGGCCTGGTCGGCGGTGCGGGGATCGAGCTCCACCGCCACTTCGGCTCCAGGCGCGATGACGAAGCGGGCGCGCAGGAAATCCATCGTCTTCAGGAAATCCTCGGGGCTGAGGATGGTGGGACTGCCGCCGCCGAAATGAACGTGGCGGGCCTTCATGCGGGAAGGCAGCCGCTCGGCGACCAGGGCGATTTCCTTCAACAGCGCGTCGAGATAATCGGCCACCGGGGCGTAGCGCTGGGTGATCTTGGTATGGCAGCCGCAGAACCAGCACATTTCGGCGCAATAGGCGATGTGCAGGTATAGCGACAAGGGAGTGTCGGGCGCCATCGCCGCCAACCACGCGGCGTAGGTCTCGGCCCCCACGGCCGGCGAGAAATGCGGCGCCGTCGGGTACGAGGTGTAGCGCGGCAGTCTCAGATCGTATTTCTGGGTCAGATCAAGGCGCATGACGTGTCTTTCCTAGACCATCGCTTGCTTCGGTTCAACGCTTGATCGCGCCCGGGCCGGGCTCTACGCTCGCCTGCCCTTAACATGTGGATCGGTGGGATGGCCTTCAAGCGCGACGCCTTGTTGTTCGATCTCGACGGCACCTTGGTCGACAGCCTGCCCGATCTGGCGCTGGCGATGAACCAGGTCCTGGCCGAGGAAGGGCGGGCGCCGCTGGCCCTGGCCGAGGTGCGCCTGATGGTCGGCGACGGCGTGCCCAAGCTGGTGGCGCGCGGCCTGACCGCCGCCGGCCTGCCGGTCGAAGCGCTTCTGGAGCGCGCCGTCGCCCACTTCCTCGACCTCTACGAGGGCGGCCCGGCCGCCCACACCACCATCTATCCCGATGTGCCCGAGGTGCTGGAAGCACTGCGCGTCCAGGGCTACCGATTGGCGGTCTGCACCAACAAGCCGGTCGACGCCGCCAACCATGTGCTAAGGGCGCTCGGTCTGGCGCCGCTTTTGGACGCGGTGATCGGCGGCGGCAGCACGCCCGCCTTGAAGCCCGATCCGCAGCCCTTCCTGGCCGCCCTGGCGGCGCTGGGCGCACCCCTTGAGCGCGGTATCATGATCGGCGACAGCCCGGCCGATATCGAAGGCGCACGGCGCACCGGCCTGCCGGCGATCGCCGTCACCTGGGGCTATACGCGGCTCAAGCCCGAGGAATTGGGGGCCGATCACTTGATCGAGCGCTTCGCCGATCTGCCGGCGGCGCTGCTCAATTACTGAGCCGCAACGGCATCATTGGTACCCGCAGCACCGAATCCGACAACAGCGGCAAGCGGCGCGGCTGGAAAAGCTGATAATGCCACCATTCCTTCTGATAGAAGTCCCAGCCGGCGGCGCTCATCAGACCCAGCAAGATCATCCGGTTGCGCTGCGCGGCGGGGGAAACTTCGGCGCGGCCGTGGTGGGAGAGCGGCGTGAAGGCATCGAATTCGGTGCCCATGTCCAATTCCTCGCCGGCGGCGGCGTCGATCAAGGTGAGATCGACGGCCGCGCCGCGCGAATGGGCCGAGCCGCGCCTTGGATCGGCCAGGAAATCGGGATCGGGCGTGTGATTCCACAGCACCCATTGGGCCTCGGTGGGGCGGAAGGCATCGAAAATCTTGATCCGATAGCCAAGCGGACGGGCCAGTTCGATGGCGCGGGCCAGCTTCTCGGCCGCCTCGGGATGCAAATAGCAGCCGGACCTTGTATAGACCGATTGGCCGGTGAAATTGTTGGGCGTGGCGTAGGCAATGTCGTGCTCGACATCGAAATGGGGCGGCGCGATCTCGACCAGCATCATCGGCAATTCCTTCTTGGGCGAAGGCCGTAGTATAAGCGGGATCGCCATGAGAATCCTTGCGCTCGATGCCGCCACCTCGGCCTGTTCGGTCGCCCTCGTCGAGGATGGGCGGGTGCTGGCCCATCGCCTGAAGGTGATGGAGCGCGGCCAGGCGGAAGCCCTGATGCCGATGCTGGCCGACGCCCTGGACGAAACCGGCCTGGCGGTGGCCGATTTCGATCGGATCGCCGCCACGGTGGGGCCAGGCGCCTTTACCGGCATCCGCATCGGCTTGGCGGCGGCGCGCGGACTTTGCCTAGCCAGCGGCAAGCCCTTTTTCGGTCTCACCACCACGCGGGCGGTGGCGGGCGGTGTTTTTGCCGACGAGCGGCCGGGAATGACCCTTGTGACGGTGGTCGAGGCCAAGCGGGCCGAATTGTTCGGCCAGCTTTTTTCCCCCGATCTCGAGCCGTTGGGCGAGATATTCGCCGCCGCCCCCCAAGATTTTGTGGCTCATTTACCCAATACCCCCCTGATGCTGGTGGGTGATGGATCGATCCGGCTCAAGGATGTTCTTAGGGGCCCGAATGTGAGCTGGTCGCGGGCGCCCGGCCACCCCGATGCCGTCCAGGTGGCGCTGGGCGTGGCCGAAAGGGCCGACCAGGGCCATGCCCCGCTGCCGCCCCGGCCGCTCTATCTGCGCGCGCCCGACGTCACCTTGCCGAAATGACGCCGCCAACCATCGAAGTTGTCACCCCCGACCAAGCCCAAATCTTGGCCGATTTGCATGCCGGCAGCATCGATCCGCCCTGGAATCGGGAGGCTTTCGCCTCGCTGCTCGGCCAACCCGGCGTCTTGGGCCTTTTGGCCCGAGGCGATGGCGGCCCGGCGGGCTTTATTCTGCTTCGCCAAGCCGCCGACGAGGCCGAGATCCTGACCTTGGCGGTCGGCCCGGCCAAGCGCCGCTGCGGTATAGGAAAAATCCTTTTATCCGAAGCGATTAGCCGTTTGTCTGGCCTTGGCGTGCAACGCCTGTTTCTGGAAGTTGCCGACGACAACGCCGCCGCCCTAGCCCTTTATCGTCAGGCGGGCTTTTCCCAGGTTGGGCGGCGCCCGGATTATTACCGGCGGGCGGGCCAAGGGGCCGCCAACGCGCTTGTTCTCGAAAAAAGACTTTAATACGCCTCTTCACAAAGCCTTGGGGGTGTGATACTTAGCGCACCTTCCGGACGGCATTGGGCCGTCCGAATGTTTTCCGGCCCATCGGAAGGAGCGGCGCGCGTGCAGGTTCTCGTCCGTGACAACAATGTCGATCAAGCCCTCAAGGTGCTCAAGAAGAAGATGCAGCGCGAGGGGATCTTCCGCGAGATGAAGCTGCGCCGCAATTACGAGAAGCCGTCCGAGCGCCGGGCCCGCGAAAAGGCCGAGGCGGTGCGCCGGGCCCGCAAGCTCGAGCGCAAGCGGCTGGAGCGCGAGGGCTTCTAACGCATCGTCCGGGTCGTTCGGGCATCAAGGCGGGGGCGTTCCCCGCCTTTTGTGTTTTGTTGCAGGCTTGGCGGGCGGACAATAAGAAGGGGGAGGCTTTCGCCTCCCCCTTGCCGTTTCACGCGTACGCGAAACCGCGCCGGTCGATCACTTCTCGAAATAGATCTCGACCCGGCGGTTCTTGCCTTCCTTGGTGTTGTCGGGCGTCTGCACCTGCAGCTTGTTTTTGCCGTAAGCCTTGGTGTCCAGCGCCTTCGCCGCCACGCCCATCTTGGCCAACTGGGTGGCCACCGCCTGGACGCGCCGCTCCGAGAGCTTCTGGTTGAAGCTCGAATTGCCGACCGTGTCGGTGTGGCCCGACAGATAGATGTTGGCCGGCTTGAGCTGCGCCTGGGCGTCGGTCACGTCCTTCAGGGTCTTCATGGCCTGTGCGGTGATGTCGGCCTTGTTGAAGTCGAAATAGACGATGAAGGTCTTGACGATCTTGGGCGCCGGGGCCGGAGCCGGAGCGGGCGCCGGGGCGGCAACCGGACGGGCGGCCAGCTTGGGCTCGGTCTTCAGGAATTCGGCCCGGCAGTTGCTGTTGGTGTCACCTTCGGCCTCTTCCTCGATCCAGCATTCATACATCACCTGGGCGTGGGCGGCATCGGCCGGCGCCCGCTCGCGCGCACCGGTGTTGAAATGGCCGACCAGCTTGGCACGGGCCGCGTTGAGCTCACCCAGTCGGTCGGCCGGCACCATCCATTCCTTGTTGGGCTCGGTCACCGGAATCACCGTCCCCTTCGCAGCCTCTAAGGCCTTGCGGGCGAAAATGGCCGCATGGTCCCATTCATATTCCTTGTCGGCCTCATGGATCGCATAGGCCTTGTATTCGGAGGTCAAAGCCTGGGTGAAGGGCGTGCCGCCGCTGGGCACCAGCGTGCGCACGGCATTAACCTGACCAACTTCATCAGGGTCCGGTAAAGCACAGGCGCCAAGCAAGAGAACGGTCGCGGCGACCGCAATAAGCGAACGGCGGATCATGGGATGTCCTTTCTTGAGAGATGTCCGGAAAATTTCCCCGAGGCCGGACGGCCATCGATGACCATTCTATAGCAGTTAAAAAAAATCACGCCTAGTGATGGCCGTCACAACAAAAAGCCTTAATTACTGCGCAGCCATACCGGAATTCACCTGATTCTTTTCGAATCTTCCCGATCGACCTGTCCTTGCCCTTGGGGAAAATCGCGTTCATTCTGGCGTTTGTCGAATTCCTTCCTTTCAGCCATGGAGAAACCATGCGCGGCCACAACAGCGCCCTCGCCCTTTCCGCCCTTCCCGATCTTGAGCGCCATTGCCAGGAAATCCGCACGACGATCCTGGAAACCTGCATCAAGGCGGGCACCGGCCACGTCACCTCGTCGATGTCCTGCGTCGAGGTCCTGGTCGCGCTCTATCGCGGCGGGGTGATGCGCTACGATCCCGGCAACCCCCAATGGAATGGGCGCGACCGTTTCGTGCTCTCCAAGGGCCAGGCCAGCCCCGCCCTTTACGTCACCCTGGCCGATGCCGGCTTCTTTCCCAAGGCCGAGCTTGACCGCTTCGCCCAGGCCGAGGGCATCTTCGGCGTCCATCTCCAGCATTCGGTGCCGGGCGTCGAGACCACCGCCGGATCGCTCGGCATGGGCTTCGGGCTGGCGGCCGGCATGGCGCTGGCCGCCTTGAAGGACCGCAAGAACCATCTGGTCTTCGCCCTCTTGGGCGATGGCGAGCTTTACGAGGGCTCGATCTGGGAAACGGCGATGTTCGCCGCGCATCATCGGCTGAACAATCTGGTGACCATCATTGATCGCAATTTCCTCTGCACCACCGATTGGACCGAGAATTTGATGCGGCTTGAGCCCTTGGCCGACAAATGGCGCTCTTTTGGCTTCGAGGTCGCCACCATCGACGGCAACGACATCGGCCAGGTGATGGCGGCCCTAAAGTATGTGCGCTCGCGCCGTTCGGCCAGGCCTTTGGCGATTCTTGCCGAGACCACGAAGGGAGCCGGTATCGATTCGATGGCCGACGAGCCGATCTGGCACGGCGCCGCGCCGACGGGCGCCATGATCGATACCGCCCGCACCGATCTTGCGCGGAGCTTCAAGCGATGAGCAATCTTTCCCAGCGCGACGCCTTCTGGACCCGCGTTTACGAAATGGCCCGCGAGAATCGCGACGTCATCGTCATTTCCGCCGACATGGGCGCGCCGGCGCTTGACGCCATCCGGCGCGACCTGTCGGCCCAATTCCTCAATCTCGGCATCGCCGAGCAGAACGCCGTCGTGGTGGGCTCCGGTCTGGCGCTCGAAGGCAAAACCGTCTTCATCTACGCCATCGCGCCTTTCGTCACGCTTCGCTGCCTCGAGCAAATTCGCGTCCAGAACGCCATGATGAAGATTCCGCTTACCCTGGTGGGCGTCGGCGCCGGCTTCGGCTACGCCGATTCCGGCCCCACCCATCACATGCTCGAAGATCTGGCGGTGCTAAGGGCCTTCCCGGCGATCGAAATCGACAGCATTTCCGATGGCGTCATGGCCCGCGCGGTGGCGGAACGCTCGATCAAGGAGCGGCGCATCAACTATGTCCGGCTCGACCGCCAAACGCTTCCCGATCTTTACCAGCCCGGCCAGGACTTCGACGACGGGCTGGCGGTGCTCAGGCCGTCGGAATGCGGCGTCGCCTTGATCGGCACCGGCGTCATGACCCATCAGGCCCTGGCGGTGGCCGACGAAATCGCCAAGAAGGGCGGGCCGAAGCTGGGGGTCATCGATCTCTACCGCCTGCCGGTGAACGGCCAGGCCCTGGTTCAGGCGGTCAAGGGCCTGAAGCGGGTGGCGACGATCGAGGAGCATTTCCTGCCCGGCGGGCTGGGCAGCGCCGTTGTCGAGGCGCTGTCCGATCGCAACGCCGGCGTGGCGGTCAGCCGGTTCGGCTTGCCGGCCGAGAAGGGCTATTGCTATCAGTATGGCGGGCGGGAAGCGCTGCGCGGCTGGTACGGCGTTTCGCTGCCGCAACTCGTTGAAGGCGTGCGTCGCCTGCTCTAGGCCCGCCGATGACCGCCAGCCCGATCGGCAAGCGCTTTGCGGCCCATGCGGTGCCGCTTGGCCCTTGGGCCGAGCGCGCCGGCTACCCGATCCGCCACCAGCCGCTGGAGGGCCGCGTTCCCGATTCGCTCCTGGACCCGACCGTCCGGCGCCCTTGGTCCCGCGTGCAGACCGAACTTCTGGCAAAGCACAACGAGGGCTATTTGGTCGTCGAGGCCGGCCCGGTCGACATCGTTCTTCACGATTGGACCGACGAACGCGGCACCAACGCCACGGCCTATCTCTTCTCGACCAAGGGCGATCTCTATATCGAGGACCCGCACTGGCTGACGATCCTCAACGGGCAAGGGCCGATCTTCCAGGTCCTCGACGCCGCAACCAGCAAAGTCTTCTTCGATCTCAGCGCCTGCGCGACGGTCGTCGAGGTCGACGAGCCCTATCTTTATCTCGGCGGGCACGACAATTTCGGTCACTGGATGTGCGAAATCGTGGCGCGGCTGATGGGCGTGTGCCGCCAAGCGTCCGATCTTCTTGACCTGCCTTTCCTGTTCGACAAATTGACCGAGCCGCAACGCGCCTTTCTCCGCCATCTGGGCTTCGAGAACCCGATACGGATTTTGCAAGCGCCCGGCGCGCGGACCTACGCCTATCGATTCCGCCATCTGTTCATCGCCGCGCTGCCGCCTTGCACCTTCAGCTTTCCGCTGATGCATGAACGCATCCGCCGGACCACGAATGACGCGAAAGACGGCACGGGCGGGCGCTATTTCCTGTCGCGCCGCCAGCTTGTTCCGCGTCACCGGATTGCCAACGAGGCGGCGATCGAAACCTGCCTCAAGGCGTTCGGTTTCGAAACCCACCTTTCCGACGTCTTCGATCCGATTGCCGACATGCGGCGCATCGGTCAGGCCGAGATGCTGGTGCTGCCCTATGGGGCGGCGCTGGGCAATTTGCCGATGACCGGGCCAGAATGCCAAATCATCGTGCTGGGGCCGGATTTCCTGCTTACCGACCGATTCGAACATCCGGTGCTGCACTATTCTCGCCGATACCTGTTCCCCTTCCTCGATCGTCTCCAGTTGATTCCGGGAACCCTGCCGCCCAACCAGCCATCGCCAATCGACGATCGCGGGGACTTGCATATCAATCTGCTTCAATTCGATGTGCCCTATGTGTATCGCGTTGAGGCCTTGGCGATGGCGGTCCTGAATGCCGAGAAGCGTCTGGGGCGGGTGCATCGTTCGGGGTCTCTGGCCTTCGGGGAGAAGGCGGGCGAGGCTGGGCGATGACGGAAGGCCCGATCGGCAAGGCTTTCGCCGCCCACGCGCTACGAATCGGCGACTGGGCCGAGTGCGCCGGCTATCCAGTTCGCCTCGTCCCTTTGTCCGATCGCATTCCGCCCGCTCTGACCGAAGGTGCCGTCGGTCGCGTTTGGCAAAGCGTGCGCGGCGATCTTCTCAAGGCCTACCGATCGGGCTACCGGATCGTCGAGGCCGGGCCTTGTTATCTCGTCATGCACGACTGGACCGGCGGTCGCGGCCTCAACAGCTCGTCCTTCCTGTTCTCGACCAAGGGCGATCTCTATTTCGAGGATCAGCACTGGCTGCCGATGATGAACGGCCAGGGGCCGATCTATCAGGTGCTCGATGCCGAGACCGGCAAGACCTTTTTCGATCTCACCCAGCCGCGCGAGATCATCGACATCGCCGAGCCTCATTTCCATCTCATCGGCAACGAGAATTTCGGCCACTGGGTCCAGGAGATCATCCCCCGCCTTCTGGCGGCCGAGCTTTTCCAGCCCGAGATCGCCCGCCTGCCCCTCGTGCTCGACAAGATTCTCGATCCCCAGCGCGACTTTCTTTCCCGCATCGGCTTCGACAACCCGCTCAAGGTGTTGCATCGGCCGGGCGAGCCGGTCGCCGTCTATCGGTTCCAGCGCCTGTTCGTCACCTCGCAGCCGCCCTGCACGCTCACCTATCCGCTGGTCCAGGATCGCGTCCGCCGCGCGGTGGAAACGGCACCCGGTTCCGCGGTCTCCTCGGGAAGCAAGCGCTATTTCCTGTCGCGGCGCCGTTTCTTCCCTCGCCACCGTATCGACAACGACGCCGAGATCGGGGCTTGCCTCGAGACCTTTGGCTTCGAAACCCTGGTGTCGGACGATTTCGACCAGATCGACGACATGCGGCGCATGGTCGAGGCGGAGATCGTGGTTCTGCCCTATGGCGCCGGCATGGGCAATCTGCCGATGACCGGGCCGCAATGCCAGATCATCCTCTTGGGGCCCAATTTCCTGGTGGAAAACCGCTACGACCATCCGGTCCTGCGCTTCTTCCGCCATTATCTGATCCCCTTTTTCGATCGCCTGCAGTTCGTGTCCGGCACCGTTCCGCCCGACCAGCCGCCGCTGGCCACCGACGCGACCGGCAACATCGTCTTCAACGTCAAGACGTTCGATTATCCGTTTGCCTACGATATCCGGGCGCTGACCCAGGCGGTGCTGAACGCCGAGAAGGCGCTTCGGGTTCGCCGGCGCTAGCGCCGGCCGCCCGTCAGATAGGGCTTCAGGGGCAGATCCATCCGCACCACATGCTCGACGATCCAGTCGCGCAGGAAGACCGAGGCCTTGTCGATCGCCAGGCGCGGCCCTTGCGGATCGGCCAGCCCGTCATGGAACTTCAGCAATTCGCTCTTGAGCTGGGCGTGCGCCTCGCGGTGGCGGAACCGCTCGGGATAAGCCACGGCGTCCATCAGCTTTTCCTCGCGCGCGAAATGGACCTCGGCGTATTCGCACAGACCCAGAAAGGCCACCTTCAGCTCGAAGGCGTCCTTCTTGGCGACCGCGTCCTCGTAGAGATTGACCAGCCGGATCAGCTTTTGATGATCGGCGTCGATCTCCTCATGGCCGATCGCCAGCGTGCTGCGCCATTCGATGGGCATGAGATCCCCTTTAGTACCGGTAGCTGTCCGGCTTGAAGGGACCCTGGGCGGCGACGCCGATATAGTCGGCCTGCTTGGCGTTGAGCGTGGTCAGGTTGGCGCCCAGCTTGGCCAGATGCAGGCGCGCCACCTTTTCGTCGAGATGCTTGGGCAGCACATAGACCTTCTTCTCGTACTTGCCGGGATTGGTGAACAGCTCGATCTGGGCCAGGGTCTGGTTGGTGAAGCTGGCGCTCATGACGAAGCTCGGGTGGCCGGTGGCGCAGCCGAGATTGACCAGCCGGCCCTCGGCCAACAGGATCACCCGCTTGCCGTCGGGAAATTCGATCTCGTCCACCTGCGGCTTGACGTTATGCCATTTGAAGTTCTTCAAGCCCGCCACCTGGATTTCGGAATCGAAATGGCCGATGTTGCAGACGATGGCGCGGTCCTTCATGGCCCGCATGTGCTCGACGGTGATGACGTCGACATTGCCGGTGGCGGTGACGAAGATGTCGGCCCGGGGCGCCGCCTGCTCCATGGTGGCAACCTCGTAGCCCTCCATCGCCGCTTGCAAAGCGCAGATGGGATCGATCTCGGTGACGATCACCCGGCAGCCGGCGTGGCGTAGGCTTTCCGCCGAGCCCTTGCCGACGTCGCCGAAGCCGCAAACCACGGCGACCTTGCCCGCCATCATGACGTCGGTGGCGCGCCTTATGCCGTCGACCAGGCTTTCCCGGCAGCCATATTTGTTGTCGAACTTCGACTTGGTGACCGAATCGTTGACGTTGATCGCCGGCCACAACAGCGTGCCCTTCTTCTCCATCTCGTAGAGGCGATGGACGCCGGTGGTGGTCTCCTCGGTCACGCCGCGGATCGCCTTGCCGTTGGCGGCGTACCAGCCCGGATGGCTTTTCAGGCGCGCCTTGATCGAGGCGTAGAGAACCTCTTCTTCTTCGCAGGTGGGCTTGGCCAGCACCGAGGCGTCCTTTTCGGCCCGCATGCCGAGATGGATCAGCAAGGTGGCGTCGCCGCCATCGTCGAGGATCATGTTGGGGCAGCCGCCATCGGCCCATTCGAAAATGCGGTGCGTGTAGTCCCAATATTCGACCAGGCTTTCGCCCTTGTAGGCAAAGACCGGCGTGCCCGCCTTGGCGATCGCCGCCGCCGCATGGTCCTGGGTCGAATAGATGTTGCACGACGCCCAGCGGATGTCGGCCCCCAGGGCCTTCAGGGTTTCGATCAGCACCGCCGTCTGTATGGTCATATGCAACGAGCCGGCGATCCGCGCCCCCTTCAGGGGCTGCTTGGCGCCGTATTCCGCCCGCACGGCCATCAGGCCGGGCATCTCGGTCTCGGCAATGGCGATTTCCTTGCGGCCCCAATCGGCCAGGGCAATATCGGCGACGTGGTAATCGGGTTTGGCGGCCATGAATGGCTCCCCTCGGGGTTCGGTTGGCGGTTGGCGCGCGGTATAGCAGCAAGGGCCGTTCCGCGCAATGGCCGGTGGACGGAAACCGCCCAATTCTCTAGGCTTGCCGAAGCAAGGAGCTTGCCATGGCGGACGGCATCGGACGACGGATACTCGGTTTGTTGGGGGCCTTGGGCCTGGCCGGCTGCGACGGCCCCGTCGTCCAGACCCTGTTCATGCGCTCGGTCGGCAATTGGAACGAGTTGGTCTACGCCACCACCGACGGCCCTCTCTATGTCGAGATCCTGGGCGAGCCCTTTCAGGGCGGACGCGACGAGCTGGCCGAGGCCGTAACCCGGGCCATGGGCCAAGCCATCGCCGAACGCAAGACCGCCTTCACCACCGACGCCAAGGCCGCCCCCCACCCCAATTACCGGGTGGTGGTGGCTTTCCAGCCGCCCAAGACCCTATCGGGGCGCGAGCTGTGCGCCGGCGAGCCCTATCGCCCCGCCCCGCCCGAGGCCGACAAGTTCGTTCTGGCAATGGTTTTTTGCGCCCGCGAGCAGATGCTGTCGGAAGTGCGCGGCTGGACGCGCAAGGTCGATGGCCCCCAAGCGCCCCGGTTGGCCGAGCTGATCGGCCAAGTCACCCGGGCCTTGTTTTCACGGGATGGACGATAGCTCGTCGGCCCCGGCGGCCACCACGCGGTTCCGTCCCAGAGCCTTCGCCTGATAAAGGGCCTGATCGGCCTGATGGACCAGCTCGGCCATGTCCAGCGCATCGGTAGGCCGAAGGGCCGCCACGCCGACGCTGACGGTGACAATGCCCGCCGCCGATCGATCATGCGGCATGACCAGATCGGCCACCGCGCGTCGGATCGATTCCCCCAGGGCGTGGGCCTCGGCCTGGCCGGTTGCCGGCAGGAGAAGGGCGAATTCCTCGCCGCCATACCGCCCCGCCACTTCGCCCGCCCGCTGGCCGAATCGCGCCAGCACCTCGCCGATCTGGCGCAGGCAGGCATCGCCCATCGGATGGCCGTAGCGATCGTTGTAGGCCTTGAACTCGTCGACATCGAGGAACAGGAAGGCGAGCGGCTGGCCCTGGCGAATGGCGCGCCGCCATTCCGCGGCCAGCGCCTGATCGAGCTGACGGCGGTTGCCAAGCCCGGTCAGCCCGTCGGCGAAGCTCAGCGCTTCGAGCTTGCGGTTGGCCTCGGCCAGTTCGGCGGTGCGCAGGCGGATGCGCGCCTCGAGCGTATGCTCGTTTTCTTGCAATTCGCCCAGCGTGAATTTCAGGCGTTCCAACATTTGATTGAACGAGCGCGCCAACTCGCCGATCTCGGCCGGCCCGCCTTCCTCGGTCCGAACGCCATAATTGCCGGCGATGATGGCGCGGGTGGCCGCCGTCAAGCTTAGGATCGGCCGGGCGATGCGACCGGCGATGACCCGCGCGGCCGCCACTGCCAGCATCAGGAACGCCAGGGCCGCCAGAATCACCCGCCATTTCACGGCGCCCAATTCGGCGAAGGCTTCGCGCTGGTCGATATGGGCCATGATGCAGCCGCCGCCCATCTCCGGGACGAACCGAAAGCCGTGAATGATGTGAACGTCGCGGTAGTCAAGGTCGAGCGTCTCGCTGTCGACCCTGGACAGGCAGGTGCGCATCGGCCTTGCGTCGATCGGATGGGAATTGCCTTGGGTCGATTCGTACCGAGCCTTGGTGACGAAATAGCCCTCCTCGTCGGCCAGAAAGGTTTCTCCCGATTGGCCAAGATCGGGATGATTGACGAAGATTTCCTGCAACACCGACGCCGGAAAGGCGACCTCAAGCCGCGAACCCGCCTCGGTCGAGGCCCGGATCGCGTAATGGCGCTCCTTGCCGGGTTCGCTTGGCAAGAGGCGGGCCAATTGCCCCGCCTTCAAAGGCCGCTCGTCGGCGCCGCTCCAATCGAAGGACCCAACGACGACCGGGACAACGCCATCGCCCCGCCAGACCGCGCCATCGGCGCGCTCGCCGATCATGAAGATCTGCAACGCCTCACGAAGGCAACCGGCCGCCCCCGAACCCTTTCCGCAACGACGCTCCGTATCGTCGAGAACGGCCCGCACCCGGGCGTTGGTTCGAACGAGAACGGTGAGCAACTGCTCGCGCCTTGTTTCCGAAACCCAGCCGACCTTGCGGATCTTCTCGTCACGGATTTGGTCGCGGGCAAAGCCATAACTCATCCATCCCAGCACCAGGACCGGCGCCAACATCGACAAAGTCAGGACAATGGCGAGCAGAAAAACCAGGGATTTCGGCTTGAGCGCGGGGCGGAGTGCGGGCAAAACGGCATCGGGCGAATCGTCGGCAGGCATATTCGTTTGCCCTTTCAGCACGGCACCTCACCCATATTGGCGCTTAGGAATGAAAAGGAAAGGTCCAATCGGCAGCGTCTAACGCCGCTCGCCCAAGGCCTTCAACCGCTCGCGGGCCGGCTTGTGGCCGCGTTCGGCGGCGCGACCGTACCAACGCTTGGCGTCAAGCAGGTTTTGTTCGACGCCGATCCCTTGCTCGCACAATTCGCCAAGCCGATACATCGCCTGGGCGCTGCCCTTGGTCGCCTCGGACAGAAACTCGCGCGCCGCCATCTCGTGGAGCCCGGCCCGCAACTGGCGCTCGGCGCTGTCCAGATCGGCCCCAGCGGGGCCGATCGTTCCGATCATCATCGCCGACAGAATTACGACCAGCCGTCGCATGGCTTGGCTCCGAAGAACGAATCGGCTTGTTGGGGCGATCCTGACCCCGTTAGGCTTGGCCGGCTATGATCCAGGTCAAGCCACACCCTTTCGAGCCGACGCCCGAACGCCTGGGCGGCACCTCGCTTCGGGCCCAGGCTTGGCGTGCGTTCCTGGCCACCCGGCCAAGATTTCTTGGGGCCTCACTGTTGCCGTTGCTGGTCGGTACCGCCTGGGCCTTGTCCAGGGGTTTGCCGCTCGACCCGTCGATCCTGCTCCTGGCCCTGTTGGCGGCGGGGCTGGTTCATTCGGGCGCCAATGTGTTGAACGACGTCGCCGATGCGCGCTCGGGAACCGATCCGGCCAATCGCCAGCGCCTTTATCCCTATACCGGCGGCTCGCGTTTCATCCAGAACCGGGTGATGAGCGAAGAGGCGATGGCCCGGTTGGGCTGGACCTTGCTCGCGCTTTCCCTGGTGCCCGGGCTGACGCTGGTGGCGCTCAAGGGCTGGATGGTGCTGGGCTTGGGCGCCATCGGCTTGGCGCTCGGCTTGGCCTATTCCCTGCCGCCGCTTTGGCTGTCGGGGCGCGGTCTTGGTGAAGTGGCGGTGGCGCTGGCCTTTGGCGTCCTGCCGGTCCTCGGCGGCGCTTGGTTGCAAGGCGCGCCCCTCGACGGCCGGCTAGTTCTGTTCGCCTTGCCGCCGGCCCTGTGGGCCGCCGCAATTCTTCTGATCAATTCGGTGCCCGACGTCGAGGCCGACGCCCTGGCTGGGCGCCTTACCTTAGCGGTTAGGTTGGGACCGGTTCGAACCGCCCGACTGTATCGGGGGCTGATCGTTGCGGCGGCGCTGGCGGTTCTGGCCCAGGCCCTGGCCGGCGGGCTTGCGCCCTGGGCGCCGCTGGCGCCGCTCCTGCTCTTGCCCCTGGTGGCGCGGTCGGGAAGGGCCATCGCCACCCGCGATGGGGCGGCGCTACGCCCAGCCATTCGGGCCACGTTGGCCCACCATGCTATCGGCTGTGTCACCTTGGCCTTCGCGGCCGCAACGGGCGAAGAATCCTTGACTTTTTTAGTATTTTTGCTATTGTGAACAGTTGAGGAAGTCTGATCGGGGGATTGGGCTTTCGGAAGGGAGCGTGGGCTATGGTCGAAATCGTTGCCGGATCGTCATCGTTGGTGACGTCCCGCTTGGCCGAAGAGGCCAAGGGCGGGGCGGCGCGCGATCAGGCGGCCGAGACCGAGCGGCGCAAATCCCCGAACGCCCCCCAGGACGTCCGCCAAACGGAGGCCGATACGGCCTTGCGCAAGAAGGCCGACCGTCGGGAAGACCAAACCCTTGACGAAATGAAAAGCCGCGAGCGTCAAGCCGAGCGCCAGCGTCCCGATCTGGCCACGCAGGCCAGGCGCCTGTCGGCGGACACCGAGCGCCAGCTTCTCAATCAGCGCAACGAGGCCGAACGCGCCGAGCGCACCCAGGACAAGCCGCCCATCGCCGAACCAAATAAGCTGTTCGCGCCCGAAGATGCCCAGCCGAAAAAACTGTTCGGCAAGGATGGTGAGACGGCGGCCAAGCTTTCCGAGAAGGGGGCCCAACCGAACCGGAGCGAGCGCGACAACGAGCCGAAAAAGCTGTTCGCCAACGCCCAGGATCAGGGCGGGCGCGTCAATGCGGCCGCCGACGAGAAGGGCCGCTTCGCGATCGAGAAGAAGGGCATCAACGACGCCTTGGACGAAAGCCAAGACACCTACCGCCAGGACCGCATCGCCGAGCAGAAAGCCAATCTGCTGAAGGCCGGGCTTGAGCCCGCCAAGCAGGGGCCGCCGCTGTTCGGCACCAATCAGGCTGGCCAGGACCTTTCGGGCGGGCAGCTCTTCAAGGGAACCTTCCGCCAAGCCGATCTGCGCCAATCGAATCTCGCCGGCGCCGATCTGCAAAGCGCCGACCTGCGCGAGGCCGATCTGACCGGCGCGTCGATTGCCGGCGCCAATCTCAAGGGCGCCAACCTCGCCGGCGCCAAGGGCGTGCGCTACAACGATTTCGCCACCGCCATCACCGATGGCGGCACCAAACGCCCGACCTTCGATTTCAACGCCTGATCAGCGTCCGTCCACCCGTAGCGGCTGGCCCTGGGTGACGAAGGCGATCGATTTCGTGCCCCAGAAATAGGTGTGCAACCCCTCGATCAAGGGGGGATTGATCGGCTTTTCCGCCTGCCAGACAACCAGGAAATTGGCGCCCGAGCCGCCGGCGCTGTCCTTGTTCTCGACGAAGAATTCAATCGTGCCCAGGGGCGGCACGGCGCGGGGCTTGTCGAGATAGGCGCGAATGCGCTTGCCATGCGTATCGTAGTAATCGACGGCGCCCACGCTTAAGGATTGGCGGGGATCGATGTTGCGGATGCTGAGCAGCGTCGAAAGCAGCACCTGCTCGGGCTGGCCGCGGGCGTCGAGATTGCCATGCGGAATGTGCGAATAGACCGACACATACACCGTCTGGCCCGCCGACAAGGCCGGCTCCTCGACCGCGCGGGCGGAACCCATCAGCCCGAACAGGCCAAGAAAAATGAGCAAGAAAATGCGGCGGATCGGCTCGGTCATCGATGTCGTCCTCGACGGAAGGATGAAGGGTAGTTCGATCGGGCGGCGGCGACCATAAGCAGTGTTCCGGATAGGCGCAATCCGGATAGAATGCTACCCGGGCACCGGGAGCGCGACAACCAACAAGCCATGGAAACAACCCACGCTTACGCCGATTTCCTGATGTTTCTCGGCATCGCCGTCGTGGTGTTGCCGGCTTGCCGGCTGCTGCGCCTAAGCCCGATCCTGGGCTTTTTGCTGGTCGGCGCCGTGGTGGGGCCACAAGGGTTGGGCGGCTTGGCCTTGAACGCCACCACCAGCGGTTTGGGCGAATTGGGCGTCGTTTTCCTCCTTTTCATGATCGGCCTGGAATTGTCGGTCGAGCGCCTGGCGACCATGACCCGCTACGTCTTCGGGTTGGGCATGCTCCAGGTGGCGATCAGCTCCGCCGTCTTCGTCGCATTGGGGCTGGCGATCGGGCTCAAGCCGGTTGCGGCGGCGATTCTGGCCGTGGCGCTGGCCTTCTCCTCGACCGCCTTCGTCCTCCAGATCCTGAACGAGCAGGGCCTCGCCCTTTCACGACTGGGAAGGCGGGCCATCGCCATCCTGATCTTGCAGGATCTGGCGGTGGTGCCGCTTCTGGTGGCGATCCCGATCGCCTCGGGCGAGATGGTCGATCTGGCGGCCTCGATCGGCCGTACCGCTGGGATGGCGGTCGTGGCGGTGGCGGTGATCCTGGCGGTTGGGCGCTACGCGCTCCGCCCTCTTTTTCGGCTGGTCGCCCAGCATGGCGCCGCCGAGCTGTTCCTGGCGGCAACCCTTCTGGTGGTGGTGGGCACCAGTCTGATCACCGAGTCGGTGGGACTGTCGGCCAGTCTGGGCGCTTTCCTGGCCGGCATGATGCTGGCGGAAACCGAGTTTCGTCACCAGATCGAGGCGGAAATCGAACCCTATCGCGGCCTGCTTCTGGGCCTATTTTTCCTGCTGGTCGGCATGCGCATCGATCCCTTTTCGGTGCTGCGCAATTTCGAGTTCATCCTGATCGGCCTGCTGGTGATCCTGATCGTCAAGGCCGGCATCATCGTTCTCTTGGGTCGGCGCTTCGGCCTGTCCGGATCGACCGCCCTTCAGCTCGGCCTTTTGCTGGGCCAAGTGGGCGAGTTCGCCTTCGTGGTCATCGATTCCATGCTGGAAGGCCGCCTGATCGAGCCGGCGCTTTATGACGTTCTGGTGCCGATCATTGCGCTCGGCATGGCGCTCACCCCGCCTTTGGCGGCCTTGGGCGAACGCTACGTGCTGCACCGGGCCCGCGCCAAGGCCGATCTGGAAGCGCCGGAAAGCGGCCACGGCGATCACGTCATCGTCTTTGGTTTCGGCCGGGTCGGTCAGACCCTGGTCGCCGTGCTGCAGCAGGAGGGCGTGCCGGTGCTGGCGATCGACCGCGATCCCCGCCTGGTGCTCGAGGGCCGCCAGAAGGGCCTGCCGGTGCTCTATGGCGACGGCGGTCGGCCGCGCCTGCTGTCCCGCCTGGCGCCCGAGAAGGCGCGCGCCGTGGTGCTGACGATGAATTCGCGCCGCGCCAACGCCCGCGTCCTCGAGGCGGTGCGCCGCGATCATCCCCATCTGCCGATCATCGTCCGCGCCCGCTCGATCGACGAGGTGCCGGCCTTCCGCAAGGGCGGCGCCGACCATGTGGTGACCGAGGCCTTCGAGGGCAGCCTGCGCATGGCCAAGCAGTTGATGGCGCTGTTCGGCAAGTCGGATCAGGCGATCGAGGAGCGCTTGAATGCGGCGCGGGCCCAGCTTTATCCGCCGAAGATCAACTCTTCCCGCTCGTAAAGGCGGGCCGCCAGGGCCAGAAGCAGCAGCGCCAGAACCAGGGTGACGGCGCCGGCGATCAGCGCATGGGCGGCCTGGATCGGCTCGCCCCGCACCAACTGGCCGAACAGAAGAGTCTGGCCGAAGGTGGGCACCGCCATCATCCAGCCCTGGGGCACCAGGGGCAGGAAGACCAGCGCCAGACCCGGCATCGCCGGGACCAGCGGCAACAGGCCCAGATAGGTCTGGGCTTCCTTGAAGCTGCGGCTCGCCGTGGCGATGATCACCTGCACCGCCACCGCCAGCGCCGCCAGGGGCGCCGCCACCGCCAGGATGGCAAGGGCGTCACCCGCGCCCAGGACGCGGGCGAAGCCCGATCCGGCGCCGACCGAGACGAACATCAGCTTGAAGGCCGCCAATTGCACCACCACCGCCATCAGGGTGAAGAACAAGGCCGCCAGATATTTGCCCAGCATGAAGCCGGCGCGCGGCAGGGGATTGGCGAACAGGGGCTCAAGCGAGCCGCGCTCGCGCTCGCCGGCCGTGCTATCGATCGCCAGATACACGCCGCCGATGAACACGGTGAAAATCAAGAAGGGCGGCACCATGAAGAGGAAGAAATCGGCGAAGTTGGCCCGGGTCGCCAGATTGACGGTCTTCACCTTCAGGGGTTGGGCGGCGTCCGGCTCCAGCCCGTGGCGGGATAGGCGCTTGGCCCCCTCCTGGCGGCCGAAAGCGTTCACCGCCTCGATGATCCGGGTGGCGGCCAGCAGGCCGGCCAAACGCGAGGAATCGACCAAGACCTCGAGATCGGCCGTCTGGCCCGCCGCCAGCCGCGCCTGGAAATTCGTGGGAATGACCAGCACCACCCCTTCTTGGCCGCGCCGCACCGCCGCTTGCGGATCGGCAGGCGGCGGGCGAAGGGTGACGCCCAGCTCCTTGAGATGATCGACCAGGGCCGGCGCCTGTTCGGCCCCGATGATCGCCAACCCAAAACTCTGATTGGGGTCGAGTCGGGTGACGCCCCCCACCAGGTTGATCAGAATGCCAAGCAGGATCGGCCCCAAGAGCGGATAGAGAAAGGCCAAGGCCAGCGAACGCCGGTCGCGCAGATTGTCCTTCACCTCCTTTTGAAAGACGATGGCGATGCCGCGCCCGATCATCGGTTTGCCTCCTGCTCCTGGCGTTCGCCGGTGAGGGCCAAAAATATTTCCTCGATCGATTCCTGGCCGGTCTGGGCGGCCAGCTCGGCCAGCGTGCCCTGGGCGGCCACCCGGCCCTTGGCCAGGATCACCAAGCGATCCGACAGCGCCGCCACCTCGCTCATGATGTGGCTGGAAAACAGGATGCAGCGCCCCTGGGCCTTCAATTCGCCGATCAAAGCCCGCATGGCGCGCGCGGCTTGAAGATCGAGTCCGTTGGTCGGCTCGTCGAGCAGCAGATTGTGCGGCTCGTGCACCAGGGCGCGGGCCAAGGCCACCTTCATCGCCTGGCCCTTGGAAAAGCCCTTGGCGCGCCGATCGATGAACTCGGCCATGTCGAGGCGGGCGATCAAGGTCTCGATGCGGGATTCCAACGCGCGGCCGGACAAGCCGTGCAACTGCCCGAAATAGCGGATGTGCTCGCGGGCCGTGAGCCGGGGATAAAGCCCACGCGCATCGGCCAACACACCCAGCCGGCGCCGCACGCCGATCGGGTCCAGGGCGGCGTCGAGCCCATCGACGACGATACGGCCCTGATCGGGCCGCATCACGGTGGTGATGAGCCGCAGGCAGGTGGTCTTGCCCGCTCCATTGGGCCCGATGAGGCCGGTGACGCTGCCGTCCCTAGCCAGGAAGCTCACCCGGTCGAGGGCGACCAGGCTTTGGAAGCGCTTGCCAAGATTCTCAAGCTCGATCATATCCCAAGTGGAACGGTTGCCGCGCGCCGGGGCAAGAAGAAAAATGATGCAGGTGTGAGGTCTTGACGCTACTCTGAGGTCCTGGGGGCGGCCTTCCGTCAAACGGCAAAGGGCGAGGTTCCGGTGCGCGAATCCTATCTGTCCATCGTGCGGCTGATCGAGCGGCTGCACCGCCACTTCCTCGATGTGCTGCGCGTCGAGCTGCGCCGCCAGGGGATCGAGGACATCAACCCGGTCCAGGCCCTTCTTCTGTCCAACATCGGCGACGAGGAAATGGTAATCCGCGATCTCAAGGACCGCGGCTACTATCACGGCTCCAACGTCTCCTACAACATCAAGAAACTCACCGAATTCGGCTATCTCGCCCAGGAGCGCTCAAGCCACGACCGCCGCTCGGTCCGCCTCAAGCTCACCGACAAGGGCATGAAGCTGTGCACCGTCATCCGCGCCCAGCAGAACGATATCGCCGACAAGTTGGCGAAGACGGGCGATTTCGGCGAGGAATTGACAAAATCCGGCACGACGCTGCAGCGTCTCGAGCGCGCCTGGACCGATATCATCCGTTACGGCTTCGGGGGTTGAGATTTGCCCTTGGGCGTCGGCGTCAGTCGGACCGGCCCCTTATCCTTCTTCTCTTTCTTGTCGCGCTTGGCCGCCGTTCCCGGCTGCCAATCGACGCCGTTCACCGACAGCCCGCCCTCGGGGCGGAACTCCAGGCGATAGAGGTCACGGCCCTGGCTGTCCTTGATCGCCGGCGGCAGATTTTGGCGCACCGATTCCGACCAGAGCGACATCAGACCCGGCGCCGTGCCGACGCCAACCTGGTCCAGGCCGGCACCGGCGATCTCCAGCGTTCCCGAAAAGCCCGCCTTGCCGGCCATCTCGGCCTTGAAGCGGCCCTTGGCCTCGATCTGGAAATCGGGACCGCGCGCCATGAACTCGTCAAGCCGAAGAACGGACTGGGCGTCGGCGAAGGCGTCGATCGAGGTGGCGAGCAGATCCTGGGCCGCGCCCTCCATGGTCGGCCGCTCGCCGGGCGGCAGCGCCCTGCCGGTTCCGATCGTCGCCACATCGATCAAGGTGGCCAGCATCTGGTTCACCAGATCGCGCAACGGCAGACGCTCGGCCACCAGGGCCAGCGCAAGATCGACGGGTAGGCCCTGAAGGTCCTCGGCCGTCATGCCCTGCCAGGCCACCCGCAGCGAGGCGCCGCTCAAGGGTTGGTCGAGATCCTCGCCGGCGAAGCGGAACTCAAACCGGTCGAGCCCGCCCCGGAAGCCGCCCGGATTGCTCCCGCCGCGCAGCCCTTCGAGATCGGCCTGGAAAGCGATGGCGCCGACCAGCGTGGGAATGCGATCGGCGGTGCTGGGTGGCGCCTCGGCGCCGTCGACGCTCTTGCCGAACGCCTTGGTGGCGGCAAGATCGACGCGTCTGGCGGTGCTGGACACCGACAAGCGGGCCAGCGCCAGGTCGGGCTTGCCGCCAACCAGACTGGCCAGGCCCTTCACGTCGAAAGTCTGGGTAATGTCGTAGCGCTCGCCGGCGGCCTGCACCATCGCCATGCGGACGCCGACCTGGGCGATGGTCGTCCGGCCCGCCGGCTTCTTGCTCTCGATCACGAGGTCGGAAAGAAGCCCGTCGAGCCTGAGAAAGGTCTCCAACTCCTCCGACCAAACACCATCGATCGCCTGGCCGCCCAGCGTGAAGGTGCCGTTTTCCTTGCCCTTGGCATCCAGGCTGCGCAGGCGGGTGGGCAAGCCGAGGCGAACCGCCAGCAGCGCCGGTCCGGTGCGCACGCCTTTGATGCGAACGGTCCCGATGATCAGCCGGTCGCCGGCAGCGGCGTGATATTCGAGGCGGGGGTATTGCACCACCCAGCCGCCCTCGGGCTGCGCGGCAACGCTGGGAGGTCCGCCCGCCAGCACCAGGCGGTCGCCGCCGAAAGGCGCCCGGGTCAGGGGATCGATCCAGGACCGGACGAGCGCCAGGAAACGCCGGGCCTCGGGGTCGGGCGGGGCGGCCGCTTGCGCCGGCGCCAACGGCGCGACCGCCAGACCCTTGCGTCCCAACTCGTCGAGCAGGGCCTCGGCCTCGGGCTCACCCGCCTGGGCGGCCTCCTGCACAAGCGCCAGACCGCGCGCCTGACTGGGCTTGGTGCCGCGGGCCTTGAGAAACATCGCGCCCAGGCGAGCCTTGGCCGTCGCGTGGCCCAGCTTGGCGGCGCGCTGGTACCATTTGATGGCCTCGGCGTTGCTGATCGGCACGCCCTTGCCCTGCTCGTGATACTGGCCAAGCCGGAACTGCGCTTCGGCATCGCCCAGATTGGCGGCGCGACGGAACCAGCTCCAAGCCAGGGAATCGTTGGCGATCACGCCTTGGCCCTGCTCGTACATCTCGGCCAACATCCGTTGCGCCTTGGCGTTGTTGCGCTCGGCCAGGGGCCGGATTTCATCGAGGACGGCGTGGAAATCGCCTTTGCCATAGGCTTCGAGCGCCCGATCGAGTTCGGCCGCCCGGGCGGCGCCGAATCCCCACAGGGTCGCCAGAAGAAGGACAAGACCAAGCCGAACCAAGCGCACGCTGCCGATCCTCGCCAAAACCCTCAATCGGCCCATTCTGGGTAAATTCGACCACCTTGGAAAGGGTTATGAGGGGGCTTGGCGAACCGAGAGGGGTTGCCAGGGAGGGCTTTCGGGGGGTATCTCTTGGGGGAAAACCCAAAGGGGCCAACCGACATGGCGGACCCGACCGAATCCGAACGAAAATCCGGCGCGACGGCGCTCAAGGTTCTGATCGTCGACCAGGACCCCTTGGTCTCGCGCATCATCAAATCCAAGATGGAGCGGTCCGGCTATCGGGTCCATTGCGAGACCTCGGGCGTGGCGGGGCTCGAATGGTTCAAGGCCGACGACATCCGCATCGTCATCGTCGATTTCGCGCTCGAGGGCTCGATCGACGGCGTCGAATTCGTCAAGCGCCTGCGGGCGCTTCCCCGTCCCCGCTACACCTATGTGATCTTCCACAGCTCGCGCTCCGACAAGGACGCGCTGATCGAGGCCCTGGCGGTCGGCGCCGACGATTTCATGATGAAGCCCTACAACGCCGCCGAGTTTCGCCTCAGGCTCGACATCGCCCAACGGCTCTTGGACATGGACGACGAGCTTTATCACGGCGGCGGCACCGACAAGACCACCGGCGTCATCAACCGTCATGCCTTCGAACAGTTCTTTCCGGTGGTCCTGGCCCAAGCCAAGCGCGGCCAGTTCCTGGGCGCCCTCATGTTCGTGCGCGTCGCCAATCTGCGCGAAATCTTCCAGCGCTACGGCTACGAGATCACCCATCAGGTGGTGGTGGCGGTGGCCGCCGTCCTGCGCCAGGTCCACCGCACCAGCGACCTGATCGCCAAGACCCAGGACAACGAATTCTGCCTGATGCTGCAAAACACCAATTGGGACAAGTGCCAGCCGGTGGCGGAACGGATTCTCGAATCGCTGAAGCCGCTGGTGATCCCCGCCGACGACAACGTCGTTCGGCCGCAATTCGTCATCGAAAGCCTGACCTATCCGGTCGACGATCTTGAGGCCAAGGCCATTCTGGATACCGCGCCGCGCCACAGTTATCCGGCCGGCGGAACGGCGGCCGCGAAGGCGGGCTAACTACCGGGATTTGGAACCCGAAAGTTCCTTGGCGGCGTTGCCGGCCGGCGAACCGGACTCGGTCGTGGCCGGGCCGCCCATGTCGCCGTTGCCGCTGCCGGAATCGCCGGCACCCGGTTTGGCGGCGCTTGTTCCCGAGACCGAAACGCTCGAGCAGCGCTCCCCGCAGCTCAAGGTCTCCTCGGCAATGCCGTCCTTCATGTTCTTGCCGCCCCGGTTGATGGTGACGTGGCGATCCGTTTCGGGAACGACCACCACATGGGCCTTGAGGATCTCCTTGTCCCGCGAATCGAGGATCAGGAGCGAGGTTTCGCCCAGGGCTTGACCGAGAAGGAAAAAATGATCGGAGCGAAAGCCGACGTAATCGACGATTTCCGGCTTGCCGATGAAGACCGCCGCCGCGCGGCGATCGAGCTTCAGCGGATGGTGTTTGCCCAGCGTCACGGTGATGACCTCGTCCGCCCAGGCCGAGCCGGCCAAGGCGCCCATTGCCAAACCAAGAGCCAGAACCGCAAGACGACGCATCGACGCACTCCGTGACACAAGAGGTTCAAACCTATCGTAGCCTGCCCTGCCTGGCAATCCACCCCGGGGCGGTTTGTCGCTAAGGCTTGGGCCCGGCTATTCTTGGGTAGATGTTATAACGCCCTTCAGTCCGTTGAGAGAATTGAAGTATCAAAAATTAGTGGTATATTATAAACCTCGCCTATAGGGGTTTTCCATGAGTGACGAATTGCTGATCAATCTCGAGCAATTGCAAACCAGCGCCCGGCGCGCCAGCGCGCTTTTGAAGGCGATGAGCAACGAACACCGCCTTCTGGTGCTTTGTCAGCTTCTGCATGGCGAGAAATCGGTGGGCCAGCTCGAGCGCCTGATCGGGCTCAGCCAATCGGCCCTATCCCAGCATTTGGCGCGACTGCGCCGCGACAATCTCGTCCAAACGCGCCGCGTTGCCCAGACCATCTATTATTCCCTGGCCGGCGAGGAGGCGAGCGCGGTGATCGCCACCCTCTACGGGCTTTATTGCGGCGCCGCTCCGGCGACGAATTAACGCGCCCGGAACCGATAGACGCCGTCGGCGTCGAACCGGCGTTCGACCTGACCCAGCCCCATCAGATAATGCAGATGCGCCACCGTTTCGCCGGCGGCGAAGAAGACTTCGATGTTGTCGAGCGGCCGGGGAAAGAGCGTGTCGAGAATCTGGCGCGCCGGCGCCCATTCGACGCAGCCCCGCCTGGTGTCGTCCAGCCGCGCGTCATGATGGTGCGCCAACTGGTCGAGCCGGCGCTCAAGGCCGGTGAAGGGCAGGCCGTGCGACGGCAAGACCAACGTGTCCTCGGGCAGGCCGCGATAACGCTCGAGCGAGGAGATGAACAGATCGAGCGGATTGGCGTCGGGTTCCTGCGGCCAGACGCCGACCACCGGGCTGATCTTGGGCAGGATCTGATCACCGGAAATCAGAACCTTCCGGTCCGCCGAATAGAGGCACATATGCTCGGGCGAATGGCCGCGGCCGGAGATCGGCCGCCAATCCGAGCCGCCCATCCGCACCGTCTGGCCGTCGAGCAGACGGCTGAAGGAAGGCGGCGGCGGCACCACCCGCGTGCCATAGGTGTTGCCGCGTCCGCGCACCAGGGCCAGATCCTCGGGCCCGAAACCGGCGCGGCAATAGAACTGTTCCTGGCAATCGAGGAAATCGGCGCCGCCCTCGCGGGCCAGCATGCGGCAGAAAGCCCAATCGGATTGCGAGGCATGCAAGGGGATGCCGAAGCGCGGCCCCAGCCAGCCGGCCAGGCCCATATGGTCGGGATGGCAATGGGTGCAGACGATGCGCTGTAGGGGCTTCGTCTTGAGCGGACCGGCGAACACGCATTCCCAGACCGCGCGGGTGGCGTCGTTGGCGATCCCGGTATCGACCAGCGTGTAGCCGTCGCCCTCGTCGATCAGCCACAGATTGATGTGATCGAGCCGGAAGGGCAACGGCATCCGAAGCCAGAATATCCCGGGCGCCACCCGCAGGGGTTCGGCCTGGGCGGGCGGCTTGGGCACGGGATAGCCGAGCGAAACGTTCATCAGCGCGATCCGTAAGATTGGAGAAAATCAGCAGTCGGGCTTGGGCAGGCGCTCGATCTTGTCGAGTTTGGCCCGCACCGAAAAGCCGCCGAAATCCTGCTCGACATCCTGGGCGATACCGTTGTCGAACAGCCGAAGCGCCACCTCGTAGGTGGGCACGCTTTCCTTGCTGCCCGAGGGAAAGAACGCCATCTGCGAACGCCAGGACGCGCGTTTCAGAAGGGCGTTGTCGGCCAAGGGCCCCAAGCCGTTTTCGCCCGCCTTGAAGGCGGCGCCGACCAGGGCGTTCACCAGATGCGGCGAATCGAGCGAAGCGCCGTCATAGACGGTGCGCGACACGATCTTGTCGCCGGCCCGGGCGCGATCGATCAGCACCGCCGTGTGCTCGGTGGGAAAGAGGGTGCCCTTGGGCAAGGCGAGCGTCGCCTTTTCGGGCTTGACGAGTTGGACCTTGCCGCCCTTGCCCTTGCCCTCCAGCCGCGCGGTGCCCTGGATTTCCTCGATCACCTCGCCATCGCGGGTGCTGGATACCCGAAAGCGGTAGCGCAGCCCGTCGCGCGATTCCCAGGTGACGAAGCTCCAGACGGTTTCGATCTCGGCCCCTTCGGCCTGGGTGAGCGTCATGACGGTGCGGTTCTCGACCGTCCAGCCGTCGCAACTGTCGGCGAAGGCATAGGTCATCACCCCCTTCACCGCCACCACGCCGCTGCCCTGATTGGCCGATTTGAGCGACATGACATAGCCGGCGCGATGCGGCACCAAATCGGCGGCTGATGCGGCATGGGCGATGACGGTGCTGCCCGCCCCCAGGGCGAGAGCCAATCCGATCCCATACGCCGCTTTCATCCGCAACCTCGTCTTTTTCTGAAGGTTCAAGAATAGGGGATTTAGCCAGAAGGGTACCAGGGAAATATGGTGCGCCGCCAACCGGGTCCAAGGGGAAAAATCGACCGCCCGATCGCTCTCCATCCCACCAACCCGGCAGATTTTGCCCACCTTCCGCCGGGTATTTAACTGATTTTCAAGGATTTTCTCTTAGCATAGGGCTTGCAAGGAAAAAGGGGTGGGTTCCCTGCGTTGGTAAGCCAGGAGGGCAAGCCGTGAACATGATCCTCAACACCCAAGCCCC
This sequence comes from Rhodospirillales bacterium, assembly GCA_016214125.1. Taxonomy (GTDB): domain Bacteria; phylum Pseudomonadota; class Alphaproteobacteria; order Rhodospirillales; family WMHbin7; genus JACRPC01. The sequence goes on along the minus strand of JACRPC010000027.1, from coordinate 15,796 downwards.
GGACCCCGACCGGGCTCTCGTTCGCGACATCGAGCGCATCGCCCGCTACCTCAAACGCTTCGGCCGCCCGCATGGCGGGCTTTACGAGCGCGAAGGCGAGCGGCTGATCGATCTGGCGCTGGCCATCGCCACCGAGGCCAAGAACCGCCTGCACGCCCAAAAGGCGCGGATCGCCGAATTGGAGCAGCTTTGCACCCAAGACCCGCTCACCGGGCTTCTCAACCGGCGCGGCTTTGCCGAGCGCCTGCATCTGGCCTTGGCCGAAGCCAAGCGCCACGAGGAAGGGGGCGGTGTGCTGGTCTATATCGATCTCGACGGCTTCAAGCCGATCAACGACAGTTTCGGTCACGCCGCCGGCGATGAGGTTCTGCGTCAGGTCGCCAGCCGGCTGTTGGCCACGGTGCGCGAAACCGACGCGGTCGGCCGTCTGGGCGGCGACGAGTTCGCCGTCCTGTTCACCGAAACCGCCTGGCACAATGGCTGGCGGCGCGCCAAGACCATCGAGCGTGCGCTGAACACCACCATGGCGATGATCGGCGACAGCCTGATCGCCGTGCGCGCCAGCGTCGGCATCCAGGCCTATGGCGCCAAGGACAGCGAGAGCGATCTCCTGGCCCGCGCCGACACCGCCATGTATGAAACCAAGCGCGCCCGCCAGTCCAACCGGGATGGCGTCGCCGCCTGATTGCGGGGTTCGAGTGGTTACCACACGCCTTGAACCGACGCTGGGCCGTCCGGTCTCGACCGAACGGCGCGACGCCGCTCTGGCGCCCGAGACCAAACGCCCTCCCCTCCCCGCGCCCCCCAAGGGCCGCGTCGAGATCGTTGCCCAGCCGGCCCCGCCGCCGGCGCAATTGCCGGCGCCGGTCGAGCGCGCCAATTTGCGCGACATGTCGCCGCGCGAACTGGCCGATCTCACCTACGAGTTCTATTTGAGCGGCACCCTAAGCTGGGAGGAATACCGGCTGGTCGGCTTTCCCTCCGAACTCAATCCCGCCTACGATAGCACCATCGGCGCCCTGGTCGAGGAGCGCGCCCAACCCGACCGGCGGCGCGACATGATCGCCGAATGGGAGGACCGGGTCGATTATGCCAAGCGCCATCACGGCGACGATCCCGACCATGTCAGCCGAGCTGAGCGCATTCTGGGCGTGCTGAAATGGCACGAATTGCCGCCGGTGCGTCTGGTCGTCTGACCCTCCTCCACCCTACACATGCACCGTGTTGATGACGGCGTCGATCAGCGCCTGGGGACCGATCGGCTTGGGCAACACCGCCGAGACGCCGGCTTTGCGCCACCGATCGGACGAGGGCAGCTTCGGATCGGAACTGAACAGCAAGATGGGAATCTGGCGGGCCGGATGGCCCTCTTTCGCCCGCAGCGCCCGGGCGAAATCGAATCCGCTCTGATCGCCCAATTCGGATTCGCACAACACCAGATCGGGCCGCTTTTCCGGCTTGCCCAGAATCGCCAACGCCTCCTCGGCGCTGCCGGCCTCGACGGCGTCGGCGATCTGGCCTTGGCGCAAGAGCTTGCGCAGGTGGTGACGCCCGCTTTCCTGGGTATCGAGGATCAGCACGCGCGTGCAGGTGGCGTAGCGGATCTGGTGGACGATGGTGAAGGCCGCGGTGTCCTCGTGCTTCTCCAGACCCTTGCGGCCGCGCTTGGGCAGCGGGATCTTGTGGTTGGTGCAGAAAAGAAGCAGCGCCGCCCCCACTTCGGGCAGGCGGAAGGTGGCGGGCTGCATCGAACCCGATTCCAGCCGGCGCATGATGACCAAAGCCGGATCGCGCTTGGGATCGAAGGCCAGGCTCTCCATCCAACCCGACGGCAAGGCCTTGCCCAGATGATGGGCGTATTCGCTCATCGCCAGATGGAGTTCGGCGTGGGAGAAGACGACGCGTCGCGTTTCTCTGGGCATGCCAAGACGCCCTTATGGTTCGTTCAGCCCTTCACAATCTTCTTAGGCTGTTCGATCCGCAAATGCAACTCCTTGAGGCGGGCCGGATCGATCTCGGCCGGCGCCTGCATCAGCAAATCCTGGGCCTGCTGATTCATCGGGAACAGGATCACCTCGCGGATGTTGGGCTCGTCGGCCAGCAGCATGACGATGCGGTCGATGCCGGGCGCCGAGCCGCCATGCGGCGGCGCGCCGAAGCGGAAGGCGTTGAGCATGCCGCCGAAGCGGCGCTCGACCTCCTCGGCCGGATAACCGGCGATCGAAAAGGCCTTCAGCATGATGTCGGGGCGATGGTTGCGGATGGCGCCCGACGACAGCTCGACCCCGTTGCAGACGATGTCGTATTGATAGGCCTTGATGGTGAGAGGGTCCTGGGTCTCCAGCGCCTCCATGCCGCCCTGGGGCATCGAGAAGGGGTTGTGGCTGAATTCGATCTTCTTGGTGTCCTCGTTCCACTCGTACATCGGGAAATCGACGATCCAGCAGAAGCGGAAGCTGTCCTTCTCGAGCAGATCGAGATCGGCGCAAAGCTTGCTGCGCACCAAGCCGGCGAATTTTTCCACCTCGCCCGGCTTGGCGCAAACGAAGAAGACGGCGTCACCGGCACCGACGCCGGCTTGGGCGCGGATTTGCTCGTGGCGCGGGGCGTCGAGATTCTTGGCGATCGGCCCCTTGGCGCCTTCGGCCTCGAACACGATGTAGCCCAGCCCGGCCATGCCCTGCTCGCGCGCCCAGTCGTTCAGCTTGTCGAAGAAGCTGCGCGGGCGGGCGGCCGCCTTGGGCGCCGGGATGGCGCGCACCACCTGCCCCTGCTCGATCGCCTTGGCGAAGATGCCGAAGCCCGAGCCCCGGAAGGCTTCGGTGGCCTCGGCAATCAGCAGCGGGTTGCGCAGATCGGGCTTGTCGGAACCGTATTTCAGCATCGCCTCGTCATAAGCGATGCGCTGGAAAGGCGGCTTGGTGACGGTGAGGCCTTGGCCGAACTCCTCAAAGACGCCGGCCAGCACCGGCTCGATGGCGGCGAAGACGTCGTCCTGGGTGACGAAGCTCATCTCGAAATCGAGCTGGTAGAACTCGCCCGGGCTGCGATCGGCCCGGCCGTCCTCGTCGCGGAAGCAAGGCGCGATCTGAAAATAGCGGTCGAAGCCGGCCACCATCAGAAGCTGCTTGAACTGCTGCGGCGCTTGCGGAAGGGCGTAGAACTTGCCGGGATGGATGCGCGACGGCACCAGATAGTCCCTGGCGCCCTCGGGGCTCGAGGCGGTCAGGATCGGGGTTTGGAATTCGGTGAAGCCCTGCTCGATCATCCGCCGGCGCAGGCTGGCGATCACCCGTGAGCGCAGCATCATGTTGGCGTGTACGCCTTCGCGCCTGAGATCGAGGAAGCGGTAGGCCAGCCGCATGTCTTCCGGATAGTCCTGCTCGCCGGCGATCGGAAAGGGCAGGGCCTCGGCCGACGATTGCAGCGCCACCGTGTCGGCCACCAGCTCGATCTCGCCGGTCGGCAGCTTGGGATTGACGGTTTCGGGCGAGCGGCGTACCACGCGGCCGGTCACCGTCACCACGCTTTCCGGCTTCAGCGCCTCCAACTGGGCGAAGATGGGCGACGAGACGTCGGCCACGCACTGGGTGATGCCGTAATGGTCGCGCAGATCGACGAACAGCAGATTGCCGTGGTCGCGCTTCTTGTGCACCCAGCCGGACAGGCGGGCCGGTTGGCCCACCTGCTCGGCCCGAAGCGCGCCGCAGGTGTGCGTGCGGTAGGCGTGCATGCGCCGTCCGTTCCGCCCAGCCGCTATTCGGCGGCCGGGGCGCCCGGCGGCAAGGCCGGGGCCTCGGCCTGGGCGGCCATCTCGCGATCGCGCTTGGCGGCGATCTCGCGCAGGCGGTTCATCACCGCCCCGGTGCCGGCCGGGATCAGACGGCCGACGATGACGTTCTCCTTCAAGCCGATCAGGTGATCGACCTTGCCCGAGACCGCGGCCTCGGTCAGCACCCGGGTCGTCTCCTGGAAGGAGGCGGCCGAGATGAAGGAGTGGGTCTGCAGGCTGGCCTTGGTGATGCCCTGCAGCACCGGAATGGCGCCCGCCGGCTTGCCCTTTTCCGCCTTCGCCTTGGCGTTCTCGGCGACGAAATCGGTGCGGTCGGCCTGCTCGCCGACCAGGAAGGTGGTGTCGCCCGGATCGGTGATCTCGACCTTCTGCAGCATCTGACGAACGATCACCTCGATGTGCTTGTCGTTGATCTTCACGCCTTGCAGGCGGTAGACCTCCTGGATTTCGTTGATCAGGTACTTGGCCAGGGCCTCGACGCCCAGCACGCGCAAGATGTCGTGCGGCACCGGGTTGCCGTCCATCAGGGGATCACCCTGGCGGACATAATCGCCCTCCTGGACGCTGATGTGCTTGCCCTTGGGGATCAGATACTCCAAGGGGTCACCGTTCTCGGGGATGACCAGAATGCGGCGCTTCGACTTGTAGTCCTTGCCGAACTCGATGCGGCCGTCGCACTCGGCGATGATCGCGTAGTCCTTCGGCTTGCGGGCTTCGAACAGCTCGGCCACCCGGGGCAGACCGCCGGTGATGTCGCGGGTCTTGGTGCCCTCGCGCGGCAGGCGGGCGACCACGTCGCCGGCATGGACCTTCTGGCCGTTGTCAACCGAGAGGATCGAATCGACGCTCATGAAGTAGCGCGCCTCGGTGCCGTTGGGCAATTTGACGATGTGGCCGCGGGCGTCCTTCAACAAGATGCGCGGCTTCAAATCGCTGCCCTTGGGCTGCTGCTTCCAATCGACCACCACCTTGGAGGCGATGCCGGTGGCCTCGTCCAAGACTTCGCGCATCGACAGGCCTTCGACCAAATCCTCGAAATGGACGGAGCCGTCGCGCTCGGTGATGATCGGCAGGGTGTAGGGGTCCCATTCGGCCAGCTTGGTGCCCTTGGCGATCTTCTGCTTGTCGGTGACCAGCAGCTTGGCGCCGTAGGGAATGCGGTGGCGCGCCTTTTCGCGGCCGCTGGTCGGATCGGTGAGGATGACCTCGCAATTGCGGCTCATCAGCACGGTTTGGCCCGACGAATTGGTGACCACGTTCTTGTTGGCGATCGACACCGTGGCGTCGTAGGAGGCCTCGACGCTCGATTGCTCGGCGCCGCGCTGGGCGGCGCCGCCGATGTGGAAGGTGCGCATGGTGAGCTGGGTGCCCGGCTCGCCGATCGACTGGGCGGCGATCACGCCCACCGCCTCGCCGACATTGACTCGGGTGCCGCGCGCCAGATCGCGGCCGTAGCAGGTGCCGCAGATGCCGGTCGGGCTCTTGCAGGTCAGCACCGAACGCACGCCCACCTGTTCGATGCCGGCGGCCTCGATCAGCTCCACCGCCACCTCGTCGATGATGGCGGCGGCCTTGACGATCACCTTGCCGCTGTCGGGATCGATGATGTCGGCCGAGGCCGAGCGGCCAAGGATGCGCTCGCCCAAGGAGGCGATGACCTCGCCGCCTTCGATGACCGCGGCCACCGTCAGGCCCTCGTTGGTGCCGCAATTTTCCTCGGTGATGATGGCGTCCTGGGCGACGTCGACCAGACGGCGCGTCAGATAGCCCGAGTTGGCGGTCTTCAAGGCGGTGTCGGCCAGGCCCTTGCGGGCGCCGTGGGTCGAGTTGAAGTACTCGAGCACGGTCAGGCCTTCCTTGAAGTTGGCGATGATCGGCGTCTCGATGATCTCGCCCGAGGGCTTGGCCATCAGGCCGCGCATGCCGGCAAGCTGCTTCATCTGGGCCGCCGAACCGCGGGCGCCGGAATGCGCCATCATGTAGATCGAGTTGATCGGCTTGCCGGTCTCGACCTTGGAGATCTGCTTCATCATCTCCTCGGCCACCTTTTCCGTGCAGTGCGACCAGGCGTCGACCACCTTGTTGTATTTTTCGCCCTGGGTGATCAGGCCGTCCTGGTATTGCTGCTCGTACTCCTTGACCTTCTCTTCGGTGTCCTGCACCAGCCCGGCCTTGGTCGCCGGGATGATGAGATCGTCCTTGCCGAAGGAAATGCCGGCGCGGCAGGCGTGGGCGAAGCCCAGCGACATGATGCGGTCGGCGAAGATCACCGTCTCCTTCTGGCCGCAATGGCGGTAGACGATGTCGATGACGTTCTGGATTTCCTTCTTGGTCAAGAGCCGGTTGATCAGGCTGAAGGGCACGTTGGGGTGGCGCGGAAGAACTTCGGACAGCAGCATGCGTCCGGGCGTGGTTTCGACCCGCACGGTGATCGGCTTGCCCTGCTCGTCGACGCCCTTGTAACGGCACTTGATGCGGGTGTGCAGCGTGACGATCTTGTTGTCGAGCGCGTGCTGAATCTCGCCGACATTGGCGAAGGCCATGCCCTCGCCCTTCTCGCCCGGGATGTCGAGCGTGATGTAGTAGAGGCCCAGGATGATGTCCTGGCTGGGCACGATGATCGGCTTGCCGTTGGCGGGCGAGAGGATGTTGTTGGTGCTCATCATGAGGACGCGCGCCTCGAGCTGCGCCTCCATCGACAGCGGTACGTGCACGGCCATCTGATCGCCGTCGAAGTCGGCGTTGAAGGCGGTGCAGACCAGCGGATGGAGCTGGATCGCCTTGCCCTCGATCAGCACCGGCTCGAAAGCCTGAATGCCCAGGCGGTGCAAGGTGGGGGCGCGGTTCAGCAGCACCGGATGCTCGCGGATCACCTCTTCCAGAATGTCCCACACCTCGGGCCGTTCCTTTTCCACCATCCGCTTGGCGGCCTTGATGGTGGTGGCCATGCCGTAGAGTTCAAGCTTGGAATAGACGAAGGGCTTGAAGAGCTCCAAGGCCATCTTCTTGGGCAGGCCGCACTGGTGCAGCTTGAGTTCCGGGCCGACCACGATCACCGAACGGCCGGAATAATCGACGCGCTTGCCCAACAGGTTCTGGCGGAAGCGGCCCTGCTTGCCCTTCAGCATGTCGGAGAGCGACTTCAGCGGGCGCTTGTTGGCGCCGGTGATGGCGCGGCCGCGCCGGCCGTTGTCGAACAGGGCGTCGACCGCCTCTTGCAGCATGCGCTTCTCGTTGCGCACGATGATGTCGGGCGCGCGCAGTTCGATCAGCCGCTTCAGGCGGTTGTTGCGGTTGATGACCCGGCGGTAAAGATCGTTCAGGTCCGAGGTGGCGAAGCGGCCGCCGTCCAGCGGCACCAGCGGGCGCAGTTCGGGCGGAATGACCGGGACGACATCCAGAATCATCCATTCCGGGCGGCAGCCGGATTCCAGGAAGGCCTCGATCAGCTTCAACCGCTTGACCAGCTTCTTGCGCTTGGCCTCGCTGGTGGTTTCCTTGAGGTCCTCGCGCACCGTCTGGCGGTCGCGCTCGAGATCGATGGCGACCAGCATGGTCTTGATCGCCTCGGCGCCGATGTTGACCTGGAAGGAATCCTCGCCGAACTCCTCCTGGGCCTTCATGTACTGCTCTTCCGAGAGCAGCTCGCGGATCTTCAAAGGCGTCAGGCCGGGCTCGACGACCACGTAGTTCTCGAAATAGAGGACGCGCTCGAGGTCCTTCAGGGTCATGTCGAGCAAGAGGCCGATGCGCGACGGCAGCGACTTCAAGAACCAGATGTGGGCAACCGGGCTGGCCAGCTCGATGTGGCCCATGCGTTCGCGCCGCACCTTGGCCAGCGTCACCTCGACGCCGCATTTTTCGCAGGTGATGCCGCGGTACTTCATGCGCTTGTACTTGCCGCACAAGCATTCGTAGTCCTTGATCGGCCCGAAGATGCGGGCGCAGAACAGGCCGTCGCGCTCGGGCTTGAAGGTGCGGTAGTTGATGGTCTCCGGCTTCTTGATTTCGCCGAAGCTCCACGAGCGGATGCGCTCGGGGCTGGCGATGGCAATGCGGATCTGGTCGAAGCTCTGCGAGCCGCGCACCTGACCGAAGATTTTCATCAACTCGTTCATCGTTCACTCCATTCGCAAACCGAAAGGCCGCAGACCGTCGCCGGGATCGATCAGAAATTCTTCTGATTGAGCTCGACGTTGAGACCCAAGGAATGCAGTTCCTTGACCAGAACGTTGAAGGATTCGGGCACGCCGGCCTCGAAATTGTCCTCGCCGCGCACGATCGCCTCGTAGACCTTGGTGCGGCCCGAGACGTCGTCCGATTTGACGGTGAGCATTTCTTGCAGCGTGTAGGCGGAGCCGTAGGCTTCGAGCGCCCACACCTCCATTTCGCCGAAGCGCTGGCCGCCGAACTGCGCCTTGCCGCCCAGCGGCTGCTGGGTGACGAGCGAGTAGGGACCGATCGAACGGGCGTGGATCTTGTCGTCGACCAGATGGTGCAGCTTCAGCATGTAGATGTAGCCCACCGTCACCTTGCGGTCGAAGGGTTCGCCGGTGCGCCCGTCGGTGAGAATCACCTGGCCCGACGAGGCCAGACCGGCGCGCTCGAGCATGGCGACGATGTCCGATTCCCGGGCGCCATCGAAGACCGGCGAGGCCACCGGCACGCCGGCGCGCAGGTTCTCGGACAGCTCCATCACCTCCTCGTCGTCCAAGGGGGCGATCTCGCTCTTGGCGATCTTTTCGCCATAGATGTCCTTGAGCCAGGCGCGCAGCTTGGCCGGCTTCTCGGTTTCGCGCTTGACCGAATCGATGATCTGGCCGATTTCGCGGCCCAATCCGGCGCAGGCCCAGCCCAGATGGGTTTCCAGAATCTGGCCCACATTCATGCGCGACGGCACGCCCAAGGGGTTGAGCACGATGTCGACCGGGCGGCCATCGTCGAGATAGGGCATGTCCTCCATCGGCACGATGCGCGAGATCACGCCCTTGTTGCCGTGGCGGCCGGCCATCTTGTCGCCCGGCTGCAGCTTGCGTTTCACGGCGACGAAGACCTTGACCATCTTCATCACGCCGGGCGGCAGCTCGTCGCCGCGCTGCAACTTCTCGACCTTGTTCTCGAAGCGCTCCTGCAGCTTGCCGATCGAATCGTCGAAGGTGCGCTTCAACTCTTCGATCTCGCCCATCACCGCGTCGCTGGCGACGCCGATGTGGCGCCACTGGCTGGGCGGCATGCTGTCGAGGACCGATTCGGTCAGCTCGACGCCGGCCTTGACACCCTTGCTGCCCGCCGCCTTCTGGTCGAGCAGCAGTTCGCGCAGCCGGGTTTGGAAGCTGCGTTCCAGGATCGCCTTTTCGTCGTCGCGGTCCTTGGCCAGGCGCTCGATTTCCGCCCGCTCGATGGCCAGCGCGCGCTCGTCCTTCTCGACGCCGCGGCGCGAGAAGACCCGGACCTCGACGATGGTGCCGTTGACGCCGGGCGGCAGCCGGAGCGAGGTGTCGCGCACGTCCGAGGCCTTTTCGCCGAAGATGGCGCGCAACAGCTTCTCTTCCGGGGTCATCGGGCTTTCGCCCTTCGGCGTCACCTTGCCGACCAGAATGTCGCCCGGCTTGACCTCGGCGCCGATGTAGACGATGCCGGCCTCGTCGAGATTCTTGAGCGCGTCCTCGCCGACATTGGGGATGTCGCGGGTGATTTCCTCCTGGCCCAGCTTGGTGTCGCGCGCCATGACCTCGAACTCCTCGATGTGGATCGAGGTGAAGACGTCGTCGCGCACGATGCGCTCGCTGATCAGGATCGAGTCCTCGAAGTTGTAGCCGTTCCAGGGCATGAAGGCGCAGAGCACGTTGCGGCCCAGCGCCAATTCGCCCAGTTGGGTCGAGGGGCCGTCGGCGATGATGTCGCCCTTGCCGACCACGTCGCCCACCTTGACCAGCGGCCGCTGGGTGATGCAGGTGTTCTGGTTCGAACGCTGGAACTTCAGGAGATTGTAGATGTCGACGCCGGGCGCCGAGCTGCTGGTCTCCTCGGTGGCGCGGATGACGATGCGGGTGGCGTCGACCTGGTCGATCACCCCGGCGCGCTTGGCGGCGATGGCGGCCCCGGAATCGCGGGCCACCGCCTCCTCCATGCCGGTGCCGACCAAGGGCGCTTCCGCCCTAAGCAGCGGTACCGCTTGGCGCTGCATGTTCGACCCCATCAGGGCGCGGTTGGCGTCGTCGTTCTCCAGGAACGGAATCAAGGCCGCCGCCACCGAAACGAGCTGCTTGGGGCTCACGTCGATGAATTGGATTTCCTGGGGCTGGACCATGACGAAGTCGCCGCCCTTGCGGCAGCTCACCAGCGTCTCGGTGAAGTGGCCCTTGGCATCGAGCACCGCGTTGGCCTGGGCGATGGTGTATTTGCCCTCTTCCATCGCCGACAGATAGATGACCTCGTCGGTCACCCGGCTGTTCGATACCTTGCGGTACGGGCTTTCGATGAAGCCGTACTGATTGACGCGGGCGAAGGTGGCCAGCGAGTTGATGAGGCCGATGTTGGGGCCTTCCGGCGTCTCGATCGGGCAGATGCGTCCGTAATGGGTGGGATGGACGTCGCGCACCTCGAAGCCGGCGCGCTCGCGGGTCAAGCCGCCCGGCCCCAAGGCCGACAGGCGGCGCTTGTGGGTGATTTCCGAAAGCGGATTGGTCTGGTCCATGAACTGCGACAATTGCGACGAGCCGAAGAATTCGCGCACCGCGGCGGCCGCCGGCTTGGCGTTGATCAGGTCGTGCGGCATCACGGTGTCGATGTCGACCGAGCCCATGCGCTCGCGGATGGCGCGCTCCATGCGCAACAGGCCCAGGCGGTACTGGTTTTCCATCAGCTCGCCGACCGAACGGACCCGGCGGTTGCCGAGATGGTCGATGTCGTCGATCTCGCCCTTGCCGTCCTTGAGCTCGACCAGAATCTTGATCACGCCCAGGATGTCGTCGCGGCGCAGCACCCGCACGGTGTCGGGTACGCCGGCCAGGCTCAGGCGGGCGTTCATCTTGACGCGGCCGACCGCCGAAAGGTCGTAGCGTTCCTCGTCGAAGAACAGGCCCTGGAACAGGGCTTCGGCGGTTTCCAGCGTCGGCGGCTCGCCCGGGCGCATCACCCGGTAGATGTCGATCAGCGCTTCCTCGCGCACCGAATTCTTGTCCACCGCCAGCGTGTTGCGGATGTAGGGGCCGACATTGACGTGGTCGATCGCCAGCACCGGAATCTCGGTGACGCCCGCCTGCTCCAAGGTCTCGATGGCGTCGGCGGTCAGCTCCTCGCCGGCCTCGACGAAGATTTCCCCGGTCTTCTCGTCGATGAGATCGAGCGCCACATAGGCGCCGGCCAAATCCTCGTGGGCGACCAGATATTCGTCGAGCCCGCTTTCCTTGAGCTTGCGCGCCAGCCTGAGCGTGAGCTTGGTGCCGGATTCGGCGACGACCTTGCCCGACTTGGCGTCGATCAAATCGTGGCCGAGCTTGACGCCCTTCATCCGCTCGGGATCGAAGCCGGTGCGCCAACCCTTCTTGCCGCGCTTGTAAAGCAGCGTGGCGTAGAAATGGCCGAGGATGTCCTCGCGGGTCAGACCCTTGGCGGTGGTGGGATCGAAGGCGCGACCGTCCTTGACCGCCTTTTTGCGCCGGGCCTCGGTCTCGGCGTTGTCGAGCGCGTAGAGCAGCGTCGTCACCGGCAGCTTGCGCCGGCGGTCGATGCGGACATAGACCAGATCCTTGGCGTCGAATTCGAAATCGAGCCACGAGCCGCGATAGGGAATGACCCGGGCGGCGAACAGATACTTGCCCGAGCTGTGGGTCTTGCCCTTGTCGTGGTCGAAGAAGACGCCGGGCGAGCGGTGCATCTGCGAGACGATGACGCGTTCGGTGCCGTTGATGATGAAGGTGCCGTTGGCCGTCATCAGCGGCATGTCGCCCATATAGACGTCCTGCTCCTTGATGTCGCGGATCGAGCGCGAACCGGTCTCCTCGTCGACATCCCACACCACCAGGCGCAGCGTCACCTTCAAGGGCGCGGCGAAGGTCATGCCGCGCTGCTGGCACTCGTCGACATCGTATTTGGGCGCTTCCAGCTCGTACTTGACGAACTCGAGCGTGCCGCGCTCCGAGAAATCGCGGATCGGGAAGACCGATTTGAAGACTTCCTGCAGGCCGGCGTTGTCGCGCTTCTCGGGCGGGATGTCCATCTGCAAGAAGCGATCGTAGGAGCTCTTTTGCACCTCGATCAGGTTCGGCATCGTCGCAATCGACGGAATGCGACCGAAATTCTTGCGGATGCGCTTGCGCCCGGTGAAGGACTTGGCCATGGCCTTTTCCTCGTCAACTCGATCCAACGCGCCCAGGTCGAAACCGTTTCGTCGTCCGCTGGGCGCCAACGGAAAACGCCCGGCCACCGGCGGGATACCCCGCCGGCGCCGGAAACCAACACGCACGTCCCGTTCGAAGCAACCTTACTTGACGTCGACTTTGGCGCCGGCGTCTTCGAGCTGCTTCTTGATCTTGGCGGCCTCGTCTTTCGACACGCCTTCCTTGACCGGCTTCGGCGCGCCTTCGACCAGGTCCTTGGCCTCCTTGAGGCCCAGGCCCGTGATGGCGCGCACTTCCTTGATCACGTTGATCTTCTTCTCGCCGGCATCGGCCAGCACCACCGTGAACTCGGTCTTCTCTTCGGCCGGCGCGGCGCCGGCGCCGGCGGCGGCCACCGCGGCCACGGCCACCGGGGCCGCCGCCGAGACGCCCCACTTCTCTTCCAACATCTTCGACAGCTCGGCAGCCTCGAGAACGGTCAGGCTGGAAAGCTCGTCAACCAGTTTCGCTAGATCGGCCATTGGTCTTTGCTCCTATCGGCTTGAACTTCGGGAATGTAAGGATGGATCACGCGGCTTGGCCCTGTTCGGCCTTGGCCTTGAGAACGCGGGCGATCTGCCCCGCCGGAGCCTGGAGCACGCCGGCGATACGGGTCGCCGGGGTGTTGACCATGCCCAACAGCTTGGCGCGCAACTCGTCGAGCGACGGCAGGGTGGCCAAAGCCTTGACGCCATCGGCGCCCAGAACCTTGGCGCCCAAGGCGCCGCCCACGATCACCAGCTTCTCGTTGGCCTTGGCGTAGTCGACCGCCACCTTGGCCGCCGCCACCGGGTCGTTGGAGACGGCAACCGCCGTCGGACCGGTGAACAGCGAGGCCAGCGAATCGTACGCCGTGTCCTTGAGGGCGAGACGCGTGAGCCGGTTTTTCGTCACTTTGAAGTTGGCCCCCGCCGCCTTCATCTTGCGCCGTAGCTCGGTCATCTCGGCGACCGTGAGACCCGCGTAATGGGTCACGACCACCAGACCGGCGCCGGCGAAGATTCCGTGCAGCGTGTCGACCAGTTGCTTCTTTTGGTTCCGGTCCACGGTTTCGTCTCCGCAAAGCTGGAACGGCTTTTGGCCGTCCCGTTCCACATGGGCCCATCGTCGGCTCGCCTGAGCCGATGAAAGGCCCGGTTCGCCTGTCCCAGAAGTTCAAAAGCCGCTTCGCCCCGAAGGGCGGGCAACCTTCTCGTCCTCTGTCTATCGCGGGCGGTTTCCCTTTGAACCCTTCGGGCCATCGGCCCTTGGGATACCCACGGTCTCGGACAGGTTGAAGGGCGGGTTTAAGCGCCCTTCCTCGCGCCGGCCTGCGGAACCGAAATCCCGCCGGCCGGAAACCGGTGTCAGCCGCCGGCCTGACTGAGGCTGGCGACGTCGAGCTTCAGGCCCGGCCCCATGGTCGAGCTGAGGCTCACCTTTTTCAAATAGGTGCCCTTGGCGCCCGAGGGCTTGGCCTTGTTGATGGCGTCGACGAAGGCCTTGACGTTGGCCACCAGGGCGTCGTGGGTGAAGCTGGCCTTGCCGATGCCGGCATGAACCAGCCCCGCCTTCTCGGCGCGGAACTGCACCTGGCCGCCCTTGGCCGCCTTGATCGCCTCGACCACGTTGGGGGTGACGGTGCCCAGCTTGGGGTTGGGCATCAGGCCGCGCGGCCCCAGCACCTTGCCCAGCTTGCCCACCAGACCCATCATGTCGGGAGTGGCGATGCAGCGGTCGAAATCGATCTGGCCGGCGTTGACCTTCTCGGCCAGATCGTCGGCGCCCACCAGATCGGCGCCGGCCTTCTGGGCCTCGGCCGCCTTGTCGCCCTTGGCGAAGACGGCGACCCGCACCTTCTTGCCGGTGCCGCTGGGCAGATCGACGACGCCGCGCACCATCTGGTCGGCGTGACGGGGATCGATGCCGAGATTGATGGCGATCTCGATCGTCTCGTCGAACTTGGCCACGGCGCTTTGCTTGATCAGCTTCACCGCCTCGTCGACCTTGTAGAAGCTCTCGCGGTTGATGGCCTGATAGGCCGTCTTCAGTCGTTTTCCGTTTGCCATGGCCCTACTCCACCACCTCAAGGCCCATCGAACGGGCCGACCCCACGATCATCTTGCTCGCCGCCTCGATATCGTGGGCGTTGAGATCGGCCATCTTCTTGGCGGCGATGTCGCGCACCTGCGTCATCGTCACCTTGCCCACCTTGGCACCGCGGCCGGTGGTCTGCGAGCCCTTCTCGATCCCCGCCGCCTTCTTGAGGAAGTAGGTGATCGGGGGCGTCTTGGTGATGAAGCTGAAGGTGCGGTCCGAAAAGGCGGTGATCACCACCGGAATCGGCATCCCCGGCTCGAGCTGCTGGGTGGCGGCGTTGAAGGCCTTGCAGAACTCCATGATGTTCAGGCCGCGCTGACCGAGCGCGGGACCGACCGGCGGCGAGGGATTGGCCTTCCCCGCCGGGATTTGCAGCTTGATGTAGCCGACGACCTTTTTTGCCATGTCATCACCTCATGCATGCGGACCCTGGGGTCCGGGGTGTCCGCGGTGCGGCGTGGCGCGCCTCCCGCGGGGTTGAAAGCGGTTCAAATCTTCTCGACCTGCGAATACTCCAGCTCGACCGGGGTGGAGCGGCCGAAGATCGACACCGCCACCTTGATGCGGGCCTTCTCCTCGTCGACTTCCTCGACCAGGCCGTTGAACGAGGTGAAGGGGCCGTCGCAAACGCGCACCTGCTCGCCCACCTCGAACATGATCGAGGGCTTGGGCCGCTCGATTCCTTCCTGCACCTGCTTCAAGATGCGCTGGGCTTCCGCCTCGGTGATCGGCGAGGGCCGGCCGCGCCCGCCCAAGAAGCCGGTGACCTTGGGGGTGTTCTTGACCAGATGCCAGGTCTCGTCGGTCAGCTCCATCTTGATCAAGACGTAGCCGGGGAAGAATTTGCGCTCGGCGCTCACCTTGGCGCCCCGGCGCACCTCGACCACTTCCTCGACCGGCACCATCACCTGCTCGAACAAATCGGCCATGCCCTTCTGCTGGGCCTGCTCCTTGATCGATTGGGCGACCTTCTTCTCGAAGCCCGAATAGACGTGAATGACGTACCAGTGCGCCGCCATCGGCCCTAGCCTCCCAAACCGAAGATCAGCTTCACCGCCCGCGCGATCACCACGTCGGCCAAAAAGAAGAACAGCGCGGCCAGGAACACCATGGCGAACACCATGATGGTCGAGACCGTGGTTTCCTTGCGCGTCGGCCAGGTGACTTTGGCAGCTTCCTGCCGCACCTGACGCACGAAAAGGCCGGGATTGATTTTCGCCATGCCGTTCTGTCTAACCGCTCTTCTTCAATGCCTGTCGTTGCGTGCGTCGTGCCGGGAAGAAAGCTCGTCCGTTCGGCCCGGTGGCAGGAGTGGAGGGGCTCGAACCCCCAACCCCCGGTTTTGGAGACCGGTGCTCTACCAGTTGAGCTACACTCCTAAGTCCGGCGGAACGCGTCCTTTGCTATTCGATGATCTTGGCGACGACGCCGGCGCCGACGGTTCGGCCGCCCTCGCGGATGGCGAAGCGCAGGCCCTCGTCCATGGCGATGGGGGCGATCAGATCGACCTCCATCGTCACGTTGTCGCCCGGCATGATCATCT
>JACRPC010000008.1 GCA_016214125.1 Rhodospirillales bacterium | reverse complement strand
GTGGTCAAGCCGGGCGAGACCCTGATGCGCATCGTGCCCGACCAGCGCCGGCTGGTGGTCGAGGCCTATCTGCCCTCCAAGGATGTCGGGCGGGTGCGGGCCGGCCAGAAGGCCGAAATCAAGCTCGAGGCCTTCAACTTCACCCTCTACGGCACGCTGCCGGGCGTGGTGGAAAGCGTTTCGGCCTCGGCGGTCGAAACCCCCGCCCGGCCCGACGCGCCCCAACAGGCGCCCTTGCCGCCGGCCGCGGCCGGCGCCGAGCGCCATTACGCGGTCCGCGTCGGGCTGGAGCGCGGCGCGATGGTGGTCGAGAAGGGCGAAACCGTGCCCCTCCTGCCCGGCATGGTGGCGACGGTCGAAGTGAAGATCGGCGAAAGGCGGATCATCCAATATCTCCTTTCGCCCCTGATCCGGGTTGCCAAGGAGGGGTTAAGGGAATGGTAGAAAAACTAAAATATGAAAATGAAAACAAAAAAACCCGTGTAAAACGAATTATCTATCGATTCCGACGCAATGCGAAACAAACTCGCAATTGACTCGTTGATTAAGATGATATTCGATGGGCCAAACAGCCCGCCGGATCGTTGGGTCCGGTCGGGAAAAACAGGGGAAGAGCGATGAGCGGGCGAGGAGGACGTTCGGCCAAGCCGAAGGCGGCCGGGGCGAAGCCGGCGACCGGCAAGACCGACAAGGCCGCCAGGGCGGCCACGACGGCCACGACGGTCAAGACGGCGCGGCAAGGCGCGGCGGCGAAAGCCCCGCCGGCAGGGCCGATCATGCCGCCGACTGCACCCAAACGGTCGCCGACGCTGGAAACGTCGAATCCGAACAGCGCGAAGCCGGCCACCGAAACGGTCGGGGCCGATGTGGGCCGGCTGTTCGGCGAGATGACCTGGCTGGCTTTCCAATCGCCCACGCACAAGCATCTCTTTCTGGCCGATCTGGAATGGCTGCTGGTGCCGGCGATCCTTGCCAAGCAGTTCCGCCTTTACCGCAAGAAGGGCGTGCCGATCGCGTACGCGAGCTGGGCCTTCCTTTCCGAAGAGGCGGAGCGGCGCCTGCGCAGCGGCGCTTTCCGCCTGTCGCCGGCCGATTGGCGGTCGGGCGAACGGGCTTGGCTGATCGATCTGGTGGCGCCGTTTGGCGGCGCCGAGGGCTTCTTGCGCGACCTCAAGGCCAAGGTCTTTGCCGACCGCCCGCTCAATTATCTAAGGCCCAAGGCCGATGGAACCGGGATCGCGGCGGACCAAGCGGGCGCCGCCCGCCCCACCGCCCCGGCGGCCGCCGGCTAGGGGGAGGCGGGAATGGCAACCAATCAAATGACAGGGCGGGGAAATTTGCGCGCCGCCTGGGCGCCCAAGATTGCCGGCGGCGTCCGTCGCCTGAGCGCGGCCCTTTTTCTGGGGCTGGTCCTCTCCGGCTGCGTCGGCGCAACGCTTGTCGAGGATGGCGAAACCGAGGGCCCCTACCGCAAGAAATGGGTGCTGCACACCGACCAGGTCGTCACCAGCTTGGCCTTCAGCCCGGATGGCCGTGTGCTGGCAACGGCCGGGCATGGCCGATCTAATGTGCAGCTTTGGAATCTTAAGGAGGGAAGGCTCATTCGAGAAATGAAGACGCCTTATAGAGCATCCGAGCTTTTTTCCTTCACGCCGGATGGATCGAGTTTGCTGACTTTTCCGGTCGGTGGCAAGCCTCGTGCGCCGGCCGTTGCCTATGGCTTTAGCCTTGTCGACATCGCGACCGACAGGGTTCGAGACATCGAAAGCCCCTATGGAACCATGGCAGAGGCAGTCGCCCTCTCGCCAAAGGGCGACGTGGCGATTGCGCTGTATGCACCGTGGGAAAAAGGGCGCATCGCCGTTTACGATACGAATTCCTGGGAGATCATCCGCCAGTTCGCGCCCGAGCGACGCATAGCAAGCACGATTGCCATTAGCCCCGATGGAATTCATCTCGCCGTGGCGAAGTATCAAGGCGGCGTACAGATTTGGGATTACCGCAAGGGGGAATTGGTGCGCGAGTTTAGGGTCCATACAGACAACCTTGCCTCATTGGCCTTTAACCCCAATGGTCAACTACTCGCGACTGGGGGAACGTTTGGGACGGCGATCTTTGACCCGAACACCAAACAGAAGATCGACTTGATTGATGACGACTTGGTACGAATTTGGCGTGTGGAGGACGGCAAAAAGCACACTTCATTTATTTTCATTTCACCCCCTTACAAATCATCCGTCCGTTCGGTAAATTTTTCCCCATTTGGAACATTATTGGCCGCCGGAACTGGCGGCGTAATAACAATGTTCCCGGTCGACGAAACAAACGACAAGCAGCCAATTTCCTTCGGCCCTAGCGACGGCTTTGATTACTGGGCGGGACCAACTGGCTTCGGTGCCGATGGGCGATATTTTGCGGCGGCCGGCGTTTCACGCGGCACAAGGGACAATAGGATAATTGTTTGGGAACGCTTTAAAGAACTTAAATATTAATACATAAAATCCCAGGAGGCATGTAACATGGCTACTTCCGAGTGTAATTCGGGGACACGCACCAATTTACCTTAAAAAACGTGAAAAAACAATATGTTAAAAATTAACGTGAACCGACGAGGCCGCGGTGAGCGCGGAGCGGCGAGCGGGTATCGCCAAGACGGGCGAAACGCCAAGACCGCCAAGACCGCCGGGCGTTGGCCGGTTCATCCGTGTCGATCCGTGTCGATCCGCGTTGATCCGTGTCCCGATCGCCCCGGACCCGGATCACGACACGGATGAACACGGATGCACACGGATCAAGACTTCGCGCTCTTTGCGGTCTTTGCGTTTTATCTCTTCTTCTCCGGCCTTTCCCTTTGCGCCCCGCTCCGCGTCTCTCTCGGCGCTCTCGGCGCGCGCCGCGTTTAACGTCTTCCCGTCCGGCCTTGGCGCCGCTCGCCGCCCCCCCTTTAATCGCTCATCGATCCCCAGACTTCGTCCGTTGGGCCTCAAGCGCGCGCAGATCCTTGCGCATGATCTTGCCGGTGGCGGTCAGCGGCAGCGAATCGACGAATTCCACCTGGCGCGGATATTCGTGCGCCGCCAGCCGATCGCGAACGAAGGCCTTGATCGATTCCGCCAGGGCCTGTTGGGCCGCCTGGTCGGCGGGACGTTGGTCGGGCTTCAGCACCAGGAAGGCCTTGACGATCTCGGTGCGCAGCGGATCGGGCACGCCGATGGCGGCCGCCATCGCCACCGCCGGATGCTTCAAAAGGCAATCCTCGATCTCGCCCGGCCCGATGCGGTAGCCGGCCGAGGTGATGACGTCGTCGGCCCGGCCCTGGAACCAGAAATAGCCGTCTTCGTCCTGGCGGCCGGTGTCGCCCGACAGCATCCAGTCGCCGGCGAATTTCTGCGCCGTGCCTTGGGGGTTGTTCCAATAGCCAAGGAACATCGCCGGATCGCCTTCCCTGACCGCGATGTGGCCGGTCTGGCCGGCGTTCAGCACCTGGCCGGCCTCGTCGACGATCGCCACCTGATGGCCGGGGATGGCGCGGCCCATCGAGCCCGGCTTCACCGCCATCAGGCCGGCGCAATTGCCGACCACCAGATTGCATTCGGTCTGGCCGTAGAATTCGTTGATGGTGACGCCCAGCGCCGCCTTGCCCCATTCCAGGATTTCCGCCCCCAGCGTCTCGCCGCCCGAGCCGACGCTGCGCAGCGCCGGTTTCGTCTTGGGCGGGCCGGCCTGGCGCATCAATTTCAGCGCGGTGGGCGGCAAAAAGACGTTGCGCACGCCGTGGCGGGCCATCAGCCCAAAGGCGAAGTCGGGATCGAATTTGCGCGCCCGGTGCGCCAGCACCGGCACGCCGTGATGCAGGGCGGGCAAGAGCACGTCGAACAGGCCGCCGATCCAGGCCCAATCGGCCGGCGTCCAGAACAGATCGCCTTGCTTGGGGAAGAATTCGTGCGGAAATTCGACGCCGGGCAGATGGCCCAACAGCACCCGATGGGCGTGCAGCGCCCCCTTGGGCTGGCCGGTGGTGCCCGAGGTGTAGATGATGATCGCCGGATCGCTGGCCAAGGTGGCGACCGGTTCGAAGGCATCCGAGGCGCTCATCAGGGCCGCCCAGAAATCCACCAGCTTGGGGGCGCGTTTGGCGCCGATCGCCAGCACGGCCTTCAGATCGGGCAGGCGGTCGCGGATGGTCTCGATCTTGTCGATCTGGCTCATGTCGGTGACGAGGACCTTGGCGCCGCTGTCGGCCAGGCGGAATTCCAGCCCGTCCGGCCCGAACAGGGTGAAGAGCGGCACCGCCACCGCGCCCAGCTTGTAGGTGGCGATGTGGGCGAGCGCCGTTTCCAGGCTTTGCGAAAGCAAAATCCCCACCCGGTCGCCCTTGCCCACGCCCAATCCGGCCAGCGCGTTGGCCAGGCAGTTGGACAGGCTTTTCAGGCGGGCGAAACTGGTGCGGCCGACTTGGCCGTTTTCATCCTCGACGATCAGCGCCGTGTGCTCGCCCTTCCCGCCCGGCCCGCAATGGCGATCGCAAACATCGACGCCAATGTTGTAGGTGGCGGGGATCGACCAGCGGAAATTCTCCCGGCAGGCTTCGTAGGTGGCGGCAGCGTCAAGCACGGTCGGCCTCGTTCGATGGAGTGCCGCAATCTTGCCATCAATCCTTGGGAAAATCCCCCTTGAACGACGACCAAGGAGGCGGCCATGACGTCCATCCGCGGGCTTTCGCTGCTCGCCGCTTCGGCTTTGGCGCTTCTTTCCGGCTGCGCGGTGGGGGATGGGGCGGGCTGGGGCTCGTCTTACAGCCCCTCGGCCACTTCCGGGAGCAATTCGTCGACGACGCCAAGTTCGTCAAGCGCGTCTTCGGCCACCAGCGGCACCACGACCAGCACCGCCGGCCGCCAAGCGAGCGAGCGCACCATCCTTAACCGCGACGGCAGCGTCACCATCATCCAGCGCGATCCCGACGGCACGCGCACCATCGTCGATTCCAAGGGCAATGTTCGGGTCGATCCGCCCGGCACGGGCTCGGGTTACGGGTCCCACCATCGAAGGCGGTAGGGGCGGGCGGAAAAAATCTCGCCGGGCTTGCCCCGCGCATGACAAACCCGCGCATGACGAACAAAGGAACGCCGCCGCCCAGCGGCCAAGCTAGTGCCGGTCGACGCGGTGCCGCCCGGAAAACGGATCGGCGTCGCCAAGGGCAAATTCAAGGTGCCCCGCACCATCGACGCTCACAACGACGAGGTGGCAGGCCTGTTCCTGGGCGGGCGGCCGTGAATCTCTTGCTCGACACCCATGTCGCCCTGTGGGCGATCGCCGACGACCCGAAATTGGTCAAGAAGGCGCGCGCCTTGATCGAATCGCCCAAGGCGGCGATCTGGATCAGCGCGGCGACGATCTGGGAAATCGCCATCAAGCACGGCCTTGGGCAGGGCGACATGCCGCTGTCGGGCCAAGACGCGCTCCGCTATTTCCGCGAATCGGGCTATCGGCTTCTGCCCATCGAGCCCGAGCACGCGGCTGCCGTCGAGGACCTGCCGGCGCACCATGGCGATCCGTTCGACCGCCTCCTGGTGGCGCAGGCCCTAATCGAGCCGATGCGCCTGATGACCCATGACCCGATGGTCGCCCGCAACAGCGACAGCATTATCGAAATTTGAAAAACGCCCAAACGCGCCAGCTTTTTCCATTCCCACCCAGTGGGGGGATTAAGTAAGACCGTGCCATCCAAAACGAAGAGTGCCGGCAAGGCCCAACGACACCTTCAACAACGGGAATGCGTAAGGGCAGGGATGCAATGCCGGCCGGGTTTCGGCCGTGGCGGGGACGATACCAAGCGCGCGGAAATTTATTTTGGGAGCGATTATTAAGACAATATGCGATATTGGGATGCTTCAGGAGGGGCCAAACATTTTCCATGAAGGTAGCGCCCCCTTCACCGGCCGGGGACGTGCCACGATCCAGAGTTCGCTCAAATTCCGAATTACCGTTGGCGCGCTGGCAATTCTGGTCGGCAGCGTTTGGTTGCTGGCCTATGTTTCCAGCCGAAGACTGCGCGCCGACATGGAGCGCATGCTGGCCGATCAGCAATCCTCAACGGCTTCATTCATTGCCGACGACATCGAAGATAAGGTGAAAACCCGCTTTGCCGGACTGTTGCGCGTCGCCGATTCCTTCGACCGCTCCTTGATGGACGATCCCGCGGCGCTTCAGGATCGGCTGGAAAGGCTTCCAGTTTTTCAAGACCTGTTCAATGGCGGCATCATCGTTACCAACAAGGACGGAACCGCGATCGCCGATTTTCCGATCTCGGTTGGGCGGATCGGCACCAATTACATGGATATCGATGCGGTTGGAGTGGCCTTGAACGAGGGGCGGGCCTCGCTCAGTCGTCCGGTAATCGGAAAAAAACTGCAACAGCCGGTAATCGGCTTTGCCGCCCCCATCCGTGATCGGCAGAATCCCTATGCGGTAATCGGGGCCATCGCCGGGGTGATCAATTTGGCTCGGCCAAATTTGTTAAGCATGGTCGACAACAAACCCTACGGCAAGACGGGCTACTATATGGTTGCTTCGGTCCAACACCATGTCTGGATTGCGGCGACAGAAACGAGCCGCGTCATGCAACCGCTTCCAGCTCTAGGGGGCAACCGCCTGTTTGACGAATTCATGCAGGGCTTCGAAGGGTCGGGGCTCGTCGTCAACACGCGAGGCGTCGAAGTCTTGGCGTCGGCAAAATCGATCCCTTCGGCGGGCTGGATTTTGATTGTCGTTCTGCCGACGAAGGAGGCCTTTGCCCCGATCAGACACCTGAGGCAGGAAATTCTGGGCGGCGCCGCCCTCGTGACGCTCCTGGCGTGTATCGGCTTGTGGTGGCTTTTGCATGGCCAGTTGTTGCCGTTGCGCCAAGCGGCGGACTCGTTGGCGGCAATCGGCGATCAAGCGGCGGAAGGAGGCGCCTTGCAACGTCTGCCCGTGGCCCGAAATGACGAAATTGGCCGGCTTGTCGGCGCGTTCAATCGCCAAATGGAAATTCAGGCGCGCATCCATGAGGAATTGCACCGAGCGAAATCACAGGCCGACATCGCCAATCGAGCGAAAAGCAGCTTCTTGTCGAACATGAGCCACGAACTGCGCACGCCCTTGAACGCGATCATCGGCTTTTCCGAAATGCTCGACTTCGATTCCAAGCATCCACTATCGGTCAAGCAGCGCGAGTATGTTGGTCATGTTATCGAGTCCGGTCGGCATTTGCTGGGCCTGATCAATGAGGTCCTTGATTTGGCGCGTGTTGAATCCGGGCGGATCGAGGTGACGCTCGAATCGGTCCAACTGGAGCCGATGCTCAATCGGGTTCACCGGGTGTTGGCTTTGCAGGCCGAGAGAGGCGAGGTCACCATGGTGGTCGAACCCGGCGCTTGGCCGCAAGTAAGGGCTGATCCCACGCGGCTTTATCAGGCGCTACTTAACCTTGGCTCGAATGCGATAAAGTACAATCGACCGGGGGGATCGGTTACCGTCGCGGTGAAGGTGCTCAATGATGAGCGGGCCCGGATCGAGGTGTCGGACACCGGCATTGGCATTCCCCTTGAGCGCGAAGCCGAATTGTTCAAGCCTTTTAACCGCATTGGCGCCGAAGCCACCAGCATCGAGGGCACCGGAATTGGGCTTTCCCTCACCCGCCAATTGGTCGAATTGATGGGAGGGATGATCGGATACCAGAGTCGGCCTCATCAGGGCAGCATCTTTTGGATCGATTTGCCGCTTGATCGCGCGTCGATGAATCGAAATCACTCGCAAGTTGGTGACGCCACATAACCGTGAGAGTATACGGACACCAAAACAGTGAAAAAACGGTGACACATGACGGTGAGAGTATACGAATTAACCTGCTCTGCGCGTCACGCCTAAGCCCCGCACCGCACCGTAAACCCGCATCACGCCCAAACAACCTTCTATCCGCCCGGCATAACCAACAATCCCGCATAACCAAGATCAAGGTTGGCCACCCTTCCGCTCGTCATGATCCGGCCCCCAAACAACCCCCGCCCTTTCCCCCGCCAACGCCCGCCCTTTCAGGACAACCGCATGCCGCGCCGTTTCATCCATCGCCATCAAGCGCGCCAGGATTTTTCCGTTTGGGTCAAGGCGGCCTTGGGCGGCTTGCTCGCCCTGGCCTTGGTGGGGGCGCTGGGCGAATGGAGCGGCTTGCCGATGCTGGCGGCGCCGCTCGGCGCCTCGGCGGTTCTGTTGTTCGCGCTGCCCGACAGCCCGCTCTCCCAGCCGATCAATCTGATCGGCGGCCATGGCCTCGCCACCTTGCTCGGGCTCGTTCTCGACCATCTGCTGCCGCCCAGCGGCTGGTCGATCGCCCTGGCGGTCGGGCTGGTCATCGGGCTGTTGGGCGCGCTGCGCCTCATGCATCCGCCGGCTGGGGCCGATCCGATCCTGGTGATGATGCTCCATCCCGATTGGAGCTTTCTCCTCACCCCGGTGCTGGCCGGAGCGGTCACGCTGGTGCTGGTCGGGCTCATCGTCCATCGCCTGCCGCCGCGCCGCATCTATCCGCTGCCGATCGGCGCCGGAACCGGGGCCCAGGGAAGTTAGGCGCGGGGGGGCGTTTGTTGTTTCCTATAAATTCATAAGCACACCAAAAAATCCTTGACACTCTTTCGACATGCACGTACATTACACGAACATCTGCTAGGCAGCATGGCCGAGTAGCTGTTGAAACTGTGAAGAAACAACTGGTTAACGGAGCTTTGGGAAGGCCCGGCGCGGGCGGCCGCTTTTTATCCGCCTATGTTGCGAGACGTTCGCAAAATGACGGAAATCCGTATGCCGGTTCAAGGCGCTAACGTTAATAATGCTAAAAGAATGGGCCGATTTCGGGGTTGAATCGAACAAGATCAACGACTTACTTGAGTCAAAGCGGCGCATCTCCGGACTCGATCGGGCCAAGATCGGCGCCTAGCGGGCGCAAATCGGCGCAAAAAGGGAGCGCGCAAAGCGCGCGACTGGGCCATTGAGGCCCCGCGCCCTCATGGGCGCGAAAGCCGAGGGCGCGGAGCGCCCGCCGGCGACTGAGGCGAATCAACAGCCACGCGCAAGCCAAGGGGCCGGACGGCCCCGCCGGCGACTGAGGCCAAACCAACAACCGCGACTGAGGCCCAAAAAAAATCGCCCCCCCTAATCCAGCGGGTTGATGGCCTCGAAATGGCGCCAGGCGCCCATTTCGTCCAGCACCATGCCGTCGAAGCCGGCGGCCATGATGTCGACCAGGTATTTGGCAAGGATTTCCTTCCAGCCTGGGTCCCAATAGGCCACCACGAAGCGATCGGGATTGCCTTGTTCCTCGGCCACCAGCCAGGCCGGGTCGCCGCCCCGCCATTCCGGCTTCCAGTAATAGCGTCCGATCTCGGCCATGGTCATCGGCAGGGTCGCCAGCAGCTTGCGCGTGGTGCCCAGCCGCTTGAGCCTGAGGGCGGCCAGGTCGTCGCGCTCCTTGCCCTTGATCCGCACCACCTCGATGGGCTCCTGGTTGGGGCCCATCTGCACCGGCACGATCAGCAGGTCGTAATTGGTGGCGGCCAGGGCGAGAAGGGCGTCCTTCTTCGCCGGATAGCGTTTGGTGTCGAGAAGGGCGATGAAATTGCGTGCCTCCTTGAGCACGGTGACGTGGTTGGGATTCTCGAAGACCGGGCGATCGATCGGCACCCCAGCCAGCCGGGCCGCCGAGCCGCTATCGACATAGGCGAGCGCGCCCGCCCGCTCGGCCTGGGCGTAGGCCTGGGCGACCAGGCGCGGTTCCTGGCAGGCGTCGAGGGTGACGAGCCGCTTGCCCATCTCCTGGACCTGGCGGGCGATGGCCAGCCGCTCGTTGCGCTCGGCCTCTGGGCTCGGCTGGTCGAATTGCGGCCGGCCGCAGAACAGCCCGTCCTCGATCACCCCGTCGATGGCGCGGGCCAGCGGCCTTTGGAAGGTGCCCACCGGCGGGCGGCTGTCGGCGGTGAGGCCCTTGGGATCGAGCAGGTCGTCGAGATCGCTCTCCCATTTGTCCTTGGCAAGCAGGGCCACCCCGTCGCGCAGGAGCACGATGAAGCGCGGATTGACCTTGCGCGCCGCATTGGCCATCTCGATCGTCATCTCGCGCAGGATCTGGCGGAAATTGGCCGGCGCCTTGGGCGTCGCCAGAACCGGGGCTGGCTCGGGCTTTTTGTCGGTCAGCTCCTTACCCTGCGCCCGGACTTGCGCCTCGGCCGCCAGGGGCGCCGAAAGGAGGGCAAGGGCAAGCAGGGCCAAGCGAATCCGCATTCGCCCATTAGGGCGAGACAAGGCCGGCTTGTCAAACGGTCCGCCGACCGGGATGGGGCTTGCGATAAGTTGGCCGGTGGGGCGGAATCTTGTTGCGCCGCAAGGTGCGGGCGATTAAGAGGGGGGCGGTTTTCCGACCCGTCGAGTCGCCCCGAGGGCCAACCGTGACCTTGCCGCTGTTCCGTCCCTTTCCTGGCGTCCGGCCGATCCCCGAGCGGGCGGCGGACATCGCCGCGCCGCCCTACGATGTGCTGAACAGCCTCGAGGCCCGGGCGCTCGCCAAGGAAAAGCCCTGGAGCTTCCTGCACGTCTCCAAGCCCGAGATCGATCTGCCGCTCGAGACCGATCCCCACGCGCCCGAAGTCTACGCGATGGCGGCGCGCAATTGGGCAAGGCTCAAGGAGGCCGGCATGGTCCGCCAGGACCCCCAGCCTTGCTATTACGTCTATCGGCTCACCCTGGGCGAGCATGTGCAGACCGGCATCGCCGGCGCCGCCTCGGTCACCGCCTATCTGATCAACCGGGTGCGTCGCCACGAATTCACCCGCCCCGACAAGGAGGACGACCGGGTCCGCCAGATCGAGGCGGTGAACGCCCAGACCGGTCCGGTGCTCTTGGCGCATCGGCCGATTGCCGAGGTCGAGGCCATTGTCGCCCGCGTCACCGAGCAGCCGGCGGCCTACAACTTCACCGCCGCTGACGGGATCGGCCATGCGCTGTGGGTGATCGACGGCGCCGCCGACCTTGCCGCCATCCAGGCCGGCTTCGAGCGCCAGACGGCGCTCTACATCGCCGACGGCCATCACCGTTCGGCGGCCGCCGCCCGGGTGGCGCAGGCGCGCTCGGGCCAGGGCGGACCGCTGGCTTGGCACAATTCCTTTCTGGCGGTTTCCTTCCCCATCGATCAGATGCGCATCCTCGATTACAACCGCGTGGTGCGCGATCTGGCGGGCCTCGACCTGGCCGATCTCCTGGCCCGGCTCGATGCCGATTTCGAGGTCAAGCCCAGCCTGGTGCCCTACCGGCCGAAGGCGCGCGGCCGCTTCGGCCTTTACACGGCTGGGCGCTGGTTCGAGCTGGTGCTGCGCCGCCAGCCCCGTCCGGGCGACGATCCGGTGGCCCGGCTCGATGTCAGCCTGCTCACCGACCGGCTGTTGGCGCCGATCCTCAAGATCGGCGATCTTCGGAAGGATTCGCGGATCGATTTCGTCGGCGGCAAGCGCGGCCTCGATGGCCTGATGAAGCGCGTCGATTCCGGCGAAATGGCGGCCGCCTTCGCCCTCTATCCCACCAGCATGGAAGACCTGATCGCGGTCGCCGACGCCAACCAGGTGATGCCGCCGAAATCGACCTGGTTCGAGCCCAAGCTGGCCGACGGCATGGTCTCGGCGCCGCTTGAGTAGCGGCACCCACCAACCGCTCCTCGTCATCGCCGGGCCGACCGGATCGGGGAAGTCGGGGTTGGCCTTCGCTTTGGCCCAGCGCCTTCAGGGCGTCATCGTCAACGCCGACGCGCTCCAGCTTTACCGCGATTTGCGCCTGCTCACCGCCCGCCCGAGCACCTCGGACGAGGCCCTCATCCCGCACCGGCTTTACGGCATCCTGGGGCCCGACGAGTCCTCCGCGGCCGGATGGTGGCGCGGCCGGGCGGTGGCGGCGATCGACGAGGCCTGGGCGACCAAGCGCCTGCCGATCGTCGTCGGCGGCACCGGCCTTTATCTGAAGGCGCTGCTCGAAGGGCTCTCGCCGATGCCCGTCATCCCCGACGCGGTGCGCCAGGCTGCCCGTGCCCTGGCCGAACGGATCGGTGGGCCGGCCCTGCATGCCGACCTGGCGAGACGCGATCCCCTGATGGCGGCCCGCCTTCGCCCCAGCGATCGGCAGCGGGTGACAAGGGCCTGGGAAGTGATCGAGGCCACCGGCCGTTCGCTCGCCCTTTGGCAGGCCGAGAAGGGCCAGCCATTTGCGGCCCGGACCCATACGATCCTGTTGATGCCCGAGCGCACCGCCCTGCGGGCAAGCCTCGATGCCCGATTTCTCGCCATGGTGGAGGGCGGCGGGCTCGACGAAGCTCGATCGCTGATCGCCAGTCCGGCCGATTGGCCGATCCGGCGCGCCCTTGGACTTAACGAATTGATTTCCTACTTAAAGGGCGAGGTTTCGTACCCGCAGGCGATCGCCCAGGCCCAGGCCGCCACGCGGGCCTATGCGAAGCGCCAAGCCACTTGGTTTCGGCACCAGTTCCGGGCCGACCAGACCCAGGATGCGCAATTTTCGGAACGTTTGCTCGAAGAAATCTTGCCGAAAATTCGCCAGTTCCTATTGACCGAGCCTGGGTGAGCGTCTAGTCTCCGCCTTCCTTAAGACCCGACCAGAATATAAGGACGGACTGAAATGGCGCCCGAAAACGATCTGAATGGTTCGGAAATTCTCCTCAAGGCCTTGGTGGATCAGGGCGTCGAGGTGATCTTCGGCTATCCGGGCGGCGCGGTCCTGCCGATCTATGACGAGCTGTTCAAGCAGAACCGCCTGCGCCACATCCTGGTGCGCCACGAACAGGCGGCGCTGCACGCCGCCGAGGGCTATGCGCGCTCGACCGGCAAGGTCGGCTGCGCGCTGGTCACCTCGGGACCCGGCTCGACCAACGCGGTCACCGGCCTTCTGGACGCCATGCTCGATTCCATTCCGCTGGTTTGCCTGACCGGCCAAGTGCCGACCCATCTGATCGGCAACGACGCCTTCCAGGAGGCCGACACCACCGGCATCACCCGGCCTTGCACCAAGCACAATTACCTAGTCAAGGACGTCAACGATCTGGCGCGCGTGGTGCACGAAGCCTTCTACGTCGCCAAGAGCGGCCGGCCTGGCCCGGTGGTGATCGATTTGCCCAAGGACGTCGTCACCGCCAAGGGCCGCTATGTCGGCCCGGCCAAGGTGCGCCATAAGAGCTACAAGCCGCAGGTGAAGGGCGACGCGGCCGCGATCGAGAAGGCGGTCGAGCTGATGGCGCACGCCAAGCGACCGCTGCTTTATGCCGGCGGCGGCGTCATCAATTCCGGTCCGGCGGCGAGCGAGTTGCTCACCCAGTTGGTCAAGATGTCGGGCTTTCCCTTCACGCTCACCCTGATGGGGCTGGGCGCGGTGCCGGCGGCCGATCCGCACTATCTGGGCATGGTCGGCATGCACGGCACCTACGAGGCCAACCTCGCCATGCACGATTGCGACGTCATGGTCTGCATCGGCGCCCGCTTCGACGACCGCGTCACCGGCAAGATCGCCGCCTTCGCGCCGCACTCGAAGAAGATCCACATCGACATCGATCCCTCGTCGATCAACAAGAACGTGGCGGTCGAGGTGCCGATCGTCGGCGACGTCGCCCATGTGCTGGAAGACCTGATCCGCATCTGGAAGACCAAGCAGGTGCGCCCCGACGACAAGGCGCTCAAGGCCTGGTGGAAGACGATCGACGGCTGGCGGGCGCGCGAATGCCTGCGCTACAAGCCGAGCAAGAAGATGATCAAGCCGCAATACGCCATCGAGCGGCTTTACGAACTGACCAAGGACAAGGACCCCTTCATCTGCACCGAAGTGGGCCAGCATCAGATGTGGACCGCCCAGCTCTACCGCTTCGAGAAGCCCAAGCATCTGATGACCTCGGGCGGGCTGGGCACCATGGGCTACGGTCTGCCGGCGGCGATGGGCGTGCAGGTGGCGCATCCGGACGCGCTGGTGATCGACGTCGCCGGCGAATCCTCGATCCAGATGAACATCCAGGAAATGGCGACGCTGGCCCAGCATCGCCTGCCGGTGAAGATCTTCATCTTGAACAATCAGTATCTGGGCATGGTGCGCCAGTGGCAGGAATTGCTGCATGGCGGTCGCTATTCGGAAAGCCACATGTCCGCCCATCCCGATTTCGTCAAGCTGGCCGAGGCCTATGGCGCGGTCGGCCTTCGCGCCGACAAGCCTTCGGACCTCGACGACGCCATCCGCACCATGATCAGCACGCCCCGGGCGGTGATCCTGGACGTCAAGGTCGATCCGTCGGAAAACGTCTTCCCGATGATTCCGGCCGGCGCCGCCCACAACGAAATGCTGATGGGCCCCGAGGACGAGGCGGAAAAGCCGGAATCCGAAGACGGCATGGTTCTGGTTTAGGGCGGGGCAGGGGGAACGAACGTGAGCAAGCATCAGCATCAGCGCCGGCACACCATCGCCGTTCTGGTCGACAACGAGCCGGGCGTTCTGGCCCGCGTCATCGGCCTGTTTTCTGGGCGCGGCTACAACATCGAAAGCCTGACGGTGGCCGAGGTGGCGGCCAAGGACAATCTGTCGCGCATCACCATCGTCACCTCGGGCACCGCGATGATCATCGAGCAGATCAAGGCGCAGTTGGCGCGCCTGGTGCCGATCCATCGGGTGAGCGACCTCACCATGGACGGGCCGGCGGTCGAGCGCGAGCTGGCGCTGGTCAAGGTCGCCGCCACCGGCGAGAAGCGCGTCGAATCCTTGCGCATCGCCGACATCTTCCGTGCCCGCGCCGTCGATTCGACCAACGAATCCTTCGTCTTCGAGATCGTCGGCAAGTCCGACAAGATCGACGCCTTCGTCAAACTCATGGAGCCCTTGGGCTTGAACGACGTCTCGCGCACCGGCGTCGTCGCCATCGCCCGCGGCCCACGTCCGCTTTAATCTCAATCCGATCCAGGGGAAAGGAAACGCATCATGCGCGTCTATTACGATCGTGACGCCGACGTCAATCTGATCAAGGCCAAGAAGGTGGCGGTGGTCGGCTATGGCAGCCAGGGCCATGCCCATGTTCTCAACCTGCGCGATTCGGGCGTGAAAGACGTGGCGGTGGCGCTGCGCCCCGGTTCGCCGACCGCCAAGAAGGCCGAGGCCGAGAAGCTCAAGGTGATGAGCCCCGCCGACGCCGCCAAATGGGCCGACGTGGTGATGGTGCTGACGCCCGACGAATTGCAGGCCGATCTGTGGCGCGACAGTCTGGCCGCCAACATGAAGGAAGGGGCGGCGCTGGCCTTCGCGCACGGCCTCAACATCCATTTCAAGCTGATCGAGCCCAGGCCCGACATCGACATCTTCATGGTGGCGCCCAAGGGCCCCGGCCACACGGTGCGTTCGGAATACCAGAAGGGTGGCGGCGTGCCCTGCCTGGTGGCGGTGGCGCAGAATCCGTCCGGCAACGCCTTGGAGATCGCGCTCTCCTACGCCTCGGCGATCGGCGGCGGCCGTTCGGGCATCATCGAGACCACCTTCAAGGAAGAATGCGAGACTGACCTCTTTGGCGAGCAGGTGGTGCTGTGCGGCGGCCTCACTTCGCTCATCCAGGCCGGATTCGAAACGCTGGTCGAGGCCGGCTACGCCCCCGAGATGGCCTATTTCGAATGCCTGCACGAGGTCAAGCTGATCGTCGACCTGATCTACGAGGGCGGCATCGCCAACATGCGCTATTCGATCTCCAACACCGCCGAGTATGGCGATTACACGCGCGGCCCGCGCATCATCACCGACGAGACCAAGAAGGAGATGAAACGCATCCTGGACGACATCCAGTCGGGCCGCTTCGCCCGCGACTGGGTCTTGGAATGCAAAGCGGGCCAGCCCAGCTTCAAGGCGATGCGTCGCCGCCAGGCCGAGCATCCGATCGAGCCGGTGGGCGAGAAGCTGCGCGGCATGATGCCCTGGATTGCCAAGAACAAGCTGGTCGACAAGAGCCGCAACTAGTCTTTCCGGCATGTGCGAGCGCCATACCCGCATGCTAGGATCGGACCCGTGACGGAGGGAGCGGGTGTCGAAACTGGAAAAGCATTACGGCGATGGCGAGACGATTTTCCAAGAAGGGGAATCGAGCAACTCGGCCTTCGTCATCCGCGACGGCGTCGTCGCCCTTTATAAGGAGGGCGAACGTGGCCGGGTGCTTCTGGCCCGCCTGTCGCCGGGCGAAATTCTGGGCGAGATGGGCATTCTCGATGGCGGGGTGCGCAGCGCCACCGCGATCGCCGTCGGCGCGGTGACCGTCGAAGTCTTCGCCCGCAACGATTTTCTAGCCCAACTGCAAAGCAATCCCGACATGGCCCTGAAGGTGATGGGCAAGCTGGCCAGCCGGCTGCGCGCCGCCGACGCCATGCTGGTCGCCCAGCGCGGCGAGTCGGGTTCCAACCTGCCGGTTCCCTACACCGGCGGGGCCGAGAAGGGCCGCGGCACCGAGGCCCAGGAACCCGGCTTTTTCGGCCGGCTTTTCGGTGGGCGCAGACGCGAGGCGACGGGTAAGGCCGGTGGCGCCCGGCCGGCCGGATCGCCCTTGGGCCTGCCCGCGATCCTCTTGGTTCCCCAGCCTGGCCACGCCGTCTACGCCCAGGAATTGGGGGAACGCTTGGCGTCGTTCGGCTTCGCGGCCAGGGTCGCCGAACGGCCGGGCGGCATGGTGCAGCTTCCGGAAATCCGCCGTTGGCTGGCGGCGGAAGGCGCCGATCTGATGATCGGGGTGGCCGGCGAGGAAGGCATGGTCGAGTTCCGCTTTCTGCCCACCCAGGGCATCGAGGACCGGCCGGGCATGTTTTTTCCCGACCAGCGCCTGATCTTGCCGGTCGAGATCGACGAGCCTTGGCCGCATCTGCTGGGGGCGATGGCCTTGGCCGCCGTCGATCCGCGCGGCGAGGGGCAGGCGCGCCTGTTTCAGACCCATCTGATGGGGGTGTTGGAGGCGGCCGGCGATTCGGCCCGCCAGCCGCCGCATGGGCTCTACGATTCCCTGGCGGTCGGCTTGGCGCTGATCGGCCTGGCCAACCTGTTCGCCCAGTTGGGGGTCATCGATCCCCAGGGCGGCTGGCACCGCGAGGCCTTGGAGCTTTACCGCGCCGCCGCCGAGCGCCTTCCTTTCGACGCCCCTTACGAGCATGGCGTCGCGGCGCGCTTGCAGGGGCTTTCCGCCCAAGTTCTGGGCGAGCGCGGCGGCGATCTCACTCTGTTGCGCGAGGCCGAAAAGGCCTATCGCGAAGCCTTGTCGGAATTCACCCGCGAGCGTTACCCGCGCGATTGGGGCTTGTTGCAGAACCGCCTGGGCGTGGTGCTGTTCCGCCAGGATCGGCTGTCGGCCGATCACGAAGTCGTCAAGGCGGCGATGGGCGCCTTCCAGGCCTCGCTCTCCCAACTCACCCGCTCCGACGATCCCTATCGCTGGGCCGAGGTGTTGCACAATCTTGCCCAGGCGATGCAGATCTACGGCGCCCATCAGGGCAACGCCGAGGTGCTGGCCAAGGCCGCCGACGCCTGCCGCACGGTTCAAGAGGTCTGGACCTACGAAAACGCGCCGCTTTACTGGGCGGCGGCCAACAACACGCTGGGCACCGCCCAATTCCTGCTGGCGAAACGGACCGGGCGGGCCGATCACGCAAGGCGGGCCGGCGAGGCCTTTCAGGCCGCCCTCATGGTCTATGAAGGCCAGAACCTCAAGAAATTGGCCGCCCAGGCGCGCAAGAACCTTTCCCATTGCCAGAACTTCCACCCGCCCCGCAAGCCGCCGCCGATGGACGACGCCGCTTGGGCGCAAAGCCAGAAGGGCGATGAATCGCCTTGATTCGTCCGCTAATTCCATTGACAAACGCTTCAAGAACATTGATTTTATGAAGGCGGGCAGGTCCGCGAGCGCGGGCGGGCCCCTTAGCGATTCGAAAGTGGTGACGATGACGGATCGGCGGCCTATTGCGGTGCGGAAGACGGCGCGGAGCGCCGGACCCGTGCGGCTGGCCGATCGCGATCGGACCCTGCGGGCTCTGCTGCTTCGACTTAGCGGCCCCTGAGCGGGTTTCGCCGCCTTGGTGCGGCGCACGTTCAGGGGGCTTACGGCCTCAAGGCCCATCGGCCTCGGGCGCAATGTCAAAGCAACCGCGATGTCGTGAAAGGGTTCGTCGCATGAAGACGTCCATGGATAGCAACCGGGTTATCATTTTCGACACCACCTTGCGCGATGGCGAGCAATCGCCCGGCGCCTCGATGAATTTGGACGAGAAGGTCCGCATCGCCCTCGTGCTCGAAGAGATGGGGGTGGATGTCATCGAGGCCGGTTTCCCGATTTCCTCGCAAGGCGATTTCGAGGCCGTGCAGGCGGTGGCCCGCACGGTGCGCAACGCCGCCGTCTGCGGTCTGGCGCGCGCCGCCAAGGCCGACATCGACCGCTGCGCCGAGGCGCTGCGCCCCGCCGAGCGCAAGCGCATCCACACCTTCCTCTCCACCTCGCCCCTGCACATGAAGTTCAAGCTGCAGATGGAGCCCGAGGCCGTGCATCAGGCGGTGATCGACAGCGTCACCCACGCCCGGCGCCTGTGCGACGACGTCGAATGGTCGGCCGAAGACGGCTCGCGCACCGAGCACGATTTCCTCTGCCGCTGCGTCGAATCGGCGATCAAGGCCGGGGCGCGGACCATCAACATCCCCGACACCGTCGGTTACGCGGTGCCCGACGAATACGCGGCGCTCATCCGCATGCTGATCGAGCGGGTGCCCAACATCGATCAGGCGATCCTCTCGGTCCATTGCCACAACGATCTCGGTCTGGCGGTGGCCAATTCGTTGGCCGCCGTGCGGGTCGGCGCCCGCCAGGTCGAATGCACGATCAACGGCCTGGGCGAGCGGGCCGGCAACGCCGCCATGGAAGAGATCGTCATGGCGCTGCGCACCCGCCACGACCGCATGCCCTTCACCACCGGCATCAAGACCGAATCGATCATGAAGGCCTCGCATCTGGTGTCGACCGTCACCGGCTTCGTCGTCCAGCCCAACAAGGCGATCGTCGGCGCCAACGCCTTCGCCCATGAATCGGGCATCCATCAGGACGGCGTCTTGAAGAACGCCCAGACCTACGAGATCATGACCCCGGAATCGGTGGGGCTCAAGCGCTCGAAGCTGGTGCTGGGCAAGCTCTCGGGCCGCGCCGCCTTCAAGGCCAAGCTCAAGGAAATGGGCTACGAGCTGGGCGACAACGCGATCGCCGACGCCTTCAAGCGCTTCAAGGACCTGGCGGATCGCAAGCGCGAGGTCTATGACGAGGACATCGTTGCCCTGGTCGATGACGAGATGATGCGCGCCTCCGACGTCGTGCGCTTCCTCGGCCTCGAGGTCCATTGCGGCTCCAAGGCGCCGCCGCAGGCGATCCTGGAGTTGGAGATGGAGGGGCGCACCCTTTCGGCCACCGCCTCGGGCGACGGGCCGGTCGACGCCACCTTCAACGCCATCAAGAAGCTGTTCCCGCACGAGGCCAAGCTGCAGCTCTATCAGGTGAGCGCGGTCACCGAGGGCACCGACGCCCAGGCCGAGGTCACCGTGCGCCTCGAGGAGAACGGCAAGACCGTGAACGGCCAGGGCGCCGACACCGACACCCTGGTCGCTTCGGCCAAGGCCTATGTCAACGCCTTGAACAAATTGCTGGTCAAACGGGAGCGCCGCGCGCCGGCGGCGCTTTCGGCCTAGGAACGTTATCGGGGGGCCGGTGGCGCGCCGGCTCCTCCCATATCTTGGATGAGAGCAAGCGAGGTGTAATGTTTTCGCGTTTGTTTGGGATGCTGTCGGCCGATATGGCCATCGATCTTGGAACCGCCAACACGCTGGTGTACGTCAAGGGCCGTGGCATCGTCTTGAACGAGCCGTCGGTGGTGGCGATCGCCGACGTCAAGGGCAAGAAGCAGGTGTTGGCGGTGGGCGACGAGGCCAAGCAGATGCTGGGCCGCACCCCGGGCAACATCCAGGCCATTCGGCCCTTGCGCGACGGCGTGATCGCCGATTTCGAAGTGGCCGAAGAGATGATCAAGCACTTCATCCGCAAGGTCCACAACCGGCGCAGCTTTGCCAGCCCGCTGATCATCGTCTGCGTGCCTTCGGGCTCGACGGCGGTCGAACGGCGCGCCATTCAGGAATCGGCGGAAAGCGCCGGCGCACGGCGCGTCTTCCTGATCGAGGAGCCGATGGCGGCTGCGATCGGCGCCGGCTTGCCGGTCACCGAGCCCACCGGTTCGATGGTGGTCGATATCGGCGGCGGCACCACCGAGGTGGCCGTGCTGTCGCTGGGCGGCATCGTCTATTCGCGTTCGGTGCGGGTGGGCGGCGACAAGATGGACGAGGCGATCATCGCCTACATAAGGCGCAACCATAATCTTCTGGTCGGCGAAGGGTCGGCCGAGCGGATCAAGAAGGAAATCGGTTCGGCCTGTCCGCCCGAGGACGGCGAGGGCCGCACCATGGAGATCAAGGGCCGCGACCTGATGAACGGCGTGCCCAAGGAACTGGTGATCACCGAACGCCAGATCGCCGAAAGCCTGGCCGAGCCGGTGGGCGCCATCATCGAAGCGGTCAAGGTGGCGCTCGAGCACACGGCGCCCGAGCTGGCCGCCGACATCGTCGACAAGGGCATCGTGCTCACCGGCGGCGGCGCGCTTCTGGGCAATCTCGATTACGTGCTCCGTCACGCCACCGGCCTGCCGGTGTCGATCGCCGACGATCCCCTGTCCTGCGTGGCGCTGGGCACCGGCCGGGCGCTGGAGGAAATGAAGAAGCTGCGTCACGTTCTGTCGAGCATGTACTGATCCACCCGCCGGGCTTGCCCGGCTTTGCATGAGGGCCTTTGGTGAAGTCGCCGAGCGGATCGACCACACGTCTTGCCCAGGTGAAGCAGCTTGCCGGCCGCTTCGCCTTCGCCAGCATGGTTGCCGCCGCCTTCGCCCTGATGCTTCTGGGCAAGGCCGACACCGTGCTGGTCGAGCGGATGCGCGGCAGCGTCACCGACGCGGTGACGCCGCTGTTCGAGATGCTGTCGCGTCCGGCCGCCACCATGGCCGAGTTCGTCGACAACGTCCGCAATTTGGCGACCGTGCGCACCGAGAACACCCGGCTGCGCGAGGAGAACGCCAAGCTTCTGCGCTGGCAATCGGTGGCCCGCCAACTTGAGGCCGAGAACGGCCAGTTGCGCGGCCTCTTGAATTTCGTGCCCGGTCCCGACGCCGGCTTCATTGCGGCGCGGGTGGTGGCCGACACCGGCGGCGCCTTCGCCCACAGCCTTCTGGTCAACGCCGGCGCCCGCGACGGCGTGCGCAAGGGTCAGGCGGTGCTGGCCGGCGACGGTCTGGTCGGAAGGGTGGCGCAGGTTGGTCAGCGCTCGGCCCGCGTGCTCTTGGTCACCGACCTCAATTCGCGCATTCCGGTGCTGGTGGAAAGCTCGCGTGCCCGCGCCATCCTTTCGGGCGACAACGGCGAACGGCCGCGCCTCAATTATCTTTCCGACAGCATGCGCGTCGAGGCCGGCGATCGGGTGGTGACCTCGGGCCATGGCGGCGTGCTTCCGCCCGGCCTGCCGGTGGGGGTGGCCGTTCAGGCGGGTGATGGCTGGCGGGTGGAGCCTTTCGCCAGCCGCTATCGGCTCGAATATGTACGGATCGTCGATTACGGTCTGTCGGGCATTCTGGGGCCCGCCGAGGACGGGCGGGCGGTCGGGAGCGGTCGGTGAGGCCGTCGGTTTTCCAGCGCCTGGACGGGGCGGCACGCAACATGCTGCCGGCCGGCGTCACCCTTCTCCTTCTGATTCTGGCCCAGATACCGCTCCATCTTCCCGGGGTGGCCAACATCATGCCGCCTTTGGCGCTGATCGGCGTCTATTATTGGGCCATCCATCGGCCCGATCTGCTGACCGCCGGCTCGGCCTTTTTGATCGGCGTCTTGCAGGATCTGCTGGCCGGCCTGCCGTTGGGGGTCAGCGCGCTCGTCTTGCTGTTGGTTCAAGGCATCGTCGCGGCGCGGCGGCGCTTCTTTCTTGGCCGCGGCTTCGGCGCGTTGTGGTTCGGATTTGGCCTGGTCGGGCTGGCGGCCAGCCTGGCGGTCTGGGTTCTGGTGTCGGGGCTGGCCGGCGCGCTTCTCGATCCGCGCCCGCCGCTGTTCCAATTTCTGTTCGCCCTGTTCCTCTTTCCGCCTTTGGTCAAGCTGATGGGCCACGCCCAATCGGCCTTCCTCAAGGAAGCCTGAGATGGCGGGCGAAACCGATCGCGCCAAGCTTCTTACCCGGCGCGCCGCCCTGTTGGGCGGCGGCAAGCTGGCGCTGTTCGGGGCGCTGGTGGGGCGGATGTATTATCTGCAGGTCATCGAGGCCGAGAAGTACGCCACCCTGGCCGAAGAGAACCGAATCAGCCTGCGCCTGCTGCCGCCGCCGCGCGGCCGCATCCTCGACCGCTTCGGCGAGGCGATGGCGATCAACCAGGAAAATTACCGGGTGTTGGTGGTGCCGGAACAGGCACGGGATCTGGAAGGGACCTTGGACGCGGTCGGCCAGATCATCGCGCTTTCCGATCACGAGCGGACCCGCATCTTGCGCGAGGCCAAGCGTCGACGCAGCTTCATGCCGGTGACGGTGCGCGAGAATCTAACCTGGAGCGACGTGGCGCGAGTCGAGTTGAACGCCCCCGATCTGCCGGGCGTGATCATCGATGTCGGCCAAAGCCGCTTCTATCCCAAGGCCGAGAAGGTCTCGCACGCCTTGGGCTACGTCTCGGTGGTTTCGGAACAGGATTTGACCGGCGATCCGCTTCTGGAGCTGCCGGGGTTCCGCATCGGCAAATCGGGCATCGAGCGCGTGCACGATCTGGCGCTGCGCGGCAAGGGCGGCAACAGCCGGCTTGAGGTCAATGCGGTCGGTCGGGTGATCCGCGAACTGGCGCGGGAAGAGGGCCAGCCCGGCGCCGAATTGCGTCTCACCCTCGATCTGGCGTTGCAGGAATTTGCCTATCAGCGTCTGGGCGAGCAAAGCGGATCGGTGGTGGTGCTCGACGTCCATTCCGGCGAGGTGCTGGTGATGGCCTCGGCGCCCGGCTACGATCCCAACGCCTTCGCCCAAGGCCTGAACGCCGAGCAATGGCGCGAGTTGGTCACCCACCCGCGCACGCCGCTCATCAACAAATGCATCGCCGGCCAATACGCGCCGGGCTCGACCTTCAAGATGATGGTCGCCCTGGCCGCCTTGGAAAGCGGCCTGATCACCCCCGATTTCCGGGTCGGCTGCATCGGCCATGTCGAACTGGGCAACGCCCGCTTCCATTGCTGGAAGAAGGGTGGGCACGGCTCGGTCGACATGCTGCGCGGCCTGATGCTGTCCTGCGACGTCTATTTCTACGAACTGGCACGGCGCATCGGCATCGACCGCATTGCCGAGATGTCGCGCCGCTTCGGGCTGGGCCGGCCGCTCGCCGTCGATCTGCCGGGCGAGAAGGGGGGCCTGATGCCGACGCGGGAGTGGAAATACGCCACCTACGGGTCGGGCTGGGCGCAGGGCGAATCGCTGATCGCCGGCATCGGCCAGGGCTATGTGCTGACGACTCCGATGCAGCTCGCCGTGATGACGGCCCGGCTGGCCAATGGCGGCGTGGCGGTGACGCCCCGGATAACCCACAGCGTTGCCACCGGCCCGCGCACCGAAACGCGCCCGACGCCCAGCTTTCCCGCCCTGGCCATCAACAAGGCCAATCTGGCGGTGGTGCGCAAGGGCATGCGCCTGGTGGTCAACGAGCCCGGCGGCACCGCCTATGGCTCGCGCCTGGCCAATCCGCAATGGATCATGGCGGGCAAGACCGGCACCGCCCAGGTGCGCCGAATCACCCAGCGCGAGCGCGACACTGGCGTCAAGAAGAACGAGGAACTGCCCTGGAAGGAGCGCGACCACGCCCTCTTCGTCGCCTACGCGCCCGAGGACAATCCGCGCTACGCCATCGCCGTGGTGATCGAGCATGGCGGCGGCGGCTCGGCGGTGGCGGCGCCGATTGCCCGCGACGTGATGATGGAGACGCTGAGGCGCGATCCGACCGGCGATTCGGCGCGCGAGCGCTTTGCCCAAACGAACGAGCGCGCCGGCGGGCGTGCGGGCGGGTCGGGATGATCTTTGGCCGCGAATTCCGCCCGACCTTGAAGCGCGGCGGCGAGATGACCCTGGGCGAGAAGATCTGGCACATCCGCTGGACGCTCGTTCTTCTCCTGGCCGTCATCGCCTCGGTCGGTTTTCTCATGCTCTATTCGGCGGCGGGCGGGCGGGTTGATCCTTGGGCCTCGAAGCAGATGACGCGGTTTGCGGTCGGCGTCGCCCTGATGATCGGCGTCGCCCTGGTCGACATCCGCGTTTGGCTGCGCCACGCCTACACGCTCTACGGCATCGCCTTCCTGCTGCTGATCGCCGTCGACATCTTCGGCCATATCGGCATGGGGGCGCAGCGCTGGATCAATCTGGGCTTCATCCAGTTGCAGCCTTCCGAGATCATGAAGATCGCCCTGGTGCTGGCCTTGGCGCGCTACTTCCACGGCGCCAGCCTCGAGGACATCGGGCGGCCGCTGTTCCTGGTGCCGCCGATCGCGCTGGTCTTCGCGCCGGCGGCGCTGGTGATGCGCCAGCCCGATCTCGGCACCGCCATTCTTCTCATCGCCTCAGGCGGTGCTCTGTTCTTTCTGGCCGGGGTCCGGTTGTGGAAATTCGCCCTGGTGATCGTCGGCAGTCTGGCGGCGCTGCCGGTGGGCTGGCATTTCCTGCGCGAATATCAGAAGGACCGCATCCTGATCTTCCTCGATCCCGACGAGGACCCGCTGGGCGCCGGCTACCACATCACCCAGTCGAAGATCGCGCTGGGCTCGGGCGGGCTGTTCGGCAAGGGCTTCTTGCAAGGCAGCCAAAGCCATCTCAATTACCTGCCGGAGAAGCAGACCGATTTCATCTTCACCATGCTGTCCGAGGAATTCGGCATGGTTGGCGGGTTGGTGCTGCTGGGCTTGTACGTGCTGCTGCTCGTCTACGCCTACGCCATCGCCATGTCGTGCCGCAGCCATTTCGGACGGCTGCTGGCGCTCGGCATCGCCTCGATCTTCTTCCTCTACGTCTTCATCAACATCGGCATGGTGATGGGGCTTTTGCCGGTGGTCGGCGTGCCCTTGCCGCTCATCTCCTATGGCGGCACCGCCATGCTGTCGCTGCTGTTCGGCTTTGGCCTGATCATGGGCGTCTCGGTCCACCGCGACCTGTATTTCGGACGGCGCGGCGGCGTCGACGACTGAGCCGTCTTAGCCCTGGAACTGGCGGATGCTCTGGATCACCGCCGGGCCGATGATGACGATGAACAGCACCGGCAGGAAGAAGACGATCATCGGCACGGTGAGCTGGGCGGGCAGCGCGCCGGCCTTCCTTTCCGCCGCCGACATGCGGGCATCGCGGTTTTCCTGGGAGAGAACGCGCAGCGCCAGCGACACCGGGGTGCCGTATTTTTCCGATTGAATGAGCGCGGTCGACAGCGACTTCATCGCCGGCAAGCCGGTGCGTTCGGCCAGATTGTCGAAGGCCTGGCGGCGATCGCCCAGGAAGGCAAGCTCGGCGGTGGTAAGCCCCAGCTCTTCGGTCAGCGCGGGCGAGGATTCGGCAATCTCGTCGGCCACCCGGCCAAAGGCCGCCTCGAGCGACAGGCCGGCTTCGACGCAGATCACCAAGAGGTCGAGCGCATCGGGAAAAGCGCGCATCAGGGTTTTCTGGCGAGTCTGGATGGTGTTGCCGACCAGCAGGGTCGGCAGATAGAACCCGATCACCGCCGTGCCCGCCATCACCATCATCTTCACCGGCAGGGTGAAATCGAACTTCTTGACGCCCGACACCAGGATAAGGACGACGATCATCAGCAGGATCGGGGTGACGATGCGCGCGAAGGCGAAAGTGACGGCAGCGCTCGGGTTGCGCCAGCCGGCCTGCGCCAGCTTGGTCTTCAAGGCCTTCGAGGCGATCAAATTCTGCAGATTGAGCTTTTCCAGCATCGCCTTCATGGCACCGACATGCGCCTTGGGCTGGAAACGCGCCGTGCGCTGCTGGAGCTTCTCCTTCTGCTGGCGCTGCAATTCCTCGCGCCTTGCGGCCACCGACTTCATCCGCGAGGCCAATTGGTCCTTCTGGGTGAAGGTCATGCCGATCGCCAGAATCGACATGAAGGCGCCGATGGCCGCCAAGAAGATGATGATCGTTTCCAAATTGAAGGCGAACGTCATGGCCGCATCCTAGAAATCGAAATTGACCATCTTGGTCATGATGAAGATGCCCGTTCCCATCCAGGCGAAGCCGCAGGCGATCAGGATATGGCCGATCGGATCGCTGAACAGGGTGCCGATGTAGTTGGGGCTGACCAGCGCCAGGATGCCGGTCATCAGGAAGGGCAAGGAGCCGATGATGCTGGCCGAGGCCTTGGCCTCGCTCGACAGGGCTTTGATCTTGTCCTTGAGCTTCTTGCGTTGGCGCAGCACGTCGGAGAGCTTGGCCAGGGTGTCGGCAAGATTGCCGCCCGTCTGCTGCTGGATCGACAGCACGATAGCGAAGAATTTCAGCTCCTGGGTCGGCATGCGCAGGAGCGCCCGGGCCAGCACCTCGTCCATCGTCATGCCCAGCTTCTGGCCCTCGGTGATCAGGCGGAACTCCAGCCCCACCGGCTCCGGGCTTTCGCGGCCGATCATGGTGATGCATTCGCCGACCGGCAAACCCGATTTGATGCCGCGGACGATGACGTCGACCGCGTCGGCGAATTTCAGGGTAAAGGCCTTTTGGCGCCGGGCGATCCGCTTCTTCAGAACCCAGCGCGGAAAGCCCAGCCCCATGGCGAGGACGACGAGCGGAAAGCCGATGGGGGCGAAGCCGCGCGCCATATAAAGCAGGCCGGCGACCAGGCCGACGATCGCCGAGACGACATAGAAGCGGGTTGGCGTCCAATCGAGATTGGCCATGGTCAGCAACTCGCGGATGCTGCCGCTCTTCTTCTTGGCCTTCGCCTTGTCCTCGATCTCCTTGAGTTTCGCCTGCACGAGTTTGCGCCGCTGGCCGCCCGCCTTGGCGCCGGCCGCCCCCTTGGCGCCGGGCAGGATGCCGGCGACGGCGGCGATCCGCTTGTTGAGCCGGGCGCGGGCGGCGCTCTGCACCGAATAGATGGTGGCGCCGCCGACCGCCAGCCCGACCAAAACGGCAAAGAGGATGAAATTTACGATCGCCGGGGCGCCGGGAATGAGGGCGATCATGCCGCGCCCTCCTCCAAGGCCTCGGCCAATTCGCGTTCAAGACCGAAATAGCGGGCGCGATCCCAGAATTTCGGCCGCAAGCCGGTCGCCTTATGGCGGCCGACGATCTTGCCCTTGTCGTCCTCGCCCTGGATTTCGTAGACGAAGAGGTCTTGCAGCGTCACCA
This sequence comes from Rhodospirillales bacterium, assembly GCA_016214125.1. Taxonomy (GTDB): domain Bacteria; phylum Pseudomonadota; class Alphaproteobacteria; order Rhodospirillales; family WMHbin7; genus JACRPC01. The sequence goes on along the minus strand of JACRPC010000008.1, from coordinate 92,646 downwards.
CCTCGCCTTCCATGCCGACGATCTCGGTGACGTGGGTGATCTTGCGCGAGCCGTCGCGCAGCCGCGCCGCCTGGACGATGACGTTGACGGCGCCGGCGATCTGCTCGCGCACCGTCTTGGCCGGCAGGGTGAAGCCGCCCATGGCGATCATGTTCTCGATGCGCGAGATGGCCTCGCGCGGGTTGTTGGCGTGGATGGTGCCCATCGAGCCGTCATGGCCGGTGTTCATCGCTTGGAGAAGGTCGAAGGCCTCGGGGCCGCGCACCTCGCCCACCACGATGCGCTCGGGACGCATGCGCAGGCAGTTCTTCACCAGATCGCGCATGGTGATTTCGCCCACCCCTTCCAGGTTGGGCGGCCGGGTTTCCAGGCGCACGACGTGCGGCTGCTGCAATTGCAGTTCGGCGGAATCCTCGCAGGTGATGACGCGCTCGCCCTTGTCGATGAAGCTGGTGAGCGCGTTCAAGAGCGTCGTTTTGCCCGAGCCGGTGCCGCCCGAGACCACGACGTTGATCCGGCAATGGCCGATGACCTTCAACAGCGCCGCGCCCTTGGGGGTGATCGAGCCGAAGGCGACCAGCTTGTCGAGCGTCAGCTTATCCTTCTTGAATTTGCGGATGGTGAGCGTCGGGCCGTCGATCGCCAAGGGCGGCGCGATGACGTTGACGCGCGAACCGTCGAGCAAGCGGGCGTCGCAGATCGGGCTTGCCTCGTCGACGCGCCGGCCGACCGCCGAGACGATGCGCTGGCAGATGTTCATAAGCTGGGCGTTGTCGCGGAACTTGATGTCGGTGAGCTGAATCTTGCCGCCGGTCTCGATGTAGACCTTGTCGTAGCCGTTGACCATGATGTCGGCGATATCGTCGCGCGCCAAAAGCGGTTCCAGCGGCCCCAAGCCCAGCACGTCGTTGCAGATGTCGCCGATCACCGTCTGCTGCTCGGTCTGCGAGAGCACCAGATTGCGCATGCTGATGATCTCGGCCACGATGTCGCTGATCTCTTCGCGCACCTGAGCCGGCTTCAGCTTGGAAATTTCGGTCAGATCGACCGAGTTGATGAGGTCGTTGAAGATCGAGATCTTGATGTCTTGCAGCCGGTTCTCGCCCTCGTTGGCGGCCACCGGCGCCGGGGGCGGCGGCTTGGGGGTCGAGGCGTGGGTGGCGGCGGGCGGGGCGGCGGCGGCCGGTTTCGGTTCCGAAGGCGGCGGCGCGGCCGGGGCGGGGGCGGTCGGGCGGGACGGCGCCGTTTCGGCCGGCCTCAGGGCGTCAACCGAGGTCGTGCGCTTGCCGAACATGGCTAGCCCGAGGGCTTCTTGGCGAACAGGCCGCCAATCTGGGCGATCAGACCGTCAAGGCCGGCCGCCTTCTTGCGGGCGCCGGGGGCGACGCGGCCGCCCAGGGCAATGGCGAGCTGGCGGAACTGCTCGACGATCTTGTGGGTCTTGTTGACCTCGCCGATCATCTGGCCGTTGTTGGCGGCGTTGCCGAAGAGGACGGGATCGGCGGCAATGGCCTGCAGGGGCTCGACGCCGATCGTCTCCTTGAAGTCGCCGGCGGTGAGCTGGGTCTTCTTCGAGGGATCGACGCGGTTGAGGATCAGGCGCGGCTTGGCGCCCTCGCCGCGCTTCTCGGCCAGGGAATCGTAGAAATTCTTGGCCTCGCGCAGACCGGCGAGATCGGGAACGGCGGTGATGATCATCTCGTCGGCCTCGATCAGCAGGGTCTGCACCCACGAGGCCCATTGGTGCGGCAGGTCGAGAACGATGAAATTGGCCATCGGCCGCACGAGTTCGAGGATTCGTTCGACCGCCTCGGGCTCGATCGCCGGAAAGGCGCGCAGATTGGCCGGTGCGCCCAGCACCATCAGGCGATCGTCGTGCTTGACCATGAAGCGCTCGATCAGGGTGGCGTCGAGCCGGTCGGGATTGGCCAGCGCGTCGGCGATCGTCTGCTTGGGATCGAGATTGAAGGCGAGCGCCGCGGTGCCGAAGGCAAGATCGAGATCGAGAACCGCGACGTCGTCGTCGCCCAGTTGGGCGATCGCCCAGGCGACGTTGTGGGCGACGGTGCTGGAGCCGACGCCGCCGCGGGCGCCGATGAAGGCCAGCACTTTGCCCTTCTGCTGGCTGCCGGGATCGGCGTAAATGGCGTCGATGGCGGCCAAGAGGGCGTCGGCGGCCACCGGCGCCACCAGATATTCGCTTATGCCGGCATTGATCAGCGTGCGGTAGAAGCGGATGTCGTTCAACTGGCCGATGACGATCACCTTGGTGGTGGGATCGCAGACCTCGGCAAGCTGCTCGAGCTGGGCCATCATGGCGGCCTCGTCGGATTCCTCCTCGACGATGATCAGGTTTGGCGTGTGGTTCTGATGGAAGTAGGCGACCGCGCCCGGCAGGCCGCCGTCGTGCAGCTCGATCCGCGAGCGGTTGAGGCGCCGGTCGGCGCGCACGCTCTCCAGCGTCGCCCGGGTGGCGGGCGTCAAGACAAAGGCTTCGATGGCGATCTTGTAGCTCACTGTTTGCCGACCCTGCTGACCGTCGACGCGACCGTGCCCTTGGAATTCGTGTCCTCGCCCGCCCGGTATTTGCCGATGATCGAAGCGCCGCGATGGGCGTCGCGCCCATCAAGCGGCTCGGCGCGCACCAGGTCGCGCGGGTTGTTGATCATCAGCCCCAAATTGCGCGTGGTGGCGCAGCCGAAATTCTTCTGGGGATCGTTGTGCGTCGGGGTGAAGGAACTGGAATCGCTCCAGTCGCCGCATTGGGGCACGCGCACCGCGTACAATTCGGTCTCCACCCGAAGCGCGCCATCGGGCAAGGAGGAACTGGCCGGCACCAGGCGGACCAGCAGGCGATCGGGGTCGATCCCGGTTTGGGCCAACAGCGAACTCAGGCGCTCGGCGCGCGCACGCGCCGCCGCGCCCTCCGCCTCGCTGTCGCCGGCGCGGGCGGCCAGAATGGCGACCGGACCTTCGCCGCGCCGCAGATAATTGTCGACAAGGGCGCCCAGGCGTCCGGAATCGCCGCGCGCCAAGCCGTCCTCGCCCAGAGTGACGACGACGCTGGCCGGGCGGCGCTCGACCAGCAGGCGCTGGGTGCGGCGGAAATCGGCATCGACCTCGGGGGTCAGCATGCGGTCGACGGCGCGAATTGTGTCGCAGCCGCCCAAGGCCAGGGTGGCCAGCAGCGCCAACACGGATCGGCTTGCACGGTCGGGAAGGCGCATGGCCGTCACTCCAGGATGTAGCCGAAGGGTCCTTCGATGGCCAGCGGCGGCGGCGGACCCTTGCTGCCCCGATAGGCGTGATAGAGCTGGCCGAACAGATATTGGTCGAGGTCGCTCGACGGCACCAGGCCGTCGGTCGGCAGGGCGAAATCGCTGTCGCTGCCCGGGCGGACGACGTAGGCGGTCACCGTCACCACCAATTCCGATTCGGCGCGCTGGAATGAGGTGGAGCGGAACAGCGCGCCCAGGATCGGCACGTCCTTCAGGCCGGGAATGCCGGTGATGGAATTGGTGATGTCGTTTTGCAGAAGGCCGGCAATCATCAGGCTGCCGCCCGACGGCAGTTCGACGGTCGATTCCGCTCGGCGCACCTTGAGGCCGGGCACCGAGGTCGACGACGACACGGCCACCGTCAAATTGCTGTCGATGGCGCTCACCTCGCTCGACAGCTTGAGGCTGATGCGGCCATTGCCGAGCACCACCGGCGTGAAGGCCAGGCCAACCCCGAAGGGCTTGAACTCGACAGTGATCTGGCCGTTGGTTTCGGCAATCGGAATCGGATATTCGCCGCCGGCCAAGAGCTTGGCGGTCTCGCCGGAAATAGCGGTCAGATTGGGTTCGGCCAGGGTCTTCACCATGCCGCGGCGCTCCAGCGCCTTGATGGCGAATTGGAAGGGACTGGTGCCGCCGGTCGATCGGTTGCGCTGGTTGATCGTCGAGCGGAACAGGGCGTTGGTGGCGGACGTGATGGCGCCCGAGGTGGCCGGCGTCAGGTCGAAGCGCATATTGGCGACGTTGAGCGCCTGGCCGGGCGACACCGAGGTTTCGATGCCCAGTTCCTTAAGCGCCGATTTCTGCACTTCCGCCACCCGCACCCGCAGCAGCACCTGTTGCTCCGCTTGGACCTTGAGGAGATTGATCAGCTTGGCGTCCTCGGCGACGAAGGGGCGGGCGACGGCGCGGGCGCTGGCGGCGGCCACGTCGGAGCGGACGTTGCCGGAGAGGAAGATGTTGTCGCCCACCGCATGCGCCTGCACATCCTCGCCGGGCAGAATCTGGGCAAGCGTGGCGCGCAGGGATTCGATGTCGACATGCACATGGAGTTCGAGCTTGTGAATGACCTGGCCGGCGCGGTCGAGGAAGACGATGTTGGTGTCGCCGACGGCGCGGGCGAACAGGAAAACCTGGCGGGGCGTCTTTAGGACCACGTCGACCATGTCGGAGCCGGCGACCAAGACGTCACGGGCGTCCGCGGACAGTTCGATCAGGCGCGATTTGTTGAGCGGCAGCCGCATCACCTGGCTGGCGACCGGGCGCGCCACCTCGGGGGCGGGGGCCGCCAAGGCCGGCTGGCCGCGCGTCGCTGCGGCCGGCGCCTTGGCTTCAAGGGGCGCCGGATTGCCAGGCTTGCCGATCGTCACTTTGGACTGCGGAGAGGCCTTGGGCGGCGGCGGTTCGTTGCCGGGCGGCGTCTGAGCGACGGCCAGCGACGACCAACCGAACGCCAGCATCAGGGCAAGAATGAGAATCGGCGCACGCATCATCGGGAAGCCGGTGCGCTTTCCCGGGAAAGCGCGGTTCCCCGGTAGACCTTGATTGGCGCCGGACCCGGGCTTGCGCCTTCGTCGTCGTCGGTTGGTGCACGCCGGGGCGCCGCGCGCTCGCTGGTCGGCAGGGTGCGCTCGGGCGGGCGGCGCATCGATCCCAGGGCGGTGTTGACCGAAAGATCGCTGGTGAAGGATTTTTCCTCGTCCTCGGGTCCGCCGGGCATCAGGCTGCGCAGCGCCAGGGTGAGTTGCCCCATTTGCGTCGACAAGGCCAGGACTTCCGCTTCCTTGGGCGTCAATTCGAGCGTCACCGTTTTCGCGGTGGCGGCGCTGGTCCCCAAATCGTCAACCTTCTGATCGACGGCCAGAACGCGCCGGTTGCGCAACACCGTTTCCGTCGCATGGCGGTGGACCGGAGCGGTGCGGGCTTCGCGGTCGTCGATTTTCAGTTCGGCGGTCAAGATGACGTCGACTCGGTCGCCGGGAAGGACGAAACCGGCGACGCCGGTGGTGGTGGTGACGGAAAGACTCGTCGCCACCATGCCCGGCGACAGCACGCCCGCCATGAAGCCGGCCGATTCCTGGCGGAAGACGCGGGCGGAAACGATCGGCTCGCCGGCCAGGAAGGCCTGGCGGACAATGGCGCCGGTGAACACCTGGCGGGCCTCGTCGGACGAGCCGGCGCGAACGATGAAGCGGCGGTCGATGGCCTCGTTCGGCCATCCCTGCCATCGCATGTCGGCATCCTTGAGCACCGTCCCCGAAGCCAGATCGCGGGCGGCGACCAGAATTTGCGAGGTCTGCGGCTTCTGCGGGGCCGCGACAACCACCTGGGCCTGAACCGCCGCCGTTTGGGTGCTTAGAAAACGCTTCGCCAAGAACGCCGTCAGCGCGGCGATTCCCAGGGCGGCCACAATCATGATGATGGTCACCGGACGCATCATTCTCCCAAACGACAGCGATGCCCGCCGCGAAGGCGCGCAATCGATCAACCCTATCAGATTCCGGAGAAAATTGAAGGTTTATCGCAGCCGATTTGGGGCCGTTTCTTTCTTATTTTGTGGATAATTATGAATCCGACCACAAGATGTCGTGGGTTAAGGGCCGATTATTTCCCCCGGCCCTTGACCTGGACTTGGGCATCGCTGAAAACGTTATTGATTTCCGTGCCCAAGGTGAAAACCACGCTCAGGATCGCCACCGCGATCCCGGCGACGATCAGGGCGTATTCGATGGCCGTGGCGCCCGAGCGGTTTGCGCCGAACTTCAAGGCCTTGCGTGCAAGAGCCCGCGGCATTTGGGAAAGCCGGGCAAGCATGGAAGTCTCCTCATTTGGTTGCCACAAAGTCGGCAGCAAACCATGCGCCTTGCGCAATCCGCATCATACCCAATCCGGCCAGGATCGCACAATCCGACGAAATCGGGTAGACTAGCGATTGGGTTTGGGTAGGAGTGATGCCATGACGGCCCGCGACGATCCGTCCCTCGACGCTCCCGATCGGTCGGTTTCCGACGATCCCATCGCCAGGGCGCGCGCCGTCATTGCCGAGATGACCAACTCCTATCACCGCTGGGTCCGCGAGGACGTGCAGCGTTTGACGGAAAGCTACCGGGCCTTTCAGGCGCAGCCCGATACCGCCCATGTCCAGGCCTTGGCCGGACGCTTCCAGGATTTGCAGGACCAAGGCCAGACCTTCGGCTATCCGATGGTCTCGGAAATCGGCATTTTGGCCGTGCGCTTTCTCGACGATTACGACCCCCAGGCGCCGCGCGAGGCCGAAGTGATCCGTCTGCTGCTGGAAGCGATGGAACTGGTCATCGATCGGCGCATGGCCGGCGATGGCGGAACGGCCGGTCTGGGGATGATGAAGGGCTTGCGTGCCGCGATCGCCAAGGTGCGCGAGGAACGGGCGCCCGAAGACGCGCTGCCCACCTGATCACGCCGTCGGCCGCTGTTGAAAGCCGCCGCCTTCGGGCGGCGGTGACGCTTCGCACTCGATGCGATCGACCCGGGCGGCCGGTGGCCCCCGGCGGCAGAGTTCGATCATGGCCTCGACCGACGAATCCGGGCCGTGGAACAGGGCCTCGACCGAGCCGTCGGCGCGGTTGCGCACCCAGCCTTCCAGCCCCAGACGGCGCGCCGTTTCCACCGTCCAGCCGCGATACCAGACACCCTGAACGCGCCCGGAAATCCTGGCCCGCAGGGTTTTCATCATCGCGGCGTTAGGCGAATTCCAAAATGATCTGATCGACCGCCAGGCTGGCGCCGGCCTCGGCGTGGCGCTTCTTGACCACGCCGTCGCGTTCGGCCTTCAGGATGTTCATCATCTTCATCGCCTCGACCACCGCCAATTCTTCGCCGGCCTTGATCTCCTGGCCTTCCTTGACGGCGACCGAGACCAGAAGGCCGGGCATCGGCGACAGCAGATAGCGCGACAGATCGGGGGGCGCCTTCTTGGGCATCAAGGCAGCCAGTTCGGCGGCGCGCGCCGACAGCACCTGCACGTCGACTTGCGCGCCGGCGTGGAACATCCGCCAGCCAATGCCCTTGCGGTCGATCTGGACCACGATCGGCTGGCCGTCGACCGTACCCTCGAACATCGGTTGGCCCGGCACCCAGGCCGAGCGCACCGCCACCGCCTCGCCCGCCAGCGTCACATCCCAGCCGCCCTTGACCGGGACGACGGCGACCGGATGCTCGGCGTCGTCGAGCTTGACCACCCAATCGTCGGCCACCTTGATCTCGTGGCCGGGCAATTGGCCGGAAATGCGGGCGTTGCGGTCGGCGCCGGCGCGGTTGACGGCGGCGGCCACCGCGGTCAGCACGGTGGGGTTGTCGGGCGGCAGGTCGGCGGCGTTGAAGCCGTTCTTGTATTCCTCGGCGATGAAGTTGGTGGTGAGCCGGCCCTTGACGAAGCGGTCCTTGCTCATCAGCGAGGCGAGGAAGGGAATGTTGTGCGAAACGCCGCGGATGTGGAAGCGGTCGAGCGCGGCTCGCATCCGGCCGATCGCCTCGTCGCGGTTGGCGCCGTAGGTGATCAGCTTGGCGATCATCGGATCGTAGAACATGCTGATCTCGCCGCCCTCGTAGACGCCGGTGTCGACCCGCACATGCGCGTCCTCGGGCGGCGGATCGTAGCGCACCAGGCGCCCGGTCGAGGGCAGGAAGTTGCGGAAGGGGTCCTCGGCGTAGACGCGCGATTCGATCGCCCAGCCCTTGAGCGGCAGTTGCGCCTGGGTGATCGGCAGCTTCTCGCCCGCCGCCACCCGGATCATCATCTCGACCAAATCAAGCCCGGTGATCATCTCGGTCACCGGATGCTCGACCTGAAGCCGGGTGTTCATCTCCAGGAAATAGAAATTGCGCTTGCCGTCGACGATGAACTCGACCGTGCCGGCCGAGACGTATTTGACGGCGCGCGCCAGCGCCACCGCCTGCTCGCCCATCGCCTTGCGCGTCGCCGCGTCAAGGAAGGGCGAGGGCGCCTCTTCGATCACCTTCTGGTGGCGGCGCTGGATCGAGCATTCGCGCTCCCACAGGTAAAGCCCGGTGCCGTGGCGGTCGCACAGCACCTGGATTTCGATGTGGCGCGGCTCCTCGATGAATTTCTCGATGAACACCCGATCGTCGGCGAAGCTCGATTTCGCCTCGGCGGTGGCCGAGCGGAAGCCGTCGCGGGTCTCGGCGTCGTTCCAGGCCACCCGCATGCCCTTGCCGCCGCCGCCCGCCGAGGCCTTGACCATCACCGGATAGCCGATCTGGCGGGCGATCTTCACCGCCTCGTCGGCGTTCTTGATGACGCCCAAATAGCCGGGCACCGTGGAAACCCCGGCCGCCTTGGCCAGCTTCTTCGATTCGATCTTGTCGCCCATGGCGTGGATGGCGTGGGCGTCGGGACCGATGAAGGTGACGCCGGCCTTGGCCAGCGCCTTTTGGAATTCCTGCTTTTCCGAAAGGAAGCCGTAGCCCGGATGCACGGCCTGGGCGCCGGACTTCTTGCAGGCCTCGACGATCTTCTCGACCACCAGATAGCTTTGCGCCGAGGCGGCGGGGCCGATCAGCACCGCTTCGTCGGCCATCTGGACATGGAGCGCGTCGCGGTCGGCCTCGGAATAGACCGCCACCGTCTTGATGCCGAGCCGCCGGCAGGTCTTGATCACCCGACAGGCGATCTCGCCCCGGTTGGCGATCAAGATGGTGTCGAAGGGCTTGGCGCGGCCGGCGGTCGGTTTGGCGGCGGCCGGTTTGGCCTTGGTGGCAGGTTTGCGGGGGCTCTTCTTTGTTGTCATGACGTTTCTCATTGAAATAGGATTGTGACGGGAATTATGACAGCGTTATGGAACCACCAAGACACCAAGACACCAAGGAACAAGGCGCCATTCCAGACGCCTTCAACGCTTTGGCCCACTCCCTTGTCGACTCGGCCTTTGCCGTTCACAGCACCTTGGGCGCTGGATTGTTGGAATCGGTTTACGAGCAATGCTTGATCCACGAACTTTCCCTTCGAAATCTTCGCGTTGCTCGCCAGATTCCGGTGCCCGTCGTTTACAAGGAGATGCCGATTGAAATCGGCTTTCGCCTTGATCTGTTGTTGGAGGATTCCATCATCGTCGAGATCAAAGCGGTCGACCGATTGATGCCGGTCCACGACGCGCAAATCCTGACCTACCTCAAGCTGACCGGCAAACGCCTTGGCTTCCTGATCAATTTCAATGTACCGCGCATCAAGGACGGTATTCGCCGCTTCGTCCTGTAAGAATAGGGCCGAACGGGATTTTCTTTGTGCCTTTGTGTCTTGGTGGTTCAACCTTCGCCTCGCAATCATGGTCGAAGTCCCTAGAGCGGAATGTTCCCGTGCTTCTTCCACGGGTTTTCGAGCTTCTTGTCGCGCAGCATGGCGAGCGAGCGGCAGATGCGTTGGCGGGTGGCGTGCGGCATGATGACGTCGTCGATGAAGCCGCGATGGCCGGCGATGAAGGGGTTGGCGAATTTCTGGCGGTATTCCTCGGTGCGGTCAGCGATCTTCTGGGCGTTGCCGATGTCCTGGCGGAAGATGATCTCGACCGCGCCCTTGGGCCCCATGACGGCGATCTCAGCGGTCGGCCAGGCGAAATTGACGTCGCCGCGCAAATGCTTGGAACTCATCACGTCGTAGGCCCCGCCATAGGCCTTGCGGGTGATCAGGGTCACCTTGGGCACCGTGCATTCGGCGTAGGCGTAAAGCAGCTTGGCGCCGTGCTTGATGATGCCGCCATATTCCTGCGAGGTGCCCGGCATGAATCCCGGCACGTCGACGAAGGTGACGATCGGAATGTGGAAACAGTCGCAGAAGCGCACGAAGCGCGCCGCCTTGCGGCTGGAATCGATGTCGAGGCAGCCGGCCAGCACCATCGGCTGGTTGGCGACGATGCCCACCGTCGAGCCTTCCATGCGCGCAAAGCCGATGACGATGTTCTTGGCGTAATCGGGCTGGACCTCGAAGAAATCGGCCTCGTCGACCACCTTGAGGATCAGCTCCTTCATGTCGTAGGGCTTGTTGGGGTTGTCGGGGATGAGGGTGTCGAGGCTCATCTCCTGGCGATCCGGGCTGTCGGCGGTCGGACGGACCGGCGGCTTCTGGCGGTTGGAGGCGGGCAGGAAATCGATCAGGCGGCGCACCTGCAACAGCGCCTCGACATCGTTTTCGAACGCCAGATCGGCAACGCCCGAGCGCGTCGTGTGGGTCACCGCGCCGCCCAATTCCTCGGCGGTGACGCTTTCGTGGGTCACCGTCCGCACCACCTCGGGCCCGGTGACGAACATGTAGGAGGAATCCTTGACCATCAAAATGAAGTCGGTCATGGCGGGCGAATAGACGGCGCCGCCGGCGCAAGGCCCCATAATGACCGAAATCTGCGGCACCACGCCCGAGGCGTTGACGTTGCGTTGGAACACTTCGGCGTAGCCGGCCAGCGAGGCGACGCCTTCTTGGATGCGGGCGCCGCCGGAATCATTCAAGCCGATCACCGGTGCGCCGGCCCGCACCGCATGGTCCATGATCTTGCAGATCTTCTCGGCGTGCGCTTCCGAAAGCGCGCCGCCGAAAACCGTGAAATCCTGGCTGAAGACGAAGACCAGGCGGCCGTTGATCGTGCCGTAGCCGGTGACCACGCCGTCGCCCGGTATGGTGTCTTTTTCCATGCCGAAATCGGTGCAGCGATGCTCGACGAACATGTCCCATTCCTCGAACGAGCCGGGATCGAGCACCAGATCGATGCGCTCGCGCGCCGTCAGCTTGCCCTTGGCGTGCTGGGCCTGGATGCGGCGCTCGCCGCCGCCCTGGCGGGCGCGTTGGCGCTTGGATTCCAGTTGTTCGATGATTTCGTGCATGGCCTATCCCCGTCGCGTTGGTCCCCTGGCGGCCGGGCCGCGGGGCTTCCTTGTCCGCTATCCTTAGCACCGACCCAGGCGGGCGGAAAGAGGGGGAATTGCGGCCCGGAAAGGCCGACGTCAGCGCGGGGTTTGCACGGGAATCGGCGGGGTTTTTGCCTCGTCGATGGCGTCGCCGGGGCGCGGCGCGACCACGGTCTTCAGGATCTCGCGCAGATAGCGGACCACGCCGGCGCGAAATTCCGGGCGGATCGGCGACCAAGTGCAATGCAGACCGCCATGGACCTCATAGGTGGCAATCTCGTCATCCTTGGCGGCGGCTTCGAGGGCCTGGGCCAGATCGTCGGTGGCGCCGACATAGACCCATTGCGGGCGGATGCCCTTGTGCCAGATGACATAGACCCCGCCCTGGTCCTTAAGCCCAAGGGATTCGGCGTCCAAGGTGAACAGGCGAAAAAAGCGTCCACGCTCGTTCTTGCGCCAAGCCGGATCGACGGGTTCCGGCCCGGCACCGGCCAAGCCAGGATTTGTCATCGACAAGGGACTCATCGGGTCCGCTTTCCGCTCATGTTCTCCACCGAAATCCGGATTGATTCTAACCCATTCCTCCGGACGTTCCCATACGTATATTCCGTCTATGTTCGCCCTGGAGGGGTAAAGGTTTTCTTAACGCCGATGCTCCCGACCCCCAATTTATTGGGCATGACAGACGCGGGTCCCCAAGCTATGATCCGAACGACAAACCGACCGCCATTCGCGACCGAAAGGGAAGAACGCTTCATGTCCCAGATTTTGCTCAACCATATCCAGGGGCTTTTGACCAACCTATCCAAGGACGTCCAGACCCTGAGCGACGGTCAGAACGACCAAAATCAGAAGATTCTCGAAGCCCTGGACGACATTGCGGCCCACACCTTGGCGATGCAGGCGGTTTTGGCCGCGATCTTGAAAAAGAATCCGGTCGAACTGGACCCGATTCGCACTTGGATCGTGGAGCGGACCAAGGAATTCAGTGGCGAAGGTGGTTCGGCGAAGGCGGTGGCGCTGGCCGAATATCTGGTTACCGGCAAGGCCTTGTCGGACTGACCAACCTCGTTATCGCGTTCTTATAGGATTTTCAGCACCGCTTCGGGCGGACGGCCCAAGGCTGCCTTGTCGCCGGCCACCACGATCGGCCGTTCGATGACGATCGGGTTGGCGGCCATGCCGGCGATCAGGGTCGCTTCCGACAGGGTCGGATCGGCAAGACCGGTCTCGGCGGCCTCCTTGGCGCGCAGAAGTTGGCGCGGCTTGAGGCCCAAGAGACCGAGCAGGCGCTTGATTTCGGTCGGCGTCGGCGGCGTTTTCAGATATTCGACGATCTGCGGCTCGAGGCCGCGCTGGATCAGCAGGTCCAGGGTCTGGCGCGATTTGGCGCAACGCGGATTGTGGTAGATGGTGACCTTCATCGGTCTCCTCCGACTCCGGGGGTTCACCGCCAAGCCCAACTGTGGCACAAAGAGCCCCCGGGCGGGGAGGATTTTTTCCATGGCGCCATGCCGGATTGTCATTGGCCGTTTGCTTGCGGCGGCCCTTCTTTGGGGCGGCGTGGCCGGCTTGGCGGCCGCCCAACCTGGCGAGGAAATCGCCGGTCCGCCGCTGCCGCCGCCACCGGCGGCTCCTATCATCATCCGCCTGCCGGTCGAGGCGCCAACATTGCCCACCGCCGCGCTCGATCCGCGCGAGGTGGAAGGCCTGATCGCGGTCCTTGAAGACCCGGCGGCGCGCGCCCGCCTGATCGGTCAATTGAAGGCCTTGGTGTCCGTCGGCAAGGCTCAGGAACCGGAATCCAAAGGAGGAATCGGCGCCAACGTCATCCTGGGCCTGTCGGAGCGGATCGGTCAGGCCAGCCAGCAGATCGTTGCGGCGGCGGCGGCGCTCGCCGATATTCCGGCCCTGGTCGTCGAACTGGTGGCGACCTTCGCCGATCCGGCGGCGCGGTCGCGCTTCCTTGTCCTGGTGGTCAAGCTGGGCGCGGTCCTGGCGGCGGGCTTCCTGATCGAAGCGGGCGCCTTCTGGCTGTTGGGCCGGCCGCGCCGCGCCTTGATGGCGGTCGCCGGCGGCGCCAGCAGCGTTACCCGTGCGGTAAGGCTGATCGGCCGGGCGCTGATCGATCTGCTGCCCTTGGTCCTGTTCGCCTTCGTCGCCACATCGGTTCTGGCCGGAGTGGGGCTGGCGGGCGGCTTGCGGGTCGGCGCCGTGGCGGTGGTTAACGCCTATGTGCTGGTGCGGGCGATGCTCATCCTGGCCCAGGCGGCGCTGGCGCCCGATGCGCCGGCGTTGCGGCTGGTTCCCCTGGCCGACGAGACCGCCCACTATCTGGTCATCTGGGTTCGCCGTTTCGTCGTTTTGGGGGTGGTCGGCTATTTCGCCGCCGAGGCGGCCTTGCTGCTGGGCCTGCCGCCGGGCGGCCATCAGACCTTGCTCAAGCTGGTCGGGCTGATTGCCGCCGCGCTGGCCATCATCTTCATTTTGCAGAACCGCCAGGCGGTGGCGGGATGGATTCGCGGCCGCCAAGCGGTGTTCGGCGCCCGGGTGGAAGGCCTGCGCGCCCGCGCCGCCGAGATCTGGCATCTGGTGGCGGTGCCCTATGTGGGGCTGGTCTATCTGGTCTGGGCGCTCGGCCTGGCCGGCGGCTTCGCCGCCCTGATCAAGGGCTCGGTCCTGACGGTGGCGATCGTCGTCGGCGCCTGGGCCGCCGCTTATCTGGTCGGGCGGGCGATCGAGCGCGGCTTTGCCCTGTCGTCGGAACTGAAAGGCCGCCATCCGGGCCTGGAAGCGCGCGCCAACCGCTATCTGCCCATGCTGCACGTTCTTCTGCGCGGACTGGTGCTGATCGTGGCCGGCCTGGCCCTGTTGCAGGTTTGGGGGCTGGAGACCCTGGCCTGGGTATCAAGCGGCGCCGGCCGGCGTCTGGCCGGCGGGGCGGTGACGGTCCTGCTGATCCTGGTCATCAGCTTCGCGCTTTGGGAATTGGCGGCGCTGGCGCTGGAGCGCGGGCTGGGCGGCGGCGAAGACGGCTCGCGCCGGATGGGCCGGGCGCGCACCTTGTTGCCGATGCTGCGCAAGGCGGTGGCCATCGTGCTGGCGACCCTGGCGGCGCTGCTCATCCTTTCCGAACTGGGCGTCAACATCGCGCCGCTGTTGGCCGGCGCCGGCGCGGTCGGCCTGGCGGTGGGGTTCGGCTCGCAGAAGCTGATCCAGGACATCATCACCAGCGCCTCGATGCTGGTCGACGACACCTTGGCGGTGGGCGACACGGTGAGGATCGGCGAGCACGCCGGAGTAATCGAGAATTTGTCGATCCGTTCCCTCACGCTGCGCGATTCCAGCGGTGCGCTGCACGTCGTTCCGTTCAGCGCCGTGGCGGCGGTGATCAACATGAGCAAGGATTTCTCCTACGCCAACATCGACGTTCCGCTCGACTACAAGACCGATTTCGATCAGGCGCTGGCGGCCTTGGCGCGGGCCGGCCAGGCCGCCAAGGACGATCCGGCGGTGGCAACCTTTATCCTGGAGCCACTGGAAATCCTGGGCGCCGACAAGTTCGGCGAGGTTGCCGTGCTGGTCAAGGCGCGGATGAAAACCCTGCCCGGCAAGCATTGGGCGGTGCAGCGGGCCTTGAACCGTCAGGTGAAGGCCCAGTTCGCGTCGATGGGCGTGCTGTTCGGCTACAAGCCGAATTGATCCCTCCTCATCCCGGGGGGTCGGCCTCGATCACCTTGCGCACGATGTCCCAGGAAAAGCCGGCGCGCGCCAGGGCGGCCATGTCCTTGTCGCGCCGGGCGGCGCGGTCCGGGGCGGGCCGAAAGGGTCCCAGCTTGCGCCGGCGCGCCAGGGCGAAGGCCGCCGCTTCCTCGGGATCGGCGTGCTCGAGGGCCAATCCAGCCAGGGCTTCGTCGGCGGTCTCCGCATCCACTCCTTTGGCGGCCAGGGTCTGGCGGATGCGCCGCCCGGCCATGCCGCGCCGATGCAGCGCCGTCGTCTTCAGAGCGGCGAAGGCGCGATCGTCCAAGAATCCCTGGCGGGTGAATTTGGCAAGGAGGGCTTCGATCGCCTTGGCGCCTTCCAAGGGATCGGTGCCATGCTCGCTGGCCGAGCGGGCCACCTTGCGGGCCAAGAGCCGGCGCAGCCCCGCGGTCGAGGCGGCGTGGCGGGCCAGATAATGGATGGCCGCCTTTTCCAGATACTCGGCGGTGGCTTTCCTGGGCTTGCGCATGGGAGCCAAGAATAGCATAAGAAGGGGCATGACACCGCTTCCTCCTGAACCGCTCGGCGCCGTCAACTGGATGGGCCTGTGGACGCTCTCGGCCAAGGAAGTCCGCCGCTTCCTCAAGGTCTATTTCCAGACCGTGGTCGCCCCGGTGGTGACGACGCTTCTGTTCCTGGCGGTTTTCGCCCTGGCCTTGGGCCGCGCCGTGCGCGAGGCCGGCGGCGTGCCGTTCCTGGAATTCCTGGCGCCCGGCCTGATCATGATGGCGATGGTGCAGAACGCCTTCGCCAACACCTCGTCCTCGATCATGCTCTCCAAGGTGCAGGGCAACATCGTCGATGTGCTGATGCCGCCTCTAAGCGCCGGCGAACTGACCCTTGGCTTCGCCCTGGGCGGCGTGATACGCGGGCTGTTGGTGGGGGTGGTGGTGGGGGCGTGCATGGCCGTCTTCGTGCCCTTGCATTTCGCCCATCCGGTCCTGATGCTCTATCACGGCTTGGCCGCCTCGCTCATGCTGGCGCTCTTG
This sequence comes from Rhodospirillales bacterium, assembly GCA_016214125.1. Lineage (GTDB taxonomy): Bacteria > Pseudomonadota > Alphaproteobacteria > Rhodospirillales > WMHbin7 > JACRPC01. The sequence continues at coordinate 76,724 of JACRPC010000008.1, read as the reverse complement.
GGCATGATCGCCGGCATCTGGGCCGACAAGTTCGATCACATGGCGGCGGTGACCAATTTCATCGTCACGCCGCTCTCGTTCCTGTCCGGCACCTTCTACACCATCGACAGCCTGCCGCCCGCCCTGCATTGGGCGGCTCTGGCCAATCCGTTTTTCTACATGATCGACGGCTTCCGCTTCGCCATGATCGGCCATGCCGACGGGCCGATCGGCATCGGCATCCTGGTGATGGCGCTCTTCGACGCCCTCCTGATCGCGGTGGCGTGGCGGATGTTCAAGACCGGCTACAAGCTGAAGGCGTAGGCTGGTCCCTGGCGAAGCCCGGCCTGGAGGCGCAGGTAATCGGGCTCCTCGTCGGGGAGGAGCTGGCCGTGGCGGATCAGGAAATCGAGCAGCACCAGGGGCACGTTGAACTTGAAATCGAAGGTCTCGCGCAACGTTTTCTTCAAGGCGTCGATCGGCATCAGTTCGAAGCTTTCGACTTCGCCGTCGGTGTTGCGCGGCACGAAATCGGCGGGCAGTTCGAGGTCGTAACAGAAGAGCAGATCGTTGCGCAGGCCCTGCTCGTTCTCCAGGCAATAGCCGACGGCGCCGGCGGCGACCGAGCGGGCCGCCAGGGCGGGTGGGATGTCGGCTTCCTCAGCGCATTCCTTGATCAGATTCTCCATCAGGCCGAGCCCATCGGGCTGACCGCCGGCGACGATGTGATCGAGCTTACCGGGCGCCACCGCCTTGTCGAGGCTGCGCCGGCCGATCCAGACCTTCATCGCCGCTCCCCGGCCGACATAGCCGTTGAGATGGACGCCCAAGGCCAACACCCCGAACAGCGGCACTGCCGCCCGGTCGAGCCGCAGGCAGATGGGCGCGCCCCAGGCGGCCATGACCGGATACATCTCGTTGCGCAGCTTGGGCAGCACGCCGCCCGCCACCAGGGCCTCGACCACCCTTGCCACCGCCTTGGTGCGCTCGTCGGGGTCGATCAGGCGATCGGACAGCCGGACTTGGTCGTCATCGACCTGGAAGACATCGACAAAGGCCGCCAGGCGAAGGGCGATGTCCGGTTTGACCCATCCCACGGTCTCGCGGCCGATCCGAAAGGGGCGGAAGCGGGCAGGGTCGAAGCGGTTGCAGGCCTTGATGTGATCGAGATAGGGCAAGGGCGGGTCTTTCCAGGATTGCGGGCACGTTAGGGCAGGAGGCTTGCGCCAAGCAAGGGGTTTACGCCGGCCGCCGGCCTTGCCATGTTTGGTCCATGGCGATTTTGAAAATAGCCCGCATGGGCCATCCGGTGCTGCGCAGTCCGGCCGCCGAGATTCCCGATCCGGCGGCGCCCGAGCTGCGCGCCCTGGTGGCCGACATGATCGAGACTTTGGCCGATGCCGGCGGCGTCGGTCTGGCGGCGCCGCAGGTGCATCGTCCGTTGCGGCTGGTGATCTATTACGTGCCGGCCTCGCGCGACCTGGATGGTCAGGAGCAGCCGCTGCGCGCGCTTATCAATCCCATTCTGACGCCCCTGGGCGACGAGCAAGAGAGCGCCACCGAGGGCTGCCTGTCGGTGCCGGGCCTGACCGGCTTGGTTCCGCGCTATACCCGCATCCATTATGCCGGACAGGGGCTGGATGGCCGACCCATCGAAGGCGAGGCCCAGGGCTTTCACGCCCGCGTCCTTCAGCACGAGTGCGATCATCTGGACGGGATTCTCTATCCGGCGCGCATCGTCGATTTCACGAGCTTCGGTTTCGTCGAGGAGCTGCGCAAGCCCGCCGATTAATTCGATCCTTCCCGACGCAAGCCCTGCGGCAAGGCGATGGCGCGACGGCGGCGGGGCGCCACCGCGCCCACCAGATTGGGCGCATAGACCTGTTTGGTCGCCTCAAGGAGGATGACGCCGCCGAAACCGGGAAAGAGGCGCTGGCCGATGCGCTCGATCGCCGGCGCCGAGGCGCGCAGCATGGCCGAACGGGTGGGCGGCAGGAACAGGGCGGTCTGGCGACCCAACGGTGTGAACAGGGCGTCGCGCAGCAGCCGGGTGATCTGGCCCGCCGAATAGGGGCGGCCGTTGGCGAAGGGCGAGCGTTCGAGCCGTGACCACAGGCCGCGCCGGTTGGGCACCACCACCAGCAGCCGGCCGCTGTCCTTCAAGACCCGCCAGGCCTCGCGCATCAAGGCCCGCACCGGCTCGGTCGATTCCAGAACATGGATCATCAAGAGGCGGTCGATCGACAGATCGGGAAAGGGCAGGGCAGTCTCGTCGGCCAGCACCGAAAGGCTCAAGCCGTCGGCCGGCCAGGGCAGCACGCCCTGGGCGGCCGGCATGGCGGCCAGGACCCGCTCGGCCTCGCCCCGCCAGGGCTGGAGGTAGGGGGTGGCGAAACCCAGGCCCAGCACGGTTTGGCCATGCAGATCGGGCCACAGCCCGCGCAGCCGGATGCGGATCAGCCGGCGCGCCGTCTGGCCCAAATCCGAGGCGTAGAAATCGCGCAGATCGACGACGTCGGACCACATGGGCTAGGGCCAAAGACGATTGCGGGCCACAGGTTTTCTGTCATGGCCGGGCTTGACCCGGCCATCCACGTCTCGGCGTTCCGGAAAAAGGAAAGGCGTGGATGCCCGGCTCACGGCTGGGCATGACCGTTTCATTTGTCGTGAGGCGTCGTTGCTCATGGGTCCGCCTTCTTGCGCGCGCGGCCGGGCAGGGCGAAGCTGGCCACCATCGGCGCATGGTAGCTTTCCGGCCCGCCCTTGGCGAGCATCGGCGACACCAGCTCGTCGCCCAGCATCTCGTTGTGCAACTCGATCCCCCGATACCAGGACAAAAGCGGGCGCGAGACCAGTATGTGGTCGATCAGCACCGGTTGGCCGTGATGGATGATCGAGAAACGCTGGCCTTCGGGCAGACCGCGCTCCAGCGCCACCAGGGCACGCCTCGCCAGGCGCGGATTGCCGGTATCCTCGGGATCGCCGCGGATCAGACGCAGCGGCGCCTCGCGGTCGGCGGCGTTGAAATCGCCCAGCACGGCGATGCGGGATTCGGGATCGGCATCCATCAAGCTGTCGATCAGCCGGCGCGCCTCCAAGGCCTGGCCCAGCCGCTTGACGCCGGCAACGAAGAATCCCTCGGCCCAGCCATCCATGCGGTGCCAGCGCTCGCGGTCCGCCTTTTGGCCGGCGATGTAGGCGGCGCGCGGCGCCCGTAGATGCAGATTAAGCAGATTGAGCACCCGGCCAAGGCCCAGATCGAGCCTGACGAACAGGATCGGCCGGTCCCATTCGATCGGCTCCGGCTCGGGCTTGGCGGGTAGGCGGGTGGCCGAACGCCACAAGGGGGCGGTCACCTGATCGTGCCAAATCTGACGGATTTCCAAGACCGGCAGATGGGTGAGGATCACCAGATTGTGCCGGTCGGCGATGCGCAGGCCCGGCCGCGAGCGGCTGGAGTGGATGGCGTAGTCGGCATAGAGGGTGCCGGCGATCAGGCGCTCGAGCGCCGCCAGCCGGCGCGGCCCCTTGGGCGCCGTCTCGATGGCGTTCACCTCTTGCAGGCAGAGAACGTCGGCGCGCAGGCGCTCGATCTGGGGTTTCAGGATCGCCAGGCGCTCCTCGAAATCGGCGGCGCGATCGTCAAGCGTCTCCAGATTGAAGGTGGCGAGGCGCAGAAGGCGCGGCATGGGTGCGGTCCTCAGGCCTGGGGCGCGAGGAGCTGATCGGCGGGAAAGGTTATCGACACCGTCGTACCCTGTCCGGGGGTGCTGGCGATCGTCAGCCGACCGCCATGCAGTTCGACGAAGGCCTTGGCCAGCGGCAGGCCCAAACCGGTGCCCTCGTAGCGCCGGGTCAGCTTGTTGTCGAGTTGCGTGAAGGGCGAAAGCACGCGGGGGATGTCCTCGGCGGCCATGCCGATGCCGCTGTCCTCGACGGCGATGGTGACGTCGCCGCTTGCCGGATCGCGCCCGGCCCGCACGCAGACCGAACCGCCGGCCGGAGTGAACTTGACGGCGTTGGCGAGCAGGTTCAAGAGCGCCTGCTTGAGGCGCCGCTCGTCGCCCCGAAGCGGCGCCAGTCCGGGCTCGATCGCCGTGGTGAGGGTAAGGCCGATCTTGCCGGCCCGTTGGCGGATCAGGACCAGGGCGGACTCGGCCAGATGGCCGATATCGACCGGCAGCCGTTCGATCTCGACCTTGCCCGATTCGATGCGCGCCATGTCGAGGATGTCGTTGATGATCGACAGCAAGTGGCGGGCGGAATCGAGAATGTCCTTGGCGTATTCGGGATATTTGGCCGCCTGGCGGCTGTCGCCCATCAGGCCGGCCATGATCTCGGCGAAACCGATGATGGCGTTCAGGGGCGTGCGCAATTCGTGGCTCATGGTGGCCAGGAAGTAGGATTTCGCCCGGTTGGCGGCTTCGGCGTGATCAAGCGCGTCCTTGAGGGCGGCTTCGGCGTTCTTCGCCGCCGTGATGTCGCCGACCGATCCGGCCATGCGGTAGACCCGGCCCCGACTGTCGCGCAGGCCAAGGCCGCGCTGGCGAATCCAGCGGCCGGGCGGCGTGGTCAGGCGGAATTCGCAAACGAAATGGTCGACCTCGCCCTTGAGGTGGGCGATCAAGGCCTGTTGATAGGCCGGCCAATCGTCGGGATGGACGAAGGTAAATAACTGCGCTCCGGTCAGACCGGTTGTCAGGAAATCAATGCCGAGAATGCCGTGCGCCTGGGGCGACAGATAGACCTCGTCGGTTACGACGTTCCAGTCCCACAGCCCTTCGTTGATGCCGGAAACCGCCAGGGCGTAACGTTCCTGGCTTTCGTTCAGGGCGTGCTCGATCGCCAGGCGGGTGCTGATGTCGGTAACGGCCGCCGTGTAATGCTTGCGTCCGTCGAGCAGCATGGGGGTGACGGAAATCTCCAGCGGCACCTCGATTCCGTCCTTGCGCCGACCGTTGAGCTGACGGTTGGCCGAGGCCAGACGGGTGGTTTCCTTGGTCCGGCTGATGAGGAAGGCGGCCTGGTGGCGATCGGCCATCTCGGGGCTCATCAGCACGGTCACCGGCTGACCGATCACCTCGTCGGCCCGATAGCCGAAAATGGCCTCAGCGCCGGGATTGAACAGTTCGATCCGGCCCAACTCGTCGATGGTGATGATGCCGTAGGGCACGGTGTTCAGCACCCCCCGCAGCAAGGAATCGCTGGCGTGCAGGGGTGGGAAGAAATCGGGCGGAAGGGCGTGGTTTTCCGTCATGGCGGCGAGTATAGTCGGCCCGGGCCGGCTTGCCCATATCCCCGCGCGCCGCCCGGGTATTTTTCTGGGTCGGAGAAGCGTCTTGCTGGGGATTGCGGACGTGGTGTATTGCTAGGCGCTTCAAAGCCGTAATATGGGCGAGCGCGGGTGGACATGGCAGAGGCTCCCAAGAAACCGTTCACGGCCGAATTGCAGCGCCAGCGCATGGCCGGCGTGTCAGCGCCGGCGCCGGCGTCCGCCAACGCCTGGCAGGCTTCGAGCGAAATTCTCGACGCCATCGCCGCTTTGCGCCAGGACGTCAAGTCGCTCCAGCAACTCTTGAGCAAAAGCGAGCATCTGGATGCCGAGATGCGCGAGCGCTTGACCCAGGACAAGGTGGCGCTGGAAAACGAACAGGCCGAGGTCGATCTTCTGCGCACCGAGGTCCGCGCGCTCGGGCGTTGCATCCAGCAGACCAAGGCCGAGATCGCGGCGCTTCGTCCCGCCAACAGCGGGGGCGATCACATTTTGACGGTGACCAACGAACTGGACGCGGTGGTCAATTCCACCGAGGGCGCCACCCAACAGATTCTCGAATGCTCGGAGAACATCGAGAATCTTCTGCAAAACATGCACACCATGAGCACCGACACCAACGTTCATGGGTTGGCCGATCAGGTTTCCGATCAAGTGGTGAAGATCTACGAGGCCTGCAATTTCCAGGACATTACCGGCCAGCGGATCACCAAGGTCGTCAACACGCTCAAATTCATCGAGGGCCGGATTACCGCGATGATCGAGATTTGGGGCAAGGATGACATCGCCGGCGAAGAGCCCGCCGCCGGTCCCGGCCAGTTGCACAAGGCCGACGAACTGGTGTCCGGGCCGCAATTGCCGAGCCAGGCCATTTCCCAAGACGACATCGACAAGCTGTTCGGCTGAACCAAAGGAGCCATTCGTGAACGCACGACCCCAGCCGCAGGCCGGCACGCGCCTGCTTCTATCCGGCAACGAAGCGGTCGCCCGCGCCGTCTGGGAGGCCGGTGTCCGCGTCGCCGCCGCCTATCCGGGAACCCCGGCCACCGAGATGCTGGAGACGCTGACCACTTATCCCGATCTCGTCGCCCAGTGGGGCGTGAACGAGAAGGTCTCGCTCGAAGTGGCGATCGGCGCCGCTCTGGCCGGTGCGCGGTCCTTTACCGCGCTAAAGCAGGTGGGGCTCAATGTCGCCGCCGACGCGCTGATGTCGCAGACATTGGCCGGGGTGCGCGCCGGGCTGGTGATCGCGGCGGCCGACGATGTCGGCCTGTCCTCGTCGCAGAACGAGCAGGATTCCCGCTTCTGGGGCCGCTTCGGCCATCTGCCGATCCTCGAGCCCGCCGACGCCCAGGAAGCCTATGAGATGACCCTAGCCGCCTACGAGATTTCCGAGCAGTTCGAGACGCCGGTGATCCTGCGCATGACCACCCGGGTCTGCCATGTGAAGTCGCTGACCACGGTCGGGCAGCGGCGCGAGGCGCCGGCCAAGGGCGCCTTCACCCACGATCCCATGCGCTGGGTGTTGGTGCCGGCCACCGCCAGGCGGCGCCAGCCGGTTCAGGTCGAGCGCGACAAGGCGATGGCGGCGGCGAGCGAGAATTCGCCCCTCAATTTTGCCATCGCCGGCTCCGACAAACGGATCGGTTTCGTCACCTCGGGGCCGGGCTTTCTCAATGTGCGCGAGGCCTTCCCCAACGCCCCGGTCTTCAAGCTGGGCTTTTCCTACCCGCCGCCGATCGAGAAGATCCGCGCCTTCGCCAAGGGGGTCGAGCGCATCGTGGTGGTCGAGGAGACCGAGAAGCTTCTGGAAACCGAACTGATGGCGGCCGGCATTGCCTGCACGGGCAAGGCCATCCTGCCCGCCTCGGGCGAACTGGCGCCGGAAATCCTGGCGCCCGCCATCGCCAAGCTGTTGGGCGAGCCGGTGCCGGTGCGCAAGGCCACCCCGGCCGCCCAGCAGGTCTTTCCCCGCCCGCCCACCATGTGCGTCGGCTGTCCGCATCTGGGCGCCTATTACACCTTGGCCCGGCTGCGCCGCCAAGTGACCATCGCCGGCGACATCGGCTGCTACACGCTGGGCGCGCTGCATCCCTGGAAGGCCTTGGACACCACGACCTGCATGGGCGCCTCGCTCACCATGGCCTTGGGGCTCGACAAGGGCCGCTCGCCCGAGGATCAGGACAAGGGCATCGTCGCCGTCATCGGCGATTCCACCTTCCTGCACATGGGTATGCAGGGGCTGCTCAACCTCACCTACAACAAGGGCAACGTCACCGTTCTCATCCTCGACAACCACACGGTCGGCATGACCGGCGGCCAGGACCATCCCGGCACCGGCAAGGATGCCTACGGCATGGCGGCGCCCCGGGTCGATTTCCCCAAGCTGGTCGAGGCCTTGGGCGTCAATCCCGAGCGCATCAAGGTGGTCAACCCCTACCTGATGCCGGTGCTCTTCAAGACCCTGAAGGAAGAGATCGCCATCCCCGAGGTCTCGGTCATCATCACCAACCAGCCCTGCGTGCTGATCGAGGATTTCGAGCGTTTCGCCCCCTATCAGGTGGTGGAGAAAGACTGCACCGGTTGCGGCAACTGCCTGAACACCGGTTGTCCGGCCATCTTGGTGCGCAAGCGGGAAACGGTGACCAAGAACAATCGCCCGCAAGAGTTGGCCTTCGTCGACATCGACATGTCGGGCTGCACCGGCTGCGGCCTGTGCGTCGAGACCTGCGGCCCCGACGCCATCAAGCGGATGGCGCCGATCGCCAAGGGGGGCCATCACCATGGCTGAGGCGGTGACCAACGTCCTTCTGTGCGGCATCGGCGGCCAGGGCGTGCTGACGGCGGCCGAGATTCTGGCCGAGACGGCGCTCGAACTCGGCCACGACGTCAAGAAAACCGAAGTGGCCGGCATGGCCCAGCGCGGCGGCGTGGTGACCTCGCATCTGCGCTTCGGGGCCAAGGTCTATTCGCCCAGCATTCCGCCCGGCGAGGCCGACATTCTGCTTGCCTTCGAATTGGCCGAGGGCCTGCGCTGGATCGACCATCTGCGGCCCAAGGGCGTCGCGCTGATCAACACCCTTCGGGTGGTGCCGCCGGTGGTCTCGACCGGTTTGTTCAACTATCCCGCCGATCCGCTGGCCGATATCCGAAAGGCCGGGATCGACATGCGCGCCATCGATGCCGGCGGCATCGCCAAGGAATTGGGCAATGTCCGCCTCGTCAACACCGTCATGCTGGGGGCGGTGGCCGATTTCCTGCCCTTGCCGGCCGAAAAGGTGAAGGCGGTGCTGACCAGGCGTTTTGCCGCCCGTCGCCCCGAGATGGCCGAGGCCAACACCAAAGCCTTCGAGGCCGGCCGGGCGGCCAGCCGCCAGGCTCAGCCGGTGCCGGCCTGATCGGGAAAGGATTGTTTTTCCCCCGGCGGGATTTGCTATAGTGGTCGCACTTCGTTCCTTCGTTCACTGACAGGGGTTCCGTTTTCCATGCCTCATGTGCACAGCGCCATCCAGGCCCTGGTGGCCTCGCTTTCCGGCCCACTCGACGGCAAGGGGGCGAAGAGCGGCCCGCCGATGGTGGTGACCATCTCGCGCGATCACGGCACCGGCGGCGACGAAATCGGCCATAAACTGGCCGAAAAGCTGGGGGTGCGCTACTTCTCCAAGGAGATTCTCGACAAGATCGCCGAACGCACCCATGTCGATCCGACGGTGGTGAAGGCGATCGACGAATCGGTGGCCAAAACCCGCGATCTTTGGCTCTATTCGCTCTTCACCGGCCAGGACGCCAGCGCCGACACGTACAAGAAGCATCTGGTCAACGTGCTGCTGGCTCTCGGCCGGATCGGTGGCGTCATTGTCGGGCGCGGCGCCCACGTCGTGCTCGCCAAGACCAAGGCGCTCAGGGTGCGGGTGACCGGCTCGCCCGAGATTTGCGCCCGCCGCGTCGCCGAGGCCGAGAAAGTCTCGCTCGATCAGGCCAAGGCGCGCATCCACGAGATCAACCACCAGCGCGGCAAGTTCGTCTGGGAGATGTTCAACGCGCGAACCAACGATCCCACCACCTTCGACCTCACCGTCAACACCGACCGCTTGGGCGATTACGATCATCTGGTCGATATGCTGGTCGATGCCGCCAAAGCGGTGACGGTGGGCGAGAATCTGTAGGCCCGGGCGTCCGGGCGAGGAGGTCCGATGGATGCCGCCAAAATCGCCCGTTTCGTCGAACGCCACCAGCAATGGCTGGTGAGCGGGCGGGGCAACGAGGCGGGCGAGCGCGCCCAACTGATCGGCGCCGATCTGCGCGGCGTCGATTTGCGTAAAGTCGATCTCCGCCATGCCGATTTTCGTGAGGCCGATCTGACCGGTGCCAAGCTTGACGGCGCCGACCTTTCCGGCGTCAACCTGTCGGACGCCATGCTGCGCAACGCCAGCCTGACCGGCGCCTTGCTGGTCGATGCCGATCTCGCCAACGCCGATCTGCGCTGGGCCGATCTCGAGGGCGCCGATCTGGCCGGCGTCGATCTGTGGCGCGCCAATCTCACCAGTTGCCGGGTGTCGCCCGAGGCCCTGCACGCGGCGCTGCGCTGCCGCCGTTGACCCGCATGGATCTGTCCGCTCTGTTCGAGGCCGAGATGGCCGCCCATGCCGAGGCGTTCGAGGCCAGCCGGCGCGCGCTCGCCCAGCCGTTCGCCCGTCTGGTCGAGGCCTGCCGAACGGCGATCGCGGGCGGCGGCAAGATTCTCTTCATGGGCAATGGCGGCAGCGCCGCCGATTCCCAGCATCTGGCGACCGAGCTTACCGTCCGTTACGCCCGCAACCGCAAGGCCATCGCCGCCCTGGCGCTCACCACCGACACCTCCTGCCTCACCGCGGCGGCCAACGATTTCAGCTTCGACCAAATCTTCGCCCGCCAGATCGAGGCTTTGGGCCGGCCGGGCGACGTGGCGATCGGCATCACCACCTCGGGCAAGAGCCCCAACATCACCCAGGCCCTGCGCACGGCCAAGGCGCTGGGGCTGGTGGCGGCCGCGCTGTCGGGCCGCGACGGCGGCGATCTGGTGGGGCTGGCCGATCCGTTGGTGATCGTGCCTTCGGCGATCACCGCGCGCATCCAGGAAATGCACATCCTGCTGGGCCATATGCTGTGCGAGGCCTTGGAGAGGAGCCAGCCGTGAGCGTTTCGTCGGTCCTGGCCGATGCGGTGCCGGCGCTGGCCAAGGCCCGCGTGGTGTGCGCGGGCGATCTCATGCTCGATCGTTACGTTTATGGCGAGGTGCGGCGCATCTCACCCGAGGCGCCGATCCCGGTGCTGGCCATCGATCACGAAACGGCGATGCTGGGCGGGGCCGGCAATGTGGTGCGCAATCTGGCCGCGCTGGGGGTTGGGGTGGCGGTGGCCGGCGTCATCGGCGACGACGAGGCCGGCCAGGCCGTCACCAATCTTCTTGCCCGCGAGCCGGGCGTCCGCCCGCTTCTGGGCACCGATCCGGCCCGCCGCACCGCCATCAAGACTCGCTTTTGCGCCGGGCCGCAGCAGCTTCTGCGCGCCGACCGCGAGACCATCGCGCCTCTGGTGCCGGCCGAACAGGACCGGCTGGTCGGCGCCGTCGTGGCGGCGCTGGCCGAGGCGTCGCTGCTGGTGCTCTCCGATTACGGCAAGGGCCTGCTGGAGGCTGGCGTCGCCAAGCGCCTGATCGAGGCCGCGCGCCAGGCCGGGCGGATGGTAATCGTCGATCCCAAGGGCACCGATTTCTCGCGTTACGCCGGCGCAACCCTGCTCACCCCCAACCGGCGCGAACTGGCCGAGGCGACCCGGATGCCGGTCGGCGACGATTCCCAGGTGGTGGCGGCCGCCCGCGCCCTGATCGCCGATCATGGGGTGCAGGCGGTGCTGGTGACGCGCAGCCAGGACGGCATGACGCTGGTCGAGGCCGGGGGCGAATCCCGCCATCTCAAGGCCGAGGCGCGCGCCGTGTTCGATGTTTCCGGCGCCGGCGATACGGTGGTGGCGGTGCTGGCCGGGGCCTTGGCCGCCGGTCTGGCGCTCGACGATGCGGCAAGGCTTGCCAACGCCGCCGCCGGCATCGTGGTCGGCAAGGTCGGCACCGCCGTCGTCCATCCCGACGAGTTGGTGAGCGCGCTCCATCATCAGGATGTCTGGGAGGCCGAGGCCAAGCTGGTTTCGCGCGAGCAGGCGGCCGAACGGATCGCCGCTTGGCGTCGCCAGGGCCTGAAAATCGGTTTCACCAACGGCTGTTTCGATCTGTTGCATCCCGGCCATGTCTCGCTGCTGGCCCAGGCCCGCGCCGCCTGCGATCGCTTGGTGGTGGGCTTGAACAGCGACGCCTCGGTGTCGCGCCTCAAAGGCCCCTCGCGGCCGGTGCAGACCGAGGCGGCGCGCGCCACCGTCATGGCCTCGCTGCGTTCGGTCGATCTGGTGGTGATCTTCGGCGAGGATACGCCGCTGGCGCTGATCGAGGCCCTACGCCCCGATGTCTTGGTCAAGGGCGCCGATTACACGGTGGAGACCGTGGTCGGGGCCGATCGGGTGCAAAGTTGGGGCGGACGGGTGCTTCTGGCCGAATTGGCCCAGGGTCACAGCACCAGCGCCACCATTGCCCGCATCCATTCGTGATCGACCACCTTCTTTACGCCCTGGCCTGGGCCGCGTTCGGCTTGGCGCATTCGCTGCTGGCGGGCGAGGGGATCAAGCGCCGGTTGGCGCCCCTCCTGGGACGGGGCTATCGGCTGGCCTACAATCTGATCGCCCTCCTTTCGGCGGGGATGGTGTGGACGGTCGGCTTCACCCTGATCGATCCGACGCCCTTTGCGGTTCCGGCCTGGGTGGGTTGGCTGCGGGTCTTGCTACTCTTGGCCGGTCTTCTGGTGATGGGCTGGGCAATGAAGGGCTATGATGGCGGCCGCCTGCTCGGCTATCGCCAAATCCGTGAACCCGCCCTGCCCGAGGACGAGCCTCTGCGCACCGACGGGCTGCACCGCTATGTCCGCCATCCGCTTTATGCCGGCGGGCTGTTGATTCTGATCAGTCTGGCCGGCGACCCCTTGGGTCTGGCGACCGCAATCTGGGGTGGACTTTATCTGATCCTGGGCGCCCATTTCGAGGAGAGGCGGCTTTTGGCCCGTTATGGCCGAGCTTATGCCGACTATATTAGTCGGGTACCGGCCTTTCTGCCTTGGAAAGGCCGGACCGGGGCGGGGAAGTAATCGGCCGGATCGGCGGTTGCCCCCCGTTCCGGCTTGGGGTATAGAAGGCGGCTCTTGCGGACCGGTCTTGCCGGCACCAGATATGGAATTAGGGAGTGTGTTGATGATGATCCCCGTGCAGATCACCTTTCACGGCCTTGACCATTCCGACGCGGTCGAGACCCGCATCCGCGAGAAGGTGGCCAAGCTCGAACAGTTCTGCGACCGCATCACGAGCTGCCGGGTGGTGGTGGAATGCCATCATCGCAACACCTCGAACGCCCATCACAAGGGCGAGCCCTACCACATCCGCATCGATCTCACCCTTCCGGGCAACGAGATCGTCGTCAAGCGCGATCCCAAGGACAGCCACGTGCACGAGGATATCGGCGTGGCGCTCCGCGACGCGTTCGAGATCGCGGGACGCCAACTCAAGGAATACACCCGCAAGCAGCGCGACAACGGCAAGCGCGCCGCCACGGCCGCAAGCTGATCGCGCCCGGCCGGGTTCCGTCTTCCGTGAGGCCCGTTCGCCCGTTACTGTAGGCGGATGAAACTCAGCCCGATCACCCGCCGACGCCTGGAAGGGTTCCGCGCCAACCGGCGCGGCTTCTGGTCGCTTTGGGTCTTCCTGGGTCTGTTCCTGATCACCCTGGGCGCCGAATTGCTGGCCAACGAGCGGCCGATCCTGATCCGCTACCAGGGTGCCTTCTACGTGCCGGTGCTGGTCGATTACGCCGAGATCGAATTCGGCGGCGATTTCCCGACCGGTGCCGATTACCGCGACCCCTATCTCAAGGAGAAGATCGACGCCCAGGGCTGGATGCTCTGGCCGCCGATCCGCTTCAGCCACAACACCATCAACCGCGAACTGCCGGTGCCGGCGCCGGCGCCGCCCTCGGCGGTCAACTGGTTGGGCACCGACGATCAGGGCCGCGACGTCCTGGCCCGCCTGATCTACGGCCTGCGCCTGTCGATTCTGTTCGGGCTGATGCTCACCGTCATTTCCTCGGCGGTCGGAGTGGCGGCCGGCGCGGTGCAGGGCTATTTTGGCGGCTGGATCGATCTGGCCTTCCAGCGTTTTCTGGAAATCTGGGGCAGCCTGCCGCAATTGTTCATCCTGATCATCGTCACCTCGGTGCTGGTGCCGGGCTTCTGGACTCTCCTGGCGGTGCTGCTGCTCTTCAGTTGGACGGCTCTGGTGGGGGTGGTGCGGGCCGAATTCCTGCGGGCGCGCAATTTCGATTACGTGCGGGCGGCCCGCGCCTTGGGTGTTTCCGATGCCCGCATCATGGCCCGGCACATGCTGCCCAACGCCATGGTCGCTACTTTCACTTACACGCCCTTCATCTTGGCCAGTTCGGTGGTCGCCCTGACGGCGCTCGATTTCCTGGGATTGGGGCTGCCGCCCGGCTCGGCCTCGCTGGGCGACATCCTGCGCCAGGGCAAAGAGAATCTGCAGGCGCCTTGGCTGGGCATCACCGGTTTCGTCGTGCTTTCGGTGCTGCTCACGCTTCTGGTGTTCGTGGGCGAGGCGGCGCGCGACGCCTTCGATCCGCGCAAGGCCCGGCGATGAGCCTGCTCGAGGTCCGCGATCTTTCGGTTTCCTTCCGCCAGGGCGAGGGCGCGGCCGAGGTGCGGGCGGTGCGCGGCATCTCCTTTGCCCTCGACAAGGGCGAGACCCTGGCCCTGGTGGGCGAAAGCGGCTCGGGCAAATCGGTGAGCGCGCTGTCGATCATCCAGCTTCTGCCCTATCCGCAGGCCTGGCATCCGGGCGGCTCGATCCGCTTCGAGGGCCGCGAGCTGATGGGGGCGGCGGAGCCCGATCTGCGCGCCATTCGCGGCGACCGCATCGCCATGATCTTCCAAGAGCCGATGACCTCGCTCAACCCGCTGCACAGCATCGAGCGCCAGGTGGGCGAGACGCTGGAGCTGCACAAGGGCCTTGCCGGCCCGGCGCTTCGCGCCCGCATCCTGGAACTGCTGACCCTGGTCGGCCTGCCCGAGGCCGAGAAGCGGCTGGGCGCCCTGCCGCACGAGCTGTCCGGCGGCCAGCGCCAGCGGGTGATGATCGCCATGGCGTTGGCCAACGAACCCGATCTCTTGATCGCCGACGAGCCGACCACGGCGCTCGACGTCACCATCCAGGCCCAGATCCTCAAACTGTTGAAGGACCTCCAATCGCGGCTGGGTCTGGCGCTCTTGATGATCACTCACGACCTCACCATCGTGCGCAAGATGGCGGATCGGGTCTGCGTGATGACCGAGGGCGAAATCGTCGAGGCCGGACCCACCGAAGCGATCTTCACCGCGCCCCAGCATCCCTACACGCGGCGCCTGATCGCCTCCGAGCCCAAGGGCGGGCCGCACCCGGTGCCCGAGGGCGCGCCGGAAATTCTGTCCGGCCAGGGCATCAAGGTCTGGTTCCCGATCAAGCGCGGCCTGATCCGGCGCGTCGTCGGCCATGTCAAGGCGGTGGACGGCATCGATTTGGCGATCCGCGAGGGCGAAACGCTGGGCGTGGTGGGCGAAAGCGGCTCGGGCAAGACGACCTTGGGGCTTGGCCTTTTGCGCCTGGAAAACGCCTCGGGCATCATTCGCTTCAAGGGCCAGGACATATCAGGCCTGGGGCGCCAGGCGATGCGGCCGCTTCGCCGCGAAATGCAGATCGTCTTCCAAGACCCCTTCGCGGCCCTAAGCCCCCGGCTCTCGGTGGGCCAGATCGTCGAGGAAGGCCTGCTGGTGCACGGCATGGCGGGCGCGACCGACAAGGAGCGTCGCGCCATCATCGGCGGTGCGCTCTTGGAAGTGGGGCTCGATC
Organism: Rhodospirillales bacterium; assembly: GCA_016214125.1. Classification (GTDB taxonomy): domain Bacteria; phylum Pseudomonadota; class Alphaproteobacteria; order Rhodospirillales; family WMHbin7; genus JACRPC01. The sequence goes on along the minus strand of JACRPC010000008.1, from coordinate 61,447 downwards.
CCGACACCCAGGACCGCTACCCGCACGAATTTTCCGGCGGCCAGCGCCAGCGCATCGCCTTGGCCCGCGCCCTGGTCTTGAAGCCGCGCCTCTTGGTCCTCGACGAACCGACCAGCGCGCTCGACGTCACCATCCAGGCGCAGATGGTCGAGTTGCTGCGCGATCTTCAGGCCCGCCACCGCCTGGCCTATCTGTTCATCAGCCACGATCTTCGGGTGGTGCGGGCGCTGGCGCACCAATTGCTGGTGATGAAGGATGGCAGGGCGATCGAGGCCGGACCGGCGGTCCGCCTGTTCGAGAACCCTTCCACCGCCTACACGCGGGCCCTGATGGCGGCCGCCTTCGCCATCGAAACCGCCGAGCCCGAGGCGGTGCGAACTTAATTCGCCTTTGCTATCCGTGCGGCGGCGAATTTCAATTCCGGGATCTTGCCGAAGGGATCGAGCGCCGGATTGGTAAGCGCGTTGGCCGGCGCTTCGGCGTAGCAGAAGGGAATGAACAGCAGATCGGCGGGCAGATCGGCATCGGCCAGCACCGGGGCTTCCAGCCCGCCGCGTCGCGTTTCCACCCGCACCCGCGCCCCTTCACCAATGTTGAGCGCCGCCAGGCGGGCGGGGGCGGCGAACACCACCGGGCCTGGCGACAAACGTTCCAGCGTTTCCGCCCGCCGGGTCATCGCCCCGGTGTGCCATTGCTCGAGCAGGCGGCCCGTGGTCAGCACCAGCGGATAATCGGCATCGGGAATTTCGTCGGGCGGGCGCGGGCTGGCCGGTACCAAGCGCGCCTTGCCGCCGGGCAAGGGAAAGCGTTCGGCGAACAAGATGCCCTGGCCGTTGGGATAGGTGATCGCCTCCTCCCGCTCCAGCCGCGCCCAGGTGATTCCGGCGAAGGCCGGAATGGCCCCGGCGAATTCGTCGAACACGGCGCCCGGTCCGGCGTAATTCCAGCCAAGCCCCAGGCGGCCCGCCAATTCCTGGATGATCCACAGATCGGGCTTGGCCTGGCCGGGCGGCTCGAGCGCCGGGCGGCCGATTTGAATGAGGCGGTCGGTGTTGGTGAAGCTGCCCAGCTTCTCGGGAAAGGCGCTGGCCGGCAGCACGACATCGGCGTTGAAGGCGGTTTCGGTGAGGAACAGGTCCTGCACCACCAGATGCTCGAGCCGGGCCAGCCCGGCTCGCGCATGGCCAAGATCGGGGTCCGACATCGCCGGGTTCTCGCCCATCACATAGAGGCCCTTCACGTCTCCCGCGTTGGCGGCGTCGAGAATCTCCACCACGGTGAGGCCGGGCGTTTCCGGCAGCGCATGCTTCCACAGTCTGGCGAAATCGTCGCGCGCGGCCGGGTCCTTGGTGGGGCGATAGCCGGGCAGGAACATCGGGATCAGCCCGACATCCGAGGCGCCCTGCACATTGTTCTGGCCGCGCAAGGGGTGCAGCCCGGCGCCCGGCCGACCGACCTGGCCGCACAAGAGCGCCAGGGCGATCAGGCCGCGGGCGTTGTCGGTGCCGTGGGTGTGCTGGGAAATGCCCATGCCCCAAAAGATCATTGCCGCCTTGGCCCTGGCGTAGCGCCGGGCCAGGGCGCGCACCCGCTCGGGCGCCACGCCCGACAGCGGCGCCATCGCCTCGGGGGTGAGCCGCCGGATGTGCTGGGCGAAGGCCGCGAAACCCTCGACCCGCTCGGCCACGAAACGGGCGTCGTAGAGATTTTCGCTGACGATGACGTTCAAGAGCGCATCGAGCAGCGCCACATCGGCGCCCGGGCGGAAGGCGATCGCGTCATCGGCGTAACGGGACAGGCCGCGCGCCCCTCTTGGGTCCAGCACCACCAGGCCGGCGCCCATGGCGGCGGCGTTCTTGATGAAGCTGGCCGCCACCGGATGGTTGGAGCAGGGATTGGCGCCGATCACCAAAATGAGATCGGAATTGGCGCATTCGCGCACCGGCGCGGTTACCGCGCCCGAGCCCACGCCCTCCATCAGCGCCGCCACCGACGAGGCATGGCAGAGCCTTGTGCAGTGATCGACATTGTGGGTGCCAAAGCCGGTGCGGATCAGCCTCTGGAACAGATAGGCCTCTTCGTTCGAGCCTTTGGCCGAACCAAAGCCGGCCAGGGCGTGGGGACCCTGCTCGGTCCGAATTTTTTGGAAGCCCTGGGCGGCGGCGTCGAGCGCTTCCTCCCAACTCGCCTCGCGGAAATGGCTGAGGGGATGGGCGGGATCGAGCGCCAGATCGGCGCCCTTGGGCGCGTCCGGCAAGCGGATCAAGGGCATTGTCAGGCGATGCGGATGGTGGATGTAGTCGAAGCCGAAGCGGCCCTTGACGCACAGCCGCCCGGCATTGGCCGGTCCGTTGCGGCCGGTGACGCCCACGATCCGCGCGCCCTTCACTTGGTAGGTGAGTTGACAGCCGACGCCGCAATAGGGGCAGAGGCTGTCGACGTTCCAATCGGATACCGCTTGCTTAGCGGGCGCCAGCGCGCCGGTCGGGCAGGCCTGCACGCATTCGCCGCAAGCGACGCAGGAGCTGGACCCCATCGGCCGGTCGAGATCGAAGACGATGCGGGTGCCGGCCCCGCGCCCGGCCATGCCGATGACGTCGTTGCCCTGGATGGCGCGGCAGGCCTGCACGCACAGCCCGCAGCGCACGCAGCGCCCGTGATCGACGGCGATCGCCGGATGGCTGGCATCCCGTTGGCGCACCGTGTCGGCTTTTTCCCGATCGAGCAGCTCCTGCACCGCCCGGCGGGCTGCCAAGGCGCGCGCCGATTGCGTCTCGACCGCTAAGCCGGCGGTTGGACGGCGCGAACAGGAGGCGGCCAGGGCGCGCTCGCCCTCGATCTCGACCACGCACAGGCGGCAGCAGCCCTGCGGCTTGATGTCGTGGCCCTCGCCCTTGCACAGCGTCGGGATGGCGATGCCCAGCCGGTCGGCCACCTGCCAGATCGTCTCGCCTGGCCGGGCCATCGCGGCCCGGCCATCAAGGGTGAAGGCGATGGCGGTCATCCCACCAACTCCGGGAAATGGCGCAGAAGCGAAAGAAACACGTTGGGCGCTGCCTGGCCCAGCCCGCAGATCGAGGCGTCGCGCATGACGGCGGCCAGCGATTCCAGCGCCGGTCGGTTCCAGCGTGGCGTCGCCATCAAATCGAGCGCCCGCCCACAGCCCATGCGGCAGGGCGTGCATTGGCCGCAGCTTTCATGGGCGAAGAAGCCCATCAGGCCCAGGGCAAGCTGGCGCAGATCGTCGGCCTTTGAGAACACCATCACGGCGCCCGAGCCGGTGAAGGCGCCATGGGGCTCAAGCGTGCCGAAGGTGAGCGGGACATCGGCCAGGCGGGCCGGCAAAAGGCCGCCCGAGGCGCCGCCCGGCAGAAAGGCGGTCAAATCGTGGCCCGCCTCCATGCCGCCGCCGAATTCCTCGATCAATTCGCGGGTGGTGATGCCGTTGGGCGCTTCCTTGATGCCGGGATTCCGGACGCGACCCGACAGCGAATAGAGCCGCAAACCCGCCGCGCCGTGCCGGCCCTGGGCGGCGAATTCCTTGCCGCCCATCGCCAGGATGGTGGGCACCCAGGCCAGGGTTTCGACATTGTTGATGAGCGTCGGGCGGCCGAACAGGCCGGCTTCGGCGGCGTAGGGCGGGCGCTGGCGGGGCAGGCCGCGCTTGCCCTCCAGGCTTTCCAAAAGCGCCGTTTCCTCGCCGCAGACATAAGCCCCGGCGCCGCGCCGCAGATGGATGGGAGGCGTCCCGTCTGGCAGGGCCGCAAAGGCGGATTCCAAGGCGGGAATGAGATCGGCATATTCGTCGCGCAGATAGACATAGACCGCCTCGGCCTCGATCGCCCGGGCGGCGATGGCGATGCCGGCGATCACCCGGGGCAGGTGATGGATCAGGAGGTGCCGGTCCTTGAAGGTGCCGGGCTCGCCCTCGTCGGCATTGACCACCAGAGTGCGCGGCTTCGGCTGCTCGCGCACCAGACGCCATTTGCGGGCGGTCGGGAATCCGGCCCCGCCCATGCCGCGCAGGCCCGATTGCTCCAGTTCGTCCAGCACGCGCAAGGGATCATCGGCCGGGAAGGCAAGCCGCGAGGCGGCGATCGGGGTGGGGGGCTGCGGCACCGCCAGCCAGGCCGGCGCGTCGGCGCAGCGGCCGACGCAGGGCACCCGCCGCAGGCGATGGGTCTTTTCCAGCCGCCCGATCAGATCGTCGGCCCCGCGCATTTGGCAGATCGGGCCGTCGCAGATTCGCGCCAGCGGCCTCGGATCGGGCGCATTCTCGTCAAGGATCTCGAAATGGGCGTAGAAGCTGGCGATCTCGTAAATTTCGGCCTGCGGCAGGTTGTGTCGCCGGGCCAGCGCCGCCAAGGGACCGGGCCGCAAGCCGCCAAACAGGTCCTGCAGCCGATGCAGATGCTCGATCAACAGGTCGCGCCGGATCGGCAGGCCCGCCAGGGCCTGGTCGAGCGCCGCCTGATCGGCGTCGGTCGGGCGGCGGTCGGCGGCAGGCGGGCGGGGTGTGGAAGCGTTGGACATGCCGATGCTGTCTTGCTATCTGAAAGCCGATCGATAGCATAGGCCAACCCAATCGGGAAGAAAGCATCCAGGGGAGTGAAGGTCGCATGAGTTTGGCCATGTATTTGCGCGAGACGGCGCGCCAGAACCGGGCGGGCGCCGCCATTCTCGATGATGACCGCACGCTCACTTATCCCCAATTCGTCGATCGGGTGGCGCGCTGCGCCAGCCTCTTGGAATCGTTGGGGCTCAAGCGCGGCCAACGCTTCGCCACCGTCATGCGCAACGGTTCGCGCCAAGCCGAATTGATGTTCGCCGGCTATTGGGCGGGCATCGTGCCGGTGCCGGTCAATTGGCGCCTGGCGCCGCCCGAGATCGCCGCCATCGTCGCCGATGCCGAATGCCCGCTGGTGATGGTCGATGACGATTTCCTGTCGGTGCTTGATCATCCGGCGATGGAATCCTGGAAGGGCCGGCATCTGGTGGTCGATCGAGCGGGCGGCGCTTCCGACTATGACAAGCGCCTGGAGGCCCTGGCGCCGATGGCGCCCCAGGAGATCGACGAGAACGAGGACGCCCAGCTCATCTACACCGGCGGCACCACGGGCCGCTCGAAGGGCGTGCGCTTGTCGCACCGCAACATCGCCGCCAACGCTCACCAGATCGCCATCCGCGCCCGCATCCTGCCCGACGACATCTGGCTGCATGTGGCTCCCATGTTCCACGCCGCCGACACCATCTGCACCTGCGGCTATCTGTTGGGCAACGCCCATCATTATGTGCGGGTCTTTAACGGTCAAAGCGGCTTGGCGGCCATCGAGCGCCATCGCTGTACCGTCACCTCGATCACCCCGACCATGATCAAGATGATGCTGGACGAACCCGATTTCGGCCGCTACGACCTTGCGCATTTCCGCCATTTCCTGTTCGGCGCCTCGCCGATGCCGGTGGAATGGATTCTGGCGCTCCGCGAGAAATTGCCCAAGGCGTTGCTGTCGCATTGCTTCGGCCAGTCGGAGACCGCACCGCTTCTTTGTCTGCATCACCATGACGACATGCTGGCCGGTCTCGACAAGGGCGATCTCGAACCCTTGAAATCGGCGGGCGCGCCGCTGCTGGGCGTCGAGATGCGGATCGTCGACGATTCGATGCGCGAAGTGCCCTTGGGGCAGGCCGGCGAGGTGGTGGTGCGCGGCCCCAACGTCATGAAGGGCTATCTCAACCGGCCCGAAGAGACCGCCAAGGCCTTCGAGGGCGGCTGGCTGCACACCGGCGATGTCGGGCGGCTGGACGAGCGGGGCCGGCTTTACCTCTTCGACCGCAAGAAGGACATGGTGATCACCGGGGGCGAGAACGTCTACACCACGGAGGTCGAAGCCGCGATCTATCAGCATCCGGCGGTCGCCGAATGCGCGGTGTTCGGCGTTCCCGACGCCAAATTGAACGAGGCGCTGTTCGCCGCCATCGTCGTCAAACCGGGCGCCCGCCTGACCGTCGAGGAGGTCATCGCCCATTGCCGGCCCTTGATCGGCGGCTACAAGATTCCGCGCCAGATGGCCTTCGTCGAATCGCTTCCCAAAAGCGCGGTCGGCAAGGTATTAAAGACCGAATTGCGTAAGTCCTTTCGCGGTTGAGCCGAAAAACAGCGATACATCTTTGATTTTTCTTTCGGATCAAGGCGGGCGGGGCCGGCGATCTTTTTCGCTTGAATTCTATAGAACGTTCGATAGAATGAATGGCGGTTCACATGTCCTGGAGCCAAGGCTCGGTCGATCGCTTTGGGCGATCACCAAGCCCGGAAATGGCATCGGTGAGGCGAGGGGACGAGGCTAGAATGAGGCGCCCAAAGGGGGAGTTCGAACACGCATGAAGGCGTTGCGGCATTGGGTGGTTCGGCATGCCGGTCTGGTCGAGACGGTCTATCAGGCCGGGCTCGCCCTGGTGCCGATCGCCCGTGCCCTGGGGCTGGGGGCGCTCGAAAAGGCCATCCGGCCGATCGAGGCCGCCGGCAAAGGCCTGCTGTTCGATTGCCAGATGTGCGGCCAGTGCCAATTGTCGGTCACCGGCATGGCCTGCCCGATGAACTGCCCGAAGAAGCTACGCAACGGGCCTTGCGGCGGCGTGCGCGAAGATGGCATGTGCGAGATCGATGCTGCTATGCCCTGCGTCTGGGCCGAGGGCTGGCAGGGCCAGGCGCAGATGAAGGACGCCGACGGCTACCGCCATCTGCACCAGCCGCTCGATTTCCGCCGCTTCGGCCGCTCGACCTGGGTGCCGATCATCAAGGGCGAGTCCGACCGCTTTCCGCTGTCCCAGCCGGGGCCGCCGCGGCCACGTGCCGCCGAGTCCTTCGAGACCAAACTGAAGGCCGGCCGTTTCGTGGTCACCGCCGAATTGTCGCCGCCCGATTCCGCCGACCCCGAGGATTTGCTGGCCAAGGCCCGCATCTATGACGGGCTGGTCGATGCGATGAACGTCACCGACGGCTCGGGCGCCCATTGCCACCTGTCCAGCCAGGCTGCGGCGGCGCTTTTGGTGCGTTCGGGTCGCACGGCGATCGCCCAAATCGTCTGCCGCGATCGCAACCGCATCGCCGCCCAGGCCGATATCCTGGGGCTGGCCGCTCTGGGAGTGAAGAACCTGCTCTGCCTCACCGGCGACGGGGTGGAGACCGGCGATCATCCCGAGGCCCGCCCGGTGTTCGATCTCGACGCGGTGTCGCTTTTGACCGCGGCGCGCACCATGCGCGACAACGGCACCTATCTGTCGGGTCGCAAGCTCACCACGCCGCCCAATCTGTTCCTGGGCGCCACCGCCAATCCCTTCGCGCCGCCGATGGGCGCCCGGGTCGTCAATCTGGCCAAGAAGATCGCCGCCGGGGCGCAATTCATCCAGACCCAGTTCTGCTTCGACCCCGACCGCCTGGACGAATTCCTGCGCCAGGCCGGCGATCAGGGCCTTTTGGAGCGGACGGCGCTGATCGTCGGCGTCGGGCCCCTGGTTTCGGTGAAGATGGCGCGCTTCATGCAAGCCAAGGTACCGGGCGTCTGGATTCCGGACGCCTTGATGGCGCGGATGGAAAAGGCCCCGGACGCCAAGAAGGAAGGGGTGGCGATCGCCGTCGAGATGGTGGCGCGCCTGAAGGAGACCAAGGGCGTGGCCGGCGTGCATCTGATGTCGCACCGCCACGAGGATCTGCTGGCCGAGATCGTCTCGCGCTCAGGCCTTCGCGCTTCGGATGCCGGCGAGTAGGAGGCGGCTGTAATGCTCGATCACATCCTCCATCGTGACGCCGGGCTCCTTGCCGTACCAAAGGGCGACGCCGTTGCCCATGGCGATGATGGCCAGCGCGGTCATTCGGCAATCGAGATCGGGGCGAAAGGCGCCCTCGGCGATTCCCTGGCGCAAAAGGGTCTCGATCATGTCCTCGTAGCGCCGCGCCACGGCGCCGATCTTGCGCCGCTCGGGGCCGGGCAGATCGAAGCGGTCGCGCAGGAAAACCCGCACGTAATCGCGGCGGTCGCGGATCGGCTCGACATGGTTGGCGATCAGCGCCTTGAATTTGGACAGCGCGCTGCCCGGCTGGGCCATCAGGATTTCCAGCCCGTCGACATGCAACTGCACGCCGGCCTGGCAGACCACGTCGAGCGCCTGTTCCTTCGAGGGGAAATAGTAGTAAAGGCTGCCCTGGCGCAGCCCCAGCCGGTCGGCGATGTCCTTGGTGCTGGCGCCGTGATAGCCCTTGGCCGAGAACACTTCCGCCGCGGCGTCGAGCACCTCCTGGGTACGCGCCCGCTTCTTGGCGCTCATCGTGGGCGCCTTTGCCGCAGGCTTGCGCGCCGGCCGCTTGGCCATGATGGGATGCATCCCCCGCAAGGAAGGCGGTTGACCGCCGTGAAATTCAGTAGCTCTATAGATTATTGCCGCCGGCGCGGTTTCGCGCAACCCTCATCCCCGCTCGTCACACCCTAGGGAGACCGACCTCATGACCGACCAAGAACGCCAACTCGTCGACGCCATCGCCGAAATGCGCGAGGACGACGCCCTGCCGATGGCCAAGAAGCTGCTGGCCGACGGCGCCGAACCGATGCGGGTTCTCGAACTGTGCCGCAACGCCATGGACATCGTGGGTGGCCGCTTCGAGAAGGGCGAATACTTCCTGCCCGAGCTGGTGCTGGCCGGCGAGATGCTCGAGCAGATCGGCGCCATCGTGAAGCCGCTGCTGACCGGCAAGGAGGGTGCCGCCACTAAGAAGCACGGCAAGGTGCTGATCGGCACCGTCAAGGGCGATTTGCACGACATCGGCAAGAACATCGTCACCTTCATGCTCGACATCAACGGCTTCGAGGTGCTCGACATCGGCATCGACCAGGCCGACGCCAAGTTTATCGACGCCATCAAGAATTTCCAGCCCCAGGTGGTGGCCTTAAGCGGCTTCCTCACGCTGGCCTTCGATTCGATGAAGAACACCGTCGATTCGATCAACAAGGCCGGGCTGCGCGACAAGGTGAAGATCATGATCGGCGGCGGCCAGGTCGACGAGAAGGTGCGCGAATACACCGGCGCCGACGCTTTCGGCTTGAACGCCATGGCGGCGGTCAATCTGTGCCGGACCTGGACCGGGGTCGCGGCATGAGCGGCGACGGCGCCGCCCGTCTGGCCGAGAAGAACCGGCTGATCGCCGATACGGTGGCGCTGCGCCCCACCGACAAGGTGGTGTCGGTCTTCTACACCATGTTCTGGCACGCCAAGGCGGGCGGCGCCACCTGCCGCGACATGATGTACGACTACAAGAAGTCGGCCGAGATCACCAAGAAGCTGGTGCTCGATCTCGACCCCGACATGTTTTCGTTGCCCCATCCGGTTTCCGCCTTGGGCCCCACCATGGAGCTGATGGGCTTCAAGACCCTGGAATGGCCGGGCCACGGCACGCCCGACAACGTTTCCTACCAATATCTCGACCGCGAATACATGAAGCCCGAGGAGTACGACGACTATCTCTTCGATCCCACGGGCTATTACCTGTCGAAATATCTGCCGCGCATCGCCGAGGCCTTCGAGGGCCTGGCGGCGCTGCCGACCCTGCCCAGCCTCTACTACGTCCAGATCGTCCATGGCACCCGCTACTTCGCCAGCAAGGAGGTGCGCGGGGCGTTCGAGCGCTTGGCCAAGGCCGGCGACGAAATGCGCAGCATGCTGCGCGTCGCCATGGGCTTTGCCCAAGAGATGGCCGATCTCGGCTATCCGCAGGCCCAGGGCCCCACCGCCATCGCCCCCTTCGATTATCTGGGCGACAATTTCCGCGGCTCGAAGGGCATCATGCTCGACATGTACCGCCGCAAGGACAAGCTGATGGCGGCGATGGAAAAGTCGATCCCCTTCATCTTGAAGCAGGCGATCGAGGTCGGCTCGCGCCATGCCTGCAAGATGGTGTTCATCCCCATCCATTGGGCCTTCGACGGCTTCATGTCGCTCGAGCAGTTCAAGACTTTCTTCTGGCCGCCCTTGCGCAAGGTGATGATGGGGCTGATCGAGAAGGACCTGATCCCGCTCGTGCTCTGGGAAGGCGAATGCAGTTCGCGCCTGGAAACCATCGCCGACATTCCCAAGGGCAAGTGCATCTACTGGTTCGAGCGCACCGATTTGAAACTCGCCAAGGCGGTGCTGGGCGACATCACCTGTTTGCGCGGCAATGTGCCGGCCTCGCTCTTGACCGCCGGCACCGCCGAGGAGGTCGACGCCTTCTGCAAGGACCTGATCGCCACCGCCGGCAAGGGCGGCGGATTGATCTTGGATGGCGGCATCGGCATCCCCGACGAGGCCAAGTACGAGTGCGTGCGGGCGATGATCGAGTCCACCCGCAAATACCGGCCCTGATCTCATGCCGACCGTCTCGGGTGCCGAGTTGCGCGACTGGCTGCTCGCCCGAGGCGGGATGGGGCGCTGCGGTCCCGATTTGCCCGAACGGCTGTTTCGCCGTTTTGCCGAGGCGCGCGCCCTGTTGGCACCCCTGCCGGGCCTGACGCCCGCCATCGCCTGGGGGGTCGATGACGCGCCCCTGAGCGCGATTGCCGGCGCCGTCCGACGCGTGGGGGTGGTGGCGAGTTTGGGGCCGGGGCCGGAAGATTGCGTGCGCGAGCTGTTCGCCAAGCGCCAGCCCTCGCTGGCCTTGGCCGTCGATGCCTTTGCCAACCAGCTTCTCTTCCGTCTTTCCGAGCGGGCCTTGGCGATCGTGAAGCGTGAGGCGGCGGCCCAGGGTCTGGCGCTGGGCGGGCCCCTGGAGCCGGGCGGCGGCGAAATCGGCTTCGAGCATCAAGCGGGCCTCTTGGCCCTGGCGGAAGCCGAGCGGATCGGCGTTGCGCTCTCCTCGGGCGGCGTGATGACGCCCACCAAATCGGTTTCCCTGCTGCTGGGTTTCGGGCCGGGCTTGAAGCGCCGTCTGCGCGTCGAAACCTGCGCCCGTTGCCCCAGCCGCGAAACCTGCCGCCCCGGCTTGGCCGCAAGATGACCAAGCCACATCGCCATCGCGTCACATTCGCCGGCCAAAACCGCGAAGCCGAAAGCGGCGAGGCGGAATCGTTGCTGGCGGTGGCGCGCCGCGCCGGGGTACGGCTGCTGGCCTCGTGCGGCGGGCGCGGCACCTGCGGCGCCTGCCGGGTGAAGATCGTCTTGGGCGAGGTCCATGGCGGCGCCGAAGACGATGGCTGGCACAAGGCTTGTCGCAGCCACGCCCGTTCCGATCTGGTCGTCGAGCCGGCCCCGCGTTCGATGGCGGCGCCCGAGCGCGCCGATGTCGACAGCCGCGACGCCGACATCGCGCCTGATCCGCTCATCCACGCCCATGACCTTGCGCTCGAGCCCGCCACGGTCGAGGACCCACGCGACGATGCGCGGCGCCTGTTGGACGCGCTGGCCGGCCGGGCCGAAATCCTCGATCTCGAGGCGGCGCGCACGCTGTCCGGCCTGTTGCGCGATCAGGATTGGCAGATCCGCGCTTTTCGCCGCGGACCAACGGTGATCGCCGTCGCGCCCCGCCACACCCGCCCGCTCGGCCTGGCCGTCGATCTTGGCACCACCAACATCGCCGGCTATCTGGTCGATCTCGAGACCGGCGCCCGAGTGGCGGCAAGGGGATTGGAGAATCCGCAAACCTTTTTCGGCGCCGATGTGGTGAGCCGCATCACCCACGCGGTGCGCGAGCCCGAGGGCGGGCCGGAACTGCGCCGGGTGGCGGGCGAGGGGCTGGCGGTGCTGGCGCGCGAATTGTGCGCCCATGCGGGCGTCTCGGAAACCGCCATCTTGGATGCGGTGATCGGCGGCAACACCGCCATGCAGCACCTGCTCTTGGGCCTGCCGGTCAAGCAATTGGGCCACGCGCCCTTCGTGCCGGCCCTTTCCGACGCCGTCGACGTGCCGGCCGCCGAGGTGGGTCTGGCCCTGGCGCCGGGCGCCCGGGTGCATCTGTTCGCCAATGTCGGCGGCTTCGTGGGCGGCGATCACGTCGCCATGCTGTTGGCGATCGAGAAGCGGATGGGCCAAGGCGCGACGCTGGCGCTCGACATCGGCACCAACACCGAAATCTCGCTCATCGATGGTCCCGAGATCGTCAGCATCTCCTGCCCCTCGGGTCCCGCTTTGGAAGGCGGCCATATCATGTGCGGCATGCGGGCCGCCAACGGCGCCATCGAGCGCGTTTGGGTCGAAGAGAATGGAACGATCGGCTTCGCCACCATCGGCAACCAGCCGGCGGTCGGTCTGTGCGGCTCGGGGATTCTCGACGCCGTGGCGGCCTTCGCCAAGGCGGGGCTGATCGAGCCGGGCGGGCGCATCCAACCCCACCATCCCCAGGTGGTCGAGCGCCGGCACAAAAAGGCCATTCGCCTGGAGGGCGAGGTGGTGGTGACGCAAGACGACATCCGCGCCGTGCAACTGGCCAAGGCGGCGATCCGCGCCGGCATCGATCATCTTTTGAAGGCGGCCGGGCGGACGGAAGGCGATCTGGCCCGCATCATCGTCGCCGGCGCCTTCGGCGCCTACATCGACATCGAATCGGCCGTCGCCATCGGGCTGTTGCCCGATATCCTGCGCGCCCGCATCGTCCAGGTCGGCAACGCCGCCGGCTTGGGCGCCCGCATGGCTCTGGTCTCGGGCGCCGCGCGGGCCCGCGCCGGCGTTCTGGCCCGGCGCTGCCGCTATCTGGAACTGGCCGGCCAGCCCGATTTCCAAACCACCTATCTGGCCCGCCTTCGTCTTGATCCCAACACCGCAAGGAAAGAACCTACATGACCCGCCTCAATCTCACCGTCATCGGCGAGCGCATCAATCCCGGCTTCAAGAGCACCCGCGAATTCTTCGACAACGAGGATTTCCCGGCGCTGCAGGAACTGGCCAAGCGCCAGGTCGCGGCGGGCGCCAAATATCTCAATCTCAACGCCGGCAACCGGGCCAAGGACGATCCGGAATTCCTGGCCCGCATCATCCGCGCGATCCAAGAGGTGGTCGAGGTGCCGCTCTCCTTCGATTTCCCCAATGTCGAGGTGCAGAAGGTCTGCCTCAAGACCTACGATCCCGACAAGGCGAAAGGGCAAAAGCCGATCGTCAATTCGGTCGCCGAGACGCGCTGGGAGATGATGGAGCTTCTAACCATCCGCCCCTTCAAGGTGATCCTGATGGCCTCGGAACGCCTGGAGGACGGCGAGGCCAAGCCCAACATCACCGGCGCCGAGATGGCCGACACCGCGCATCGGGTGGCGGTGCGCCTGGTCAAGGAATGCGGCCTGGCCATGGACGACATCATCGTCGACATCGCGGTGAGCGCGCTCATCGCCGACACCGCCGGCATGAACAAGATGGCCTTGGATGCGGTGCGTCGCATCGGCTCGGACCCGGCGCTCAAGGGCATCCACATGTCGGGCGGCATCAGCAACATCGGCCAGCAGATGCCGGCCAAGGCCGCCGACGGCTCGAATTTGAAGGAGCAGTTGGAGAACGCCTTCCTCACCGTCGCGGTGCCGCTGGGCTTCGATTACGTCTTGGGCACGCCCTGGCGCGACTACCAGAAGCTTGAAGACGGCAATCCGGTCTTCGAAACCTTCAAGAAGATCCTGGAGGCCCAGGGCACCGACGCGCTTCGCCTGGTGCGCAAGCTCTACCGGCCATGAGCCGGCATGCTCCCTTCGGCATCGTCGCCCAATCGCGCTTCGACGGCGAACGCTTCCACGACCAGCCGGCGACTTTGCTGATCGAGGAGGGCCGGGTTGCCGATCTGGCCCTGGGCGATCAGGCGGTCGATCTTGCGGCCCGGGGCCTGGTGGTGGAACGCGCGCCCTTCCTGATGCCGGGTCTGGTCGAGGCGCACGCGCATCTGTTTCTGCACGGCGCCGAGCTGGACGGCAAGATCAGGGCCGCCCACCAGAAGGCGCCGGTCGAGGATTTGCTGGGCGCCGCCAAGGGCCATGCCCAGGCCACGCTCAAGGCCGGCATCACCTTGGTGCGCGACGCCGGCGACAAATTCGGCGTCAACGATGCGATGCGCGATCTGGCGCGCCATCCGGCCTCGGGCTATCCCGCCATCCGCTCGCCCGGGCTGGGCTTGAAGCGGCCCAACCGCTACGGCGCCTTCATGGCGCGGGACGTGGAAACCGACGAGGCCATCGAGCCGATGGTGGCCGAAATCGCCAAAACCGCCGACGACATCAAGGTGATCCTCACCGGCATCATCGATTTCGCCAAGGGCGCGGTGACCGATCTGCCGCAATTCGACGCCCCGGCCGCCACCCGCATCGCCCAGGCGGCCCGGGCGGCGGGCAAGCCCACCTTCGCCCATTGCAGCGGCGAGAAGGGGCTAAGGGTGGCCTGCGAGGCGGGCTTCGATTCCATCGAGCACGGCTTTTTCATGAATCGGGAAAGCCTGACCCGCATGGCCGACAAGGGAATCGCCTGGGTGCCCACCTTCTCGCCGGTCCATTTCCAATGGGCTAGGCCCGAGGTGGTGGGCTGGCCCGAAGAAACGGTGGCGCATCTTCGCCGCATTCTCGACGGCCACACCCAGATGGTGGGCGAAGCGGCCAAGTTGGGGGTGGCGCTGGTGGCGGGCTCGGATGCCGGCAGCCAGGGCGTGCCGCACGGCCAGGCCCTGATCGACGAGCTGTTCCACTTCCTGGAAGCCGGGCTGGGGTTGGCCGCCGTGCTGGCCTCGGCCACCGCGGTGCCGCGCCGGTTATGGAAGGTGGCGCCGGCCGGTCCGGTCAAGGGCGGACGCTTCGACGCCGTGGCGCTGGCCCAATCGCCCACCCACGACGCCCGGGCCCTTCGCCAACCGCTGGCGGTGTGGCGGGAAGGGGTGAGGGGTTAAGCCGCGAGGCGCCAGCCTTTCTTGGTGTCGGAAAAGGTCAACCTCGCTGGCTCGGTGCCGAGGGCGTTGATGCGCTCGACAAGCTCGACGATCCCCGCCCGGCCTTCCACCACCTCGCGGTAAAGGGCGCGGATCAACAGATCGGCCCATTTCGGAACGCGGCCCCTCTTCTCCCACAGCGCCACCGATTGGGCGTCGTTGCCCAGAAGCGACGCAAGCTGGGCCTGGGTCAGCTCAAGCTCCTTCCTTAAGAAACGAAGCTCGGTTCCGGCGAGGCGCGGCCTGTGGCCGACCAGATGAAGGGCGATGGCGCGATGCAGCCCTTCGATGTCGTCGATCGAAACGCCATCGCCATAGGGCGTCTTGTGCTTGCGGTAGCCGCTTTTCAGGTAGACGTTGCCAAGGCCGCAGGCGGTGTAGTGATGCATGGCCGGTTCCCCCGTCAGATGACGGTCACGATGATGACGTTGGCGGCGGGGTCGATCGCCAGGCCAACCTTGATGGCGTCGTCGAGCACGGTTCGCTCCATCCGGCACGCCCAACAGCCCCGCACATCAAGCGCCGGTCCCTCGGTCATAATGCCGCTGCCAAGACAGGCGAGGATTTGCTTCATGGTGATCCGCCTTTGGCGCATTCGTTGTTGAGCGTGGCGCGTCAGCACGATGCGGCCGGTCTCCTTGCCGGCCTGGCGAACCAGCGCCAGCGCCCTGGCGCGCGACAGGCGAAACGGCACGACCTGACCGCTCATCCCAGCCTATAAAAATTATAGGTGTTGCGCAAGGGGCCTCCCGGCCAGATGACGCCCTGATCGTGCCCTCCGATCGCTGGCGGGTAAAGGCGGAATTCCAACCCGGCCGATCGTTTGGCGCTACCCTATGGCGCGGCGAGGTGGTCATCATGGGCGGGTGCCGTCCGATCAATGCGTCACCAGGGCCACTCGCTCGGCCTACCGCTTGGCGGTGGGGTCATTTATTGGTGCCATCAAATATGAATATTATAGCTTACAAATTTCAGTGCCAAATACGCCACCTTGAATTATTTCTTCTATCACGGCTTTTTTCCATACTATTCCAATCTCAGTAATTTCATCAGTTGCTTTAGTATGTTCACCAAATTCTTTCGCGTGCCATCGCCCTGAATAAATCCCAGAAAATTTTTCAACAGTGCCAACAACAGCATCGGACTCTTTCTCTGTCGGTGACCATATTCCCTTGTGTAAACAAATTACGGGCGCTCCCGACATCCCTTTTGTTGTTTTGCAATCAATCAAGAATTGAGGGAGGCCATTATAATCGATTGTTGGCTCAGAGGCGATACTGCCTCGCTTAAACAGAGGAAGAACTCGGTCACCGCCATCCAGTCCCCATGGGTACCCAATTACAATAATGTCATCCATGGCCGATTCAGCGTATCGCTCTTCAAAGTGACTGTATTCGCTGATACAGCGGAAAAATACGTTTGACATAAAACTAGATTCCTTTTCTATTCTTAGCACAACGACATCAATATTGTAGCGATGTTTAGGGTGCTCAAGCCATTTTGGACTGTTTCCATCCTGATCATTGATGTTAAACAAGCATAATAATTTTTGTGATAAGCTAATTTTTCCATCCCCAACGTTTTTATGTAATCTCAAACGAAGATGTGTTGGTATGGCGCCTGAATTACTAATATTTGGCGCCATGGGATTGCGCCCAGTAACGACATGCCAGTTTGTTACAAGATAAATATACCTTTCATCTTGTTTGTAAAAAAAACATGTTGCACAGCCAAGTATAGTCTCAGTAGTAGAGATGATTTCAGCCGGCGAAGTGACAAGTGAAAAAAAACTCAATGTCATCTTGTATGCTGCCTGCCACCATGGATTATCGGGTATCCTTCCTCGGCGCGATTGAGAGGTCAAGAGACGAAGATTTACCGCATAATTTAAGGCACTTTTTTACGTAAACACCGATTTCTCTTCGGTCCAATCGCCCCCCATCACCCCTTCAACCGCTTCCATAACCCGCTTGCCGACAAGAGCACCTCGCCGCTGTCGGCGCGCGTGAGCGTGCCGCGCACGAAGACGATCGAGCGGGTTTTGCGCACCACCTGCGCCTCGCCCTCCACCCAATCGCCGGGAAGCGCGGCGGCGATCAAATCGCAATTGAGGCTCACGGTGGCGGTCTGGGCGCCGTCCTCCAGCGCCCGATCGACCGTGAGGCCCAGCACCTGATCGGCCAGGGTCATCATCATGCCGCCATGCATGGTTTCGCGGGCGTTGCAATGGTCCGGCCGCACCCGTACGCCAAAAAGCCAACGCCCATCGGGCAGGCGCTTTTCATAAAGCGGGCCCACCCGATCGGCGAATTTTCCGTCGAAGATCGACGAGACCGTGAAACCGGGCGGCGGATCGTCTTTTCGATTGGCTTTGTGCGGCATGGCGGTCCTGGCTTGGCTTGGTTTGCGGTGATCGGGCGAATAATGGTCGGTTTGTCTTGACGGCGCTCCATGAGTGAATAATCATTCACCGGAGAAAAACAAGCCTTTCCTGCCGGCCGCGATCCATGGACGGGCGGCGGAAGGACAGGGATGGAGGGCGGCTCGCCACGGGCCGTCGTTCCGGGCAGAAGGCAGGGCGGCGCATGCTGATCCAGATCCTCAACGGGCTGGTCTATGGGACATTCCTGTTCGCCATGGCGTCCGGGCTGGCCCTGATGTTCGGGCTGCGACGCATCGTCAATTTCGCCCATGGCGCGCTTTACATGTTGGGCGCCTATTTCGGCTACACGGCGGCCAAGCTGGCCGGCTTCTGGGGCGGGCTGCTGGTGGCGGCGCTGGGGCTGGCGGTGCTAGGCGTGGCGCTCGACATCCTGGTCTTCCGCCCCTTGCGCGGGCGCGATCCGCTCACCACCCTGCTCGTCACCTTCGGCCTGGCGCTGATCTCCGAGGATTTCATCCAAACCTTCTGGGGCAACGATACCCATTCCTTCGCCGAGCCGGCGCTTCTGTCGGGCGTGGTCCAGTTGCCCGGCACCACCTTCCCCATCTATCGGCTGGCGATCGTCGCCTTCGGCATCCTGGTGGCGGGGGGCTTGGCCTTCTGGCTCACCCGCTCCAAGGTCGGGCTTTATGTGCGCGCCGCCAGCCACGACCCGGTGATCGCCGCCGTCCAAGGCGTCGACACCGATCGCCTGAGCGCGCTGGTGGTGGGGGTAGGCGCGGCCCTGGCCGGCATGGCCGGCGTGGTGGCGGCGCCGATCCTTTCGATCTCGCCCGCCATGGCCGCCGACATCCTGGTCGATTCCTTCATCGTGGTGGTGATCGGCGGGCTGGGCAGTCTGGGCGGCGCCTTCGCGGCGGCGCTCATCTTGGGTCAGATCAACGTGCTGGGCGTGGTCTTCCTGCCCGAACTGACGGCGCTCCTGCCCTTCCTCCTCATGATGGCGGTCTTGATCTGGCGCCCCACCGGTCTGGCGGGGAGTCGCGTCTGATGAATCGGGGCGCGTTCGTCAAAGGCGTGCTGATGGCGCTGGCGGCGATGGCCTTGGGCTGGGTGGCCTCGAAGACCGTCGCCTCGGCCCTGGTGATGACGCTGCTCGCCCAATCCTGCTTCTACGCCCTCTTCGCGTTGGGGGTGGGGCTGCTCATCCGCCAGAACGGCATGGTGAGCTTCGGCCACGCCGCCTTCTTCGGCCTGCCCGGCTATCTGATCGGCATCGGCCTCAAACAGACCGACATCCCGATCGAGCTGCTGATCCCCTTGGTGGTGCTGGCCGTCACCACCTTCGCCTTCCTGGTCGGGCTGGTCTTCGTGCGCGTGCACGGCATCGCCTTTGGCATGCTCACCTTGGCGATCGGCCAGGCGGTCTACGAGGCCTCGACCCGCCTGCGCGGCCTCACCGGCGGCCATGACGGCCTCACCATCAAATTTCCGCGCGAGTTGTTCGGCCTGCCGCTCAAGACCTTTCAGCAGCCGCACGGCATGTTCCTGATCGCCTGGTGCGTCTTGGTGATCGTGGTGACGCTGGTGATCTGGCTGGCCCACAGCCGGCTGGGCCGCCTGACCGAGGCGATCCGCGAGAACGAGGAACGCGCCGGCTTCCTGGGCTACCGCACGCTGTGGCCAAGGGCGGTGATCTTCGCCATCTCGGCGGCGACGACGGCGGCGGGCGGCGTGCTCTTCGCCCTCTACAACGCCTACATCTCGCCCGAGACGGTCTATTGGACCTCGTCGGGCTCGGCCCTCATCATGGCGGTGCTGGGCGGCTCGGTGGCGCCCTGGGGGCCGGTGCTGGGCTCGATGGTCTATTTCTTCCTCAAGGAGGCCTTGGGCGACGTCACCACCCACTGGCTGGGCATCATCGGCATCAGCCTCATCGTCGTCACCGTCTCCTTCCCGCAGGGTCTGTCGGGACTGGCGATGCGGCTTTTGGGCCTGGGCGCAAGGAGGCGGCATGCCGATTCTTGAAGCCCGCGCGGTGAGCAAGGCCTATGGCGGTTTCCTGGCCCTGGACAACGTCAACCTGACGGTCGAGCCGGGCGAGATCCGCGCCCTGATCGGCCCCAACGGCGCCGGCAAATCGACCCTGATCGATGTGCTGTCGGGGCGCGCCCGCGGCCATGCCGGCCAGGTGTTCTTTCAAGACGCCGAGATCACCCCGCTGGCGCCCTGGGCGCGGCGCCTCAAGGGACTGGCGCGTTCCTTCCAGAAGACCAGCATCTTTCCGGCCCTCAGCGTGCGCGCCCAGCTTGAATTGGCGGCGCGCAAGGCGGAAGCCGGCGGCGATGTCGGGGAAACCCTGGCCGAGTTCGGGTTGGAGGGCGTGGCCGAGCGGCCGGCCGGGGCGATCGGCTATGGCGATCAGCGCCGGCTTGATCTGGCCCTGGCGCTCACCGGCCGGCCCAGCCTGCTGTTGCTCGACGAGCCGGCGGCCGGCCTGTCGTTCGAGGAATCGATGAAGCTGGCCAAAGCGCTGCGCGAGATGGCGAACCGGCGCGGCGTCACCGTGCTTCTGGTCGAGCACGACATGGAGGTGGTGTTCGCCATCGCCGACACGATCACCGTTCTGCAACTGGGCAAGGTGCTGGCCGAAGGGCCGCCCGCCCAGGTGCGCGCCGATCCCCGTGTCGTCCAGGCCTATCTGGGGAGCGCCGCATGAACGCCCACGCCCCCGTGCTGGCTTTTGAGGGCGTCGACGCCTTTTACGGCGCCGCCCACATCCTGCATGGGGTGAGTTTCCAGGTGCGCGCCGGCGAGAGCGTCGCCATTCTGGGGCGCAACGGGGTGGGCAAGACCACCATCGTCAACACGCTCCTGGGCATCGCCCGTCATGGCGCGGGCGCCATCCGCTTTCACGACCGGGCCATCGAGCGCCCGCGTCCCTATCAGGCGGCGCGGGCCGGCATCGGCGTCGCCCTGCAGGGCCGCAAGCTCTTTCCCAATCTCAGCGTGCGCGAGAATCTGATGCTGGGCGCCGCCAGCAACCGCGCCGGCGCTTGGACACTCGACGGCGTCTTCGATCTCTTCCCGGTGCTGCGCGAGCGCGCCGAGGCGCCGGGCACCGCGCTCTCCGGCGGCCAGCAGCAGATGCTGGCGATCGGCCGGGCCCTGATGGCCAATCCCGATCTCTTGGTGCTCGACGAGCCCAGCGAGGGTCTGGCACCGGTGATCGTCGACGAATTGGCCGCCGTGTTCGGGGCCCTGAACGCCAAGGGCACCGCGCTGTTGCTGATCGAACAGAATCTAAGCCTGGTCGAGCGGGTGTCGCGCCGCTTCGCCGTGCTTGCCAAGGGCCGGGTCGTCGAGGAAGGCAGCCTCGACGGCATCGACCGGACTTCGTTGCAGCGACACATAGCCATCTAGACGACAACCCAGGAGGAACCCATGAAGCATAGCCTGATCAAACTTGCGGCGCCGCTGGCCTTGGCGGCGCTCGTCGCCCTGCCGGGTCTGCCGGCGTATGCGCAAAGCGGGCCGGTGAAGATCGGCGTCGCCACCTCGCTCACCGGCCCCTACGCCGATCTGGGCGAAGAGGTGAAGCGCGCCGTCACCTTCGCCGCCAAGGAAGCGGCCGCCAAGGGCACCCTCAAGGGGCGCACCGTGCAGTATGAATTCGCCGACGCCGAAACCGATCCCGAAGTGGCGCGCCGCGCTTCCGAAAAGCTGGTGTTGGGCGGCTACAAGCTTCTGGTCGGACTCATCTCGTCGGCCCAGGGCCTGGCGGTGGGCGGCCAGCTCGAGAAGTGGGATGCCCTCTACCTCGCCACCATCAACAAGAGCAACAAGCTGACCGCCGACGCCTGCAACACCCGCATGTTCCGCGCCAACCATTCCGACGCCATGGACATGGCGGTGATCGGGCCCTGGCTCAAATCGCGGCCCGAGAAGGATTGGGTGATCATGGCCGCCGACTATGCCTGGGGCCGCGATTCCGCCGAGGAATTCACCAAGGCCGCCAAGGTCGCGGGCAAGAATCTCAAGGCCTCGTACTTCGCGCCCATCGGCACCAAGGACTACGCGCCGCACATCCAGCAGATCAAGGACCAGAAGGCCCAGGGCATGTGGGTGGCGATCTCGGGCCGCGACGCCATCAATTTCGGCGTCCAGGCCGATCAGTTCGGCCTTTTGAAGACCATCTTCCCGGTGAGCCAGAGCTTCGCCGTGCCGCTGACCATCAAGGGGATGGGGCCGATCGCCGAAGGCATCTGGGGCATCATCAACTACTCCGACGGGTTGGACACCCCGGCCAACAAGGCCTTCGTCGCCGCCTGGAAGAAGGAGTTCAACCGCGATCCGGCCAATTTCGAGGCCGAGACCTATGTCGGCATGCAACTGCTGTTCGCCGCCGTCGCCAAGGCCGGTTCGGACGAACCGGAGAAGGTGGCCAAGGCCCTGGAAGGCCTGTCGCTTGACGACACCATCTTCGGCAAGGTCACCATGCGCGCCCAGGACCACCAGCTCATCATGCCCAACTACATGGGCAAGGTGGGCAAGGTGGGTGCCGAGCTGAAGCCGGTGATCGAGATGGCGGTGGATGGGTCGATCGCCACCCCGGCGCCCGATCCGAGCTGCAAGATGAAGTAAGCCGATCCGAGAACCCATCCTCATCCCTTCCTTCTCCCGAGGATGGCTTTGCCTCCCCCGCCCAGACCAAGGGCGGGGGATTTTTTTGGGGCGAGGGGAGAGACGGGGAAGGGGGGCAGGCCTCCGTCGCCGGCGGGGCCGTCCCGCCCCTTGGCTTTCGCCCGCATGGGCGGGCGGGCGCTCAACGCGCCAGTCGCGCACTTCGTGCGCTCCCGGAATGCGCCGATCTGCGCCCGATTTGCGCCGGTCCACACCCGAAAGGTACCCGGCTGGCGCCGCTTTGACTTAAGTAAGTCGTTGATATTATTCGATTCACCACCGTTTCCGGGCCATTGTGTCAGCAATTTTTGTATTAGTGTTTTGATAAGACGGATGAATTTCAGTTGTTTTGCGAGACGTTCGCAACATGGGCCGAGAGAGGCCGCGCCGGATTGCTGGTTAATCTATTGATTTTAGACGGTTCATACAGCAGGCCGCCGAGGCGGCCGGAATAAGGTTCCTTGTATATACGAGGTTTTAGATTGGATAACAAGGAAAATATAGTTTATATATTAGGTCATAAAGGGAACAACGGCCGGAGCCGGACTAGGTTGGCTCCCCAGGGCCAACCGCAGGGAGCGCGGAGCACACCGAGGAGGCGCGATGGCGAGAGAGGGAAGGGCTTAACCGTCATGAAAGCGTCAAGCCGCCCCGGGGATCGGTTTTCGCCGGAAGCGGGGCGCGGGATCGTCGTGGGTCGATGAGGCACGGATGATGGGGTAGACGGACAGGGATGAACGGGATGCTCGCTCATCGGACCCCTAGCATTCGTCCGGCCTTGGCGCTTGCCCATCTCGTTTGCCGCCACGCCACCCCAAGGCGGGGTGGATTGACTTGAAGCGGCTTGCCATTATCCTTGAGGACGGCATGCGAAAGGCGCGACGGATAGCGGAAGAGGGGAGCGAAATTCGTATGATGTCACCGAATTCGGATGTCACCCGAATTTCGCGGAAATTCGTATGATGTCACCGAATTTACCGCTTGGGTGAGCCATGAGGTCGTTCATTGTCGTCACCGGAGCGAATGAGGGGTATTTCGCACTGGCCTCGGATTTGCTCGACTCGCTGCGGCAAAGCCCGACCGAGATTCCGTTCGGCGTTCTCGATGTCGGCCTTGCGCCGGCCCCGCGCAACTCCTTGCAAGCCCGGGGCGCCATCGTGGCCCCGGCCAAGTGGGATTTGGGCGGCCCGGCGCGCTGCCCGCAAGGGGCGCTCGCCATGTTCTCGCGCCCCTTCCTGCCCAACTATTTTCCCGATTTCGAAACCATCGTCTATCTCGATGCCGACAGTTGGGTGCAGATGCCGGAGGCGATGGCCGAATTGGCCCAGGAATCGACCAAGGCCGATGTCGCGGTGGTGCCCGATCTGCATGTGGCCTTCCCGCATCTCTATTCGCCCGCCTCGACTCTGCGCACCTATCTGCGCGCCACCTACGAATCGGTGGCGGGAAAGCCCGACACGCTGGTCGATCGGGTGACGCTCAACAGCGGCGTCTTCGCCGCCCATCGCGAGTCGATTTTCTGGCGCTCCTGGCAATATGTACTGGCCACGAAAACCGAAGAGCGGCTTCGCAAGGTAGGCGGCGATCCCGACTATCAGCTCTCGCTGGCGCGACCCGAGGAATTCTTCCTCGAGGCCAATTCCTTCAACTACGCCTTCCACACCGGGCTTTACAGCATCCGCCCCGTCGCCTCGACCTACAATTGGATCTGCGAGTTCACCATGCCTCTTTACGATCCGGCGAACGGGCGGTTGACCGAACCGGTGGCGCCCTACGAACCCATCCGCGTCGTCCATCTGTGCCAGGCCGGGCGCAAGGCCGAGTTCCTGTTCGACCGCCACGGCAAACGCCATCCGGTTTCGCCGCGCTGGAAGGGCGTGCCCGCTTAGAGCCTGATGCAGAAAACCGGCATCAGGCTCTAGTTTTTTATTTGCCCCTCAGCCTTGCGCGCGCCCAAGCACGCTTGACCGTGGCTGCAATGGCCGCCTTTCGCGTCATGTGTCAGATTAAACGCAAACCGCTCTAAGCGTAGCTCTTGACGATGGTGCCGATTGGCGGCGCGTCGCGATGGCGCAGCACCACGAGTTGGAGGGCGGCCAGGATGTCGAAATCCTTGACCAGCTTGGCCATGAGGGCGGCGCGATCGAGCCCCTGCGCCGCCACCGCCGGCATCGCCGCCAGCCGGGAGAGGATGGCCGCCATGTCGCTTTGGCCGTCGATCAGGGTCAGAAAGGCCTGGGTGGCCGGATGCGGGCGGAAGGTGTATTTGACCTCGAAGCGGAGCGTGACGGCGATTCCTTCCGGTCCCGCCGCCGCCAGCTTGCGGCAGACCTCGATGGCGTGGGTGGTGAGGAAATTGGGCACCATCGCCGGATCGTCGAGGCGGGCGATAGTGGCGGCGCGCTTGGCGGCGTAGAAGCCGTGCAGACCCATCGAGCCGTTGATGCTTTCGGCAATCGTTTGCTGGATGGGCAGCGGCAGTTTTCGCACCCGCTCAAGAACCGGTAGGCCCTCGAGATAGAGGGCGGGATCGTATTCGAGCCGGCAGACTCCGCCCAGGCCCTGATAGGTGGAGAATTCGACCAGCTTAAGCCCCGCCTGGTCGAGCCAGGTGTAGATTTCCGCCACGTTGTAGGCCCGATCCTGTTCGTGCAGAAGCGCGTCGACCAGATTGGGCTCGTCATCGAGCAAGAGATCAAGCGTCGCCTTGCGGTCACGCCCGCGCATCAGAATGTTGTTGGGCGGCAGACGGGTGAGCACTTCTTTGGCAAGGGCGACCCGTTCGGCCAGGCTGGGCTCGCCGGCGGTAAGGTGGCGCATCAGCTCCTGGGTGGCGTAGATGTCGATCCGGCCCAGCCGGCCATAGACCATCAGGCCAAGGCAGCCATCCTCCTTGACCACCGCCGCCAGACAGCGCAGCCCCTCGTCGGGATCGGCCAGATGGTGCAGCACCCCGGCGCAATTGATGTAGTCGAAGGGCGCCAGCCCCATCTCGGGCAGATCGAGGATCGAGCCGTGCACCCACTCGATGTTGGCGAGATTGCGCACCGCCGCCCGCGCCTGGGCGGTCTCCATGCTGGTTCGCGAGAGATCGAGATAGGTGACGCGGCCGCCACGCTTGCGCAATTGCTCGGCCAGGAAGATCGCCGAATCGCCGGTGCCGCCGCCCGCCACCAGGGCGCGAAAGCCGGGACCGAAGCTTTGGCGCCCGGCAAAGCCGAAATGATTGATCTTGCCCAGCATCTCGAGTTCGCTGGCGATGACGCGGCTGCGTTCCTGCTCGGGATCGCGTTTGGGAAACGGATAGGCCTCGTACTGGTCGCGGATGTTGGGCAGATAGCGCTTGGGCACTGCGGTCTTCCTTATCCGTAAAGATAGACGCCGCCATTGACCGGCAGGATGGCGCCGGTGACATAGCCCGCCTGGCGATCGGCCAGGAAGCGCACCGCCGAGGCCACTTCCTCCATCTTGCCCAACCGGCGCATCGGCGTGGTCTTCATCATCTTCTCCATCTGCGACGCGGAAAAGGCGCCGGTCATCGACCCTTGCAGAAGGCCGGGCGCCACCGCGTTGCAGGTGACGCCGAAGCGCGCCCCTTCGACGGCGTAGGTTTTGGTCAGCGCATGCACGCCGGCCTTCGAGGCACCATAGGCCGGGTTGACGCCGACGCCCCCGACTTGGCCCGACACCGAGCCGATGTTGACGATGTGGCCGCCGCCATTGGCCTTCAAGATCGGCAGCGCCGCGGCGCAGCCATGGAAGGTGCCGGTGAGGTTGACGGCGATGATGCGATCCCAGACCGCGCTGTCGGCCTCTTCCACCGGGCCGGTGACGAAAATGCCGGCGCCATTGACCCAGACCTTCAGGGGCGCCTCCCGGTTGGCCCGTTCGGCCAAAGCCTTGCAGGCGGCGCGGTCGGTGACGTCGAGCGGAACGGGGATCAGGCGCTCGTCCGGCTTGCCCGGCTTCACATCGGCGGCGAAGACAAGGTAGCCGTCGGCGCGGAAGCTTTCGCAAATCGCCTGGCCCATATCGCCGGCCCCACCGGTGACAACGACGGAATGCATTGTTGGTTTCTCCTCATTCATTTACGTCCCTCAATCGGCCCAAGCGCTCGCCTTCAGCTCGCTTGGCTCCCGCGCCGGCCGGCCTTGCCGGCAATCCAATGCGTTCGGGCGCGCAGCGGCCTTGCCGCCGTGAGTTAATGCACGATGCCCTGGCCGCCATCGACATGGATGATCTCGCCGGTCAGGAAGGCCATGTCGGTGTCGTAGAGCGCGCCGACGACGCAGGCGATGTCCTCGGGCACGCCCGACTTGCCCCGCGGGATGCGCTTGGCGATGTAGGCCTGGATCTTGGCGTTGGCGAGCGCCGCCCGGTTCATATCCGTCTCGATATAGCCCGGCGCCACCGCCAGGACGCGGATGCCGTCCTTCGCCCATTCGACGGCGAGCGAGCGGGTGATCGAGGACACCGCCGCCTTGGAGGCCGTGTAGGCGACCTGGTTCTTCACCCCCATGCGGTCCCAAAAGGAGCTGATGTTGACGATCAGCCCGCCTTGCTTGACCAGATGCGGATGCGCCAGCCGACACATGGCGAAGGTGCCCAGCACATTGGTGCGCAGCACCGCTTCGAAATCGGCGGTGGGGAAGCGGTGCGAGGGGCCATCCTTCTGGATGCCGGCGTTGTTGACCAGCCCGACCAGCCCGCCTGGCAGTTTGGCGGCTTGGGCCAGCGCCTGGGCAGCCTGGGCCTCATCGGTAATGTCGCAGGCGAAGGCGTGCAAGCGCCGGCGTTGCGCGGGGGTGAGCTTGCCCGGATCGGGCCGGCGGGCGCCGATCGACAGCACGGCGACCGTGAAGCCGCGCGAGACCAGATCGCGGGCGATGGCGGCGCCGATGCCGCGTTCGGCCCCAGTCACCGCCACCACGCCGCGCGGCCCTTTCGCCATCGGCCTATTCCGGCTTTAGGGATTTTGCGGTGTCGCGCAGCTTGAACTTCTGGATCTTGCCCGAGGGGGTGCGCGGCATTTCGGCGACGATCTCCAGACGTTCGGGGTAATAGTTCTTCGCCATCTTGTTCTCGGCCAGGAAGGCCCTGACGTCGGCCAGGGTGAGCGGCGGCGCGCCCGGCTTCAGCGTTGCGAAGGCGCAGGCGCGCTCGCCCAGCCGGGCGTCGGGCATCGCCACCACCGCCACGTCCTGGACCGCCGGATGGCGATAGAGGATACCTTCGACCTCGATGACCGGGATATTTTCGCCACCCCGGATGATGATGTCCTTCGAACGTCCGGTGATGCGGATGTAGCCGTCGGCGTCCATGCGGGCGCGGTCGCCGGTGTCGAACCAGCCATCGGAATCGATGCCGTTCAGTTCCGGCCGCTTCAGATAGCCGACGAAGATGCCCGCACCTTTGGCCTTCAAATCACCTTCGCTGCCGGTCGGGCAGGTCTTGCCCTCGGCGTCGACCACCTTCACCTCCATGCCGGGAAGCGCGCAGCCATCGGTGCCGAAGACCTTGGCGTCGGGATCGCCGGGCTTGGTGGTGGTCACCGCGCCGTTCTCGGTCATCCCCCAGGCCGACATGATGGCGCAGCCCAGCCGCTGGGCGGCGTTCTTCGCCAACGCCTCGGGAATCGGCGCCCCGGCGCAGAGGAAGATGCGCAGGCTGGAAATGTCGTGCTTGCCCAAAGTGGGCAGGTTGGCGAGATCGGCCAGGAACGGCGTGGCCGCCATGGTGAAGGTGCAGCCCTCGTCCTGGATGCGCTTGGCCGCCGCCTCGCCCGACCAGACATCGTGCAGCACCGTCTTCGCCTTCAGCATGATCGGCATCATCATGCCGTACATGAAGCCGGTCTGGTGCGCCAGCGGCGAGGCCATCAGCACCACGTCGTTCTGTTCGAGCTTCAAACGGCGCGCGTATTCGACCAGATTCGAATACATGGTGTTGGCGGTCTGCATGACGCCCTTCGATTCGCCGGTGGTGCCCGAAGTGTAAAGAATCTGCGTCACCTCGTTGGGGCCCTGGCGGCGGCCGGCGAACAGCGTCTGGGCGTCGGTTTCGTCCTCCCAACGCCGGGCCGCGAAGGCCTCGAAAGACTGCTCGCCCTCGCCGCCGATCACCAAGAGGTGCTTGAGCGCTGGCAGCTTGGCCCGGATGTTGCCGACCATCGCCGGATAATCGAAATCGCGAAAGCGCTGCGGCACCACCAGCACCTTCGATTCCGCCAGCCCCAGCATGTGGGTGAGTTCGCGCTCGCGGAAGATCGGCATCAGGGGGTTGGTGATGGCGCCGATGCGCGCCGAGGCCAGATGGAGCGCGACGAACTGCCACCAATTGGGAAGCTGGTAGGAGACGACGTCGCCCTTGCCGACGCCGAGGGCGGCCAGCCCGGCGCCCAGGCGTTCGGAGAGCTTCTTCATCTGGCGGAAGGAGAAGGTCGTGGCCTGGCCGGTGGTGCTGTTCCAATCGGTGAAGGCGATCTTGTCGGGGACCTCGTTGGCGGCCTCGTCGAGAAAATCGATCACCGTGCGGTCGTGCCAAAAGCCGGCCTTGGTCATGGCGGCGATGCGTTCTTGCGGCAAGACGAATTTCAGGTCCATGGTCTCCTCCCTTTTCTTCTTGCGTCAGCCCTTGGCGGCGTCGAGCAAGCCGCGGGCGATCACCAATTGCTGGATTTGCGTGGTGCCCTCGTAGAGCCGGAACAGCCGCACATCGCGGTAGAAGCGCTCGATGCCGTAATCGGCGATGTAGCCGGCGCCGCCGAACACCTGCACGGCGCGGTCGGCGACGCGGCCGACCATTTCCGAAGCCATCATCTTCGAGCAGGCGACTTCGACGGTGATGGGCAGGCCCCGGTCGCGCCGGCGCGCCGTTTCCTCGACCATGCAGCGGGCACCGTAGCATTCGGCCTGGCTGTCGGCCATCATCGCCTGGACGAGCTGGAACTGGGCGATCGGCTTGCCGAACTGCACCCGGTTCGAGGCGTAGGTCACCATCTCGCGGATCAGGCGCTGGGCGACGCCGACGCAGACCGCCGAAATGTGCAGCCGGCCGCGATCGAGCACCTTCATCGCCGTCTTGAAACCCTGGCCTTCGACGCCGCCGATCAGCGCCGAGGCAGGGACTTTGCACTGGTCGAACACCACGTCGGCGGTGTGGGCGCCCTTCTGGCCCATCTTCTTGTCGGGCTTGCCGATGGAAAGGCCGGACAAGCCGGCGTCGACCAGGAAAGCCGAGATGCCGCCCGGGCCCTTGTCGGCCGGGTTGGTGCGCGCCATCACCGTGAACACGCCGGCCTGGGGGGCGTTGGTGATGAAGCGCTTGGTGCCGTTCAAGACGTAATGATCGCCCTCGCGCCTGGCGGTGGTGCGCAGCGAGGCGGCGTCCGATCCCGCTTCGGGCTCGGTGAGCGCGAAGGAGCCGACGATCTCGCCCTTGGCCAGCCTTGGCAGATAGCGGCGCTTTTGCTCGGGCGTTCCGTCCATGACGATGCCCTGCGAGCCAATGCCGTTGTTGGTGCCGATCAGCGAGCGGAAGGCGGGCGAGGTTTGGCCCAACTCGAAGGCGATGCGGACCTCTTCCTCCATAGTCAGGCCCAGCCCGCCATACTCCTCGGGGATCGAGAGGCCAAAAAGGCCGAGCGCCCGCATCTCGGCCACGATGTCGTCGGGCACCCGGTCGTCGTCGGCGATCTTGGCCTCGTTGGGGACCAGACGCTCGGCGACGAAGCGGGCGACGGTCTCGGCCAGGCTGTCCAGGGTTTCTTGGTCGCGGATCATAGCGGTCGGGTTTCCCTGAAGAAGACGGCGCGCATGCCGTCGATCGATTCCGGATTGACGATCGCCGACAGATCGCCGGTGGCGTCGCCGGTGTAGGCCGCCCGGACCACCCGGCGCATGATCTTCATGTTGCGGGTCTTGGGCAGGTCGGGGACGAAGAGGATTTCGCGCGGCTTGAAGGCGACGCCGGCGCCCTTCTGCACCGCCTGGTTCAGGGCCTCGACCAGCTCGGGCGAGGGCGGATGGGTGGGCAGGGCAACGCAGGCGCAGACCACCGCCTGGCCCTTGATCGGATCGGGGACGCCGACCACCGCCGCCTCGGCCAACAGGCCGGTTTCCAGGAGCATGGTCTCGATCTCGGCCGGGCCGATGCGCTTGCCCGCCACCTTGATGGTGTCGTCGGAGCGGCCATGGACGTAGAGCATGCCGTCCTTGTCGGTCGAGGCGAAATCGCCATGCACCCACAGGCCCGGTATCTTCTCCCAGTAGGATTCGAGATAGCGGGCGCGGTCGCGCCACAGCCCGCGCGTCAGACCGGGCGAGGGGCGGCGCAGCACCAGCTCGCCCACCTGGCCGGGACCGAGCGAGCGGCCCTGATCGTCGACCACGTCGGCGCCCATGCCGGGAATCGGTCCGCCCAGCGCGCAGGGCTTCAAGGGATGCAGCACGGTGCCGCACAGAATGCCGCCGCCCACTTCGGTGCCGCCGGAATAATTGAGCAGCGGCACCTTGCGTTTGCAGACGTTGTCGAAGAACCACAGCCAGGAATCGCGGTTCCAGGGCTCGCCGGTCGAGATCGTCACCTTTAGGCCGGACAGATCGTAGCGGTTGACCTCGGCCAGATCGTGGCGCATCAGGGCCCGGGCGATGGTGGGGGCGATGCCGAGATGGGTGGCCTTGAAATCCTGCGCCAGGCGCCAGATGCGGCCGGGCTGGGGATAATCGGGCGTGCCCTCGGCCAGCAAGATGGTGCCGCGCAGAAGCGTGCAGCCGGCCACCAGGATCGGCCCCACCAGCCAGCCCATGTCGGACATCCACAGCAGCCGGTCGCCGGCCTTGAAGTCGAAGCACAGGCTCATATCCTGCACCAGCTTCAAGGCGAAGCCGTAATGGGTGTGGACGGTGCCCTTAGGCTTGCCGGTGGTACCCGAGGTGTAGATGAGCATCAGGGGCGCGTCGGCCTCGACATCGACGGTTTTCAGCGTCTCCGGCCGATCGGCCACCAGATCGTGCCACCAGAGATCGCGGCCCTCGGTCCAGGGGATGGGATGGCCGCTGAGCTTCAAGACGATATGACGCAGGTTGCCGGGCAGGCCGTCCAGCGCCTCGTCGGCCACCGGCTTCATCGCCACCAGCTTGCCGCGCCGAAGCGTGGCATCGACCGAGAGGATCGCCTTGGCGTCGCTGTCTTCCAGGCGCGTGCGGATCGCCGGGGCGCCGAAGCCGGAATAGAGCGGCACGATGATGGCGCCGATCTTGGCGATCGCCATCCAGGCGGCGACGATTTCCGGACACATCGGCATGTAAAGCCCGACCGCGTCGCCCGGCCCGATGCCCAGGCTTTGCAGGCCGCCCGCCAGCTTGGCGGTTTCGGCGGCCAATTCGGCGTAGCTCCAGGCGCGGCGATGGCCGGTTTCGCCCTCCCAATCGATCGCTTGCTCGCCGCCATGGCCGGCGCGGATGTGGCGATCCAGGCAATTGAGCACGATGTTGCCGCGCCCGCCGATGAACCATTCCGCCCATTCGATGCCGTTCGCCACATCGACCAACTGGTCGTAGGGGCGCACGAAACGCAGGCCGGAATAGCGGATCAGCTCGCCCCAGAAGCGCTCGAGATCGCGGTCGGCCAATTTGACCAGGGCGTTGAAATCCGCGACGCCCACCTGGCGCATGAAGGCCGTGAGGTTGCTGGCCTCGACCTGGGCGGGATCGGGCGTCCAGACGATCGGCGGATCCTGGGCTTCGGCGTCGCTCATCGCTCAATCCTCTTCGAAAGCCGGGCGTTCAGAGGCCGGGCACGTCGGTGTCGAAGACCACCAGGTCTTCCAGATATTGGGCCACCATGCCCTTCAATTTCACATGCAGGTCGCAGACCTGATAGGCGTCGTGATCGGCCGAGCTGTCATAGACGCCCATCACCGCATGATCGTAGCCCTTGCCCCGATCGGCGGTGTTCTTGGCCCAGCGCAGATCGCGCACGCCTTTTTCGGTTTTCGCCATCCGATCGGTGATCGCCCGGCATTCGTCGAAGAAGGATTCCGGGGTGCCCGGTTTGAACTTCATCATGACGACGTGATAAAACATCGCCTCCTCCCGAACGTTTCTAGTGTTGCGCCAAGGTGATGTATTTTCGCACGACATCGGGGTTGGCCGCCAGATCGGCAGGGCTGCCGGAAAAGACAATAGTGCCGCGATCCATGGCGTAGATGTGGTCGGCGCATTCGTTGACTAGGCGCAGATGCTGCTCGGAGACCACCATCGACACCCCCTCGGCCTTCAGGCGGTTGATGGCGGCGATGACCTCGTCGGCCACCACCGGCGCCAGGCCCTCGTTGGGCTCGTCGAGCAGCAACAGGCGCGGGTTGGTGAGCAACGAGCGGGCGATGGTCAGCATCTGCTGCTGGCCGCCCGACAGCACGCCCGCCTTGCGGCTCATGAATTGGCCCAGTTGCGGGAACAATTCGACCACCCGGGCGATCGTCCAATCGGCGCCGCCGCCGGCGATCCGCCAGGGCTTGGGCACCGCCAGATTCTCGGCCACCGTGAGGTTGGCGAAAACGCGCCGATCCTCGGGCACATAGGCGATGCCCAGGCGAATCACCGCATGCGCCGGCAGATGGGTGACGTCGGCGCCGTCGAACACCACCCGGCCCTGGCCGATCTGGATCAAGTCATGGACGACGGCGCGCATGGTGCTGGTCTTGCCGGCGCCGTTGCGGCCGATCAGGCAGACCACCTTGCCCTCGGGCACCTGAAGGTCGATGCCGTGCAGCACCGCGCCCTGGGCGTAACCGGCATGCAGGCCTTCCAGCACCAGCATCATGGCGCGTGGCTCCCCAGATAGATGCGCTGGACTTCGG
Organism: Rhodospirillales bacterium; assembly: GCA_016214125.1. Taxonomy (GTDB): domain Bacteria; phylum Pseudomonadota; class Alphaproteobacteria; order Rhodospirillales; family WMHbin7; genus JACRPC01. The sequence continues at coordinate 28,615 of JACRPC010000008.1, read as the reverse complement.
GGTTGGTGGAGATTTCCGCCGGCGTGCCCTCGGCGAACACGGTGCCCGCCGCCATCACGGTAATCAGGTCGGCGTGGCGGAACACCGCCTCGATGTCGTGCTCGACGAAGATCATGGTGAGATTGTCGCGCGCCACATGGCGCACCACCAGATCCATCAGCTCCTGGCGCTCGGCCAGGCCCATGCCGGCGGTGGGCTCGTCCAAGAGCAGCACCCGCGGCCGGGTGGCCAGCGCCATCGCCAATTCCAGCTTCTTGCGATCGCCATGCGAGAGATCGGAAACCCGGACCCGGGCGAATTGGCTAAGGCCGCTGTCGTCCAGGCTGGCGGCGACAGCGTCCTTGAGCGCGCGCAAATGGCCGGGGAAGGGGCTGAAGACGCGGCGGACGCGGGCCAGATGCGCCACCCGGACGTTTTCCTCGACCGACAGATGGCGGAAGGTGCTGCTGATCTGGAAGGTCCGGCCGATGCCCAGCCGGGCCAACTCGTGCGGGGTGGCCTTGGTGACGTCGCGTCCGAAGAGGTGGATGCTGCCCTCCTGGCAGGGGAGCTGGCCGTTGAGCACGTTGAGCAGGGTCGACTTGCCGGCGCCGTTGGGGCCGATGATGGCGCGCCGTTGGCCGGCCGGGATCGACAGGTTGACATCGTTGAGCGCAACGAAGGCGCCGAAGCTCTTGTGCAAAGCGGTGATGGCGATGGCGGCGTCGGTCATGGCCGGGCCTCGCCGAACAGTTTGGTCTTCAGGCGCTTGGCGATGCCCACCACCCCGTCGGGGGCGAAGATGATCACCATCAGCAGGACCACGCCGATCGCCATCTGCCACAGCATCAGATGCTTGCTTACCAGATGATCGATCAGCTTGTAGACCACCGCGCCGACGATGCCGCCCGAGAAGCTGTGCAAGCCCCCCAGTACGACCATGATCAGGACGTCGATCGAGAAGGTGAGGCTGGCGTAATCGGGAAAGACGTTGCCGTAGAACAGCGCCATCAGCATGCCGGCCACTCCGGCCATCATCGCCGCCACCACGAAGGCGGCGAACTGCACAGCCCGGGTGTTGATACCGAGCGCCCGGGCGCGGGCCGGATTCTCGCCCACCGCCTGGATCGCCAGCCCCAAGGGCGAGCGGATCACCCGCCAGAGCAACAACAGCCCCGCCAGCACCACCACCAGCACCACCAGGCCGAAATGCTGGGCGGAAAGCCCGAGGCGCGGTTCGACGAAACGCGGCAGGCCGGTGTCGCCGCCGGTGAAGTCGTACCATTGGAAGATGGTGGAAAAGGTGATCTCGGCGCAGGCAAGGGTCAGCATCGAGAAATAGATGCGGGTCAAGCGCACGCAGAGCGCGCCGTAGATCGTCGCGCCCGCCAGGGTGGTGATCAGCCCGGCCGCCACCGCCAAGGGCAAAGGCAGGTTGAAGCGGAAGATCGCCAGCGCCAGGCCGTAGGCGCCCAACCCGAAAAAGGCGGCGTGGCCGAAACTCACCATGCCGCCGAAGCTGATGAGCAGGTTGAGGCTGGCGGCGAACAACACCCAAATGAGAATGTCGGTGACGGCAAAGACCGAACCGCTGTCCATCAGCAGCATGTAGGCGCCGCCGAGCACCAGGGCGGCGGGAAAGAGCAGGCGGGGATCGGAAAGCAGCCGGTTCATTCGTTCGCCGCCTTGCGCCCCATCGAGCGCGCCACCAGCACGGCGGCCATGATGAGGAAGATCAGCACCATCGACAGGCGGGGCACATAGAGAAGGCCCAGCGCCTTGATGACGCCCACCGCCACCGCGGCGGCCACCGTGCCATAGAGATTGCCCATGCCGCCGATCACCACGACGATGAAGGCGCCGACGATGATGGTGGTGTCCAACAGGTGGTTGATGTTGCCGTAGGGCGTGAAGAGCGCCCCGGCCAGTCCGGCCAGGAAGGAGCCCAGGGTGACGACGCCGGTGAAGATCTGCTTCTGGTTGATGCCCAAGAGCGCCACCATGCCGCGATCGTCGGTGGCGGCACGGGTGAGGATGCCGAAGCGGGTGAAGCGCAACAGCGCCACCAAGCCCAGAAAGACGCCGATGCCGATCGCCATCACCGTCACCTGATAGGCCGGGAAGAACATGCCGAAAGCACGCAGCGCCCCCGACAGGGCTTCGGGCATCGGGGTGGACAGGTCGTTGACGCCCCAAATCAGGCGCACCAGATCGCGCACGATCAGCACCACGCCGATGGTGATGATGAGCTGGTGCAGCTCGTCGGCGGCGTAGATGCGGCGCAGGATGACGATCTCGATCAAACCGCCGATCAGCGCCACCAGAAGGGCGGCGACCAGGATCTCGGCGAAGAAGAGCGGCAGGCTGGCGGCGGGTGGAAACTGCTGGATCAGGCTGTGCGCGATGAAGGCGCCCAGCATGTAGAGCGAACCGTGGGCGAAATTGACGATGCGCGACACGCCGAAGATGAGCGTCAGGCCCGAGGCGATGAGAAAGAGCATCGCCCCTTCCATCAGGCCGTTGACGATTTGGACGACGATCATTGGCGCCTGCGCTGGAAAAAAGCGGCTCCCCCGACCGACGGCCGGGGGAGCCTGTTGCCTCGCCTCACTTCTTGGCGGCGGCGGCCGCGCGCATCTTCGTCACCTCGTCCTCGCTGGGCATAACCTGCGCCCCTTCGATGATGGTGACGTTGGTGAGCACGGGGAAGGGATAGTCCTTCACCCGGCCGATGACGCCGACATAGGTGGGCGCGATGTCGTTGCCGTCGATCTTGCGCATCTTGATGTCGCCGCGCATGCCCTTGTAGGTATTGGCGGCCAGGGCCTCCATCACCTTGGGGGTGTCGATCGATTTGGCGGCCTTGACGGCGGCGCTCACCTGACCGAAGGCGTCGTAGGCCAGCACCGCCCAGTCGTCCGGCCACTCGCCGTTGTTGGCCTTGCGGTACTTCTCGACGAACTCCTTCACCCCGGTGCCCTTCAGCGCGTAGAAGGGAGCGCGGGCGAAGCCGTGCACGCCTTCCGGCATGTCGCCCGACAGCGCGATGGCGGTGTCGACCGGCAGGAAGGTGAAGAGCTTGGTCTGCTCGAAGAAGCCGTAGGACTTCGCCTGCTTAACCAGGTTGACGGTGGCGGCGCCGAAGGTGACCGAGAGCACGACGTCGGGCTTCTCGGCAAGGGCGGCGGTGACGAAGGAGCTGAAGTTGGTCTCGCCCAGCTTCGGCCACAGATTCTTGACGACCTGGACGTCGGGCCGGCGCTGCTTGAGGCGCTCGGTGAATTTCTCCACGGTCATGTGGCCCCATTCGTAATCGAGGCCGATGGTGACGATCTTCTTCCAGCCCGGCTGCTTGGCGGCGTATTCGGCCGCCGCGTAGGCTTCCATCAGCGCATTGGCCTGGGCCTGGAAGAAGCTGGGATGGCCAAGCTCGATCGAGGCGCGCTGGGTGGAGCCGATGGTGCTCCACAGAAGCTTGCCGTATTCCTTGGCGGTGGCCGAGACCGAGAGCAGCACGGCGCTCGAGCAGGGCCCGGTGATCATGTCGACCTTCTCGACCGAGAGCAGTTCCTGCGTCACCTTGGCGCCCTCGGGCGGCTGGGTCTTGGAATCGCGGGTGATGGTGTCGATCTTGCGGCCCAGCCAGCCGCCGGCGGCGTTGGTTTCGTCGACCGCCAGCTTGAGGCCGTTCAGGCCCGATTTGGTGAGCGGACCGCAAACGCCCGAGATGTCGGCCACCACGCCGAGCTTCACGGGGGCCGCCGATTGGGCGTGGGCGGTTCCCGAAAGCGCCAGGGCGGCGCCCATCAGCAATCCGGTGAGAATACGCGCGTGCATCGATCTCCTCCTTGATAATCGCGTCGTCGATCCGTTCGGGCGTCGTCGCGAGGGGTTACAAAGCCGTCCCGTCGTCCCGTGATCCGCTATTTGACGTGCTTGCGGAAATCGGGCTTCCGTTTTTCTTTGAAGGCGTTGACGCCTTCGCGCGACTCCTCGGTCTGGTAATAGAGGCTCAAGGCCTGCATGCCGAAGGACGAGATGCCGCGAATGCTCTCAGTATCCAGGTTGAAGGACCTCTTCGCAAGTGCAATAGCGGTCGGGCTGCGCTCGACCAGCTCGGCGCACCAGGCGGCCACCTCGGCGTCGAGCTGGTCGTGCGGCACCACCTTGTTGACGAGGCCCATCGCCAGGGCCTCCTGGGCGGTGTAGCGCCGGCAGAAATACCAGATCTCGCGCGCCCGCTTTTCGCCGACGATGCGGGCCAGATAGGCGGTGCCGAAACCGGGATCGACCGAGCCCACCTTGGGGCCGACTTGGCCGAACTGCGCCTTTTCCGAGGCGATGGTGATGTCGCAGATGGTGGCCAGCACGTTGCCGCCGCCGATCGCGTAGCCCTGGACGCGGGCGATCACCGGCTTGGGCACGTCGCGCATGATGCTGTGCAGATCCTCCATCGGCAGGCCGATGGCGCCGCGCCCGTCATAGGCGCCGTCATGCGCCGATTGGTCGCCGCCGGTGCAAAAGGCCTTGTCGCCGGCGCCGGCCAGCACGATCACCGCCACCGACTTGTCCCAGCCGGCCTTGCCGAAGGCGTCGATCAACTCGTCGCAGGTCTTGCCCCGAAAGGCGTTCATCACCTGCGGGCGGTTGATGGTGATGGTGGCGACGCCGTCCTTCACCGCAAACAGAATGTCTTCGTAGCTCATCGGTTCCCCCTTTGGGTCAGATCATGGTCAGGCCGCCCGAGACGCTCCAGGCCTGGCCGGTGATGTAGGACGCCTCGTCGGAGGCAAGAAAGACGGTGACGCCGCCCATGTCGTCGGGCCGGCCCAGGCGGCGCATCGGAATGGCGTGGGTCAGGCCCTCGACCAGCTTCTTGCCCAGCGCGCCCTGGGCGCCGATCGCTTGCAGGAAGGGGGTGTCGGTGGGGCCGGGGCAGACGGCGTTGACCCGGATGTTGTGGCGCACCACCTCGCGCGCCAGGGTCTTGGTGAAGGCGATGACGCCGCCCTTGCAGGCCGAATAGACCGCTTCCGCCGACGAGCCGGATTTGCCGGCATCCGAGGCGATGTTGATGATCGAGCCTTGCTTGCGGGCGACGAAGCCGGGCAGCACCGCGTGCTGAAGATTGAGCGGCCCCACCAGATTGATGGCGATGATCTTCGCCCACAGATCGGGCGTGGTGTCGATGAACAGGCCGGCCTGGTCCCAGCCGGCGTTGTTGACCAGGATGTCGATCGGCCCCAGCGCCGCCTCGACGGCCGCCACCTGGGCGGTGACGGCACCGTGATCGGTGATGTCGAAGGCGAAGGCTTGGGCGGTGCCGCCGGCCTGGGTTACCCGCTCGGCCACCGCTTGGGCGCGGGCACGATCGAGATCGCAAACGGCGATCGCGGCCTTCTCCTCGGCGAAGCGCGCCACCAGGGCCTGGCCGATGGCGCCCGCCGCGCCGGTGATCAACACCACTTTGCCGGCAATTCCCTTCATGTCGCGTCCTCGCTCCGTTGCGGGTGGGGGGCGGATTGTGAAAAGCCCGGTCTGATCTGTCAATATATTGTTATTCATCGGCGCCCGGATGGGTCTGTGATCCTGACCATTTGCCAGGGAAGGCTGAGTTGGTCCAATTCCGAACTCCCGAATTGCGCCAATATATTGGCAGATCAGGGCTCGCGCATGCCGTCGCGCAGCCGGGTGATGTAATGCAGGAAATGAATGCGGTCGTCGAAGGAAAAGCCGGCCAGCGCCCGGTCGTAGAATTCGTAGATGAGCGGGGTCAGCGCCCGCCAGAGCTGGGCGCCCTTGGCGGTAAGCCGCACCATGCGCAGGCGGCGGTCCTCTTCCGACTGCACGCGCTCGATGGCGCCCGAATGTTCGAGGCGGTTCAAGATGCCGTCGAGATTCTGTCGGCTTACCATAAGAAAACTGCCCAGCGCGCCCACCGTCATGCCCTGGGCGACCTGGGGGCGCGACAGCGCGCCCAGCACCGACCATTGCTGGGTGGTGACGCCGTGGGCGTCGAGCGCCCGCGTCCCCTCCTTGTGCAGCGTGTTGGCGGCCTGGAAGAGGCGGAAGAAGAGGCGGTTGTTGACCTCGTCCTTGGCCGCCGACTTGGCGGTGCCGGGCACCGGTCGGGACGGCTTTTTCGCGGTCATGCGCCGCCCCAGGCCCGCCAGGCCCGGGCGACGGCCTCGATCAGCGCCAGGGCGGCGCGGGCGCCGCCGGCCTCGCCCTTCTCGAAATCGTCCGCCTCCTCGCCCATGCGGTTGGTGACGTGGGCGAAGCAGACCACCGGCTTTTGCCGCGCCTGGGCGAAGGCGTAAAGCGCCGCCGCCTCCATCTCCACCGCCAGAAGGCCGGCGCCGCTGTGGGCGGCGATGGCGGCCTCGGTTTCCCGGAAGGGGGCATCGGTGGTCCAGACGCCGCCCCGATGCACCGGCTCGGCCAGATGATCGAGATGGGGCGCCAGCCGGGCCAGAAGCGCCGGATCGGCCAGGGCGTAATCGGCAGGCGGCTGATAATGATGGCTGGTGCCTTCGTCGCGCAGCGCCCGCTCGATCAGCACGAAATAGGGCGTCGGTCCCTTGGGCGCCAATTGCCCGGCCGAGGTGACGCTGATCAGGAATTGGCCGCCGGCGGCAAAAAACTGTTCTGCCACCAACACTGCGTAGGAGGCCCCCACCGCGCAGCCGACGAAGCCCAGGCGCTGATCGCCGATCGAGGCCTCGACCATCTGGGAATGATAGCAGGGCCAGCCCGCAACCGGACGCGCCTGGTTCGCCGCCTGGAGATGGCGGACGATGTCGCCGTCGGGATCGAGCACGCCTAGGGCGGGGATCGGATCGACCGCCAGGCCCTTTTGCCGCCGGGCCTCGCGCAGCAGCTTTTCGGGCTGGAACACCGAGGGGGCGGCGCAATCCTTGAGGCGAAGAAGGGGCGAGGGGGCGTTCATCGTCCCATTGTGAAGCGAAGACACACCTTCTCGCAAGGCTGGACAGCCGCGCCGGGGCCGCGATAATGGACGGCATGAACCGATGGCCCAGCCTGTTCGTCTCGCACGGCGCGCCCACCCTGATCCTCGAGGACACGCCGACCCGGCGCTTCCTGGCCGGGCTGGGGCAGGCCTTTCCGCGCCCGCGCGCCGTGGTCGTGGTGAGCGCCCATTTCATGACCGAGCGGCCCACCTTGGGCGCCGCCAAGCGGCCGCCCACGGTTCACGATTTCTATGGCTTCCCGGACGAGCTTTACGAGATGGCCTATCCGGCCAAGGGCGATCCCGATCTGGCCAGGGCCATTCAGGCGCGTTTGGGCCAGGCGGGGATCGAGGCCGATCTCGACCCGATCGCCGGCCTCGATCACGGCGCCTGGGTGCCGCTCAAACTGATGTATCCCGAGGCGGATTTACCGGTGGTGCCGCTGTCGGTCTGTCCCGACGGCGCCGACGCCGACCATGTGGCGCTGGGCCACGCGCTGGCGCCCTTGCGCGACGAGGGCGTGCTGATCCTGGCCTCGGGCGGGCTTACCCACAATCTGCGCGAATACATGACTCGGGCGCCGGACGCGCCGGTGCCCGGCTGGACTCGCGCCTTCGCCGACGCCATCGAAAGCGCGGTGCGCGCCGACCGGCGGGCCGAACTGGCCGAATGGCGGCAAAGCATTCCGGAGGCCGCCCACAACCATCCCTCGCCCGAGCATTTCCTGCCTTTCCTCGTGGCGCTGGGCGCGGCGACGCTGGGCCTAGCGGGCCGTGCGGTGCATCGCGATTATCAATGGGGCGTGCTGGCCCACGACGCTTATTGGTTCGACTGATGAAGCGGCTTTTCGCCCTTGCCTTGTTTGTCGCGTGTCTCGGCTTGCCGGTGCCGGTTTTGGCCCAGCCCAGCCTGGGCGCTGCCTTCCTGGCCGACGAGACGGCGACCATCGAGTTGAACGACTTCGCCTTTGCGCCTCGGGACCTAGCCCTCAAGGTGGGGCGTCGCCACCGCCTGATCCTCAAGAACAAGGGCCAAGTGATGCATTATTTCGGCTCGTCCGACTTCTTCAAGGCGGTCGAGATCGTCGGCTTTATCTCGGGCGGCGTGGCGCGTCCTTTCACCGGCCAGACGCACATTCCGGTCAATCCCGGCGACAGCAAGGAGGTGATCGTCAAGCCCAAGGAGCCCGGCCAATTCACCTTTACCTGTTTCGTTCCCACCCATGTCTATAACGGCATGACCGGCACCATCACCGTGAATCCCTGAGCGGGCGCGAACGAGTCTGTTTCCTTTTGCCGCCAGTCGCTTATGATCGCCCCGAGAAGAACAGCAAAACGTCCGAGACGATCGTGCGCCATTTCGAGGATTTCACCCAAGGCGAGACCCTGGTTGGGCCGGCGGTAATGTTTACCGCCCAAGCGATCGTCGATTTCGCCAGGCTTTACGATCCGCAGCCGCATCACCTTGACCCCAAGGCGGCCGAGGCCGGCCTGTTCGGCGGCTTGGTGGCCAGCGGTTTCCAGACCTTGGCGCAGACCTTCGCGGCCTTCTTCACCGGCGGCCCCTTCGACGGCAGCAATCTGGGCTCGCCCGGCATCGAGCGCCTGGAATGGCTGAAGCCGGTGCGGCCGGGCGATTCCATCCGTCTCAAGGGCACGGTGGCGGCGCTGCGGCCTTCGGCCAGCAAACCCGATCGCGGCCTGATCACCATGGAATATCAAGCGGTGGACGACGACGACCAGCCGGTGATGCGTTATCGGATGGTCCATTTGGTGCGGCGCCGGCCATGATCCAGCCGCCGTCCGAGCCGATCGCTCCAAAGGCGCCGTGGCTTGCGCGCCTGGATTGGTTGCCGGGCATTCTGCTCGTCCTTGGCATTACCGCCACCCTCTACGCTTGGCAGCGCGAACAAAGGCTCGACCAGGCCCGGGCGATGACCCTGTTCACCCACCAAGCCGAGGCCGTGCAAAGCGAAATCCGCGCCCGCGTCGCCCATCTCGAGGAACTGCTGCGCGCCGAGCGCGCCTTCATGATTCACGCCCCCGAGATCAGCCGCGAGGAATGGCGGCGCTTCGTGTCGTCCTTCGACCTCGATGGGGCCTATTCGGGCATTTATGGGTTGGGTTATGTCGCCCGTGTCCCCGCCGGCCAATTGGCGGCCTTCGAGGCCCGGGTCCGTGCCGAACTTCCCGCCTTTCGGGTTTTCCCGAAAAGCGACGCCGCCCTGCCGGCCGAGCATTACGTCAATCTCTATCTCGAACCGATGAATCGCGTCGGCCGCGCCATCGGCTTTGACATTGCGGTGCGCGCCGATCGCCGCGAGGCGCTGGAGCGGGCCCGCGACGGCGACGAGATGGCGCTTACCAGCCGCCTTCGCCAACTGACTCCGGATTCCCAGGGCGACGACATCCTGGCCTTTTTACCGGTCTATCTCGCGGACCGACCGATCGGCACCGCCGGCGAACGGCGTGCCGCCCTGCGGGGTTGGGTTTCGGCCTCGTTTTCCTTCCGTGGTCTGTTGTCGGGCGTCGTGGCCTTCTCGCCCAACATCGACATCGACATTTTCGACGGCATCGAGGAGAACGCCGAGGCCGTGGTCTTTGACACCCATCCCGAGAACCTTACCCACTCGGCGCTTTACGTGATCCGCAAGCAGATGCGGATCGGCGGCCGCCAGTGGTCCTTCCGATTCAGTTCGACGCCGCCCTTCGAACGCGCGACCGAAAGCGGCCGCGCCGTCCTGGTCCTGGCGGGCGGGTTGGTGATGAGCCTCGTCCTCGGCCTCGCCATCCATCTCTTGGTGGCCGGACGCCGTCAGGCCATGACCCTGGCGCGCGACATGACGGCGGCGCTGCGCGACGAGAAGAATTTCGTCGGTACGGTGATGGACAGTTCGACGGCGCTGACGGTGGTGCTCGACGAGGCCGGTGTCATCCGCCGCGCCTCGGTGGCGGCCCAAGAAGCCGCCGGCGTCGGCGAGGTCGAACTGCTGGGTCATGCCTTCAGCCGCTTTTTCGCGCCGCCCCGCCAACAATCGCTTCTCGACCATGCGATCGCCGAATGCCGTTTGCACGGGCGGACCACCGCCCTGGAAGCCGAGATCGACCATGCCCAGCGCAAACGCCACATAAGCTGGACCTTCGCCCCGTTGAGCGGCGGCAGCGGACCCAGCCAGATCGTGGCGACCGGCCTGGACATCACCGAACGCCGCCAAGCCGAGGACCGCCTGCGCCACGAACGCAACCTGTTCGTCGGCGGGCCGGTGGTGGTGTTCCGCTGGCTGGCCCGCGAAGGTTGGCCGGTGGCCTACGTCTCGCCCAATGTCAGCCAGTTCGGAATTCGGGCCGAGGATCTGCTGAGCGGCCGCCTGCCCTTTACTCGCCTCGTTCATCCCGACGATATCGAGCGGGTGGCCGGCGAGGTTCAAGCCCATACGCGCGAGAACCGGTCGAATTTCGAGCAGGAATATCGCTTGGTCCGGCCGGATGGCGCCGTGCTCTCGATTTACGATTTCACCACCATCGAGCGCGACTCGAGTGGCGCGGTCGAATCCTATCTCGGTTACGTGATCGACGTCACCGCCCACAAAGCCGCCGACGAGCACCATCGGCGCAGCGAGACCCGTTTCGCCAACGTCATCGCCACCTCGGCCGAAGGCTATTGGGAAGTCGATATCGCCGGCAACACGACGGCGGCCAATCCCGCCTTCTGCCGGCTTCTCGGCTATGCCGAGGCGGAGATTCTGGGGCGCCCCGGCTTGGGCCTGACGGCGCCCGGCGGCGACGCCGTCATGCGCAACCAATTGGCCTTGCGCCTGAGCAAGCCCAACCGGCGCTACGAGATCGAGCTAAGGCGCAAGGACGGGGGAATCGTGCCCTGCCGGGTAAGCGCCACCAGCCTGTTCGATTCCAATGGGGTGCTGATCGGCTCCTTCGCCCTGGTGTCCGACATCTCGGCCGAAAAGGAGGCCACCGAAGCCATCCGCCGCCAGGAGCAGAGGCTGCGCCAGATTCTGGAATCCGTGCCGTCGGCGATCGTTCTTTCGCGCCCGGAAAGCGGCCTCATCTTGCACGTCAACCAAGCCGCCCAAGATTTGTTCTACGCCCGCTTCGATCAACTGGTTGGCCAGGCGCCGCAAACCCTTTATGTCGATCCCAACGATCGCCGCCGCTTTGTTGATCTCGTCCTTGCCCAAGGGAAGTGCGACAATTTCGAGGCCCGCTTCAAACGCTTGGATGGCAGCCTCTTCTGGGCCCTGATGTCGACCCGCCTGTTCGACTTCGAGGGCGAGCGGGCGCTGCTCACGGCCTTTCTCGACATCACGCCCCGCAAGCAGGTCGAGGAGAAAGCGGCCGAACTTGCCGAGGAGTTGCGCCGGTCGAACGCCGAGCTTGAGCAGTTCGCCTACGTCGCCAGCCATGATTTGCAGGAACCTCTGCGCATGGTGGCCAGCTACGTGCAGCTTCTCGAGCGGCGCTACCGCGAGAAGCTGGACGACGAGGCCCGGGAATTCATCGACTACGCGGTCGATGGCGCGACGCGCATGCAGCGCCTGATCAACGATCTGCTCGACTATTCGCGGGTGTCGCGCAAGGGCAAACCCCTGGCGCCGGTCGAGCTGAGCCCGGTGGTGCGCGAGGCGGTGGTCAATCTGGCCGGGTTGATCGAGGAGTGCGGCGCCGAAATCGACATCGGCCCCTTGCCGCAGGTCCTGGCCGACGAGGCGCAGATGACCAGCCTGTTCCAGAATCTGATCGGCAACGCCATCAAATACCGCAAGCCCGAACGGCGACCCAAGGTGACCGTTTCGGCCGAGCGCCAGGGCGAGTTCTGGGCCATCGCGGTCGCCGACAACGGCATCGGCATCGCGCCTCAATTCTTCGGTCGCATCTTCGTTCTGTTCCAGCGCCTGCACACAAGGCGCGAATATCCCGGCACCGGCATCGGCCTAGCGCTTTGCAAGAAGATCGTCGAACGCCATGGCGGCCAGATCCGGGTGGAATCGGAAGTGGGGGAGGGAAGCCGCTTCATCGTCTCTTTGCCAGGAAAAGTCTGATTTTCCACTAAATTTTGCCTTGCCATTTCACCGGGAAACCTTGTTAATCTGTGTTCTGTTCTTGGCCCACGTCCGGCTATCTGGCGCTTCGAATAATAATAATTTATAAATGGTTAGCGTTGATGGAGGAGATCGCATGAAAGCATTGAGCGTTCGCATCTTGATACTGGTCATTGGGCTGGTGTCGCTGCTCGGATTCACGATCGTCGGCGTCTCCTATTGGCGGGGCGCCCAGTCCTTGGAAAAGTTTCAGGAGGATCAGGCCCATTCCGAGGAGGCCTTGAAGGCCTCGCTGGTCATCCGTTACGGCATCCTGGACGCCCGGCGCTATGAAAAGGATTTCCTGCTGCGTATGGAAGAACGCTATGTCGAGGCGCATGGCAAGACCGTCAAGGCGGTTCAGGACGAGATCGCTCGTCTGGTCGGTCTGCTCGATCATGCCGACGAAAAAGCCTTGGCGAACGAGATCGGCACCGGCTTTGCCGGCTACGCGGCCGAGTTCGGAAAAATGGCCGAGGCTTGGCGCAAGGCCGGCCTGACGCCGGAGGCCGGCTTGCAAGGCCAATTGCGCACCTCGGTGCATGCGATCGAGGAGAAGCTGAAGACGGCCAAAGATCCGCAGCTCACCATCCTGATGCTGATGATGCGCCGGCACGAAAAGGATTTCCTGCTCCGCAACGATCCCAAATACGTCAAGGACGCGGAAACGCGCGCCGAGGAATTCGCCAAGGCCCTGGCCGCGACATCGCTGCCGGCGGCCGACAAGGGCGAAATCGCCAAGCAGCTCGAAACCTATGTCGGCGATCTGAAGAACCTGGCGGCGGCGATGGCCGAGGCCGACGCGCACGCCGCGGGCTTGCGCAAGGCGTTCGCCGAGGTCGAGCCCAAACTGATCAAGCAGGCCGAGGAGATCGAGAAGGACGCCAAGGAAACCACCAAGGCCATGCACACCAACGACGAAAGCACCGCCAATCAGGTGCTTTACACCATGATCGGGGCGACCGTGCTGGCCTTCCTGATGTCCCTGTGGATCGGTCAGGCGATCAACGGTCCGATCGTGCGCATGACCCAGGCGATGACCCGCCTGGCCGATGGCGATAAGGCGGCCGACATTCCCGGCCAGGAGTACCGCAACGAGATCGGCCGCATGGCCAAGGCGGTGGTTGTCTTCAAGGACAACATGATCAAGGCCGAACAGCTTGCCGCCCAGCAAGAAGAGATGAAGCGCCTGGCCGAGGTCGAAAAGCGGCGCACCATCAACGAAATGGCCGACAATTTCGAGAAGAGCGTCATGGGCATCGTCAACGCCGTCTCCTCGTCGGCGACCGAGTTGCAGGCCTCGGCGGAATCGCTCTCCACCGTCGCCGAGCAGACCCAGCGCCAGGCGATCGCGGTCGCCGGCGCCTCGGAGGAGGCCTCGACCAACGTGCAGACCGTGGCCTCGGCGGCCGAGGAATTGTCGTCCTCGATCAAGGAAATCAGCCGTCAGGTCGAGCAGTCGGCCCATGTGTCGAGCGCCGCCGCCGAAGAAGCGGCGCGCGTCAACGTCAAAGTCCAGGGCCTGGCCCAAGCCGCCAACAAGATCGGCGAGGTGGTGAGCCTGATCACCGACATCGCCAGCCAGACCAACCTGTTGGCGCTGAACGCGACCATCGAGGCCGCAAGGGCCGGCGACGCCGGCAAGGGTTTCGCCGTGGTTGCCAACGAGGTGAAAAATCTGGCCAACCAGACGGCGCGCGCCACCGACGAGATCGCCGCCCAGGTTTCCTCCGTGCAGGCCGCGACCCAGGAGGCGGTGGCCGACATCAAGGGCATCACCGGCACCATCGGCCAGATCAGCGAGATTTCCGCCGCCATCGCCAGCGCGGTCGAAGAGCAAGGCGCCGCCACCGGCGAGATCAGCCGCAACGTCCAGCAGGCCTCGGCCGGCACCCAGGAGGTTTCGGCCAACATTGCCGGCGTCACCCAGGCCTCGGCCGAGACCGGACGGGCCTCGGGGCAGGTGCTGGAAGCCTCGAAGGAGTTGTCGGTGCAGTCCGAGCATCTCAAGGAAGATGTCGGGCGCTTCATCGCCCATCTTCGCACGAGCTAAGACTCGCGCTATAAGAGTGGCATGGAAGGACGCCGGACCATCCTGATCGTCGAGGACGAGCCGCAATTGCGCGGCATGCTCGAACGCTATCTGAGGAAGGAAGGCTATCAGGTCGAAAGCACCGCCTCGGGCAGCGGGCTGCGCAGCATCATGGCGCGCAGCAAGGTCGATCTGGTGATCCTCGACCTCATCTTGCCCGACGCCGACGGCATCGAACTGGCCAAGCACCTGCGCGAGGGCCTCAACACCAATCTGGGCATCATCATGCTGACCGGCAAGGGCGACGAGGTCGACCGCATCGTCGGGCTCGAGGTCGGCGCCGACGATTACGTCACCAAGCCTTTTTCGCTGCGCGAGTTTCTGGCGCGGGTGAAAAGCGTCATGCGCCGGGTGGGCGACGGCGCCAGCCGGGCGCGAACCCCCAAGATCGCCGAAGTCGTGCGCTTCGAGCGCTGGGAATTCGATCTCCTGCGCCGCCGCTTGGTCGACCCGGAGCAGAAGGAAGTGACCCTGACGCCCGGCGAGTTCAGCCTGCTCAAGGTCTTCGTCGAGAATCCGGGCCAGGTGCTGAGCCGCGAGCTGCTGCTCGACCAGACCCGCGGCTTCGGATCGGATTCGCTCGACCGCACCATCGACGTCCAGGTCAACCGCCTGCGCCAGAAGCTCGAAATCGATCCCAAGAATCCGCGCATCTTGAAAACGGTGCGCGGCGGCGGCTACATCTTCGCCGTCAATCTCACCTGATCGAGCCGTTCGCGCACCTGACGGGCCAGGGTCGACCGATCGTAGGGCTTGGCGAGCACCGGCGGCCGTTCGCCCACCATCCGATCCAACCGGTCGGAATGGCCGCTGGCCAGCAGCACCGGCAGGCCGGGCCAGTCCTTGGCGATCGCGTCGGCCAGAGCGAGGCCGTCGAGGCCGCCCGGCATGACGATGTCGCTGAAGACGAGATCGATGGCGGGTTCCGCCGTCCGAAGCCGGTTCAGCGCCTCGACCCCGGTGTCGACCGATTCCACCTGATAGCCCAGCCGGGCCAGCATGTGCATCGCCACCCGGCGCACCTCGGGCTCGTCCTCGACCACCAGGATGCGCTCGCCCCGCCCGGCGAGGCGGGCCTCGGCGTCGCCCAGGCCGTAGTCCGAGGCTACCGAGCGGCCCTCGAGACGGGGAAGCTTTAGGGTGATCACCGTGCCCTTGCCGAGGTCGCTTTCCAAGATGACGTCGCCGCCCGCCTGGGTGACGGCGGAATGGACCATGGTGAGGCCAAGGCCGCTGCCGCGCTCGCCGCTCTTGGTGGTGAAGAAGGGATCGAAGGCCCGCCGGGCCACGGCGGGGTCCATGCCCTGGCCGGTGTCGGCCACCGTGATCAGGACCGGCGGCGCTGGGTCGGACGCGGTCGCGGTCGAGGCCGGCGGTTCGCGCACCGCGATGTCGAGGCGCCCGCCTTCGGGCATGGCGTCGCGGGCGTTGATCGCCAGATTGATGAGCACGCTTTCCAAGAGCCCGGCCTCCATCGGCACCAGGATCGCCCGCGGCAGCACGGAAATCCGCACCTCGATCGCATCGCCCAGCGTGCGGCGCAAAAGGTCGCTCATCGAGGCGACCAGACTGTTGACCTCGCATTGGTCGTCGGGCGAACCGGTGTGGCGGCGGAACATCCCCAAGAGGCGCTGGGTGAGCGCCCGGCCGCGCTTGGCCGCCAGCCGGGCCTCGTTGGCGTGATGGGCGAGATCGGGCATTTCGCCCAATTCGTCGATCAGCATTTCCATGTTGCCGAGGATGATGGTGAGCAGGTTGTTGAAATCGTGGGCGATGCCGCCGGTCAGATGGCCCATGGCCTCCATCTTCTGCGCCTGATGCAGCGCCTGGAGGGCCTGCTGCTGCTCGGTGGTGTCGATGGAGGCGCCGCCGATGACCAAGCTGCCGTCGGCCAGCGGAATCGGGAATTTGCAGGCGATGAAATGACGGGTGCGCTCGCCTTGCCGGAAGGCGACGTTCCGCGAGATGGCCTTGCGCTGGCTTAAGACTTCGCGGTCGATGGCGGTGGCGGTCATGGCGAGCGATTCGGAAAAGAGATCATAGACGGTGCGGTCGCGCACCGGCTGGTCGCCCAATTCGCAGACCTCGGAAAAACGCTTGTTGGCGTAGAGGTAGCGGCCGTCGGGGTGCTTGATGTAGGCGCCGATCGGAAGATTGTCCATGAAATGGTGGAAACGCAGCTCGCTTTCCTTGAACGCGGTATCGACCAAGATGCGTTTGGCGGTTTCCTCGCGCAGCTTGGCGTTGACGGCGTTGATCGCCGCGTCCTGGGCGGCCACGGCGTCGCGCATCGCCTGTTCGGCACGCCGGCGGACGCGAATCTGCCGAGCCCCCAGGCCGGCCAGCCCGGCCAGAACCGCCAGGACGCCAACCAGCAGGATCACATTGGTTTGGGCCTTGCTGCGCCAGGAGGCGAAGAACCGGTCACGGTCGAGCGCGGTGCCGATCCACAGCGGATAGGGGGCCAGCGACGCAAAGGCGCCCTCGGCGGGATCGAGGCGAAGCGAGCCGGTCTCCGGCCCAAGCGGCGCCAGACGACGGGCCGTTTGACTTAACAGGTCGGGCCCGGGCCGGGAATCGTTCCGTTGCCAAGTGACAAGGGCAATGCCGGCGCGGTCGAACAGCGCGGCGCGGTCGATCTTCTCGCCCATCCGTTCGATCAGGCGGTGGCGAAAGCGCTCGGCATCGACGATCCCGACCACCGCGCCGACCATCTGCCCTTGGGAATCGACGATGCGCCGGGAAATGCCCAGGCGCGGATCGCGGCCGCTTTCGTCATCGAAGGCGAGACCCAGGAAATGATCTCGGCCCTCGGCGCGATGGACGCGGAAAAAGCGGCAATCGGAACAGTCGTTGCGGTGCTGGCCGTCGCGCGAATAGCCGCCCTGGTAGCGGCCCTGGCGATCGTAATGGGCCAGCGCGAACAGATCGGGCGCGAAGGCGACGCCGCGCTCGAACAGCTCGCTTTGGGTTTCGGTCATCGCGGCCGGTCGGCTGAGCCGGAAGACGGCGGCGGCGACGATCTGATCGATCGTTTCCAGCCGCGTCTCGGCCTGCTGGGCCAAAAGAACGGCGCGGTCGCGCAACTCCTCCTGAGCTTCGTGCTGGGTATGGGTGTAGTCTTCGTAAATCTCGAAGCCGTGAAAGGCGATCGCGGTCAGGCCGGCGAACAGGGCCAAGGCGATCAGAAAGGCCAAGGGATGGCCGCGAACGCCCCCCAGCCGCGGCTTTGGGGACGTGGATTCGGGCGGCCCGTCCATCGGCTAGCTGTGGGTCGGCCCGCCAAGCCGGCAGGGATCGAGCCCCGAACGCGCTTGTCGACGGACTTGCGCCGCCAGGGTCTCCAGGCCGCCGATCAGCACCTCGAGGCGCTCGATGCCGCTTTCGAAGGCGGGGCCGATCGGACGGTCCCCGGTCGGGCAATAGGGAATGGCCACCGTCGCCAGCGCTTCGAGATGGGCGGCAACGGCGATCTTCTGTTCGGCGGTCAGGTCGACCGAGCGGCGCAAGACTTCGCCCAGTGACGCCGCTATGCGGGCCAGCATGAACGACCCGATGGCCGATGCTTCGTCGCGCAGGATTTGCGCGAACTGCAACAGGCGGACCAGCATGTCGGCGCAGCCGGTTTGGCCGGCCTTGCACGACAGGCAATCGGTCAGATGGCCGATCTCGCTTACCAATTCGGCCGGAAGAGGCTCGTGATAACCGGTGTCGGTGCTGTCGAGCTTGATCAATGCGCCATCCTGCACGACGGGGCCTGCAAACTGGTGGTAGTCGGGTGTCTATCCCGGACGAAGCTGGGGCTTCTGTCAAGGGAAACCAAGCCTTTGAAACATTTCAGTTTGCAACCATCGCAAGCGGTCGGCTTACGGGCGCGCGATCCGCACCAAGGTGAGGTCGTCGGGCAGCGGCGGCGGAAAACGGCCCTCGATCCGTTTGACGAGTCCGGGCAGGACCGGATCGGCGCCGGTCAATTCCGGCCCAACGAAGTCGACGAGGTCGGCTTCGCCCAGGGGCCGGCCGCCGGTGTCAGGGCTTTCCAGAAGGGCATCGCTGTAGAGAAACAGGCTCGATCCCCTTGGGAAGGCCACCTTGCGGTCTTCGTAATCGACGCCGGCGATGATGCCGAGAAAGAACCCGCTGGAATCGAGCAACGCGGCTTGGCCCCGGGCATCGAGCAGGAGCGGCGCCGGCGCCGCCGCCGAGGCGTAGCGAATTTCGTCGGACGCCGTGTCGAAGACCAGATAGATGGCGGTGGCGAATTGGCCGGGCCCCAACAGACCCTTGAGGGCGCCGTTCAGGACCCTCAGCCATTCGGACGGCGCCTGATCGCGGCCGGGCGGCATCCGGCCGATCAGGGCGTGCAGCCGGAAGGCGTTCAAGGCGGCGCCCACCCCGTGCCCCGAGAAATCGACCAGAAGAACGCCCAAGCGGTCGGGACCGAGATCGAGCAGCTCCCAGAAATCGCCGCCCAGTTCGCTCGACGGTGCGTAATAGGATTCCAGCCGCAGACCGCAGGCCTCCCCCAGCGCCTCCAGACGCTGGGGCTTAGGCAGGATCTCGCTTTGCATGCGGGCGGCCAGCGCCAGTTCCTGCGCCACCCGCTCGTGATAGGCGCTCAAGCTTTGGATGAGGAGCCGCCGTTCGAGATGGATGCGCACCCGCGCCAGCACCTCGGGGCCATTGATCGGCTTGGTGACCATGTCGGTGGCGCCGGCCTTGAAGCATTCGACCCGCTCGCTCGGTTCGCTCAAGGCGGTGTTGACCAGGACCGGCAGATCGCGCCATTCGGGCCGGGTGCGCAGCTCGCGGCACATGGTGAAGCCGTCCATGTTGGGCATCATGATGTCGAGCAGCACCAGATCGGGCCGGAAGCTCTCGATCTTGGCCAGCCCGTCGACGCCGTCGACGGCGTATTCGATCCGCTCGATGCCCATGGCTTCCACCAGCGAGCCCAAGAGGCGCCGGTTGGGCTCCTGGTCGTCGACGATCAGGACCTTGCAGGTGCCGAGATCGGGCGCCTCGATCATGCGGCGAAGGACATGATCAAGCGCCGGCCGCGATTCTCGAAGGCAACCGCGTTGGCGAGCGCCGCGATCATCTGCAGGCCGCGCCCCGATTTGGCGATGTCGGAGGGTACGGCCGGCCCCAGGGTCGCCGGATCGTAGCCGCCGCCCTGATCCTCGACCGACAGGCGCAGGCCGGTCTGATCCCATTCGGCGCGCACGGCGACTGCCCGGCCGCCGAAGTGGGGATCGACCAGACGCTCGTCGACCAACTGACAATAGAGAGCGAAGCGGTCGGGGTCCTCGCGCAGCGCGCTCGACACTTCCAAGCTGCCATGGATGACCGCGTTGGCCAGTGCCTCCTGCAGGGCGACTTCGAGATCGTGGCCGCGCGTCCGCGCCGGGGGATGGCGGGTGGCGATGGCGTTGAGGAACAGGGACACGACGTCGAGTCCGAAAACCGTGCGCGCCGAAAGAACCAGGCCGAGGCTTGAGGGGGGCCGGATCTCGGTCGGGCGGGTATCGGTGTCGGCCAGGCCTTCCTCGACGACCAGGGTCGTTGGCGGCTCCAGGGCCTTGGCCAAGCCGGCGGCGTCCGGATGGGCGATCCGGCGCACCGTGGCGGTGCCCGGGGTTCCGCCCGGGCCGCCCGATCCAGGGCCCGACGAAGCCACCCGTTCAGTCTTCCATGGTGAAGAGTGTGTTGAACTTGGCGACTTCCATGATCCGCTTCACCTGGCCGCCGGCGCCCTTCAAGACCAGATGGATGCCGCGGCTGATGGCGGTGTCGCGCGCCAGCAGCACCATGCCCAAGGCCGCCGAATCGATGAAATCGATGCCGGAGAGGTCGAGGACGAAGCGTTTGGCGCCCGGTTCCGAGAACTGGGCGATGATGGCGCGGAAATTGTTGTGATCGGCAAAGGTCAGCCGCCCGGAAAGAAGCACTTCCTTGCCGTCGGGCAGGGCGCGAATCACATGATCCATGGACGTAATCTCCTGATATCCGTTTCTTTATCAGACGTTCGGGCGGGGGGCAAGTCAAGCGGCGGATGGGCGGATCAGCGATCGGTCCAGACCGGCTTGCGCTTGGCGAGGAAGGCGTCAATCCCCAGGGCGGCGTCGGCAGCCTTCAGATTTTCGGCCATCACCTGGCCGGCAAAGGCGTAGGCGGCGTCCAAATCCATTTCCCGCTGGCGCTGAAACGCCTCCTTGCCGATGCGCAGCGTCCGTGCCGACTTGCCAGCGATGGTGGCGGCCAAGTCAGCGGCCGCTCGTTCGAGATCGGCATCGGCGACGGCTTGGTTGATCAGGCCGATCGCCTGTGCCCGCTCGGCATCGATCGCCTCGCCGGTGAGCAGCATTTCCAGCGCGTGCTTGGGCGCCACGGCGCGCGACAGCGCCACCATCGGCGTCGAGCAAAAGAGGCCGATGTTGACGCCCGGCGTGGCAAAGCGCGCCGAGCGGGCGGCGATCGCCAGATCGCACGACGCCACCAACTGACAGCCGGCGGCGGTCGCCATCCCCTGGACCTTGGCGATCACCGGCTTGGGCAAGCGGACGATCCCAGTCATCAGCCGGGTGCATTGAGCGAACAGCGCCTCGAGCGCCGCCGGGTCGTTGCCGCCGCGCAGCTCCTTGAGGTCGTGGCCGGCGGAAAAGGCCGGGCCGTTGGCGCCGATCACCACCACCCGGACGGCGGGATCGGCAACGGCGGCCGCCAGCGCCGTCTCCATGGCGGTCATCAGCGCCACCGACATCGCGTTGCGCGCCTGGGGCCGGTTCAAGGTGAGGGTGGCGACGCCCCTCTCGGTCGTGACAAGCAGGATCGGTTCGGTCATCGGCGCCTCGTTGCCCGGCCGGGATTTCGCCTTGGGGCTTGCCCCCGGCCTCTTGGCCGTCAAATATAGGCCAAACAACCCGGATGTCACCATGACCAAGATGACGGCGGCCGAATTCCAGGCCCTGATCGAAGACACCCTGCCGCTGGTTGCCTTCTTCAAGCTCAAGGTGGATTCGATGGGGCGCGGGCGCTGCGTCCTGCGCCTGCCCTACGGGTCCGAGCATGTCCGCCCGGGCGGAACCATTTCGGGGCCGGCGCAGATGGCCTTGGCCGACGCCTGCATGTTTGGCGTCGTGCTCAGCATGATCGGCCGGGTGGAACTGGCGGTCACCACCAATCTCAACATCAATTTCCTGCGCAAGCCGGCCGAGACCGATCTGGTCGCCGACGGCCGCATCATCAAGCTGGGCAAGCGCCTGGCGGTGTGCGAGGTGAGCGTGACCTCGGATGCCGACGGCGAATTGGTGGCGCACGTCACCGGCACCTATTCGATCCCGCCCGCCAAGGGCGAGCGATGAGCGAAAGGCCCGTTCGAGCGGGCGATCTCGTCAATCCCGGCCGGCGCGCCCTTCTCAAGGGGATCGGCGGTCTGGCGGCGGCGACGGCGCTTGGCGGTCGGTCCGGTTCGGCCGGCGCCCATGCCTATGCCGGCTATTTGGGCGACGATCGGCTGGAGCGCGTCGTCACAAGCTGCGCCCACAATTGCGGATCGCGCCACATGCTGGTGGCGCACAAGAAGGATGGGGTGATCGTCAGGCTGTCCTCGGATGACGGGCGGGAATCGGGCGGCCTCGACACGCCGGAGGTGCCGCAATTGCGGGCCTGCCTGCGCGGGCGGGCCTATCGCGCGAGGCTCTATGCGCCTGAGCGGCTGCTCTATCCGATGATCCGCGTGGGCGCCAGGGGCGAGGGCCGCTTCAAGCGCGCAAGCTGGGACGAGGCCTTGGAACTGGTGGCGCAGTGGATGACCCACATCAAGACCACCCATGGCCCCACCGCCATTCTCGACCAGTCCTATGCCGGGTCGTCCTGGGGCGTGTTGCACAAATCCGATCAGATCGAGGGCTTGCAGGCGCGCTTTCTTGGCATGTTCGGCTGCCGCACCTGCTCGTGGTCGGTGCCCTCCTACCAGGGCAGTTCCTTTTCCGCCAACGTCACCTTCGGCACGATCGAAGACGGCAACGAGGACGACGCCTTCGCCCACGCCAAGCTGGTGATCCTGTGGGGCTGGAACCCGGCCTACACCTTTCATGGCGGCAACACGGTCTGGTATCTGCGCCAAGCCAAGCAGAAGGGGTGCAAATTCGTCGTCGTCGATCCGCAACACACCGATTCCGCCCAGGCCTTCGACGCCTGGTGGATTCCGATCAAGCCCGGCACCGACACGGCGCTCCTGGCGGCGATGGCGCAGGTGATCTTCGCCGAAAATCGCCAGGACCAGACCTTCATCAACCGCTTCTGCCAGGGTGCCGACGCCGCCACCATGCCCGATTGGGCCAAGGGCCAGGAGAGTTTCCGCGACTACATCGAGGGCCGCTTCGACGGCCAGGCGAAGACGCCGGAATGGGCGGCACCGATCACCGGCGTCAGCCCCGACGACATCCGCAAATTGGCAAGGCTTTACGCCAGCACCAAGCCGGCGGCCTTGAAGGCCTCGTGGGCGCCCGGCCGCGCCGCCTATGGCGAGCAATATGCGCGCATGGCGGCGGCGCTGCAGGCGATCACCGGCAATGTCGGCAAGCTGGGCGGTTCGGCCGAGGGCGTCGGCAAGGCCTGGCCGGCCCAGTCGATCGCCTATCCCTATGACGAATACGCCAACGTCTGGTACGCGGCGATCAAGTCGGATTGCTGGGCCAGGCTGGTGCTCGATTATCCCAATGTGGGGCGCGAAACGATCGGGCTTTGGCCGCGCGCCGATCAATGGGACGGCTTCATTCCCAACATTCGCGCCCTTTTCTGGCAAGGTTCGAACTGGCTCAACCAGCTTCCCAACGTCAACCAGGCGATCCGGGCGATCGAGAAGCTCGATCTGGTGGTGTGCCTGGAGCAGACCATCACGCCCTCGGCGCTTTATGCCGACGTGCTGCTGCCGGTCTGCACCCATTTCGAGCGCCATGACGTGGCGGTGCCCTGGTACAAGGGCCATTACTACATCCACCGCCCCAAGGTGATCGCGCCCTTGGGCGAGAGCAAGACCGACTTCCAGATCTACACCGAACTGGCCTACCGGCTCGGTTTCGGCGAACGCTTCAACCCGCGCGCCAGCCGCGCCTATTTCGACAAGGACGACGCGGTCGACGAAGCCTATCTCAAGGCTTGGTGGGAAGGCCGGGTGATGGGCGTGCAAGGCATCGCCATGGGCTGGGAGGAGTTCAAGGCCAAGGGCGTTTACAAGCACCGTCCTGCCCGTCCGCATGTCGCCTTCCAGGATCAGATCGAGAAGGGCCTGCCCTTCGCCACCGCCTCGGGCAAGATCGAAATCTTCTCGGGCTGGCTGGCCGGCCAGAGCGATTGGACGACGACCATCTACGGGGCGCCGATCCCGCCGATCCCGAAATGGATCGAGCCTTGGGAATGGCTGGGCAGTCCAAAAACCGCCGACTATCCCTTTCACATGGTGACGCCGCATCCGCGCGAGCGCACCCACTCGATCTTCCACAATGTCGGCTGGCTTCGGGAAACCGCCGATCAGGACCTCACCATGAACGCCGCCGACGCCGCCCGCCTTGGCTTGGCGATGGGCGACACGGTCGAGGTTTGGAACGGGCGTGGCGCCCTGGTGGTGCCGCTCAAGGTGAGCGAGCGGGTGCGTCCGGGCGTGGTGGTGCTGCACGAAGGCGCCTGGTTCGACCGCGACGCCGACGGCATCGACCGCGCCGGCAATCCCGACCTGCTGACGCTCGATCGGCCAAGCCCGGCCGGCGCCTTCGCCTTCAACACCCTATTGGTCAATGTGCGCAAGAGCGCCCGCGACCATCGCCCCGGCTGGGACCGCCCGGCCACGGCGCGATCCTTCCGCCACCGACGACGGAGCGCCCCGAATGGCTGACGAGACGATCGCCGAATTCCGCCAAGCGGTGGCCCAGGACTTGGCCGCCCTGGCCCGTCTCCACGAGCGCGAACTGGACCAGGCGACTCTGGTCGAACTTCACCGGGTGAATTTTCCCGACGCCCTGGCGCTGCGGCTGGACGAGGACGAGGTCGGGCTGGCGGCCTTGGAAGGCATGCGTCTGGCGATGGCCGAAACGCCTCCGACGCTTGCCGACGGGGCGCTCGATGCGCTGGCTGCCGATTACGCCGCCATCTTTCTCACCAACGCCTACGGCGCCCCGGCAAGCGAATCGCCCTGGCTCGACGCCGACGGCCTGGCCCGCCAGGAGCCGACCTTCCAGGTGATGGAGGCCTATGGCCGCCAGGGCTATGCGATCGACGATCCCTTGAAGCGGCCGGCCGATTTTCTGGCCTTCGAGTTGGGCTTTCTCGCCCATTTGCTGGGCGGCCCCCAAGATGACGCCACCGCCTTGGCGGCGGCGTCCGATTTTCTCAAGGCGCATCCGAGGCTGTGGGTGGGGCGCTTTGCCGAGCGGATCGCCATGCAGGCCGACACGCCCTTTTATGCCGGGCTGGCGGCGCTTCTCGACGCCTATCTGGAAACGCTCGACGACGCCTTGGCGCTGATCCAGGCGGGGCTGGAGCCGCCGCAAGGCTAGCCCCAAAAAGGTGGAACGCCGCGTCGGGGGCGCGGCGTTCCGTGACGGAGGACGGATGGGGGGTGGGGGTTACCCGTCCGCCGTCTTTCTCTGCGAAAGCAATGTCAAACCCCGATATTTTCCAACCCTTATTCCAGGTTGCGGCCGCCGAATTTGAAGAACGACTTCGATTGGCGACCATGAATACTTGGACATCACTTTCATTTCGACCTTGGATCAGAGTATAGCACTGTCAATGATGGTTGGCTACAGGCTTATATTCATTAAGTATTTTGCGATAATTGTATCGTTATTTTGCGCGGTATTTCGATAAAATTGTCGCTAATTTTTTCCTTTCACCTAACGCATTGATTTGGCACGGGCGCTTGCCCTGTGCTATCTCCTAACGGCGCCCGGTCGGCATCCGATTGTTTGCCATCGTCGATAGGCGCTTGATCAGGGTCTAGGAGAAAAGTCTTGCTGTTTCGGCTATCGCAAATTTATTTTTTGCGTCTCGTCCTCGCCCTTGGGTTCTTATTGCCGCTCTTGCTGCCCTATGGCGGCCAGGCCTCGGTTGCCGCCGAGATCGCCGAATTGCGCATCGAGCCGGCCGGGCGTGCCGGAAAAACCCATGTTTTCAAGGTTGAAGCCGCGGTAACGCCCGAAACACGCGCCTTGGGTTTGATGTTTCGGCGCGATCTTCCGGCCGACTCGGGCATGCTGTTCGATTTCGGTCAGGCCCAGCCGGTGTCGATGTGGATGAAAAACACCCTGATCCCGCTCGATATGCTGTTCATCGATGCCGAGGGCCGGGTGGTCAACATCGCCGAGCGCACCGTGCCAGGCTCGCTGGCGGGAATCGCCTCGAACGGGCCGGTGCGCTTCGTGCTCGAGGTCAATGGCGGCACCGCCGCCCGGCTCGGCCTCAAGGCCGGCGACCGCGTCCGCCACCCCCTGATTGCGAAAGGCAAGTAACGCATGCGCGCCATCATGCTGGCCGCCGGTCTGGGCCAAAGGCTGTCGGGCGGCGACGAGACCCTGCCGCCCAAATCGCTCCTCGACATCGGCGGCAAGAGCCTCTTGGACCGCCATCTCGACATCCTGGCCGCGCTGGGCGTCGAGGAATTGGTGATGGTGCTGGGCTATCACAAGGAGGAGATCGAGGCGGCGCTCAAGGCTCGGGGCAAGCAGAATTTCGTCCGCCCGATTCACAATCCCGATTACCGCCGCGGCAGCCTGTTGTCGCTCAACCGGGCCCGCGAGGCGCTGTTCGATCCCGAGGGCGTGCTGTTCATGGATGCCGACGTGCTTTACCACCCGCGCCTTTTGGAGGTGCTGGTCGAGGGCGAGGGCACGCTTTTCCCCTACGACCGCGATTATGAGCCGGGCGACGAGCCGGTGAAGCTCTGCCTCAAACAGGGCCGGGTGGTCGAGTTCCGCAAGAAGGTGGGCGAGCTGGCCCGCGATACCGAGGGCGAGTGGCCGGGCTTCGCCCGCATCGGTCCCGCCGAGGGGCCTTTGCTCGCCAAGGCCATGGAGACCCTGATCGGCCAGGGCCGCCTCGACGACCCTTACGAAGAGGCGATGCGGGCGGTGATGCTGGAGCGCCCGCAGGCGATCGGCGCCCTCGACGTCACCGGCATTCCCTGGATCGAGATCGATTTTCCGGCCGATCTCGAGCGCGCCCGCACCGAAATTCTGCCCAAGATCGCCGCCTGGCGGCCCGAATAGCCGAAACCCTTCGTTACAATCCGGACATCTTGCGGATACCGGCGGGGCGTAGGACGGCTCCATCACATCCTTGGGGAGACCGACCATGATTCGCCTGCGCATCCTGTTTGCCGTGCTGACCCTTCTCGCCAACGCCAGCCGCGCCTCGGCCGCCGAGGATTCCCGCCAGCCCGTCGAGCTGCCGGGGGCGATGAAGGAGCATATGTTGACCAACATGCGCGACCATCTGCGCACCATCGAGGCCATGCTGGCCGCTCTGGCCAAGGGCGACGCCAAGATGGCGGCCGAGGAAGCGGAGAAGCGCATCGGCATGAGTTCGCTCGACGCCCACGGGGCGGCGCACATGGCGCCCTTCATGCCCGAACCGATGCGCCAGATGGGCACCGCCATGCACCGGGCCGCCAGCCGCTTCCGCATCGTGGCCGAGAACGCCGAACTGGAGCCGCCGGCAACGGCGCAACACTCGGTCCACGGCGCCCTTTCGGAGATTCTGGCCACTTGCAACGCCTGCCACGCGGCGTTCCGACTGAAGTGATCGGCCGGCCCGCAAAGGGCGGTTGCCTTTCCAATCGCCTTTGCTATGGTGCGCCGCCATGAGCCACAGCACCTGGATTCACCGCGTCGCCCGCGCCGTCATCGTCCGCCCGCTTTTGGGCACGCCGGTGACGCCCAACCATCTGACGACGCTGCGTCTGGCCTGCGGGCTGGGCGCGGCGGTGCTGGTGGCGATCGGCGAGGCGCAATGGCGCGATCTGGGCGCCGGCCTCTTCGTGCTGTCCATGCTGCTCGATCGCGCCGATGGCGATCTGGCCAGGCTCTCGGGCAAGACCAGCCCTTGGGGCCATGTCTACGATCTGTGGGCCGATTCGATTTCCAACGCCCTGCTGTTCGTCGGGCTCGGCATCGGGCTGCGCGACGGCTTCTTCGGCTTGTGGGCGATTCCGATGGGCGTGGTGGCCGGGGCCTCGGTGGCCGCCGTGCTGGGGCTGGTGATCGCCATCGAAAAGCGGCAAGGGGCGCGGGCCGCCGAAATCGGCGGCGCCGCCGGGTTCGATCCCGATGACGGCATGCTGGCGGTGCCGGTGCTGATCTGGCTGGGGCTGGAAACGCCGCTTCTGCTGGCCGCCGCCCTGGGCGCCAGCCTGTTCGCCCTCTTCTTCTTCCTAAAATTCCGCCGCGCCCTAGCGGCGCAGGCGTAGCAGGGTGGCCGCCGTCCACAGCAGATAGACGCTGGCGCCGATGCCCGCGGCGACGAAGAAGGGCTCGAGCCAGCCCAGCCAGGTGATCGGCGCCAAGAGATAGATGCCATCTTCCAGTTCGAAGCCGGCGAAGCCGGGATAACCGATCGCCTTGCCCTCTTCCAGCTTCATCGCCTGATCGATGCCCAGATTCATCGGCATGGCGAGCAAGGCCGAAGCGGCGCCCGCGCCCCCCAACAGCCAGGCCCAGCCGCCCAGCGATCCTTGCGCAAAGCTGAAGCCCAGGGCCAGGAACAACGCCGCATAGCTGATCGCCCCGGCCAGGTAATCGAGATAATAGCCGAGTTTCGAGCTTTTGCCCGATTGGCGGGCCAGCTCGCCGTCGAAATGATCGAGGAAGCGGGCCAGCACGAACAGCCCGGCGCCCCAATGGGCGGCGTTGGCGTCGGCCAAGGCCAGCAAGACGGCGCCCGCCAGCGCGATGACGATGGTCGCCATCGTCAGATGGTTGGGGTGGATGGGCGTCTTGACCAGGGGCCGGACCAGCACCGCCGCCGCCTGCTGGTCCCAGGGGGGATTCTTCATGGGCGGATTTCTGGGTCAGGCAAGGAGGGATGTCAAGCCTTGGGCTCGCTGCCTTTCCACCATCAACTGGCCTTACCGTCGGAGTTGAAGACAGCGTCGCGGCAAGATATTAAGCCTAAATTATTGCACTCTATGTCTTCAGAATTTCCGAGAAGCACGAGGCCGGGCATGAAGGCAAACCCTTTTTTCGCAAATAGATTCTCAGTAGTACCATCGTCATGATGTTCTTGATATACGCCTACTTCTTCGACTACCTTGCATGAACTAATTAGACCAGCATTACACTTAGAGTCTGACTCGAAATGACGTCACGGATTTCAAGCGTTTGCAACCCTTCGGGTGAGAAGCTGGATGCTGGCGATGAGAAGCCAAGCCTCGGCGCTTTCGACGGTTCCCTCGAAGTCCTTTGCGAGGCGACGGTTTCGACC
>JACRPC010000007.1 GCA_016214125.1 Rhodospirillales bacterium | reverse complement strand
CCCGAGCTTCGCAGCTCACATACGAAAACAGCCCTTCCGTCCGAACATCGCCGCCGCGCATCGCGCCCCCCCCTTGAATGCCGCCGGTGAATCGAATCACGACGGCGCCCCAGAGGGAAGGGTTTTTCCGCAGCCTGCTAATGCCAATCTGCGTTGATCGTGACCGATCAACGCGCCCTCAATCGCCGGGCGCTCGCCTCCGCTCGCTTGGCTTTCGCGCCACCGGGCGCGCGGCCGCCGTCGCGGCCGACCAAGACGCAATGAGTCACGCTCATTGCGTCTTGGTATAAGCCTGGAGACTCCGCGCGTCCTCGGGCCTTGGGCGAGACATGGGAAGCCGCAATCGTGTTACAGCTTGCAACCGGCCGGTAATGCGCCGGGTGATGCGAAGGCCAAAATTACAATAATATTGTTAAAAATCAAAATGTTAATTGTTTCATTTCGAAACACTCCATTTATTGCACCTCCACCGCACAACCGGTAGCGTAGTGTTCAAGGGCAATTCAAGGCCCGCTTGAGGGATGGGGAACCGGCCATGACACGTCACCGAGGATGGATCGTTCAGAGAGCCTGGCAGGAGCGGCGCCAATGCGCTGCCTGCAAGCGTACCACGGCGCATCGGATCATCGAGGAAAAGGCCGAGGACGATCAGCGGGTCGAGCTTGAGCTTTACTGCGTGAGCTGCGGCACCAGCTATCGGCTGGCCTCGGAACTGGTCTGATCAGGCCGCGTTCGCAAGCACCGCACCGGCCAGATAAAGCGAGCCGGTAATGAGAATCCGACCCGGTCGGGGATCGCTGGCCAAGATGGCGGTGAGCGCCGCCTCGACCGAACCGGCCGCCTGCGCCTGGGCGATTCCTTCCGCCTTGGCCGCCGCCACGATGGCGGAGGGCTCGAACGTCGGTTGATCGGCCGCCACCGGTACCGCCCAAAAACTTTCCAGCCTCGCCGCCAGGGGTTTGAGAAAACCGCGGACATCCTTGCTGGCCAGCATGCCGAACACCAAATGCAGGGGCTTGTCGCGCCACAGCCGTGCCTGCGCCGCCAGCGCCTTGCCGGCTTGCGGATTGTGGCCGCCATCGAGCCAGATTTCCCAGCCGAAGGACAGGCTGGCCACCAAGGGGCCATGGCGCAGGCGCTGCAGGCGGGCCGGCCAGTCGGCGCGCATCAGGCCTTCGAACACCGCCGGATCGCGAACCGCGATTCCCTCCAGCCGATCGAGCGCGGCGATCGCCAGTCCGGCATTGTGGCGCTGATGCGGCCCGGTCAGCACCGGAACCGGCAAGGGACCGCGGGTGGCGAAGCGGCTTTCGTAGATGAGCGTGTCGCCCTTGCTGCGCAAATGCCAATCCCGGCCTTCCAGATGCAAGGGCACGCCCAGCGAATCGGCGCGAGCCTCGATCACCTTCATGGCGGCGCGTTCCTGCTTGACCAGCACGCAAGGAACTCCCGGCTTCAGGATGCCGGCCTTCTCGGCGGCGATCGCCGCCAGCGTGTCGCCGAGATAGGCCTGATGATCGAGCCCGATCGGCGACAAAAGGGTAAGCGCCGGCCGCGCGACCATGTTGGTGGCGTCGAGCCGCCCGCCCAGCCCGGTTTCCAGGAGCACGACATCGGCGGGGACGCGGGAAAAAGCCAGAAAGGCTGCCGCCGTGGTGATTTCGAAGAAGGTGATGGGCTGGTCGGCGTTGGCGGCCAACGACTCATCGAGGACGCCGATCAGGGTTTCGTCGTCGATCAGACGCCCGGCCAGGCGGATGCGTTCGTTGAAACGCACCAGATGGGGCGACGTGTAGACATGCACGGTTTGGCCGGCCGCTTCCAGAATGGCGCGCAGAAAGGCCAGCGTCGAGCCCTTGCCGTTGGTGCCGGCGATGTGGATGACCGGCGCCAAACGGTTCTGGGGATCGTCCAGCGCCGCCAACAGGCGCTCGATCCGGCCGAGCGACAGGTCGATGGCCGTGGGATGCAGGCGCCCCAGACGCGCCAGTCGGTCAGCGAGCGGCTTTGACATCCGCGCCGGGCAGACGCAGGAGATCGCCGGCCGGCTTCGGGTTGCGCAGCAGGCCGAGCAGACGGATCAGGGTGGCGCGCAACTCGTGGCGATGGACGACCATGTCGACCATGCCGTGCTCCTCCAGATATTCCGAACGCTGGAAGCCTTCGGGCAGTTTCTCGCGGATGGTGTTCTCGATCACCCGGGCGCCGGCAAAGCCGATCACCGCGCCCGGCTCGGCCAAGGCGATGTCGCCCAGCATGGCGAACGACGCCGTGACGCCGCCGGTGGTCGGATCGGTCAAGAGCACGATGTAGGGCAGGCCCTTTTCCTTGACCCGACCGACCGCCACCGTCGAGCGCGCCATCTGCATGAGCGAGAGGATGCCCTCTTGCATGCGGGCGCCGCCCGAGGCCGGGACGACGATCAGGGGGGCGTCCTGAAGCACGGCCAGCTCGGCCGCCGCCACCAGCCCCTCGCCCACCGCCACGCCCATCGAACCGCCCAGAAAATGGAAGTCGAAGGCGGCGATCACCACCCCGATGCCGCCCATCTTGCCGTGCGCCACCTGGATGGCGTCGGCCTCACCGGTGCGGTTCTGCGCCTCCTTCAACCGATCGCCGTAGCGCTTGAGATCGCGGAATCGCAAAGGATCGGCGGGCGCCTTCGGCAGCTCGATCTTCTGAAAAAGACCGTCGTCGAAGAGCATGGCGAAGCGATCCTTGATCGCCAGTTTGAGATGATGGCCGCAATGCTGACAGACGAAAAGATTCTTTTCCAAATCGCGGTGGAAGATCATGTTGGCGCAGGCCGGACATTTGTTCCACAGATGATCGGGCACGTCCTTGGGACGCACCCATTTCTGGATCTTCGGTCGGACGAGATTGGCCAGCCAGTTCATGCCTTGCGCGTTCCCCTTACCGCTTGCGCCAACCGGGTCACGAATCCCGGCGCATCCTGACCCTGGGCGATCCGCTCGACCAGGGCCGAACCCACCACCACCGCATCGGCCCGGGTGGCGGCCATGGCGGCCGCCTGCTCGGGAGTCTTGATGCCGAAACCCACCGCCACCGGCAGCGTCGTCGCCGCCTTGAGCCGCGCCACCGCCTGATCGACCGCCGACGCGGCGGCCGAGGCCGTGCCGGTGGTGCCGGCAACCGAAACATAATAGACGAAACCCTGGGCGCATCCCAGCACCGTCGGCAAGCGCGCCTCGGTGGTGGTGGGCGCCACTAGACCGATGAAATCGATGCCCTGGGCGGTCAAAGGCCGGCGCAATTCTTGGGCTTCCTCGGGCGGCAGATCGACGACGATCACCCCGTCGGCGCCGGCTTGGGCGGCCTGGGCGGCGAAGCGCTCGAAGCCCATGGCGTAGAGCGGATTGGCGTAACCCATCAGCACCACCGGCGTCGTCGAATCCTGCGCGCGAAACTCGCGCAGCAGATCGAGGGTGCGGGCCAGCGTCATGCCGCCCTTCAAGGCGCGCTCGGAGGCCGCCTGGATCGCCGGCCCGTCGGCCACCGGATCGCTGAACGGCATGCCCAATTCGATGATGTCGGCGCCGGCACCGGGCAAGGCTTGCAGCAAGGTCCGCGAGCGCGGGTAATCGGGATCGCCGGCGGTGACGAAGGTGATCAGGGCGGCGCGCTTATTTTGCGCCAGGGCGGCGAAGGTGGCGGCCAGGCGGCTCATGACGGGCGCGCCTTTAGGGCCTCGGCGACGGTGGCGAGGTCCTTGTCGCCGCGCCCGGAAAGCCCGATCACCATGGCGTGCGCGCGAGGCAGCGTGGGAGCGAGCTTGGCGGCAAAGGCCAAAGCGTGCGCCGATTCCAAGGCCGGGATGATGCCCTCCAGCCTTGTCAGATCGGCGAAGGCCCGAAGCGCCTCGTCGTCGGTGGCCGAACCCAGTTGCAAGCGTCCGATCTCGTACAGCCAGGCATGCTCGGGACCGATGCCCGGATAATCGAGCCCGGCCGAAATCGAATGGGCCTCGGCGATCTGGCCATCGGCATCTTGCAACAGATAGGTCCGCATGCCGTGCAGGATGCCGGGGCGTCCGCCGGCCAGCGAGGCGGCGTGCGCGCCACTATCAAGTCCGTGCCCCGCCGCCTCGACGCCCCACAGCGCCACCGACGGATCGTCGAGGAAGGGATGGAAGAGGCCGATGGCGTTGGAACCGCCACCCAGGCAGGCGACAAGCGAGTCGGGTGGGCGCCCCTCCCGGGCCTGCATCTGGGCGCGCACCTCGTTGCCGATCACGGCTTGAAAATCGCGCACCATCATCGGATAGGGATGCGGACCGGCGGCGGTGCCGATCAGGTAATAGGTGTCCTCGACATGGGCCACCCAGTCGCGCATCGCCGCGTTCATCGCGTCCTTGAGCGTGCCGGCGCCCGCCGTTACCGGCACCACGCTGGCGCCCAACAGATTCATGCGCTGGACGTTGGGCGCCTGACGGGCGATGTCGAGCGCTCCCATATAGACGACGCATTCGAGGCCCATCAGGGCGCAGGCGGTGGCGGTGGCGACGCCGTGCTGGCCCGCCCCCGTTTCGGCGATGATCCGGGTTTTGCCCATGCGCTGGGCCAGAAGAATTTGGCCCAGGCAGTTGTTGATCTTGTGGGCGCCGGTGTGGTTGAGGTCTTCGCGCTTCAAATAGATCGTGGCGCCGCCAAGACGCTCGGTCAGCCGCTTGGCCAAATAGAGCGGGCTCGGCCGGCCGACAAAATCGGCGAACAGGCCCGCGAGTTCCTTTTGAAAGGCGGGATCGGCCTTGGCCTCGGCGTAGGCCGCCTCGACCGCCAGAATGAGCGGCATCAGGGTTTCGGGAACGTAGCGCCCGCCATGGCGGCCGAAATGGCCGGCTTCATCCGGCATGCGGCGAAGCGATTGGACCTTGGCGCCGGTCATGCCTTCCGGGTCTTCGCCATCGTGTCCAGCATCGCCTGGCGCATCGGCGCCGGGAGTTCCCGGGGCTTCTCGTTGTCGCGGCCGACGAAGACATGCACCCAATGTCCATGCGCGGCGGCCTCGTCATCGCCCTCGGCGAACAGCGCCAGACCGTAGCGGACGCTGGTGCGCCCGACATGCTCGACCCGAAGCGCCGCATCGATGGTGCCCGGAAAGGACAGCGGCTTGCGGAAGCGGCACAGAGTTTCCGCCGAATAGGGCGAAAGGCCATCGAGCATGGTGCACTTCAAGACGTTGTGGGTGAAGTGGATCACCACAAATTCGAAGAAGCGGTAATACTCGACGTTGTTGATATGGCCCATCTGGTCGTTGTCCGACCACCGGGTCTGCACCGGAACGAAATGGGCGTAGTCGGCGCGCCGGGGCCGGGCCTGGTCGTCGGATGCTGCGCTCATGCCGTCCTCCCCGGAATGCGAACGGGGGAGACGTTGGCGCTCCCCCGCGGTGGACATGGCGACGGCGGCGGCGTTATCCCGCCGCGGCCTCGTCGTTCGCGGTCGCCACCGGGCCGGAATCCTGACCCTTGGCGGCCACGTCGCGGTCGACCAATTCGATCACCGCCATCGGCGCGCAATCGCCGTAGCGATAACCCGATTTGAGGACGCGGGTGTAGCCGCCGGCCCGCTCCTTGTAGCGCGCCGCCAGGGCGGCGAAAAGCTTGCCCACCACCTTGTCGTCGCGCAGATAGGCCATCGCTTGGCGCCTTGCGTGCAGATCGCCCCGCTTGGCCAGCGTGATCAGGCGCTCGGCGATCGGGCGCAGATCCTTGGCCTTGGGCAAGGTGGTGGTGATCTGCTCGTGCTTGAACAGCGCGTTCGCCATATTGGCAAACATCGCCTTGCGGTGCTCGCTGGTGCGGTTGAGCTTGCGGCCGCTCATGGCATGACGCATGACCTTCGTTCCTTCTTCCCAAGGCCTCGAACGGGCGAGACCGGTTGCGCGCCCCGCCGCCCTGGGCCTAGGCCCGGCACGGCGGGATGGGTCGGTATGACCCGATCAGTACGTAAGCGTTCAGTACGGCTCTTCCAGCTTCTTGGCCAGGTCCTCGATGTTCTCGGGCGGCCAGCCGGAGATTTCCATGCCCAGATGCAAGCCCATCTGCGCCAAAACTTCCTTGATCTCGTTGAGCGACTTGCGGCCGAAATTGGGGGTGCGCAGCATCTCGGCCTCGGTCTTCAGGACCAGATCGCCGATGTAGATGATGTTGTCGTTCTTCAGGCAGTTGGCCGAACGGACCGAGAGCTCAAGCTCGTCGACCTTGCGCAGCAGGTTCTTGTTGAAGGGCAGGTCGTCCTTGCGCTCCTCGGCCGAGGCGGCGCTGGGCTCTTCGAAATTGATGAAGAGCTGGAGCTGGTCTTGCAGAATGCGGGCGGCCAGCGCCACCGCGTCCTCGGGCGTGACGGTGCCGTCGGTCTCGACGCGCATCGACAGCTTGTCGTAGTCGGTGACCTGGCCGACGCGGGTGTTTTCGACCTTGTAGGAGACCTTGCGCACCGGGCTGAAAATCGAATCGACCGGGATCAGGCCGATCGGCGAATCCTCGGGCCGGTTCTGGGTAGCGGCGACGTAGCCCTTGCCCGACTGGACGGTGAGTTCCATGTTGAGCTTGGCGCCCTCGTCCAAGGTGCAGATGACCAGATCGGGATCCATAACGTCGATGTCGTGGCCGGTCTCGATCATGCCGGCGGTCACTTCGCCCGGGCCGATGGCGCGCAGGCTCATCCGCTTCGGCCCCTCGCCGTGCAGGCGCAGCGCCATCATCTTGATGTTGAGGACGATGTCGGTGACGTCCTCGCGCACCCCGGGGATCGAGGAGAATTCGTGCAGCACGTTCTCGATCTGGATGGCGGTGACCGCGGCGCCCTGCAACGACGACAGCAGAATGCGGCGCAACGCGTTGCCGAGCGTCATGCCGAAGCCGCGCTCGAGCGGTTCGGCGACGATGGTGGCAATGCGGCGGGGATCCTCGCCGGGATCGACTTGCAGCTTGTTGGGCTTGATCAATTCCTGCCAATTCTTCTGGATCACGATCGGGCCCTCGGGTTTGTCAACGTCAGATGGTGGAGAGGTGCGGCCCCAAGGCCGGCACCGCCAGGAAGCGTTTAGACGCGCCGGCGCTTGCGCGGCCGGCAGCCATTGTGCGGGATCGGCGTCACGTCGCGGATGGCGGTGATGGTGAAGCCCACCGCCTGCAGGGCGCGCAGGGCCGATTCGCGGCCGGCGCCCGGACCCTTGACCTCGACTTCCAGAAGCCGCATGCCGTGCTCGGCCGCCTTGCGGCCGGCATCCTCGGCCGCCACCTGGGCGGCGTAGGGGGTCGATTTGCGCGAGCCCTTGAAGCCCTGGATCCCCGCCGACGACCAGGCAATCGCGTTGCCCTGCGCATCGGTAATGGTGATCATGGTGTTGTTGAAGCTGGCGTTGACGTGCGCCACGCCCGAGGTGATGTTCTTGCGCTCGCGGCGGCGCGGACGCGCGGCAGTTGCTGGCTTGGCCATGATTGGGAACCCCTTACTTCGTCACTTTCTTCTTGCCGGCGATGGCAACCGCCGGCCCCTTGCGGGTGCGGGCGTTGGTGTGGGTGCGCTGACCGCGCACCGGCAGGCCCTTGCGGTGCCTGAGGCCGCGATAGCAGCCGAGATCCATCAGGCGCTTGATGTTCATCGCCACTTCGCGCCTGAGATCGCCTTCGACCTGGTACTCGCGGTCGATGACCTCGCGGATGCGCAGGACCTCGTCGTCGGAGAGCGTGTTGACGCGGCGTTCGTCGGTCAATCCCACTTTCGAGCAGATTTCCTTGGCCTTGGCGGGGCCGATGCCATGGATGTAGGTCAGCGCGACGAGCACGCGCTTGTTGGTCGGTATATTGACACCCGCGATACGCGCCACGGTTCCGTCTCCTTAATAGTGGGGAGCCCCGCCCGTCGCCGCCGGTCGAGGAAAGTGCGGCATTATAGGCGGAAATCCTTGCCTGTCAACCCAATAGACTCGTCTTCTACAGCGCTGCAACCACCGCCGAAACCGCCTCGGAGACCTGATCGATGCCCTGGCGGCCATCGACGACGCGCAGGATGTCCTGACGCTCGTAATGCGGGATAATCGATTCCGTCATCTCGTGATAGGCCTTGAGACGGGTGCGAACGGTCTCGGCGTTGTCGTCGGCGCGCCGGGTGAACTGGCTGCCGCCGCACTTGTCGCAGATCCCCTCGCGGGCCGGCTTCTGGAAGCGGTCGTGATAGCCCTGGCCGCATTGGGCGCAGGTGAAGCGCCCGGTGATGCGCTCGACCAGATCCTCGTCGGGGACCCGGATCTCGATCACCGCGTCGATGCGCAGGCCGCGCGCCTTCAGGCTGCGGTCCAGCGCCTGCGCCTGGGCCAGGGTGCGCGGAAAGCCGTCGAGAATGAACCCGGCCTGGCAATCGGGCTGGGCGATGCGGTCGCCGACCATGCTGATGATGAGGTCGTCGGGCACCAATTGGCCCGCCTCCATGATCGCCTTGGCCTTGACCCCGGCCGGTGTGCCCTCGGCCACCGCCTTGCGCAGCATGTCGCCGGTGGAAAGTTGGATGATTTTGAACTTGTCCTCGATGCGCTTGGCCTGGGTGCCCTTGCCGCAGCCGGGCGGCCCGACCAGAATCAGTCGGATCGCTTTCATCACCGCGCCCCCTTCAGTTTCGCCTTCTTGATCAGGCCCTCATATTGGTGGGCCAGCAGATGCGACTGAACTTGCGCCACCGTATCCATGGTGACGCTGACGACGATCAACAAACTGGTGCCGCCGAAATAGAAGGGCACCGAATACTGGGCGATCAGAAGTTCGGGCAGCACGCTGATCGCCGCCAGATAGGCGGCGCCGATGGCGGTGAGCCGCACCAGCACGTAATCGAGATAATCGGCGGTGTTCTTGCCCGGCCGGATGCCCGGCACGAAGCCGCCATACTTCTTCAGATTGTCGGCGGTCTCGGTCGGATTGAAGACCACCGCCGTGTAGAAGAAGGCGAAGAAGACGATCAGCCCGAGATAGAGGGTGAGATAGAGCCAGTGGCCCCGGCTCATCATATTGTTGAAGACGATCATCCATTCCGGCCCCTGGCCGGCGGTGAAGCTGGCGAAGGTCGCCGGCACCAGAAGAATGGAGCTGGCGAAAATCGGCGGTATGACGCCCGAGGTGTTGAGCTTCAAGGGCAGATGCGAGCTTTCGCCCCCGAACATCTTGTTGCCCTGCTGGCGTTTGGGATATTGGACGATGATGCGGCGCTGGGCGCGCTCCATGAAGACGATGAAGGCGATCACCACCACCACCATCACCAGAAGGACGATGATCAGGATCGCCGACAGGGCGCCGGTGCGGCCCAATTCCAAGGTGCCGGCCAGGGCGCTGGGCAATTCGGCGATGATGCCGGCATAGATGATGAGCGAGGCGCCGTTGCCGATGCCGCGCGCCGTGATCTGCTCGCCCAGCCACATCAAAAAGACGGTGCCGCCGACCAACGTCACCACGGTGGTGAAGCGGAAGAACAGGCCGGGCGTGGCCACCGCCGGACCCAAACTGCCGGTCATGCTTTCCAGCCCCACCGCCACGCCATAGGCCTGGAAGGTGGCGACTAGCACGGTCAGATAGCGGGTGTATTGGTTGATCTTCTTGCGCCCGGTTTCGCCCTCTTTTTTCATCGTCTCGAGCTGCGGACTGACCGTCGTCATCAACTGCATGATGATCGAGGCCGAGATGTAGGGCATGATGTTGAGTGCGAAGATCGTCATGCGCTTCAACGCGCCGCCCGCGAACATGTCGAACATGCCCAAGATGCCGGCGCCGCGGGCGTTGTTGAAGACGTCTTGCAAGATGTGCGGATCGACGCCCGGCAGCGGAATGTAGGTGCCGATGCGGTAGACGATCAAGGCGCCCAAGGCGAACCACAGGCGCTTCTTGAGGTCGGTCGCCTTGGAAAAGACGCCCCAGTTGAGGTTGGCGGCAAGCTGCTCGGCGGCGCTGGCCATGCGGGGCTGTCCTTACGCGGCCTGGGGAGCCGCAGGGAGCACCACCGTCCCGCCGGCCTTCTCGACCGCGGCGATCGCCGACTTCGAGGCTCCGGCCACCGTGATGGTGAGTTTGGCCTTGAGAGAGCCTTTGCCCAACAGCCGCACACCCGAACGCGGGTCGGTGATCAGACCGGCGGCAATGAGCGCCGCCGCATCGACCGGCTGCTTGGCGTCGAGCCGGCCGCGATCGATGGCGTTCTGCAAGCGGCCCAGATTCACTTCCGAATACTCCTTGCGGAAGATGTTGGTGAAGCCGCGCTTGGGCAAGCGGCGGTAGATCGGCATCTGGCCGCCCTCGAAGCCGGCAACCGACACGCCGGTGCGCGCCTTCTGGCCCTTGACGCCGCGTCCGGCGGTCTTGCCCTTGCCCGAGCCGATGCCGCGGCCCAGCCGCTTCGAAACATGGCTGGCCTTCGGATTGTCGCGGATTTCGTTGAGCTTCATGACGCCAATCTCCTAGCCCGACTGCTCGACGCGCAGAAGGTGCTGCACCTTGTTGATCATGCCGCGCACCGACGGCGTGTCTTCGAGCACCCGGGTGCGGTGGCGCTTGTTGAGGCCCAGCCCGATCAGGGTGTCGCGCTGATCCTTGGTGCGGCCGATCGGGCTGCCGATCTGGGTCACCGTCACCGTCTTCTTGGCCGCGGCCTTCGCCTTGGTCGCCATGCTCACGCCTCCTTGGCCTGGGCGGCGCCGGCCGCGCCGTCGCGCCGGCTGGTGATCTCGCTCACCTTCTTGCCGCGCTTGGCGGCAACGTTGCGCGGCCCCATCACGCTTTTCAAGGCGCTGAAGGTGGCCTTGACCATGTTGTGCGGATTCGAGGTGCCGATGCACTTGGCGACCACGTCCTGAACGCCCATGGTTTCGAACACCGCGCGCATCGGGCCGCCGGCGATGATGCCGGTGCCGGGCGGCGCGGCGCGCAGCACCACCCGGCCGGCGCCGTAATTGCCGATCGAATCATGGTGCAGGGTGCGGCCCTCGCGCAGCGCGATGCGGATCATGTTGCGCTTGGCCTGCTCGGTCGCCTTGCGGATCGCTTCCGGAACTTCGCGCGCCTTGCCCGAGCCGTAACCGACCCGGCCCTTGGCGTCGCCGACCACCACCAGGGCGGCGAAGGCGAAGCGCCGGCCACCCTTCACCACCTTGGCGACGCGGTTGATGCTGACCAGCTTGTCGACGAATTCGCTGTCCTCGCGGCCCTCGCGGTCCGACGATGGCCCCCGGCCGCGATCGGAACGATCGCCACCGCTGCGCCCGGCGCGCTCGCCGCCGCCGCGGCCCGACCGCTCGGCGCCGCCGCGGCCGGACGAGGGTCCCCGCGAGGGGCGATCGGAAGTGGGTGTCCGTGCCATCGTTGTCGGTCTCCTAGAAGTTGAGCCCGCCCTCGCGGGCGGCGTCGGCCAGCGCCTTGACGCGGCCGTGATAGAGATAGCCGCCGCGGTCAAAGACCACGTCCTTGACGCCGGCGGCGATTGCCCGCTCGGCGATCAGCTTGCCCACCTGGGCGGCGGCGGCGCGGTCGGCGCCGGTCTTCAGCGAACCCTTCAAGCCCTTGTCGAGCGAGGAGGCGGCGGCCAGCGTCTTGCCGACGGCGTCGTCGATCAGTTGGGCGTAGATGTGCTTGCCCGAGCGAAAGACCGAAAGGCGGGGACGGCCGCTGCCCTTCTTGAGCAGGGTGGCGCGAACGCGGCGCTGGCGGCGGGCAAAGAGCTTGTCGGTGCGATTCATGGCATCCTCTACTTCTTCTTGCCTTCCTTGCGGCGGATCGTCTCGGTGTCGTACTTGATGCCCTTGCCCTTGTAGGGTTCGGGGCCACGATAGGAGCGGATTTCGGCGGCCACCTGGCCGACCCGCTGGCGGTTGGCGCCCGAGATGCTGATCGCGGTCGGCTTGTCGCACTTGATGGCAACGTCGGCCGGGATCGGATAGACGATGTCGTGGCTGTAGCCCAACTGAAGCTGCAGGTTCTTGCCCTGCACGGCGGCGCGATAACCGACGCCGTTGATCTCGAGATTGACGACGAAGCCGTCGGAAACGCCCTTGACCATGTTGTTCAGGTGCGCCCGCGTGGTGCCCCACATCATGCGCGACTTCTTGGTGGTGCTGGTGGGCTTCACCCAGAGCTTGTTGCCTTCCAGCGCCACCTCGACCTCGTCGGTGAGGTTGAGCGCGGTCTGGCCGTGCTTGCCCTTGGCGGTGACCGTGCGCCCGGCGACCGAAACGGTGACGCCGGCGGGAACGGAGACGGGATACTTGCCTACGCGCGACATGACAGCCTCATCAGAAGACGCGGCACAAGACTTCGCCGCCGACATTGGCGGCGCGGGCCTCGGCGTCCGACATGACGCCCCGGGGCGTCGAAAGAATGGAAATGCCCAGCCCGTTGTAGACGCGGGGCAGATCCTTGATCTTCGAATAGACGCGCCGGCCGGGCGTGGAGATGCGGGTGATCTCGCGAATCACCGGCTCGCCCTCGTGGTATTTGAGCTCGACGGTGATCTCGGCGATGCCCGGGCGCGCTTCGGCCTGGCTGTAGCCGCGGATGTAGCCCTCGCGCTTCAGAACGTCGAGGACGTTGATGCGCAGCTTCGAGGCCGGCGACGAGACGGCCGATTTGCGGGCCCGCTGGCCGTTGCGGATGCGGGTGAGCAGATCGCCGAGGGGATCGGTCATCGACATGGGCGATTGCCTCCTTACCAGCTCGACTTCACCATGCCGGGAATCTGGCCGGTGTTGGCCAGTTCGCGCAGCATGATGCGGCACAGCTTGAATTTGCGGTAGTTGCCGCGCGAACGCCCGGTGAGGGCGCAGCGCAGACGGTAGCGCGAGGCGGCGCCGTTGCGCGGCAGCTCGGCCAGCTTCATCGCGGCGGCGAATCGGTCTTCGGGCGTGGCGTCGCGGTCCATCACCTGCTTCTTCAAGACGGCGCGTTTCGGCGCCTGCTGCTTGATCATGCGCTCGCGCTTCTTGTTCTTCTCGATCGAACTGAGCTTGGCCATAGGGCGGTCTTTCCTTGCCGGTCAGTTAACGAAGGGCATGTCGAAGCCCTTGAGGAGGGCCTTCGCCTCCTCGTCGGTGTGGGCCGTGGTGACGATCGCGATATCCATCCCGCGCGTCGCCTCGACCTTGTCGTAGTCGATCTCGGGGAAGATCAATTGCTCCTTGAGGCCGAGATTGAAGTTGCCCCGGCCGTCGAAGCCCTTGTCGCCCGGAAAGCCGCGAAAGTCGCGCACCCGGGGCAGGGCGATGTTGATCAGGCGGTCGAGGAATTCCCACATGCGATCCTTGCGCAGCGTCACCATGCAGCCGATCGGCAGGCCGGTGCGGATCTTGAAGCCGGCGAT
This sequence comes from Rhodospirillales bacterium, assembly GCA_016214125.1. Classification (GTDB taxonomy): domain Bacteria; phylum Pseudomonadota; class Alphaproteobacteria; order Rhodospirillales; family WMHbin7; genus JACRPC01. Next base: position 6,223 of record JACRPC010000007.1, on the reverse strand, counting down.
CGACTTCTTCGCCTTGGTGGCGACCGGCTTCTGGCCGGTAATCAGCGCCAGTTCGGCCAGGGCCGGCGGCAGCTTCTTGCCGTCCTGGGCGGCTTCGCCGACGCCCATGTTGATGACGATCTTTTCCAGGCGCGGCACCTGCATGGGATTGGAATAGCCGAACTGCTTTTCCAACTGGGGCCGAACGACCGAACGGTAGTGGTCTTTGAGACGAGCCGTCATGGCGGGCTTCCTTAGCGATCGATGGTCTCGCCGGACCGCTTGGCAAAGCGGACCTTGCGGCCATCCTCGAGAGTCTTGAATCCGACGCGGGTCGGCTTGTCGGTCTTGGGGTCGAGCAGCGCCAGATTCGACAGGTGAATCGGCGCTTCCTTGGCAACGATGCCGCCGGCATTGCCGGCCGCCGCCTTCTGGTGGCGCTTGACCATGTTGACGCCCTGGACGACGGCGCGGCCGTCGGCGGTGAGCACGCGCAGCACCTCGCCGCGCTTGCCCTTGTCCTTGCCGGCGAGCACGGCCACCCGGTCGCCCTTGCGAATACGCGCGGTCATCACAGCACCTCGGGCGCGAGCGAAATGATCTTCATGTACTTCTTGGCCCGCAGCTCACGGGTAACGGGGCCGAAGATGCGGGTGCCGATCGGCTCGCCCTGCTTGTTGATCAAGACCGCCGCGTTCTTGTCGAAGCGGATGGCCGAGCCGTCGGGGCGGCGGATTTCCTTGGCGGTGCGAACGATCACCGCCTGGTGAACGTCGCCCTTCTTGACGCGGCCGCGCGGAATCGCCTCCTTGATGGAGACGACGATCACGTCGCCCACCCCGGCGGTGCGGCGCTGCGACCCGCCAAGCACCTTGATGCACATAACCCGCCGTGCGCCCGAGTTGTCGGCGACGTCCAGGTTGGTTTGCATCTGGATCATGGTTGGACCCTTTCCCTAATCGCCCTAAGCCTTGGCCGGCGCCGCGCCGGCTTCGGCGAGCACTTCCCAAGTCTTGGTCTTCGAAATCGGACGGCACTCGCGGATGCGGACCACGTCGCCCGCCTTGCAGGCGTTGGCCTCGTCGTGCGCGTGGTACTTCTTCGAGCGCTTGATGAACTTCTTGTAGATCGGGTGCATGACGCGCCGCTCGACGCGCACGACCACGGTCTTGTCCATCTTGTCGCTCACCACCACGCCCTGAAGAATACGCCGGGGCATGCTCAGTTCTCCTTCGCGGTCTTTTGGCGGGCGCGTTCGCCCAAAACGGTCTTGATCGTGGCGATCTCGCGCCGGACCGCGCGGACGCGGGCGGTGTTCTCAAGCTGGCCCGAGGCCCTTTGGAAGCGCAGGTTGAACTGCTCCTTCTTCAAGCCCACGAGCTGGTCCTTCAACTGGTCGGCGCTCTTGGCGCGCACGTCGGCGGCTTTGGTCATGGTCACGCCTCCACCTGGCGCGAGACGATGCGGGTCTTGATCGGCAGCTTGGCCGCCGCCAATTCGAAGGCGCGCTTGGCCAGGTCCTCGGGCACGCCGTCGATCTCGAACAGGATGCGGCCGGGCTTGATGCGGCAGACCCAGTATTCGGGCGAGCCCTTGCCCGAGCCCATGCGGACTTCCGCCGGCTTGGTCGAGACCGGCACGTCGGGGAAGACGCGGATCCAGACGCGACCCATGCGCTTCATGTGGCGGGTCAGCGCGCGCCGGGCCGCCTCGATCTGGCGGGCGGTGACGCGCTCGGGCTCCATGGCCTTCAGGCCGTAGGAGCCGAAGTTGAGCGTGTAGCCGCCCTTGGCCAGGCCCTTGATGCGGCCCTTGAAGCCTTTGCGGTATTTCGTGCGCTTCGGACTAAGCATGACGAGCGTCCATTTCCAATCGGATCAGGCGTTGACGGAGCGCGGCGACTGGCCTTCGAGCGCCCGCTTCTCGGCGGCCATCGGGTCGTGGGCCAGCACTTCGCCCTTGAAGACCCAAACCTTGACGCCGCAGGTGCCGTAGGTGGTCTTGGCGGTGGCGACCCCATAATCGATGTCGGCGCGCAAGGTGTGCAGGGGCACCCGACCCTCGCGGTACCATTCCATGCGGGCGATCTCAGCGCCGCCCAGGCGGCCCGAGCAGTTGATGCGGATGCCGAGCGCGCCCAGGCGCATTGCCGATTGCACGGCGCGCTTCATGGCGCGGCGGAACGACACCCGGCGCTCGAGCTGCTGGGCGATGTTCTCGGCCACCAGGCGGGCGTCGATCTCGGGCTTGCGGATTTCCAGGATGTTGAGATGGACCTCGGAGCCGGTCATCTTCGACAGCTCCTTGCGCAGCACCTCGATGTCGGCACCCTTCTTGCCGATCACCACGCCAGGACGAGCGGTGTGGATGGTGACCCGGGCCTTCTTGGCCGGTCGCTCGACCACGACCCGCGACACCCCGGCCTGGGCCAAACGCTTGTGCAGATACTTGCGCAGTTCCAGGTCTTCGCGCAGCAGGCGGCCGTAATCGTTGTCGGCGTACCAACGCGAATCCCAGGTGCGGTTGATGCCAAGCCGCAGGCCGATCGGGTTGATCTTCTGACCCATCAGTTCTTCTCCTTGCCCTGGGGTTCGGGCTTTTCGGCGCGCTCGCGCACCACCACCGTGAGGTTGCTGAACGGCTTTTCCACCCGACCGGAACGGCCGCGCGCCCGCGCATGGAAGCGCTTCATCACCAGGCTCTTGCCGACATGGGCCTCGGCGACCACCAGCTTGTCGACGTCGAGCTGATGGTTGTTCTCGGCGTTGGCGATCGCCGATTGCAGCACCTTGCGCACTTGGCCGGCGATCCGGCGCTTCGAGAAGGCGAGTTCGGCCAGGGCGCGCTCGGCGGTCAGGCCGCGAATCTGCTCGGCCACCAGGTTGAGCTTGCGCGGGCTGGTGCGGATCGAGCCGGCATAGGCGCGGGCCTCGGTATCCGCCAATCGACGTTCGGCCGGTTTCTTGCCCATGGTCTACTTCCTCTTCGCCTTCTTGTCGGCGGCGTGGCCGTGGAAGGTGCGGGTGGGCGAGAATTCGCCGAACTTGTGGCCGATCATGTTCTCGGTCACCAGCACCGGAATGAATTTGTGGCCGTTGTAGACGCCGAAGGTGAGCCCGACGAACTGGGGCAGAATGGTCGAGCGGCGCGACCACATCTTGATCACCTCGTTGCGGCCCGAGGCGCGCGACTTTTCGGCCTTCTGCAAGAGATAGCCGTCGATGAACGGGCCTTTCCAAACCGAGCGGGTCACGAGCCGTCTCCTACTTCTTGTCGGCGTGGCGGCGGCGAATGATCATGCCGTCCGTTCGCTTGTTGTTGCGGGTCTTCTTGCCCTTGGTGGGCTTGCCCCAGGGCGTCACGGGATGCCGGCCGCCCGAGGTGCGGCCTTCGCCGCCGCCGTGCGGGTGGTCGATCGGGTTCATGGCGACGCCGCGCACGCTGGGCTTCTTGCCCAGCCAGCGGTTGCGCCCGGCCTTGCCGATCGAGACGTTCTGCTGATCGGGGTTGGAGACCGCGCCCACCGTGGCCAGGCACTCGGCCTTGACCTTGCGCAGCTCGCCGCTCATCAGCTTGAGCTGGGCGAAGCCGCCATCCTTGCCCACCAACTGGGCGTAGGTGCCGGCCGAGCGGGCGATCTGGCCGCCCTTGCCCAGCTTCATCTCGACGTTGTGGACGATCGTGCCCACCGGCATGTTCTTCATCGGCATGGCGTTGCCGGGCTTGATGTCGACCTTGTCGCCGGCGATCACCTGGTCGCCCACCGCCAGGCGCTGCGGCGCCAAGATGTAGGCCTGCTCGCCGTCAGCGTAGCGGACGAGCGCGATGAAGGCGGTGCGGTTGGGATCGTACTCAAGCCGCTCGACCGTGCCGGCGACGTCGAACTTACGGCGCTTGAAATCGATGATGCGGTAGCGGCGCTTGTGCCCGCCGCCCCGCCAGCGCATGGTGATGCGGCCCTGGTTGTTGCGCCCGCCCTTCGAGGTCAGGCCCTCGGTGAGCGCCTTTTCCGGCTTGCCCTTCCACAGGCCCGTGCGGTCGACCAGCACGAGCTGGCGCTGGCCGGGGGTGGAGGGCTTGAAATTTTTCAATGCCATGGTCGCGTTCCCAGATCAGATGCCGGTGGTGACGTCGATCGAATGCCCTTCGGCCAGGGTCACCATGGCCTTCTTGACATCCGAGCGCTGGCCGGGCCGGCCGCGAAAGATCTTCCGCTTGCCCTTGAGGATCGAGGTGTTGACCGCCTTGACCTTGACGTTGAAGACGCCTTCGACGGCGGCCTTGATCTCGGGCTTGCGGGCGTCGAGCGGCACCTTGAACGACACCTGATTGTGCTGGCTGCCCAGGGTCGCCTTTTCGGTGATCACCGGCGCCCGCACCAGATCGTACATGCGCTCCTTCGACAGCTTGACGACGATCTTGGTCATTTCAGGCGCGCCTCCAGCGCTTGCACCGCATCCTTGGTCAGCACCAAGGTCTCGCGGCGCAGGATGTCGTAGACGTTGGCGCCCTGGCTGGGCAGCACGTCGATGCCGACCAGATTGCGGGTCGCGCGGGCGAAACCCTCGTCGAGCGTGGCGCCGCCGACGATCAGAACCGAGTTCCAGCCCAGCTTGGCGAAGCGCTTGGCCATCTCCTTGGTCTTGGCGATGGGCGCCACCGCCTGATCGAGCACCACCAGCTTGCCGTCGGCCGCCTTGGCCGAGAGGGCGGCGCGCAGCGCCAGCTTGCGGACTTTCTTCGGCATGTCGAAGGCGTGCGAGCGCGGCTGCGGCCCATGGATGCGGGCGCCGCCCCGGAATTGGGGCGAGCGCAGGCTGCCCTGGCGGGCGTGACCGGTGCCCTTCTGCTTGAAGGGCTTCTTGGTGGTGCCGGAAATGTCGGCGATGTCCTTGGTCTTGTGGGTGCCGGCCTGGCGCTTGGCCAACTGCCAGCGAACCATGCGGGCCAACAGATCGGCCCGGGGCTTCTGGCCGAACACCGCGTCGTCGAGCTCGATCGAGCCGACGTTGGAGGCGTCCAGATTGATGACGTCGCACTTCATGGCCCTAGTCCTTCTTCGCTTCGGCGGCCGCGGCCGCGGGCGCCTTCAGCGCCGCCGGGAACGGCAGGTCCTTGGGCGCCTTGCGCTTGACGGCGTCGCGCACCAGCACCCACGAGCCCTCGGAGCCCGGCACCGCGCCCCGGATGAGCAACAGCCCCTTGGCCGGATCGGTGGCGACGACCTTGAGGTTCATGGTGGTGACGCGCTTGTCGCCCATGTGGCCGGCCATCTTCTTGCCGGGGAAGGTGCGGCCGGGGTCCTGGCGGTTGCCGGTCGAACCGTGCGAACGGTGCGAGATCGACACGCCGTGCGAGGCCTCGAGGCCGGCGAAATTGTGGCGCTTCATCGACCCGGCGAAGCCGCGGCCGATCGAGGTGCCGGCGACGTCGACGAATTGGCCGGGCACGAAATGATCGACGGAGAGTTCGGCGCCCACTTCGATCAAGGCCTCGGGACTGACGCGGAACTCGACCAGCTTCTTGGTCGGCTCGATCTTGGCCTTGGCGAAATGACCGCGCACCGCCTTGGTCACGTTCTTCACCTTGGCCTTGCCGATGCCGAGCTGGACGGCGGTGTAGCCGTCCTTGTCTTGGGTGCGGTTGGCCACCACCCGGCAGCCATCGACCTTCAGGACCGTCACCGGCACATGGGTGCCGTCGTCGGTGAAGAGGCGGGTCATGCCGAGCTTCTGGGCAATGAGACCGGAACGCATCGCTTCGATCCTTGTCCTAGAGCTTGATCTCGACGTCGACGCCGGCCGACAGATCGAGCTTCATCAGCGCATCCACGGTCTGCGGCGTCGGATCGACGATGTCGAGCAGACGCTTGTGGGTGCGGATCTCGAACTGCTCGCGCGACTTCTTGTCGATGTGCGGGCTGCGGTTGACGGTGAACTTCTCGATCCGGGTCGGCAGCGGAATCGGTCCGCGCACCTGGGCGCCGGTCCGCTTGGCCGTGTTGACGATCTCGCGCGTCGACTGGTCGAGCACGCGGTGATCGAAGGCCTTGAGCCGGATGCGGATGTTTTGGCTGTCCATGGGGCGCGTCCTTTTTCTCGTCGCTATTCGATGATCTTGGCGACGACGCCGGCGCCGACGGTTCGGCCGCCCTCGCGGATGGCGAAGCGCAGGCCCTCGTCCATGGCGATGGGGGCGATCAGATCGACCTCCATCGTCACGTTGTCGCCCGGCATGATCATCT
>JACRPC010000026.1 GCA_016214125.1 Rhodospirillales bacterium | reverse complement strand
CTCAGGCACGTCAAAGCTCGGACCTTCGACGCCCTCTGGAGAGCCATCGGCGACGTCTGCCAACTCTATTCACCAGAAGAATGCTGGAACTATCTCAAGGCAGCCGGATATGCGTCAGATTAAACGCACGACGCTCTAGCTAGCGCGATTCCATCGCCCGCGCCACCTTGGAGGCCGGCGATCGCCCAAGGGCGGTGCCGATGAATCGGCCGGCCTCTAGCAGCTTTGCCAGATCGACGCCGGTCTCGATCCCCATGCCGTTCAGCAGGTAGAGCACATCCTCGGTGGCGACATTGCCCGAAGCGCCCTTGGCGTAGGGGCAGCCTCCCAGCCCGGCCACCGAACTGTCGATCGCCGCGACACCCAGCTCCATCACCGCATAAAGGTTTGCCAGCGCCTGACCGTAAGTGTCGTGGAAATGGGCGGCCAGCTTTTCGACCGGCACCCGCTCGGCCACCGCTCGGATCATCGCCTGCGCCTGACCAGGCGTACCGACACCGACAGTATCGCCCAACGAAATCTCGTAACAGCCAAGCGCCAGAAGCCGCGCCGCGACCTCGGCCACCGCCTGGGGCTGAATGGTGCCCTCATAGGGGCAGCCCAGCGCGCAGGAAACATAGCCGCGCAGCCGGATGTCGGCCGCGTTGGCGGCCTCGGCCACCGGGGCGAAGCGCTCGAGGCTTTCGGCAATCGAGCAGTTGATGTTCTTTCGGGAAAAGGATTCCGAGGCGGCGCCGAAGATCGCCACCTCGCGGGCGCCGGCTTCCTTGGCGGCCTCGAAGCCCTTGAGATTGGGCACCAGCACCGGATAGCGCACATCCGGCCGCGGCCGCAGGGCGGCCAGAACCCGGTCGCTGTCGGCCATCTGCGGCACCCATTTGGGCGAGACGAAACTGCCGGCCTCGATCGCCGCAAGGCCGGTATCGGCCAACTTCTCGATCAAGGCCACCCGGGTTTCCACCGACACCGTCTTGGGCTCGTTTTGCAGACCGTCGCGTGGCCCCACCTCGATCAGGTGGACACGGGAGGGAAACCGCATCAGCCCCCCTCCTCGTCGGCAAAAGCCAAGAGGACGTCGCCGTCACTTGCCTGGTCGCCGGGGGCGAAGTTGAGCTTCGCCACCACACCATCGGCCGGCGCGCGAATGGTGTGTTCCATCTTCATCGCCTCGATGACCAGAAGCGGCGCGCCGCGTGCCACCCGATCGCCCGCCTTCACGAAGACCTGCGTCACTTTGCCCGGCATCGGCGCCACCAGGCTGCCGCCCTGGGCTTCGCTTTCCGCCGCCTGGGCCGCCGGATCGAACAAGATCAGCCGATGGCTGGGGCCCAGGCCCATCACCACCCGCTCGTCGCCATGACGAATGACCGTGGCCGCAAGACGGATGCCACCCAGATCGGCCCGCAGCGTGCCGTCGGCATCGAGAACGCCGTTGACCCGAAGCGGCCCGGACGGCAAATCCATCACCCATCCCTGCGGCCGATAATGGAGGGTGAGCCGATGTTCGGTCGCACCATCCTTGAAGATAAGGACGTGGTGGTTGTCATCGTTGAGGCGCCAGCCGCTGGTGGTGTGCCAGGGCGAATGGGGATCGCTCGATTGGCGGGCGGCCGCCTCGGCTTCGGCGGCGCGCTCCAGCAGCACGTCGAGGGACGCCAGCGCCAACACCCGCTCCGAGGCCGGGCCGGGCTCGGGAAACAGATCGGCCTTGTGGCGCTCGAAGAATCCGGTATCGACCGCGCCTTCCGCAAAGGCCGGGTGTGCCGCCACCGAACCCAGGAAGGCAAGGTTCGTTGCCACGCCGACCACTTGATAATCGGCCAGCGCTGCCTTCAGGCGCTGCAAGGCCCGATTGCGGTCGGCATCCCAGCAGATCAGTTTGGCGATCATCGGGTCATAATGGATGGAAATCTCATCGCCGGACCCGACCCCCGTGTCGACGCGCACATGCGGCCCTTCGGTTGGCGGGCGCAGATGGACAAGCCGACCGGTGGCGGGCAGAAAATCACGCGCCGGGTCCTCGGCGTAAATCCGGGCCTCGAAGGCATGACCCTTGATCGCCAATTCGTTCTGCTGGAGCGGCAGCGGCTCGCCCGCCGCCACCCGAAGCTGCCATTCCACCAAGTCCTGGCCGGTGATCATCTCGGTTACCGGATGCTCGACCTGCAAGCGGGTGTTCATCTCGATGAAATAGAAGGACCCATCGGCGGCCTTGAGGAACTCGACCGTGCCGGCGCCGACATAGCCAACCGCCGCCGCCGCCGCCACCGCCGCCCGGCCCATGCTGGCCCGCAAGTTGGGATCGAGGCCGGGGGCCGGCGCCTCCTCGATCACCTTCTGGTGGCGTCGTTGCAGCGAGCAGTCGCGCTCGAACAGATGCACCACGCGGCCCTGGCCGTCGGCAAAGATCTGGATTTCGACATGGCGCGGCCGATCGAGATACTTCTCGACCAACAGGCTGTCGTCGCCGAACGCCGCCTTGGCTTCGCGCCGCGCCCCGGCGATCGCCTCGGCCAGCCCCTGGACCTCACGCACCACCCGCATGCCCTTGCCGCCGCCGCCCGCCGAGGCCTTGACCAGCACCGGAAAGCCGATGGCGCGGGCGGCTTCGGCAAGCGTAGCATCCGACTGGTCGGTGCCGTGATAGCCGGGCACCAGCGGCACTCCGGCCTTTTCCATCAAGCGCTTCGATTCCGATTTCGAGCCCATGATGCGGATCGCCTCGACCGGTGGCCCGACGAAGACGATTCCCGCCGCCTGGCAAGCCTGGGCGAAGTCGGCGTTCTCGGACAGGAAACCGTAACCCGGATGAATCGCCTGGGCTCCCGCTTCCTTGGCCGCTTTGAGCACCGCGGCGATCGACAGGTAGCTTTCCCTGGCCGGCGCCGGTCCGATCGCCACCGCCCGATCGGCCATCGCCACATGCCGGGACCGGGCATCGGCCTCGGAATAGACCGCGATGGTGCGGATGCCCAACCGGCGCGCGGTGCGGATCACCCGGCAGGCGATTTCACCGCGATTGGCGATTAAGAGGGAATCGAACATGTCAGGACCGTTCGTTGTCGGTGGTGTCTTGCGCCCGAGCCGCGCGGCTCGCCAAAGCGACCGCCTGCACGATCACCAGCGCCAGAAGAATGGTCACGAGGACTTCCAAAAAATCGACGGCCCGCGCCGGCAGGGACGCCGCGGCCAAGCAGGACGTATCCAGCCCAACCGTCGCCGCCAGCGAAAGAAGCAGGAAATCGGTCAATTCGGGCAGATCAAGACACCCCGGTGCCCTTTGGAAATGCGCGGTCACGCCGAGTTTGCCGATGGCGAAATAGACGAAGCCGAACCAAACCACCTGCACGGCGTAGAGGGCAAGGCAAGACAGGACCACGAATCGGGTGTTCTCGAAGGCACGCAACCGGACCAAGACCGCCGTCCGGACTTCCAGCCCTTCACGAAGAGCCGTTCCAATCCTTCGCACCAACCATCCCACCGCCCAGGGCATAAGGCCAAGGGCGATATAGGCCACCAGCTTGCCCAAGGATATCGGATAGGACCGCATGATCTGAACGACCAGCGCGTGGCCAATATATTCGACGAGAAAAAAAGTGATGTAGAGGGATGCCAACTGGGGATAGCTGGGTCCCTCGGTGTCGGCCAGTTGAAACAGCCAGGAAAACAGGCCGGCCGCCAGAACCGTGGCGACGATCAGCAAAGCGAACACCATCATTGCCGCGACCTCGGTCTCGAACACCAAGGCGTGATAGTTCACCACCTGGCGGGAAAAGACGTGAAGGGTCGTCATTAAGAGGGAAAAGATGGCGATGTCGAACAGATTGCGCTTGATCCGCTGCATGAGCGCAAAGGCCAGGGTGAAGAATAGGGCCTTGACGATTCCGTAGCGCCCGTCCTGCCAAATCCAGATCGGCGCGTTCACCACGGCCAGGGCCAGCCAGGGCAGGACAAAGCCGCGAACCCAATCTCGCTTGGGTGCCTCTAGCTCATCCATGCGGGCTTCCGTTTTTCAAGAAAGGCGCTGACGCCCTCGCGCCCTTCGGGGCTGGCGCGGCATTCGGCGATTCGCCTTGCGGTATCCTCGATCACCGCATCGTCGATCGGACGGTTTGCCACCGTCCCAATCAACGCCTTACCGGCTGCCATTGCTTGGGGCCCATTGGCCAACAGAGTGTCCACCGTCTTGGATACGGCATCGTCCAACGCGTCGGCCGCCACGACCTCATGCACCAAGCCCAGCCTGAGTGCGGTTTCGGCGTCGAAGCGTTGGGCGGTCAACGTATACCGCCGGGCGGCGCGCGGACCGATCGCCGCCACCACATAGGGCGAAATCACCGCCGGGATCAGCCCCAGCTTGACTTCGGTGAGACTGAAAGCCGCCTCGGGCTGGGCGATGGCAAGGTCGCACGCCGCCACCAGCCCGACGCCGCCGCCATAGGCCGGGCCGTTGACCCGGGCGATGGTGGGCTTGGGCAGACGATCAAGCGTACTCAACAGCCGCGCCAAGCCGCGCGCATCCGCCATATTCTGGTCGAAAGTGTAGCCGGCCATGCGTTTCATCCAACCCAAATCGGCGCCGGCGGAAAAGCTCTTGCCGGCCCCGGTCAACACCACCACCCGCACCGCCGGATCGGCACCGATGCCCTCCAGCGTCTCGGTCAATCCGGCGATCAGCGCATCGTCGAAGGCGTTGTGGCGATCGGGCCGGTTGAGCGTGACTGTCGCCACCTTGCCCTTGCGCTCGACCCGGATCGTTGCGTCGTTCATCCTTCCCCCTACATCCGGAAGACGCCGAAGGGCGTGGCGGGACTGGGCGCGTTCAAGGCCGCCGACAGCGACAACGCCAACACCATGCGGGTGTCGGCGGGGTCGATGATCCCGTCGTCCCACAGCCGCGCGCTGGCGTAATAGGGGTGGCCCTGGCTTTCGTACTGGGCGCGGATCGGTGCCTTGAAGGCTTCTTCCTCGGGCTTGGGCCAGGTGCCGCCCTTGGCCTCGATGCCGTCGCGGCGCACCTGCGCCAGAACGCTCGCCGCCTGCTCGCCGCCCATCACCGACACCCGCGCCGTCGGCCACAGCCACAAGAAGCGTGGGCTGTAGGCGCGGCCGCACATGGCGTAATTGCCGGCGCCGAAGCTGCCGCCCATGATTACGGTCAGGCGCGGCACCCGGGCGCAGGCCACCGCCATCACCATCTTGGCGCCGTCCTTGGCGATGCCGCCCGCCTCGTACTTCCGCCCGACCATGAAGCCGGTGATGTTCTGGAGGAAGATGAGCGGAATGCCGCGCTGGGCACAAAGTTGGACGAAATGGGCTCCCTTCTGCGCGCTTTCCGAAAAGAGGATGCCGTTGTTGGCGACGATCCCCACCGGATAGCCGTGCAAGCGGGCGAAGCCGCAGACCAGCGTGGTGCCGTAGAGCGCCTTGAACTCGTCGAACTCCGAGCCGTCGACCAGACGCAGGATGATCTCGCGCACGTCGTAAGGCCTCTTGGGATCGGTGGGCAGGACGCCGTGAATCTCCTGCGGATCGAAAAGCGGCTCGATGGGCGGGCGCCGGTCGAGCGTTACCGTCTTGCCCCGGTTGAGGTTGCCGACAATGCGCCGAGCGATCGCCATCGCGTGGGCGTCGTCCTTGGCGTAATGGTCGGTGACGCCCGAGATGCGGCAATGGATGTCGGCGCCGCCCAGTTCCTCGGCGGAAACGACATCGCCGGTCGCCGCCTTCACCAGGGGCGGCCCGCCCAGGAAAATGGTGCCCTGGTTGCGCACGATCACCGCCTCGTCGCTCATCGCCGGCACATAGGCGCCGCCGGCGGTGCAAGAGCCCAGGACGACGCTGATCTGCGGAATGCCGGCCGCCGACAGATTGGCCTGATTGTAGAAGATGCGGCCGAAATGGTCGCGGTCGGGAAAGACGCCATCCTGGTTGGGCAGGTTGGCGCCGCCCGATTCCACCAGATAGACGCAGGGCAGGTTGTTCTCGCCGGCGATCTCCTGGGCGCGCAAATGCTTCTTGACGGTGAGCGGATAGTAGGTGCCGCCCTTGACCGTGGCGTCGTTGGCGATCACCACGCATTCCTTGCCCTGAATGCGACCGATGCCGGTGATGATGCCGGCCGAGGCGATGGTGTCGTCATACATTCCGTAGGCGGCCAACTGCGAGAATTCCAAGAAGGGCGAGCCGACATCGAGGAGCAGGCGGATGCGCTCGCGCGGCAGCAGCTTGCCCCGTTCCAGATGTTTGCGGCGCGGCCCTTCGCCGCCGCCCAGCTTGATCTCGGAAACCTTGGCGCGCAGATCGGCCACCAAGGCCTGGGTGGCGGCGGCGTTGGCCTTGAACTCGGGGTCGCGGGGATTGAGCTGGGAATGCAGGACGGTCATGAGCCCACGCCTAACCCGAACTCTTGTGATGCGGGCGTTCGCCCACCGGCCCGCCCGAATCCTTCCAGGCCTTGTAGCCGCCCTCGATATGGGCGACCGGTGCCAGACCCATCGTCTGCACCTGATCGCAGGCTAGGGCCGAACGCCAGGCGGCGGCGCAATAAAAGAGGAAGCGCTTGCCGGAGCCGAAAATCTCCTTGTAGTAGGGACTTTCCGGATCGACCCAGAATTCCAGCATGCCGCGCGGGGCATGGAAGGCGCCGGGAATCATGCCCTCGCGCTCCAGCTCGCGCACGTCGCGCAGATCGACGAAGACCACGCTGGGATCGCCGTGGAGCGCGATCGCCTGGGCGATCGGCACGGTTTCGATCCGGGCGTAGGCTTCTTCCAGCAGCTTCTTGTAGCCCTTGACCATCGCCATGCTAGAACCCTCCCCGCTTGACCCATTCTTCCAGCATCGGCAAGCGATCGACGCCCCAGAAAGGTTCGCCATCGACAAAGAAGAACGGCGCGCCGAAAACCCCACGTTCGATCGCGCCCTCGGTCTCCGTCTTCAATTTCTGTTTCCACTCGGGCGCCTCGATGGCCGCCAGAAGGTCGGCCCTGGCGATCCCCAGAGGTTCGGCCAGCTCGGCCACCTTGGCGGCGCCGCTGATATCGATGCCCTGGCCGAAATAGGCGTCGAACAGGGTTTTGGCCAGCGCGACCGCCCGGGCGGGATTCTGGGCATCCTGCCAATAGCAGGCGCGCGCCCCGGCCAGGGTGGCGATCGGGAAGGGCTTGGGCAGGACCCAAGGCACATTCATCAGCCGGCCCATCCGCCCCCAGTCATGCACCGAGTACTTTCCTTTCATCGGCTGCTGAACCAAAGGCACATTGCCCGAGGCCTTGAAGGCGGCGCCGATCATGATCGGCTTCCAGGCCACCTCTCGCCCCAAGCGTTTGGCCACCGGCTCGATCGCGTGACGGGCGAAATAGGCGTAGGGCGAGGAGAGATCGAAATAGAACTCGATCGGGTTGGGCATCGGCTTCTCCTATTCCTCGGCCAGGGCGCGGGCGATGACCATGCGCTGGACATCGCTGGTGCCCTCGTAGATTTGGGTGACGCGAACGTCGCGGTAGATTTTCTCGATCGGAAAATCGGCGAGATAGCCGTAACCGCCCAGCGTCTGCATGGCATCGGACACCACCCGCTCGGCCATTTCCGAGGCGAACAGCTTGGCCATCGAGGCTTCCTTGAGGCAGGGGCGGCCGAGGTCGCGCAGCCGGGCGGCGTTGACGACCAGGTGGCGGGCGGCCTCGATCCGGGTCGCCATGTCGGCCAGACGGAAGGCGACCGCCTGATGCTCGAAGATCGGCTTGCCGAAGGCGACACGCTCCTTGGCGTAACGGAGCGCCACCTCGGTGGCGGCCCGCGCCATGCCCACCGATTGCGAGGCGATGCCGATCCGTCCGCCCTCCAGATTGGAGAGCGCGATCTTGTAACCTTCGCCCTCGGCCCCCAGGCGCAGATCGACCGGCAGGCGCATCTCCTCGAAGGTCACCTGGCAGGTGTCGGAGGCACGCTGGCCCATCTTATCTTCCGTCCGGCTGACGAGGTAACCCGGCGTGTCGGTGGGCACGATGAAGGCGGTGATGCCCTTCTTGCCCGCGTGGGGATCGGTGACGGCGAAGGCGATCATGACGTCGCCGTTGCGTCCCGAAGTGATGAATTGCTTGGTACCCGAAAGAATGTAGGCCGAATTGCCCTCCTTGCGGGCGCGGGTTTTCAAGGCGGCGGCGTCCGAGCCGGCCTGGGGCTCCGTGAGTCCAAAGGCACCGATTTTCCGCCCCGAGGCCATGTCGGGAAGAAAGCGGCGCTTCTGCTCGTCGGTGCCGAATTTCAGGATCGGCAGGCAGCCAACCGAATTGTGCACGCTCATGATGGTGGACACGGCGCCATCGCCGGCGGCGATTTCCTCCAAAGCCAGCGCGTAGGCGACGTGATCGGCGCCCACGCCGCCCCATTCCTCGGGAACCAGCATTCCCAAAAGCCCCAGCGAGCCCATTTCGGCCAGCGCCTCGGCGGGAAAGGCGCCGTCGCGATCCCAGCCGGCCGCTCGGGGCGCCAACTTGTCTTGGGCGAACGCCCGCGCCATGTTCCGGATCAGGGTTTGCTGCTCGTCGAGGATCATGCGTGCGCTCCGGTCCTCATCTCACCCCATCGGCTGGAAGTCGTCCAGGGTTTCGTCGTAGCGCCAGAGGGTGCCATTGGCGAGATCGAACCACCAGCCATGCAGTTCCAGGCGGCCGGCCAACAGGGCGTCGCGCACCCAGGGGAAGGAATGAAGGTTGGCCAGCGAGATCGCCACCGCGCCCCGTCCGACGGCATCCTCGTCGGCGTCATGGCCGCGCTTGCAAGCCTGGTTGGCGATGGTCATCCAGGTGCCGACGAATTCGTCGGCGTGCGGGCCGTCTTCATGGACGCCCTGGACCAGGCGACGCACGCCACCACAGCCGGAATGACCCAACACCACGACATGGCGCACACCCAAGCCCTTGACGCCAAACTCGATGGCGGCGCTGGTGCCGTGATAATGGCCGTCGGGCTCGTAGGGCGGCACCAGATTGGCGACGTTGCGGACGATGAACAGCTCGCCCGGCTCGGCGTTGGTGAGAATGGCCGGATCGGCGCGCGAATCCGAGCAGGCAATGATCATCACCTGGGGACTTTGCCCGCGCTCGATCAAAGCCTGGAAGCGTTCGGGCCGCTGTTCGTAATAGGTGGCGCGAAAGCCCTTGAAGCCGGCGATCAGCCGGTCGATCGGCGTGGTCACCATGGTATCTCGACTCCGTCATAGCCGTAGAATTTGCCGGTATCGCGATCGGTGATCCGGCTCAAGACGGTGCGCAAACCCGCCACGCTGACCGGAGGCTCCAAAGGCGCGTTGGGGCCACCCATATCGGTTTTCACCCAGCCCGGATGCAGCGCCACCGCCACGATGCCGCGCGGCTCCAGATCGACCGCCAGATTCTTGACCAGCATGTTCAGGGCCGTCTTGGCGGTGCGGTAGATGTAGAAGCCGCCCGAGCCGTTGTCGGCGATCGACCCCATCCGGCTCGACAGGAAGGCCATCACCCGGCCCGGGCTTTGCGCCACATGGTCGACGAAGGATTGCGCCAGCGCCAAGGGCGCCATGACATCGACGCGCAGGACGGTCGCCCAATCCTCCATATCGACTTGACCGAAATCCTGGGCCTCGCCGAACTGGGCGGCGTTGCTGAGCAGGAGGTCGATCGGCGTGCCGCGCAGCGTCTTGGCCAGGGCCGATACCGCGTCGAAGTCGGCGACATCGAGCGGATGCGTTTCCACCCCGAGCGCCTGGAGTTCCGACGATTTGTCCGGCGCCCGACAGGTGGCAATCACCCGCCAGCCCGCTTGGGCGTATTGGCGAGCGAACTCCAACCCCAGCCCCTTGCCGGCTCCGGTGATGAAGACCGTCGACGCCATCCCCCGCCCCCCCTTTGCCGTCAGCGCCGTTTGAGCGCGGTGACCTCGATTTCGACCTTCATGCGCGAATCGACCAGCGCGCTCACGATCACCGTCGAGTTGGCCGGCTTGATCGGACGGAAGCGGTTGCCCAAAACTTTGGCGACGTTTTGGAAATCGCCGGCGTCGGTCAGGTAGCAGACCACCCGCACCACGTCGGCTAGGCTGGATCCGGCTTCCTTGAGCGCCGCCTCGATGGTGCCCAGCGCGGTCTCGGCCTGGGTGACGGTGTCGGCGGCGATCTGGCCGTCCTTGAATCCGGTGGTGCCGGAGACGAAGACCCAATCGCCGTCGACCACGGCGCGCGAATAGCCCATCACCTCTTCGAAGGGCGAACCGGATGAAATCAGACGACGACTCATTGGACGATCTCCAGACTGATGGCGGTGGCTTCGCCGCCGCCGATGCACAAGGACGCGACGCCCTTTTTGAGTTTGTACTTCTCCAAGGCCGCCATCAGGGTGACCATGATGCGGGCGCCGGAAGCGCCGACCGGATGGCCAAGGGCGCAGGCGCCGCCATGGACGTTGATCTTGTCGTGCGGAATGTCGATGTCGCGCATCGCCGCCATCGCCACCACGGCAAAGGCCTCGTTGACCTCGAAGAGATCGACCTCAGCGGCTTTCCAGCCGGTCTTCTCCAGAACGGCGCGAATGGCGCCCACCGGCGCGGTGGTGAACAGGTTGGGCGCCTGGGAGAAGGTGGCGTGGGCGTGGATGACGGCGATCGGCGCCAAGCCGCGGCGATCGGCCTCGGAACGGCGCATCATCACCAGGGCGGCGGCGCCATCCGAGATCGAGGAGGAATTGGCGGCCGTCACCGTGCCGCCTTCACGAAAGGCCGGCTTCAGGGTAGGGATCTTGTCGAGCTTGGCTTTCAGGGGCTGCTCGTCCTTGTCGATCACCGTTTCGCCCTTGCCGGCCTTGACGCTCACCGGCACCACTTCCTTGGCGAAGCTGCCATCGGTGATCGCCTGCTGGGCGCGTTTTAACGAGGCGATGGCGAAGGCGTCCTGGGCCTCGCGGGTAAACTGGTAGGTCTGGGCGCACTCCTCGGCGAAGCTGCCCATCAACCGGCCCTTGTCGTAGGCGTCTTCCAGGCCGTCGAGGAACATGTGGTCGTAAATCTTGCCATGCCCCATGCGATAGCCCGAGCGGGCCTTTTCCAAGACGTAGGGGGCGTTGGTCATGCTCTCCATGCCGCCCGCCACCATCACCTTGTTGGTGCCGGCGATCAAGAGATCGTGGGCCAGCATCGCGGATTTCATCGCCGAGCCGCACATTTTGGAGATCGTGGTGCAGCCGGTGCTGTCGGGCAGACCGGCGAAGCGCGAGGCCTGGCGGGCCGGCGCCTGGCCCAACCCGGCGAACAGGCAAAGCCCCATGATGACTTCCTCGACATCCGCCGGCGCAATTCCGGCGCGCTCGACGGCGGCCTTGATGGCGACCGCGCCCAGCTTGGGGGCGGGCACGTCCCGAAGGTCGCCCTGAAAACCGCCCATGGGCGTGCGGGCGGCACCGACGATGACGATGGGATCGGAAGCACGCATGAACCTTCTCCTTCTCGCGGCCAAACTCAGCCCGGCAATGGAACGACCGTACCTTAACCTGTTCCGACCATGGATTCAGCGGAGAAATCCACCGATCACGCCGTTTCGCCAAACAGTTCGCGGCCGATCAGCATGCGCCGGATTTCCGAGGTGCCGGCGCCGATCTCGTAGAGCTTGGCGTCGCGCAAGAGGCGGCCGGTTGGATAATCGTTGATGTAGCCGTTGCCGCCCAGACATTGGATGGCCTCCAAGGCCATCCAGGTCGCCTTTTCGGCGGCGAACAGAATGGCACCGGCGGCGTCCTTGCGGGTGGTCTGGCCGGCGTCGCAAGCCCGGGCCACCGCGTACACGTAAGCGCGGCTGGCGTTCAAGGTGGTGTACATATCGGCCAGCTTGCCCTGCATGAGTTGGAACTGGCCGATCGGTTGGCCGAATTGCTGGCGTTCGTGCAGGTAGGGGATCACCACGTCCAGGCAAGCCTGCATGATACCGACCGGCCCGCCGGCCAGTACGGCGCGTTCGTAATCAAGGCCGCTCATCAGCACATTGACGCCCCGGCCAAGCCCACCCATGACGTTTTCTTCGGGCACCTCGCAATCCTGGAAGACCAGTTCGCCGGTGTTGGAGCCGCGCATGCCGAGCTTGTCCAGCTTCTGCGCCACCGAGAAGCCCTTCATGCCTTTCTCGACCAGGAAGGCGGTGATGCCGCGTGGCCCGGCGCCGGGATCGGTCTTGGCATAAACCACGGTCACATCGGCATCCGGACCGTTGGTGATCCACATCTTGGTGCCGTTCAGAATGTAGCGATCGCCCTTCTTGTCGGCCTTGAGCTTCATCGACACTACGTCCGAGCCGGCGCCGGGTTCGCTCATCGCCAAGGCGCCCACGAATTCGCCGTTGATCAGCTTGGGAAGGTACTTGCGCTTTTGCGCTTCGTTGCCGTTGCGGCGGATCTGGTTGACGCAGAGATTGGAGTGGGCGCCGTAGGACAGGCCGACCGAGGCCGAGGCGCGGCTGATTTCCTCCATCGCCACCACATGCTCGAGATAGCCCATGCCGGCGCCGCCATAGGTTTCCTCGACGGTGACGCCCAAAACGCCGAGGGCGCCCAGCTTGCGCCACAGCGGCATCGGAAATTCGTTGGAGCGGTCGATCTCGGCCGCTTGGGGTGCGATCTCCTTGTCGGAAAAGGCCCGCACCTGATCGCGCAAAAGATCGGCGGTCTCGCCCAAATGAAAATCGAGCGTCGGATAGCGGCTGTTGGCGATCATCGCGTTCTCTCCCCTTGTCGGTTCCCCTTGCCTGACGAGAAGCCGCCCGAGGCTTATCGTCTTTTCGCCCGGGCTGTCCATCCCCGCCCCATGCTCCGATCCCATTTATTACTTACGTTTACGTAAACGTCAACTTCTATCATGGGGCGAAGGATTAACCCCCTTTACTAAGGCGATAATTTTCCAAAATTTCGATCTAATACCCGATCAAAATCTTGCGAATATCCGAGCCATCAGGCAGGATTTCGACCCAGGATCGATTGATCGAACAAAGAAACTCGAAGGGCGCGGGACCTTTCGGAATAACGAACTGGGGGGGTCGCGATCGGAAAGGCGCGAATGAGCATCGGAGAAGCCGCGGCCTTTCGGCCGCTCCCGACCGCCTATCAGGAATCCCTCGACCAGCTCGAACAGGGCCTGTCGGTCTGCGATGCCAATCTCACCCTGATTCTCTTCAATCGACGATTTATGGAACTGCTCGACTTCCCGCCCGAGTTGGCGCGAATCGGGACCCCGTTCGAAGAATTCATCCGCTACAACGCCAAGCGCGGCGAATACGGCCCGGGCGATGTCGAAACGCAGGTTCGCGAGCGGGTGGCGCTGGCTCTTCAATTCAAGCCCCACGTTTTCGAACGCACCACCAAGTCGGGACGGGTGTTGCGCATCGAGGGGCATCCGCTGCCTTCGGGCGGCTTTATCACGACCTACGCCGACATCACCGAACAGCGCCAGGCCGAGGATTTGCGCCGCATCTCCGAAGGCCGCCTGCACGCGGTGATCAACGCCACGCCCGACGCCATCATCACCTTCGATGCCGAGGGCATCGTCCAGAGTTGGAATCCGGGCGCCTGCGAGGTCCTCGGCCACGACGAGGAGGAGATGCTGGGCAAACCCCTGATCTCCATCGTGCCGGCGGACCAGCGCCCTTTGCACACGCTTTGGCTCTTGAAATTGCGCAACCCGCAAGGCCGCGTCCGCATGGTGGGCAAGCTGGTCGAGGCCGTCGTCGCGCGCAAGGACGGTCAAACGGTGCCGATCGAATTCACCATCGGCCAGTGGCAGTCCGACGGGCGCGACTATTTTTGCGCCATCATCCGCGACATCTCCTACCGCAAGAAGGTCCTAAGCAAGCTTCGCCAACTCTCCCAGGCGGTGGAGCAAAGTTCGGCCTCGGTGATGATTACCGACACCGAGGGCGCCATCCAATACGTCAATCCGAAGTTCGAACAGGTGTCGGGCTATACGACGGAGGAAGTCGTCGGTCGCAAGCCCAGCCTGCTCAAATCGGGGCGTACCGCGCCCGAGCAGTACGCCGAACTGTGGTCGGCCATCCGATCGGGACGGGAATGGCGCGGCGAACTGCTGAACCGCCGCAAGAACGGCGATCTTTATTGGGAATACGTTGCCATCTCGCCCATCCGCGATTCCGACGGCCGGGTCACCCATTTTCTGGCGATCAAGGAAGACATCTCGGTCCGCAAGGAATACGAGGAACGCCTGCTGCGCCAGGCCAATTTCGACACCCTAACCGGTCTGCCCAATCGTCTGCTCGCCATGGACCGCCTCAACCAGGCGGTGGCGCACGCCCATCGCTACCAGACCATGGTGGCGCTGATGTTGCTCGATCTCGACGATTTCAAGAAGGTCAACGACACCCTGGGCCACGCCGCCGGCGACCGCTTGCTCAAAGAGGCGGCGCACCGGCTGACCGAATGCCTGCGCGAAGGCGACACGGTCGCCCGCTTGGGCGGCGACGAATTCGTGATCATCTTGCCCGATCTCAGGGACATCACCAGCGCCGAAATCGTGGCGGAGAAGATTCTTGAGGTCTGCGCGCAACCCTTCGTGCTCGCCGAAGGCGAAGTCTTCATCGCCGGCAGCATCGGCATCGCCCTCTACCCCCAGGACGAACGCGATTCCCAGCTTTTGATGCGCAACGCCGACGCCGCCATGTATCGGGCGAAGAAGGAGGGCCGCGGCATCTTTCGCTTCTTTACGCCCGAAATGAACGTGCAGGCGATGGAGCATATGCGCATGGAGGTGCAGCTTCGCCATGCCCTCGAGCGCAACGAGCTTTCGCTCCACTATCAGCCGCTGATCGACAACGCGAGCGGCGGCCTGGTGGGCGCCGAGGCGCTGCTGCGCTGGACCAATCCCGCCCTCGGCTCGGTTCCGCCCGATCACTTCATTCCGCTGGCCGAGGATACCGGCCTGATCCTGCCGATCGGCGAGTGGGTGCTGCGCGAGGCCTGCAAGGAAGCCAGCCGTTGGCCGAAGGTCGAGGGCCGAGCGCTGTTCGTCGCCGTCAACGTTTCCAGCCGGCAGTTCCAGAAGCGCACTCTGGTCGAGACCGTACGCCGTGCGCTGGCCGAGAGCGGCCTGCCCGCCTCCTGTCTGGAAATCGAGATCACCGAAAGCCTGCTCTTGGAGGATTCGCGCGAGACCCAACAGATCATCGAGGAGTTGAACGCCTTGGGCATCGGCTTCGCCATCGACGATTTCGGGACCGGCTTTTCCTCGATCAGCTATCTGCGCCGCTATCCCTTCGATACCCTGAAGATCGACCGCAGTTTCGTGCGCGATCTTACCACCAGCGCCGGCGATGCCGAGTTGGTGCGCTCGATCATCGCCATGGCCCAAAGCATGCGGCTGCGCATTGTCGGCGAGGGCGTGGAAACCGCGTCTCAGCAGGCCTTCCTCTCCGAGGCCGGCTGCCAATTCTCACAAGGTTGGCTCCACAGCAAAGCCTTGCCGTCCGACGAGTTCGTCCGCTATCTGGAGACCCGCCTAACCTAGGAATTCCGGCAGGCCCTGACGCACCGCCAAGCTTTGCAGGCAGATGGCGCAGAGCTTCTCGCGGCCATTCTTGATGGCGATCACCCGGGCCTCGGTCACGCTGACCGAACGGCCGGGCTTGATCACCCGTCCCCGGGCGATCAACTTCTCGCCGTCGCCGGGAGCGACGATGTTGAGCTTGTATTCGATGGTCAGCACGCCCGAATCGGCGGGGGCCAAGGTGTAGCCGGCGTAACCGGCCGCCGAATCGGCGATGGCGCCGATGGCGCCGCCGTGAAAAAAGCCGTGCTGTTGCGTCAATTCCGGCTTGAAGGGAAGTTCGATGTCGCATTCGCCGGGCGCGACGTGAACGAGGCGGGCGCCCAGGAAATGCATGATGCCCTGGCGGTTAAAGCTTTCCCACACGCGTTCCGCAAAGTGATCGTCGGCGGGCTGGAAGGTCAGGGTTTCGGCCATGCGATGATCCTTTCCGGTGCGCGCGCCAAAACGTCCTCGGGCATGGCGCAAGACCGCCTGGTGGCACGATCGAGGTGGACGCCGGTGAGGTCGGCGATCGCCACCGTTTCCTCGGTGGCGCCGTTCACCATCTCGTGAACGAAGCGCAGCACGCGCTCGCGCACCTCAAGAAGGCCGGTGCGCACATAGAGGACCTCGCCCGCCAACACCTCCTTCTTGTAGGTGATGTTCTGCTGCACCGCGGCCATGCCGCGCTGGCGTTCGGTGAAATAGGCCGGGGTCAGGCCAAGTTCGTTGAAGAAATTCCAGGTGCCTTCGTCGAACTTGCCGACATACCACATGACGTTCATGTGCCCAACATGGTCGCATTGCCAGGGATAGACGGTTCCGCGATAGGTGATGACCATGTCCGCCACGTCGTCCTCCACGTTTCCTTGCCGACCCAAGGCCAGAGCAATTTGGCCAAACAGTAACTTACGTTTACGTAAACGTCAATATCGCAGAGCCCGGGATCCGCCGCCCCGCCCCATGGCCTCGGCTTGCCTTCAGCGCTTGAACCCCTTTTCGGCCAGGATGCGCCGGCAATTCTCCTCGACTTCGGCCAATTCGCGCAGCGTGGCGGCGATGTCTTCTTGCTGTTGGCTGAGCAGGGCGCGGCGCTCCTTGATCTTTTCCAGGAAATGGCGGAGCTGGCCTTCCTCGCCCGGCTCGCGATCGTACAGATCGATGATCTCGGCGATCTCCCTAAGCGAGAAGCCCAGGCGGCGGCCGCGCAAGATCAACTTGAGGCGCACCCGATCGCGGGCGCCGAAAATCCGACGCTGTCCCTCGCGCTTGGGCCGGATCAGCCCTTCGTCTTCATAGAAGCGGATGGCCCGGGTGGTGATGGCGAATTCCTTCGCCAAATCGGTGATCGAGAATTGGGTCATGGGCGGCGAGAATAGACGGCCATAGAAATTCCGCAAGCGTCTCGGTTAGCGTCGCTTCGCCATCTGCGCGTCGACGACGGCCAGCGCGCTCATATTGACGATGCCGCGCACCGTGACCGACGGGGTGAGGATATGGGCGGGCAGCGCCGCCCCCATCAGCATCGGCCCCACCGATTGCCCCTCGCCCAGCACCTTCAACAGATTGAAGCTGATGTTGGCGGCATCAAGCGTGGGCATCACCAGAAGATTCGCCTCTCCCTTGAGCCTGGAATTGGGGAAAATGGCTTTGCGGATTTCCTCGCTGATGGCGGCGTCGCCATGCATCTCGCCCTCGGCCTCCAGATCGGGAGCGCGTTCCTGAATGAGGGCAAGCGCTTCGCGCATGCGAATCGCGGTGGCGCTGTCGCGGCCGCCGAAATTGGAGTGCGACAAGAGGGCCACCTTGGGCTCGATACCGAAGCGCCGCACCTCTTCGGCCGCCAGCAAGGTCGCTTCGCAAATCTGCTCGGGCGTCGGTTCGGGCGTCACATAGGTGTCGCAGAGGAAATAGGTGCCCTTGGCGAGAATCAACAGGTTCATCGCCGCCGCCGTCTTCACGCCGGGGCGCAAGCCGATGACATCCATGATGTGACCAAGATGACGGGTGAAGCGGCCGCTGGTGCCGCAAAGCATCGCCTCGGCCTCGCCGCGCTGGAGCATCAGGCAGGCGATCACCGCGTTGCGGGTGCGCACCACCGTGCGGGCGTATTGGGGCGACACCCCCTTGCGCTCCATCAGATTGTGATAGAGCGTCCAATATTCGTTGTAGCGCGGATCGTCCTCGGGGTCGCAAAGTTCGATGTCGTGATCGAGCTTGATGCGAAGATCGAGTTCGCGGATGCGCTTGGCCACCACCTCGCGCCGCCCGATCAGGATCGGCCGCGCCAAGCCCTCGTCGACCACCGTCTGCACGGCGCGCAGCACCCGGCGTTCCTCGCCCTCGGCATAGACCAGCCGGCGCGGATCGCGCCTGGCGCGCTCGAACACCGGCTTCATCGCCAGGCCCGAGCGGAAGACGAATTGAATCAACCGGTCGCGATAGGCCTTGAAATCGGCGATCGGCCGGGTGGCGACGCCCGACTCCATCGCCGCCTTGGCCACCGCCGGCGCCACGGTAAGGATCAGGCGCGGGTCGAAAGGCTTGGGAATCAGATAGTCGGGGCCGAAACGGAGCGACTGGCCGCCATAGGCCACCGACACCGTCTCGTCCGGCTCCGCCAGCGCCAGATCGGCCAGGGCCTTGACCGCCGCCAGCTTCATCGCCTCGTTGATGGCGGTGGCACCGACGTCAAGCGCACCCCGGAACAGGTAAGGGAAGCAAAGAACATTGTTCACTTGATTGGGAAAGTCGGAACGACCGGTGGCAATCACCGCGTCGGGGCGCACCGCCTTCACCTCGTCGGGCATGATCTCGGGCGTCGGATTGGCGAGCGCGAAAACCAAGGGGCGCTCGGCCATCGTCGCCACCATCGCCCCGGTCAGCACCTTGGGCGCCGAGAGACCCAAGAAGATGTCGGCCCCCGGCAGAGCCTCGGCCAGGCTGCGGGCTTTGGTCTTCTGGGCGTAGCGCGCCTTGTAGGGGTCCATCAGCTCGGTGCGGCCCTCATAGACCACGCCCTTGATGTCGCAAACGGTGATGTTCTCCTTCTTCAGGCCCAACCCGACCAGAAGATCAAGGCAGGCCAAGGCCGCCGCGCCGGCACCCGAGGCCACCAGCCGGACCTTATCGATCGGTTTCTCGACCACCCGCAGACCGTTCAGAACCGCGGCACCGACAATGATGGCGGTACCGTGTTGATCATCGTGGAAGACCGGAATTTTCATCCGCTCGCGCAGGCGGCGTTCGACTTCGAAGCATTCCGGGGCCTTGATGTCTTCCAGATTGATGCCGCCGAAGGTGGGTTCCAGACTGGCGATGATGTCGACCAGCTTGTCGGGATCGGTTTCGGCGATCTCGATGTCGAAGACATCGATGGCCGCGAATTTCTTGAAAAGAACCCCCTTGCCCTCCATCACCGGCTTGGCCGCCAGGGGGCCGATGGCGCCCAGCCCCAGAACCGCGGTGCCGTTGGTCACCACCGCCACCAGATTGGCGCGCGCGGTAACGGTGGAGGCCTCGGCCGGGTCGGCGACGATCGCCTCGCAGGCCGCCGCCACGCCCGGCGAATAGGCGAGCGCCAGGTCGCGCTGGTTGGCCAAGGGCTTGGTCGGCACGACGCTGATCTTGCCCGGCGTCGGCAGACGGTGATATTCCAAGGCGGATTCGCTAAGATCTCTGGCCATCGCGTCCCCCCCAAAGGCGAAGCCCGCCGTAACGGCGGGCCCCAGTCTACACCGAAACGTCGTTCGGATCGAAATCAAGATGGTGCGGTCGAGAAGACTCGAACTTCCACGGGAGTTACCCCACAGCGACCTCAACGCTGCGCGTCTACCAGTTCCGCCACGACCGCACATGCCGGGACGCCGGTTGGAGCCGCCCAAGCCCCGAGCACATAGCAAATCGACGCCCCCCGATCAAGGAGGATCGACGCCGTGGCCCCAGTAAGTTGGCGGATCAGCGACCGGCCGGTTCCCTATCCCGAGGCCCTGGCGCGGATGGAAGCCGATGTGGCGGCCATTCGGGCCAAGGAAGCGCCGGAGCTGGTCTGGCTGCTCGAACATCCGCCGCTTTACACCGCCGGGACCAGCGCCGATCCCAGGGACCTTCTCGATCCCGACCGTTTTCCGGTCTATGCCAGCGGGCGGGGCGGGCAATACACCTATCATGGACCCGGCCAGCGGGTGGCCTATGTCATGCTCGATTTGCGCGGGCGCGGCGCCGACGTGCGCCGCTTCGTCCATAACCTGGAAGAATGGCTGATCCTTACCCTGGCCCGCTTCAATGTGACGGGCGAGCGGCGGGAAGGGCGGGTCGGCATCTGGGTTAGGGATGGCGCCGGCGAAAGCAAGATCGCCGCCTTGGGCGTGCGTATCCGCCATTGGGTCAGTTTCCATGGCGTGGCGCTCAACGTCGATCCCGATCTCGATCACTTTCGCGGCATCGTGCCTTGCGGCATCGCCCAGCATGGCGTCACCAGCCTATGGGCGCTCGGCCATACGGCCAGCCTGGCCGAAATCGACGCCGCTCTGATGGAGTGTTTCGAGGTTGCGTTCGGCTGAGACGGGTTATTTGGCGGCGCGGCAAACGAACAGGGTGGTCTCGGCCACCGCCAAGCGTATCTTCATCCGCCACCCGGTCTTGTCCAGCGCCTCACGGAAGACCGGATAATCCCAATCATTGACCCAGCCCCGCGTGCGCCTTGCCATTTCCATCTCGCCCTGACGCAGGCGATAGGTGAGCAGCAAGCTGGGTGCGGCGCGGCGCGCCTGCTCGAGCACCCAGAGCGGATCGTGCAGGAACTCCAGCACCTCAAGCAGAGCCACGCAATCAAAGCGTCCCTCGGGAAACTGGCCCTGGTTGAGATCGACCGCCAGGGTCTCGGGCGCCCAGGGCACCAGATCGGCCGAGCTGTAAGCCGCCTCGGACCCCAACAGCTCCCGAAGCCGCATCTGGCCGCAACCGAGATCAAGCACCTTGTCGCCGGCGGCAAGATAGCGCGCCGCCGCCTGGGCGCGCTCGACGGCGCCATCCTCGAGATTGGCCCAATCGCTCCAGAAACCGACATCGCTGCTCTTGGCCTCGATCAGCGCCTTGGTTCGACGCGCCTTCGCCGCCGGCTCCAGGCGGGAACGCTCGGGCTGGGTCGAGGGCGGAATCGGCCCCGCCGCCCGGGGATAGGCCGCCAGCTTGGCCGTGCCGGCCGCCAGCGCCACCACGTTGCACAAATCCTCGCAGAAGATGTAGGGCACCAGGGGGCCGCCCAGCCCTTCATGGGCGAAGCGATAAAGACCGAAACCGCGATCGCGTAGTGCCGCCAACATCGCCTTGAACCGATCGGCCCGCTCGGGCGCGTCGAAACTGCGGCCGCGTTCGATGATCATGGCCGCGACCCGACCGGAATCGAGCAGGTCTTTCATGCCCTCGATCACCTCGGGCTCCAGTCCCTCGACATCGATCTTGACGATCGTGCGCTTCTCGGCCAGATGCGGCCGATCCGCCAACAGCGCATCGATGGTGGTGAGCGGCACGGTATCGGAACGATAATCGGTGGCGTCCGCCGGAGCAATCGACAGGCCCATGGTGCTTTCCGGCATCAGACGGCCGCGCCCGGCCTGATCGGACAGGCCGGCGGCGACGATTTCGACCGCTTGCGTGACGTTGTTGACCTCGATCCAGCGCCGCAAGGGCCCCAGATTGACCGCCGCCGGTTCGATCGCCAACACCGTCACCTTGCCGGTATGGTGGGTGGCGGCGTGCAGGCTCATGATCCCCCAATGGGCGCCGGCATCGATGAACAGATCGTCCGCCTCGAGATGGACGTCGAGAAGGCGGCGGAACGGATATTCGAAGCCGCCGAATTCGCGTTCGCGCGCGACCAGGAACCGAACGCCGACATCCTCGGCCAGCTTCTGGGGGATGGGCATCAGATAGCGCGGCTGGCCATCGGCCTTGCGGAAGACCGAGGGCTGCAGGGCGACCGTTCCCGGCGGCGGCAGGCCCAGCTTCTCGCGCAGGCCCAGGGCCACGCCGCGGATGACCTCGGACCAATCGCCCGGGCGGCGCTGGCGGAACAGCTTCAAGGATGGGTACCAGGGCGTGTCGTCGCCCGTCTGGCGCCAGCGCCAATCGGGGGCGAAGGCCAACATGAGGAAGGTGGGCACACCCAACGCCCCCGCCAGATGCACCACCGCCGTATCGACGGTGATCAGCAGATCGAGCTGGGCGAGAAAGGCGGCGGTGTCGGCAAAGCTCGTCAGGCTGGGCGCCAGATCGGCGATCAGCGCCGGATGGGCGTGATGGACGAGGTCGACGGCGTTCGGTCCGGTCTGCAGGCTGTAATAGGCCACGCCTTCGACGCCCAGCAATTCCTGCAAAAGGGTAAAGGGGCAGGAGCGCCGTTCATCTTCAGGGTGATCGGGATTGCCCGCCCAGACCAACCCCACCTTGAGCCGGGTGCCGGCCGGCGGATCGAGCTTCACGGTCGGGCCGGTCACCGAAAGATAAGGAATCGGCGCCGGCACTTCGGCCTCGGTGGTTCCGAACAGAGCCGGCAAATCGAGAAGATGGGCCTGGACGTCGACCGAAGGAATCGGCTCGCCTTCGCCCACCACCGACGTGACGCCATAGACGCTCGACACCAGTTTCTTCAGCGCCGCCGGCACGGCGAGGAAAACCCGCCCCCCGGCACGCGCCACCATCGGCACGTAGCGCAAGAACTGAAGGGTGTCGCCGACCCCCTGCTCGGCGATGAGCAGAATGCGCCGTCCGCCCAGGGGCGAACCATCCCAGACCGGGCGGCCGATGTCGGGCGCCGTGAAGGACGGATGATTCTTGCGCCAGGCGTAGTCGGGCCATGCCTTCGCCAGGCGTCCGGCCAGAAAATTGAGGCGGGCCCGCGCCAGATGGCCGTCAACGGATTGAGGGTCGCCGGCAAGCGCGTGTTCGAGCAGCGGCTCGGCCTCGTCCAACTGCCCCTGGCCGACCAAAGTCTGGGCCAAACCGATCAAAGCCGGTCCGTAATCGGGGTGACGGGCCAGGATATCGCGATAGACTTTGTCGGCCACCGCCAAAGCCCCCACCTTGACGAAGGCTTGCGCCAGGGTCATCCGCACGTCGTCACGATCGGGTTTGATCGCCAGGGCGCGCTGAAGACAGGCGATCGCCGCGTTCGTGCGACGGTTCTCGATATGCATCTGCCCCAGGCGCTGCCAGGCGATCCAGTCACCCGGATTTTGGGCAAGCAAGCCGTCCAGCATCATCTCGGCCTCGGCCACGTCGCCGCTGGCGATCAGGGCATCGGCCAAACTCGCCACCGCCGGGGCAAAACCCGGCCGGCTGGTCAGCGCCCGACGCAAGGCGGTGGCCGCCTCGTCGGCATGGCCGAGCGCCTTCAGAACGTCGCTCAGCGCCATCCAGGAAACCGGCTGGCTGGGGTCGAGGGAAAGGGCCTGATTGAGGCACTCCATCGCCTCCTCGCGCTGGCCCAACTGGTTCAAGCCAACCGCTCGATTGACCAACGCCGCCGACATCTTGGGATCGATCGCCAGGGCCTGGGCGTAAGCCGCCAGAGCCTGGGTAACCCGACCGGCACGATGATGGGCGACGCCCTCCTCGAAGGCGACCCGGGCGTCGTCGGGACCGATGGCGTCAACGTTCATGGCCCTAAATTACATCGGCCCGGCTTGGCGGTCATCGGGAATCGCGTTAGGGTCCGACCATGAAACGCCTTTTTATCCTCACCCTCCTTGCCCTCTGGGCGGCCCCGGCCCCCGCCCTGGCCCTCGACCCCGCCCTGGCGCCCGAGGCCAAGCGTCTGCTCGAGCAGGGACGGCGCGCCCAGCCCGAGCGCGCCCGCCTGGCCGAAAGGCTGGGGGCGCGGATCGAACCCACCTCGGACGGGCGCTCTTTCGTCCTCGTCTGGACGCCCAAGGAGCCCGTCAAGGGCTGGGTGGTGACGCTGCACGGCCATGGTAGCTGGGCTTTCGACGAATTGGCGCTCTGGCAGCCCCATCTGGAGGGACGTGGGTTGGGGCTGGCGGCGCTGCAATGGTGGTTCGGTCGCGGCGAAGCGATGCCGGACTATTACCCGCCCGAGCATGCCTATCGGGAGATCGACCAACTCCTCCGCCGCTTGGGGGCTAGCCCGAAAAGCGCTCTCTTGCACGGCTTCAGCCGGGGTGCCGCCAACATCTATGGCGTTGCCGCCCTCGACATCGCCTCGGCCAACCATTTCTTCGGGCTGGTGCTGGCCAATGCCGGAGGAGCGGCGCCCGACTTTCCGGTCAACCGAAACATCGAAAGCGGGCGCTTCGGATCGCGGCCCTTCGCCAGCCAGAACTGGATCACCTTCTGCGGCGGCCGCGACGAAAACCCCGAGCGCGACGGCTGTCCGGCCATGCGCCGGGCGGGGACCTGGGTGGTCAAGCATGGCGCCACGCTGCTGCGCACCATCGAGGATCCAAGCGCCGATCATGGCGGGTTCCACCGCCAGGATCGTCATGTGCGGACCGTGCTCGACCTCTTCCAGGGCAAGCGGGTGGCGCCTTGAACGAGGCCGGAGCCCTGTTCGGCCAAGCCTATCAGGCTTTCGAGGAGGGCCGGTTCGAGGCCGCCCGCACGCTGGCCCGCCAGATCGAGGCCGCCCATCCGCGCCATGGCGGCGCCCAATATGTTCTGGGGCTGGTGGCGCTGTCGACCGACGATGTCCGCGAGGCGGTGCGCCGGCTCGATCGCGCCGTCAAGGCGACCCCGATGGCGGCGGCGCCGCGCGTGCAGTTGGCCCGCGCGCTCGTCCGTCTGGGCCGACCGGAACCGGCGGCCGAACAGTACCGGCTGGCCCTGGCGATCGCGCCCGATCACGCCCCAACCTGGGCGGCCCAGGCCGAAACGCTCTGCGCATTGGGCCGGCTGGAGGAAGCCGAGGCCGCCATCGGCAAGGCCCTGGCCCTTGATCCGGCCTATGCCGAGGCGCTGGCGCTGGCGGGCCAGATCGCCGAGAGCCGAGGCGACCCGGAAGCCGCCATCGCCCGCTATCGCCAGGCCCAGAGCGCCGACCCCAGCGATCGGCGAGGCGCCAGCCTGGCCCTGGCGCGCCTGGGGGCTGCGCCCTTGCCCGAGCGGGCGCCGGCGGCGCATGTGCGGGCCGTCTTCGATCAATATGCCGAGCGTTTCGACGACGCCCTTTCGAACCGCCTGGACTATCGCGCGCCGGAATTGCTGGCCCAAGCCCTGAAACCCCATCTTGGCCCCAGGCCCGCCGCCATCCTCGATCTCGGCTGCGGCACCGGTCTGGCCGGCCGGGCGCTCCGCCCGCTCGCCGACCGCTTGGAGGGCATCGACCTCTCGCCCCGGATGATCGAGCGCGCCCAGGCCCTGAGCCTTTACGATCGGCTTTCGGTGGGCGATCTGCTCGAGGGGTCGTTGGACATCGGACCGTTCGACGCCGTGGTTGCCGCCGACGTCCTCGTCTACATGGGCGATCTCGATCCGGTGCTGGGGCGCGTGGCGACGTGGTTGCGCAAAGAGGGGCTGTTCGCCTTCACGGTCGAGCGCCAGGAAGGCGAAGGCTTCGGGATCGGCCCAGCCCAGCGTTACGCCCATTCCGAAGCCTATCTGCGCCAGGCGGCCGCGCGGATCGGCTTTCGGGTTCGGACCCTGGAGGAGGCCGCCACGCGGTCCGAGGGCGGACGGCCCGTGCCGGGCTATGTGGTGGTTCTCGGAAGATCGGAAGCGCCGCCATGACCGAAACCGTGCTGGCCCATCATCTGGATCTGATTGCGGCGATGAGCCGCAGCTTCGCCACCTCGTTCAATCTGGATGAAAGTCTGCGCCTGGGCCTATCCCGGATCGCCGAGGCCCTGTCGGCGGAGGCGGCGTCCTTGTTCCTGCTCGAGGGTGACGAGTTGGTCTGTCACGCTTGCGCCGGTCCGGTCGACATCACCGGCATCAAGATTTCCGCCAAGCACGGCATCGTCGGCCGTACCGTGGCCGAAGGCGCCTCGCGCATGGTGCGCGACGTACGCGCCGATCCCGATTTCCATGGCGGCGTCGACACCACCACCGGCTTCGTCACCCGCTCGATCCTCTGCGCCCCCCTCTCGGTCAAGGACCAGACGGTGGGCGCCATCGAACTGATCAACAAGAAGGGTGGCGACGGGCTGTTCGCGCTGGGCGACCTTCGGGTGCTGGAAGCCCTGGCCAACGCCGCGGCGCTTGCCATCCTCAACGCCCGCATGGCCCTGGCCCAGGTCGAACAGGAAACGCTGAAGCGCGAGTTGGAGCTGGCGGCCACCATCCAACGCAGCCTGCTGCCCGAGGCGCGGCCGGCGCCCTTTCCCATCGCCGGCATCAACCGACCGGCGCGTCAGGTGTCGGGGGATTTCTACGACATCATGCCGCTGGCCGACGGACGGATCTGGTTTTGCCTTGGCGACGTCTCCGGCAAAGGCATGAACGCCGCTCTCCTGATGGCCAAGACCGCCAGCCTGTTCCGCTGCTTGGGCAAGGATCTGGGCCCGCCTGGCCAACTCATGGCTCGCCTGAACGACGAGCTGTGCGAAACCGCCAGTTTCGGCATGTTCGTCACCGCCGTGGTCGGGCTTTATGACCCGGCGGGTGACCGGGTGGTGATGGCCAATGCCGGCCATGAGCCGCCGCAACTCTACCGCCAAGGCGCCTTCACCGCCTTCGAGGCCGAGGCGCCGCCGCTGGGCATCGTGCCGGGCGCCGAATTTGCCGAAATTGAGCTGGCGCTTGACGGCGGCTGCCTCTACGTCTTCACTGACGGCCTGACCGAGAGTTCGGCCGTGGACGGGGAATTTCTGGGCTTGGACAAGGTATTGAACCTGATCGCGCGCGAATCCGGCCGGCCGCTGGTCGAGCGGCTGGAACGGCTGGTGGCCGCCGTCGAACGCCCGGGTCATCCCCTGCGCGACGACCTCACGATTCTGGCGGTGGAGGGATCGCGCCAACCATGAACCTCGATCCACCCGGCGAGCGGCTGGTGCAAATCGTCTTCCCGGCGCGGCCCGACCGGCTGCGGCTGGCCCGCCACGCCCTAGCCGACGCCGCCGACCTCGTTGGCGCCTCGGAAGTCTTCATTAACGATCTGGTGCTGGCGGTCGACGAGGCCTGCCAGAACATCATCCGTCATGCCTATGGCGGCCCCACCGACCGCCCGATCGAAATGGATGTGCGCAAGAATGGCGGCAGTTTGGTGGTGCGGCTGGTCGATTACGCGCCGCCGGTCGACCCCAGCCGGATCAAGCCGCGCGCGCTCGAGGATGTCCGCCCCGGCGGCTTGGGTACCCATTTCATCCAGGCGCTGGTCGACGAGCGGGCGTTCTTGGCCCCGCCGCCCGGTGCCGGCAATCTGCTACAATTGGTCAAGCGTTTCGCCTGAGGGAAAGATAGGAAAAACTGCCATGAAAATGGAAACGCGCAAGGAGGCCGGTCTGCGGGTGGTAAGCCTCGCCGGCGATGTCGACCTTCAGCATTCGCCCACCCTGCGCAAGGAATTGCTGGTGGTGGTTGCCGAAGGCCTGCCGGTGATCGTCGATCTGGGCGGCGTTTCCTACATCGACAGCTCGGGCGTCGCCAGCCTGGTCGAGGCCTTCCAGGCGGCGCGCAAGAAACAGATTCCCTTTTCGCTCGCCGGCCTCAGCGCCTCGGTCCAGCGGGTCATGCAACTGGCAAGGCTCGACCGCGTCTTCACCATCCACGCCAATCTGGACGAGGCCTTGAAGCGGAACCAATGACCATGGCGGTGCTGACCCAACTGATGGAAACGGTCGGCCGACGCACCATGGCCGGGCTGGGCGAGATCGGCTACGCCGCCACCCTGCTCGCCCAAAGCCTGTTCTGGCTGGTGATGGGACCTGGGCGCCGCCAGCCGGTTCGGCTGAAGGCGGTGGTCGCCCAGGGTATGGAAATCGGCGTCGCCGCCATTCCCATCGTCACCGTGCTGTCGATCACCGTGGGCGCCATGCTGGCCATCCAGGGCATCCACACGCTGCGCATTTTCGGCGCCGAATCGCGCGTGGTGTTCGGCGTCGCCCTGTCCGTGGTCCGCGAATTCGCGCCCTTGATCACCGGCATCGTGGTGGCCGGCCGCTCCGGCTCGGCGCTTGCCGCCCGTCTTGGCACCATGCGGATCAATCAGGAGATCGACGCGCTGCACGTCATGGGCATCAACCCGGTGCGCTTCCTGGTCGCCCCGGCTCTCTTCGCCATGCTGATCATGCTGCCGCTGCTCACCTTCCTCTCCGACGTCGTCGCCCTTTTGGGTGGCGGCATCTATGTCTCGATCGATCTCGGCATGTCGCTGGCGGCCTATGCCGACCAGGTGATCGAGGCGCTGACGCTCGACGATCTGCTGCACGGCCTAGGCAAGAGCGCCATCTTTTCGGTTCTGATCGCCCTGGTCGGCGTGGTCAACGGCTCGCTGGTCACCGGCGGCGCCGAGGGCGTGGGACGGATGACGACGCGCTCGGTGGTGCATTCGATCAGCGCCATCGTCATCACCGATATGATCTTCGCCTTCATGCTGTCGCGCTGAACGATCATGAACAACGCCGCCCCCGCCTCGCGCAAACCGATGGTCGAGATCGAGAATCTGGTCACCCATTATGGCGACCGCCCGATCCTGAAGGGGATCAACCTCACCATCTACGAAGGCGAGATCATGGTGATCATGGGGGGCTCGGGTTCGGGCAAAAGCACCCTGCTCAACCATCTTCTCGGTCTGTTGCGCCCGACTTCGGGTACGGTGCGCATCCTGGGCGCCGACATCAACGCCATTTCCGATATCGAACTGACCAAGCTGCGCACCCGCATGGGTGTGGCCTTTCAGGGCGGCGCCCTGTTCAGCTCGATGTCGGTGGGCGAAAACATCATGCTGCCCCTGCGCGAGCACACCGATCTCGACGAAAGCACCATGGCGATCATGGCCCGCCTCAAGATGGAAGTGGTGAGCCTGGCCGGTTTCGAAAGCCTGATGCCCTCGGAGCTGTCGGGCGGCATGATCAAGCGCGCCGCCCTGGCCCGCGCCATCGTCATGGACCCCAAGCTCTTGTTCTGCGACGAGCCGTCGGCCGGGCTTGATCCGGTGGTCTCGTCGGCCATCGACGAATTGATCCTGCTCTTGCGCGACGCTATGGGCATGAGCATCGTGGTGGTGACGCACGAGCTGGAAAGCGCCTTTCGCATCGCCGACCGCATTTGCGTGCTCGATAAGGGCGATATCCTGATGGTCGACACGGTGGCCGGCGTGCGCGCCAGCGCCAACGAACGCATTCAAAATCTGCTGAATCGCCGCACCGAGGAGGCTACACTCGATCCCGACGACTATCTGCGGCGTCTGACCAAGGGGATCTGACGGGGGTTCTATGAACAGCGCCAAGACAAATTACGTTGCCGTCGGCGGCTTCGTTCTGGCCGGAGTGGCTGGCCTGGTGGTGGCGGTGGCTCTGCTCACCGGCCGCACCGGCTCGGCCGACACCTATTACACCGCCTACGACAACGTCACCGGCATCAAATACGGCACCCAGGTGCTGTTCGAAGGCTTCCCGGTGGGTCAGGTCGAGGCGGTGCGCGCCAACCCCAAGGCGGGCGGACCGCGCTTCGCCGTCGAAATGTCGGTGAAGTCGGGCTGGGCGATCCCCGATGACAGCCTGGCCACCATCGCCGCCTCGGGCCTGCTGGCGGCGGTGTCGATCGACATCAAGGCCGGCGCCAGCCCCAACCGTCTCAAGCCCGGCGCCGACCTCAAGGGATCGAGCGGCGCCAACGTCATGTCGGCGATGTCGCAGTTGGCCAGCGAAATGGGCGATCTGAGCCAGAACAATCTGCGCCCGCTGCTCACCAGCATCAACAAATATGTCGACAGCCTGGGCGCGGTGCTGGAAGCGACGGCGCCGGCTCTGCTACGCAACATGCGCGAGCTGTCGGACGATCTGGCCAGGCGCACCCCGGCCATCATCGCCAGCGCCGAGAATTTCTCGGGCCGGCTTGATGCCGCCGGCCAGCGCCTGTTGAACGACGACAATCTGAAAAAGCTCGATCGTTCGGTCGCCAACACCGATCGCATGGCGTCCGATCTGGCCAAGCTCGCCACCGATCTGGTGCTCACCCGTCAGCGCATCGACCAATTGCTGGACGAGGCCAAGGGCGCGCTGGGCGACAGTCGCTCGGAACTGGCGGCCGGCATGAAGGATCTCGGCCACACCTTGGATGTGGTCGCCCGCAACATCGACAGCGTCACCCACAATCTCGACAGCACCAGCCGCAACATGAACGAGTTCAGTCGCCACATCCGCGAAAATCCCGGCTTGTTGCTGGGCGGCAAGCCGCCGCGCGACGAGGCGGCGCGCCCGCAATGAGGTCCACCATGCGCGCCCTTTCGTTCTTGCTTTTCGGGTTCGTCCTGGCCGCCTGCGCCCAGCCCGACATTCCCAACGACCAATACTATCGCCTGTCCTCCAAGGCGGTGGTTTCGGTGGCATCCGCCGCTCGGTTGGGGGTGATCGAAGTCGACCGCTTCGCCGCCGACGGCGTCACCGGCGAGCGCGCCCTTGTCTACAGCCGCTCCGATTCCCCCAATGTGCTGCGCCAATATCACTATCACTACTGGGTCGAGGCGCCGACTCGCCTTGTTCAGGAGCAGGTCCTTGCCGCTCTGCGCGAGTCCAAATTGGCCGGATCGGTGGTAACGCCGGACTTGCGCGCCAACGCCGATTACCGCCTGAAGGGCCGCATCCGCCGCTTCGAGCAGGTGTTGGCGGGCGGAACAGCCACCGCCTCGGTCGAGATCGAGACCGCGCTCGTTTCCCTGCGCGACGGCAAGGTCGTGGCGCTCGCCACCTACCGCGAGGAGGATCGCACCTCCGATGAGAGCCCGGCCGCGGCGGTGGCGGCCTTCGATCGAGCCTTGGCCCGCCTGTTCGGACGCCTGATCGCCGACCTCGCCCGCCTGCCGTGAAACGGCGAAAGCACGGGCCGCCTTCCGGGCCGCTCGCCGGCAAGGTGGTCGAACTGGTGGTCGAGCGGCTGGGCGGGCGGGGCGACGGCATCGCCCGACTTGATGCACACCAACTTTTCCTGCCCTTCACCGTTCCCGGCGATCGGGTACGGGCCCGGGTCGCCGGGCGGCGCGGCGATGGCCTGGCCGGTTCGGTGATCGAACGCCTTCACGACGGGCCGCATCGCGCCCCGCCGCTTTGCCGGCATTTCGAAGCCTGCGGCGGCTGCGCCGTTCAGCATCTGGACGAGGACCTTTACGTCCGCTGGAAAACCGGACTGCTCGAACAGGCCCTGGCCTCGCAGGGTTTGCCGGCCGATGGCCTCGTGCCCTTGGCGCGCCTGCCGCTTGGCAAGCGTCGGCGCGCCGGTTTCGCCTTTCGGCGCCTAGGCCGCGGCTTGGTTTTGGGTTTCAACGCGCGGGCCAGCGCCAACATCGTCGATCTTGAGGCCTGTGTCGTTCTCGATCCGGCGATCGTGGCGCTCTTGCCGGCCTTGCGCACCTTGTTGGCCGAACTGATCGAACCGGGGGGCACAGGCGAAGCCATTCTAACCTTGACCGAGAACGGCCTCGATCTGCTGCTGGTTGCCGAGGCCGCGCTCGACCTTTTCCGACGCGAAAAATTGGCGGACTTTGCCCAGGCTCACGATCTGGCGCGTCTGTCCTGGCGCCGGCCGGAAGAGAAATCGGCCTCGCCGGTGGCCGAACGCCGCCCGCCTCGCCTCACCTTAGGCGGCGTCGAGGTGGTGCCGCCACCCGGGGCCTTCCTGCAAGCCAGCCCCGAAGGCGAACGCGTGATCGTTGCGGCGGTGATCGCCGCCTTGGGGTCGGCCCGGCGGGTTGCCGATTTGTATGCCGGCCTGGGGACCTTGACTCTACCCCTGGCGGTGGCAGGCGCGCGGCTCAAGGCGGTCGAGGGCGATGCCGAAGCGCTGGCCGCCCTAGTCCAAGCGATTCGCCGCCACCCCTCCTTGCGGATCGAGACCGAGCGGCGCGATTTGGCCCGCCAGCCGGTCGAGGCGGCGGAGCTTGACGGGTTCGAAGCCGTGGTCTTCGACCCGCCGCGCGCCGGCGCCTTGGCTCAGGCGCGGGAATTGGCGCGGTCGCGTCTGGTGAAAACGGCGGTGGCGGTCTCGTGCAACCCGGCCACGCTGGCGCGCGACGCGGCGATCCTGGTCAGGGCCGGCTGGCGCTTGGAGGCCTTGACGCCGATCGACCCGTTTCCCTTTTCGCCTCACCTGGAAGTGGTGGCCGGCTTTCGACGTTGAGAAGATCGATCGCCTGACGGCGGATCTCGGCCAAGTCGGTGGCCAGGCGATCAAGCCGCGTCGGATCGCCCGCGACGCGATGCGAGACCAGGGCGGCCCGCGCCCAACGCGCCTGATCGTCGAGGAAGGCCAAACGCGCCGCCCATAAGGCCGTGCGATGCGCCATCGGTCCGCCGGCCAGCGCACAGGCACGCGATGCCCTCGGCAGTGGCCCGTCGTAACGGCGGTGCAGGCGGTCCAAGATGTCGAGGGCCGGGCCGGCGGTCATTGGCTGCACCAGACGATGCGGTGCATCCAGGCCACTTCCTCCAGCATCAGGGAACGGTTGGGGTAGCGGGCATTCACCGATTGCAGATCGAGGTAGCGGCCGGTGCGGCGCAGAAGCTGCTTCACCATCACCTCGCCGTCGATGGTCTTTACCACCACCCGATCGCCCCGCCGCACGCCGGCCCCCGGCGCCACGATCACCAAATCCCCCTCACGATAAAGCGGCTCCATCGAATCGCCGCTGATCTCC
Source organism: Rhodospirillales bacterium (assembly GCA_016214125.1). Lineage (GTDB taxonomy): Bacteria > Pseudomonadota > Alphaproteobacteria > Rhodospirillales > WMHbin7 > JACRPC01. The sequence continues at coordinate 17,410 of JACRPC010000026.1, read as the reverse complement.
AGCGCATAGGCGTGGTGATCGCCGACCTCGGGAAAGGGAATCTCATCCCAGCTTCCGCCGACCGGATAGCCCGAATCGTCGAAGAAGCCTTCGGTGCCCGCCTGCGCCAGGCCGATCAGGGGGATTTTCTGCGGTTGGGACGTCTCTTTCGCGGCGCCGACCAGGCCCACGAAATCGGCGAGCGACGAACCGGTGGCCGCCAGGCATTTGGCGACGCTTTCCGTGCTCGGCCAGCGCAATTTGCCATCGGGGCTGATCCGCTTGCTCTTGTTGAAGGTCGTCGGATCGAGACCCGCCTTTCGGGCCAAAGCCGAGGCGGACAGACCGTTGCGCAAAGCAAGGCCGTCAATGGCCTGCCAAATGTCCGAATGGCGCAACATGGGTATTCCTCCTCAAAATAGGATTTCGTGTATAGGATAATAATCAGAAAAGAGGCTTGACGTCAATGGCGGCTTGCGTTTATTATATGTTCCGTTTTTGTTCGCAGCCGAAGGAGGCCGCCATGCCCATCGAACGTTACGCCCCCCGCCCCATCCCGCTCGTCGAGGCGGTGCCTTTTGCCAGCGCCGAGGAAGCTTGGCTGTGGTATTGCCAGTGTCAGATTGCCCGGAATGATGGCGCCAGGATTGAATCCCAAATGGGCGACTATCCCCGCCCCTGCACGCCGGACGACATCTACCGTGCGGTCGATCGCCTCTACCGTTTTCGCCTCATCGACCGGCCGCATTTGATCATTCTCGCCGATTACGGTAGCCGCTTGGCCGTCCCCTCGCCCGCCCAGGCCGATCAGGTGAAAGCTTCGATTCTGTGGGACGAGGCCCTTGATCGATTGACGACCCTGCTTCGGGCCAAAGGCATCGTGCTGTGAGAGAGGGCGACGTCGATCATGAGGCGACCGCCTTGGTCGTTTTTAGCGACTCCACCGATCTACCATGGCTTCGGCTCCTCAAGCCGGGATTTCGGCATTGCTTCGCCGCCCTTCACCCAAAGGATGGTTGGATACTCTACCAACCCTTGTCACCTGGCACCGAGATCCTGCCCTTACGCCTTCCCCAGGGTTTCGATTTGGCCGGCTGGTATCGCCAACACGGTTTCGTGGTGGTGAAGACCAAGCGCCGCACGCCGCCGAAGCGCCCGGCGCCCTGGGCGCTCTATTCCTGCGTCGAGGCGGTCAAGCGGGTGCTCGGGCTTCATTGCGCCCGGGTGCTGACCCCTTGGCAACTCTACCGCTTTCTCCGAAATAGCGATAATTTTTCCTAAATATATATTTTTTCCTTGACACACTGAAAGAACACCACTAGCATCGAAAGCGAATACGCCCTTATTGTGTCCAGAATCAGCCCGCCCCTGTCGGCGGGCATTGTTTATTCCGGGTGGCGTACATTTTGAAGTTCACCTGGCCGCCCACTGAGAGTCGGCGATGAGACCGCCAATCGCCGCACCGCCCCTCGGCCTAAGTTGTTGATCTTTTTATGTTCGAGAAAAAATGTGCTGTTTATGATTTTTTTGCTTGACAGCCATTATTGAAGCGATTAACCTCGCTTCCTGAATACGCCCTTATTGCGTCCAGAGCCCGGCAATCCGGGCCGGAGCCTCAACAGCCAGGGCGTTGACCGAAACCCGCCGCGCACCGCGCGGCGGGTTTTTTCGTTTCCAATCCCATCCGAGCGAAAGGAGCACCCCCATGGGAGGCTTAATGAGGATTTTTTCGCCGCCCGCACCACCGCCGCCGCCACCGCCGCCGCCCCCACCGCCGCCAATGCCGGCGGTCGAGGACGAAGCGCTCAAGGAGCGCGAAGAGGGCGTGGCCCGACGTCGGCGCGGCATGGCCGGTACCATCGTCACCAGCGCCCGCGGCGTGTTGTCGGACACCAGTTCCGCCGCCGCCACCCGCAAAACCCTGTTGGGAGAATGATCATGGACGAGACCGCCGATCGCGTCTTGAAGCGCTATCGCGCCGCCAAGGAGCGGCGTGCCGCCTGGGAAACGCACTGGCAGGAATGCTACGACTACGCGCTGCCCAGCCGCACCGGCGCCGTGGGCGGCGCCACGCCAGGCGAGAAAAAGACCGACCGCTTGTTCGACGGCACCGCCCCCGATGCGGTCGAACAGTTGGCCGCCAGCCTGTTGGCCCAACTCACCCCGCCCTGGGCGCAGTGGTTCGGCCTGTCGGTCGGCAGCGAGATCGCCCAGGACGAACGCGGCGCGGTGGCCGAGATGCTGGAAAAGGCCTCGGCTAAATTGCAAAGCCATTTCGACCGCTCGAACTTCGCCATCGAGATGCATCAATGCTATCTCGATCTGGTGACCGCCGGCACCGCCTCGCTCTTGTTCGAGGAAACGGCGCCTGGCGCATCCTCGGCCTTCCGTTTCACCGCCGTGCCGCTGGCGCAAGTGGTCCTGGAGGAGAGCATCGAGGGACGGCTCGACACCACCTATCGGCGTTCGGAGATGACGCTGGCCGGCCTGCGCGAGCGCTTTCCCAACGCCGCCCTGGCGCCCGATCTGGTCGCCAAGGCCGAGCGTGACCCCGATTTGCGACTGCCGGTGCTGGAATCGGTGACCCCGGTCCGTCACAGCTTCCGTTATCTCGCGCTCTTGGATCAGGACGGGCCGGGGGCCGGCGACCTTCTCAAGGAAGGGCGCTTCGACCATTCGCCCTTCCTCAATTTCCGCTGGCTGAAGGCGCCGGGCGAGGTTTATGGGCGCTCGCCGGTCATGAAGGCCCTGCCCGACATCAAGACCGCCAATAAAGTGGTCGAGCTGGTGCTGAAGAACGCCACCATCGCGGTGACCGGCATCTGGCAGGCCGACGATGATGGGGTGCTCAATCCGGCCAACATCAAGCTGGTGCCGGGCACCATCATCCCCAAGGCGATGGGTTCGGCGGGGTTGACGCCCTTGGAAACGCCCGGCCGCTTCGACGTTTCTCAGCTCATGCTCACCGATCTGCGCCAGCGCATCGAGCACGCGCTGTTGGCCGATCGTCTGGGCCAGACCCAAAATCCGCGCATGACGGCGACCGAGGTCTTGGAACGCTCGGCGGAAATGGCGCGCATCCTGGGCGCCACTTTCGGCCGTCTGCAAGCCGAACTGCTGACGCCGCTGGTGATCCGCGCAATCGCCATCCTGCGGCGGCGGGGCGAGATCCCCGATTTGGCGATCGACGGCCACCTCGTCGATCTTCAGTACAAATCGCCCTTGGCGCAGCAGCAAAGCCGCCAGGACGCCCAGAACGTCCTGCAATGGCTCACCACTGCCAGCGGCCTTGGCCCCGAGGCGGCCCAGGCCATCGATGCCGGCGCCGCCGCGCGTTGGCTGGGCCGCGCCCTGGGCGTGCCCGATGAACTCATTCGCGAGACTCCGTCCCCGGCCGGCATCGATCCCGCGCAGGCGCTTCCCGGCGTGCTGCCCGCGGTGGCCTCGACCCTGGCCGGCGCGGCGTCCGCCCGGGGAGGCCGTCATGGATGATCGAACCCGGGCGGACTGGAATTGGTTCGAGCCCAAGGCCGAGCCGCCACCCCACGACCGCGACCTGGCGCGCGCCTTCGCCCGCTGCTTCGCCAGCGCCGAAGGCCAGCGGGTGCTCGCCCATTTGACGGCAATCACCCGCGACCGCGCCTTGGGCCCCGAGGCCAGCGATACGGCGCTGCGTCATCTCGAAGGCCAGCGTCACCTCGTTTTGCACATCCGGGCGCTCGCCGAGCGCGGCCGCCTGGGCTGACCTTTTCCCACCCACCAACGGAGAGTTTCATGACCAACCTGCTTGAACCCGGCGCCGAGAGCGCCGGCAACCGACCCGCTTACCTGCCCGAGAAGTTCTGGGACAACACCACCAACCAGCCGCGCCTCGAGGCCCTGGCCCGCTCCTACGCCGAGTTGGAGAAGCGCCTGGGCGGCAGCGCCGGCGCGCCCGCCAGTCCCCGCGATTATCGAATCGTCGAGCGCCATCCGCTTTGCTGCAGCGACGACGAGGTCAACCAGCGTCTGCATGGGGCGGGCTTCAGCCAGGAGCAGGCGCAGCTCGTCTACGATCTGGCGCATGAGCGGCTGCTGCCGACCGTGCAGCACATGGCGCAAGAGTTCGAATCGCGCCGCCAGATCGACAAGCTGGTTCAGCATTTCGGCAGCCGCGAGCGCTGGCTCGAAGTGTCGCGCCAGCTTGGCCAATGGGGCCAGGCCAATCTGCCGCCCGATCTGTTCGAGGCGCTGGCGTCGAGCTTCGAAGGTATCGTGGCGCTCGAGCGCATGATGCAGTCGGGCGAGCCGGCGATCGGCGCCCAGCCCAGCAAGGGCGACGACGCGCTGGGCGAAAAGGAACTGCGCCAGATGATCGCCGATCCGCGCTATTGGCGCGATCAGGACCCCACCTTTATGGCCCGGGTGACCGAAGGCTACAAGCGCCTCTTTCCCGGCTCGGTTCAATACTGAGGCCGGCGGCGGCGATCAGTGCGATCGCCGCTTTTTCCACCACCCCATCCACCCCGGGACAACCGGCCTTGGCCGGCCCCGGGGCTTTCGGACCGCCCCTCGCGGCGGCGGGCGCTCATGACGCCCGCCACAACCGCGTTGCGGCGGTCCCTTTCCCCATCAACCACACAAGGATGAACATTCATGTCCGTAACCGTCCCTGATTCCTTCGTCAAACAGTACGAAGGCGAGGTCCATACGCACTACCAGCAGATGGGCTCGAAACTCCGCAACACCGTGCGCACCAAGGACAATGTGCAGGGCTCGTCCTGCATTTTCCAGAAGGTGGGTAAGGGCACCGCGTCCACCAAGGCCCGGCACGGCAAGGTGCCGGTGATGAACGTCGACCACGCCACCGTCGAATGCCAGCTTTACGACTACTACGCCGGCGACTGGGTCGATCAGCTCGACGAGTTCAAGACCAACATCAACGAGAAGCAGGTGCTGGTGAAGGCCGGCGCCTACGCGCTTGGCCGCAAGACCGACGAACTCGTCATCGCTCAACTTGACACCTCGACCAACTACGCGCTCGACGGCACCACGGCGCTGACCAAGGCCAAGGTGCTGGAGGCGTTCGAGATGCTGGGCGCCGCCGACATCCCCGATGACGGCGAGCGCTTCGCCATCATCGGCTGGAAGCAGTGGTCGGATCGGTTGGCGATCGACGAGTTCGCCAACGCCGATTATGTCGGCCCCGAGGCGCTGCCCTGGCAGGGCACCCAGGCCAAGAAGTGGCTGGGCACGCTGTGGATGCCGCACACCGGGCTGACCAAGTCGGGCTCGGTCCGCTACTGCTATTGGTACCACAAGACGGCCATCGGCCATGCTTCGGGCGCCAACATCAAGTCGGACGTCACCTGGCATGGCGATCGCGCCGCCTTCTTCGTCTCCAACATGATGAGCCAGGGCGCGGCGCTGATCGACGAGACCGGCGTCGTCTCGTTGCGCTGCCTGGAAAGCTAGGAAAGGAGGATTTTCCATGGCTTATCAATCGAAGAACCTGAGCGTGCTGGCCTACGCCAACGGCTTCACGCTCTGGCACTACACCACCACCGACGCGGCGGCCACGGTCGACAGCGCCGGCTATTTCAACACCGCCGCCGACATGCTCCGCGTCGGCGACATCGTCATCGCCAACACCGAAACCGGCGGCACCATGAAGGGCGGCTTCTTCCTGGTGTCGGCCAATTCGGGCGGCGTGGTCGATGTCAACGACATGACCCGGATCGGCGACACCGACACCGACTAACCGTCCCTCTCGCACCTACCGCCGGGTTTCGGGGCTTCGGCCCCGGGCCCGGCGGGCCTTTTTCGAACCAACCGATTTTGGCGCGAGGATGCCATGCCCTACCGCTTTCCCAAGAGCTTCGACGAGGATTATCTGCGCGGCCTGATGAAGGATGCGCGTTACGCGAACGCCTATCACCCCGAGCACCGCGCCTGGCACGAGCACATCGCCGAAGGCTACAAGCGGCTTTATCCCGGCCTGCTCAAATTCGACGCCACCGGCAAGATGATCCGCTCAGCCCCGGCGACCGACGCCACCGAGACGGCCGGAGGTCCCGGGCCCGTGCATGTTCGAGCCTACGAGCAGACTCGCCACGGCCACATTGTTCCAGTCTCTGCCCACGAACGTGGTGGCACGGGCTCCGACAAAAGAGAACCGACGAAAAAGCCGTCAACACCCCCGATGAAAAGCCCCGTGCCCGACGGCCAAATCCGCCGAAAGGACGGATATGGCGAGGGGCATTTCGGCGCTCGGAGGACCAAAAGCGACGGATCCGACTATCACCATCAAGGCGTCGATATAATCGTGGCACCCGGCAAGGACATAAAAAGCCCGGTTTCAGGCACCGTAGAGGGAGCGCCCTTCGATCCTTACGGCAAATCGGGCGATAAGCGGAAGATCGGCGTCTATCAGGGCATCACCATCCGCACCGAGGATGGTCATCGGGTCAGGGTGATGTATATCGATCCCGCTGTGGAGGCCGGCGACAAGGTCGAGGCCGGAGCCACCAAGATCGGCACCGCCCAGGACCTGGCCAAAGTCTATCCACCCAAACCCAATGGGGAGCAGATGACCAATCACATTCACGTCGATGTGATGAAGGATGGAGTCTTCAAGGACCCAACCGAAGCAATGGGCGCCAAAAAGGTCCGATGACGATCAATCGGCGCCCCAGACGGCCCAGGTCGTCACCTCCCATTTGCCATTCACAGGCTTGACCATGAACGTCCTTTTGTCGCCCTCCGCGTAGGAACCGGTATCCGGGTCGGGCTCGCTGATGACAACCTCAACATAACCAGGCTTCAGCCAATCGACATCGCGCAAATCCTTGGGAATGTCTTGCTTGCGGTACAGGCGTTGTCTCAAGACCCGATAGGGCATCTGGTAGGTATCGTTCGGGTCCAAAGGCGGAGCAAGCGCCACTTCGTCGACCCCGGCCCGGCGACAAAGATTCATGTCCCGTCGCAGCATGCAGGCCATCACCGTTTCCACAGCGCAAAGCGGCGTTTTGGGATCGCCGATGCAGTCCGAGGTCGAAGCGGTGAGCGACATCACCCGAACCGCCTTGGGATCGATCTTCGGCCCCTGCGCGGCGGGTGCCTTCTTCTCGGCCGCGCCGGCCAAGACGGGAACCACGAGAAAAAGCAGGCTCAGGATGAGAAATCGAATTGGGGTCATCGGACGCTGCCGGCTTGGCTTCGAGCGACGCCAAATATAGCACAACCATGACGTTTGTTGTGAAGGGTTCACCGACCGCCCTCTGCAATCTAACGAAGGCTTGGTTCCAATGGGCCATCGTGGTTGAATGGCTGTGGAATTTGCATTGATCGTGTTGCGCGAGATGGATCACCGGAGCATGGCGAAGGCCTGGGATGGCGGTGCGGCAACCATGCGATGGATCGGTCGCCTGGCAGGCCTCGTTCTTCTCACAATCGTGGCGTCAGATCCCGCACGTTCTGCCCGCTCGGAAAGCACAGACCCGTTTCTTGAACTTGATCGAACCGCGATGGTCGCGCATCTGAAAGGCACCGCCATCAAGACGTCCATCGGGGGTGCCGGCGCCGAATCCTTCGATCGGGGCGAGACGGCCCTGCGGGCCGCCGATGGCGAAAGCGCCCGATTGGAGGCGATTGCATGGCACGGCCGAGCGGCCAAGTTGGGTTACGCGCCCTCGCAATATCGCCTGGCGCTTCTCTACGCCGAGGATGACTCGTCTTCGGCGGCCGGCAGGGACGCGTTGGCCTGGGCCGAGCGGGCGGCCGATCAAGGCTTGCCCGATGCCGTCTTTCTGAAGGGCCTCTTCGTCTATCATGGCGTCGGGCAAGGCCGTAACCGAACCGAAGGCGTCGACCTCATGCTCGACGCCGCCGAGCGCGGCCATGGCGAGGCCCAATATGTAAGTGGGCGGCGCCTGCTTGCCGAAGAATGGCGGCCGACGAAGGCCATGGTGCAATGATCCGGTTCCTGTCACCCCGTTGGGCCTTGGCCCTGTGCTTCCTGATCGGCGCCGGCAACGATCTTCTCTTCTGGCTGGCGCGGGGCAGCTACGCGGTCTATCTGATCGATTACGGCAGCAAGCTTGCCGTTTTGGCCCTTTGCTGGGCCTGCTGGAAAGCGGTGCCGCCCGCGCCCCGGCGCGATACCACCTTTTCGCTGGCCCTGGGCCTGTTCCTGCTGGCGGTCGCCGGCGGCCTGCTCACGGGACCGTTGCCCGATCTGCTCGGGCGCGGCTGGCGGCTCTTGTCGTGGCCCGACATCACGGTGCCGATCTTGCGGATTCTTGATTTGAGTCTCGGCATTCTTCTTACCGCCATCGCCGAGGAGCTCGTCTATCGGCGCCTGGCCTTTGCCGTGCTGCCGGGATCGCCCGCCGCAATCTTGGTGGCTTCGAGCGTACTGTTTGGCCTGATCCATTGGGGCGAAGGCTATGGCGCCATCGTTGCCGCAACGCTGGCCGGTGTTGCCTTTGGTTTGGCCTGGCGGCGCACCGGCTCGTTGGCCCTGGTGATTGCCGCCCATTATCTGGTCGATCTGATCCTGTTCTGGTAGCCCGCCTCTCGATCCGGCTACTCCACCGCCCGCCTCTCGGCGGGCTTTTTTGTTCGTGTTCACGCCTTCCCATCATCCAAGGAGACATCCATGGCGCTTACCAGCATCGCCTTGTGCTCGCGCGCGCTCTTGAAGATCGGCGCCGGCACCATCGCTTCGTTCGACGAAGGCACCGCCGAAGCCGAAGTGGCAGCCAATCTTTACCCGGCCATCCGCGACGCCCTCTTGTCGTCGCATCCCTGGAACTTCGCGTCCGGCCAGATCGCGCTGGCCAGGCTTTCGGCCGATCCGGTGGCCGACTACGCCTACGCCTTCCAGTTGCCCAGCAACTTTCTGCGCGCCCTGTCGGCGGGAGTCACCGGACGCGGTCGCGGCCTCGATTACCGGATCGCCGAGAACCGCCTGCACAGCGATGCCGACCAGGTGGTCCTGACCTACATCTTTCGCCCCGACGAGCGCGATTTTCCGCCCTTCTTCGATCAGGCGCTGATCGCCCGGCTGGCGGCCGAATTCTGCATCCCGCTCACCGAAAGCACGTCGCGGGCCGAACTCCTGCACAAGCTGGCGGAAGAGGAATTCCGCCGTGCCAAGCTGATCGACGGCCAACAGGACACGCCGATGAGCCTGGATTCCTTCCCCCTGGTGGAGGTTCGTTCCTGATGCCGATGCTTGCGCTGACGAAGACCAATTTCACCGCCGGCGAGGTCACCCCGGAACTGTTGGGCCGGGGCGATCTGCGCGCCTACGAGAACGGCGCCCGACGGCTGCGCAACGTCTTCATCGCTCCCACCGGTGGCGTCTCGCGCCGGCCGGGACTGGCCTATATCGACACCGCCCGCGGCAACGGCCGCCTGGTGGCGTTCGAATTCAACACCGAGCAGGTCTATCTGCTGGTCTTCACCGAGCAGCATGTCGACGTCTACAAGAATGGCGCCAAGGTGGCCGATTTTGCGACTCCCTGGACCGCCGATCAGTTGGGCCAGATCGCTTGGACCCAGAACGCCGACACCCTTCTGGTCGTTCATCCCGACGTGGCGCCGCGCAAGATCACCCGCACGTCGCACACGAGCTGGACGATCGAGGAATGGACATTCCACGAAGCCGGCAATGTCATCGAGCAGCCCTATCATAAATTCGCCGCCTCCGAGGTGACGCTGACGCCTTCGGCGATGACCGGATCAATCACGCTCACCGCCTCGGCCAGCCTGTTTGTCGCCAATCACGTCAACACCCGCTTCCGCATCGCCGACAAGGAGGTGAAGATCACCGCCGTGACCTCGGCCACGGTGGCCAGCGCCGACGTCAAGCAGGGTCTGGGCGGCACCGATGCCACCAAGGACTGGGAGGAGCAGGCCTTTTCGGCGGTGCGCGGCTGGCCGGTGTCGGTCGGGTTCCACCAGGATCGGCTGGTGATCGGCGGTTCGCGCGATTTGCCCAACCGGCTGTGGCTGTCGAAATCCTCGGATTTGTGGAATTTCGACCTCGGGACCGGGTTGGACGACGAGGCGATCGAATTCGCGTTGCTCTCCGATCAGGTCAACGCCATCCGCGCCGTCTTTTCCGGGCGGCACTTGCAAGTGCTGACCTCGGGCGCCGAATGGATGGTCACCGGCCAACCGCTGACGCCGGGCAAGATTCAGCTCAATCGGCAAACGCGCATCGGCTCGCCGATCGACCGCCAGGTGCCGCCGCGCGACATCGATGGCGCCACCATCTATGTTGGCCGCAGCGGCACCGATTTGCGCGAATTCCTCTATTCCGACATCGAACAGGCCTATCTGTCGAACGATCTCGCCATGCTGGCCAAGCCCTTGTGCAACCAGCCGGTCGATATGGACTACGACCCCGGCCGGCGCCTGCTCAATGTGGTGATGGGCGACGGCACCCTGGCGACCGTCACCAATTATCGCGCCGAACAAGTGACGGCCTGGTCGCTGCAATCGACCGACGGCCTGTTCCAATCGGTGGCCGTGGTGGGCGACGTCACCAACTTCCTCGTCAAGCGCGGCACCGCCTATTTCATCGAGACCTTCGATTCCGCGCTCAACACCGATGCGGCACTCACCGGCACCAGCGTCACGCCGAAAACCGATTGGGGCGGCCTCGATCACCTTGAGGGACGGACCGTGACGGTGTTGGCCGACGGGGCGCCGGTGACCGATTGCACCGTCGACGACGGCGATATCGCGGTCGAATACCCGGTCCGCGCCGTCGAGGCCGGGCTTCCCTACACGCACGAAATCGAGCCTTTGCCGCCGGCCGGCAACAACACCGCGTCCAATCTTCTGCGTCTGGTCCTGGTGACGTTCCGGCTTTACGAAACCGCCGCGCTCACCGTGGATACCGGCGCCGGCGCCCGGTCGATTCCCTTCAAACGTCTGGGGACGGCGGGCGTCCTCGATACGGCGCCGGAGCCCTTTACCGGCGACGTCAAGGTGCGCGCCATCGGCTGGCACCGCGATTTCATCGCACCGCTGTGGCGGGTGGTCCAATCGGACCCCCTGCCCTCAACGGTGCTTTCCGCAACCACTGAAATGAAGGTGACCGACTAATGGGTGGATTGGCATCGTTTGCGGCGCTCCCGACTGCAGCCGCATCAACATTCAGTCCCTGGATGCTCGTTCCAGCAATTGGATCCGTGATCATGCAGGGCATCACCGGCGCCGCTTCGCTTCGACAACAGCAGGCGGCATCCAACGCGCAATTGGCGGCCCAGCAGGCCGAGGCCCAGGCGCGCGTCCAACAACTGCAACAGGCGCAAGAGATCGATTCCCAGCGCCGCCAACGCATGCTCAAGGAGCAATTGGCGGCGCAACGGGCCCGTTTTGGCGCTTCGGGCATCGATCCCGGCGGTGGCGGCTCGGCTCGCGCCATTCTGCTTGGCATGGTCGATAACGCCGAAGAGGAGGATGAGCAGGCGCGCAAGATGTCCGGCATGCGGATCGACTCGATCAATCAGGGCCTCGATTTCGCGCGCCAACGCAACTTGCTGGCGGAATCGCAAGCTCAAGCCCGCGCCAATCTTGGCCTTCTCAAGTCGGGTTTTGGCCTTGCAACCAAAATCGGCTCTCCGTTTTTCTCCAGTCGTGAATAAAGGAACCTAACCATGACCGATCACATCCAGATCGGGGACATCACGCCCCGTATCCAGTATCTGGGCGACGGCGCGCAAAGCGTCTTCCCCTATCCCTTCCCGATTTTCGCCAGCGGCGATCTCGAAATCTATCTCGACGACGCACTCCAGAATTCCGGCTTCACCATTGCGGGGGCCGGCGCCTCGGGCGGCGGCGACGTCACCTTCCTAAGCGCCCCGGCCAACAATGTCCGGGTCACTCTGCGCCGGCGCATCGCCATCCAGCGGACCAGCGACTTCCAGGAAGGTGGCGCCTTCCGCGCCAAAGTGATCAACGACGAACTCGATTACCAGACCGCTGCCCTGCAGCAAGTGGCCGACGACGCCGGGAGGGCCGTGGTTCGCGCGCCCACCTCGGCTTCGACCGCCGATCTTACTTTGCCCGAACCGGCCGCCGGGCGGGCGCTCAAATGGAACGCCGATGGCGACGGACTGGAAAACAGCGCGCTCGATGTCGACACGGTCACCGACCAGGCGGCCGCGTCGGCTGCGGCGGCCGCCGCCAGCGCCGGCACGGCTTCGACGCAGGCCGGTTTGGCGGCCGCCGCCAAGACGGCCGCCGAAACCGCCCAGGGCTTGGCCGAGGATGCGCAGGCAGCGGCGGAGGCGGCCGCCCTGGCCGCCATTGTCGCCAAGATCGAGTGGCGGGGCGCGTGGTCGAACGCCACCGCCTACGCCCTCAACGATGCGGTCACCGAGGCCGGGGCGTCCTACATCTGCATCCAGGCCCACACCAACCAGCAGCCGCCCAACGCCGCCTATTGGGACGTGCTGGCGGCCAAGGGCGCAACGGGACCGACCGGCGCCACCGGGGCCACCGGCGCCACCGGTCCCCAGGGGCCGCAGGGTGATCCTGGTACCGGCACGGGCGACATGCTGGCCGCCAACAACCTCAATGACGTCGCCAACGCCGCCACCGCCTTCGGCAACATCAAGCAGGCGGCGAGCGAAAGCGCCAGCGGCGTGGCGGAGATCGCCACCCAGGCCGAGGTCAATGCCGGCACCGACGATGCCCGCTTCGTCACGCCGCTTAAAATGGAGACGCGGGTCCAGGCGCTCTTGAGCGCGCTGGACGGCGCCGATAGCTGGGCGCGCAACAACCTGATGCTCAACTGGTTGGCCGACGAAATCGCCCATACGGTGGCGATGGGCACCATGCAGGACGGCGCGCATGACGCCTTCGAAAGCGACAGCATCGGCACCGCCAGCACCAATGAGACTTACGACGCCACGGGCGATTACTACCACAACCCCGGGACCGGCGCGACCAGCTACGCCAATTCGGGCGGCCAGGGGGATCGAACCGCAAGCATCACCGTCACCAGCAGCCAGACGCCGCATGTTGGGGCGTGGTCGAACCTCGTCAACGGTTCTTCTGCCGCCGATGGGACAAACTCCGTTGACCCGACAACGGCCGGCAGCAACGAAACGGCGGCCAATGGATCGTATATCCGCTTCGATTTCGGCAACGGGGTCAAAAAGGTCATCAGCGAGGCCACGATCACCGTCAACGGTTCCCAGAATTGGGGCGACTGGAAATGGCAGGGCAGCGACGATGCTTCAAGCTGGACCGACGTTTCGCCCTCGTTCACTTGGTCCGGAACCACACACGTCTCCACGCTGAACACCAGCGGCGCCGGCTATCGATACTATCAGATGGTCGTGGTGGCGAGCGGCTTGTGGTGGAACAACTGGATCGGAGAGTTTGAGTTCAAGATCGCGGCCTGGGCTTCGCCCGCTGACATGACGCTGATCTCGAACGCCGCCACCGCCCAGGCGGCGCCGACCGACGCCCGGATCGTCATCTTGCACGATCCGGTCGACAGCGTGACGCCGAACACCGACGTCAAGGCTTATGCCAGCCGCGACGGCGGTACGACCTACACCCAGGTTACCCTGGCCAACGAGGGCGCCTGGGACGCCAATTACACCATCCTCATCGGCACCGCCGACATTTCCGGCCAGCCTTCCGGCACGTCGATGAAATGGAAGATCACCACCCACAACAACAAGGAACAGCGCGTCAAGGCCGTCGCGCTGGCCTGGGGGTAAAGCACCATGAGCACCGAAACCTACCGTGAGAAGCAGGCGCGGCTGGCCCAAGCTGGCAGCGTCGATTTGAAACGCCGCGTCGCCTACGACGCCGAAGGCGTCACCGACGCCCAGCGGCTCGATGCGCTGTGGGACTCGGCGGTCAACAAGCCGGGTGCCCAGGCGCGCGTGAATGCGCTTGAGGTTAAGCGCGACGCGGTTAAGGCGCGGCATCCCAAGCCGTAAGTCCAAACACCGCCACGTTTCCTTCCACCCGCCGGGCGCTGCCCGGCTTTTTCATGTCTGAAAGGAGTGTTTCATGATCACTTGGTTTCTCGATCGCTTGAAGGAACCGTCAAGCTGGGCCGGCCTTTCGGCTTTGGCGCTGGCTCTTGGTCTGTCGCAGGAGCAGGGGGCGGCCATCGCCCAGGCCGGTGCGGCCATTGCCGGTCTGGTGGCCGTCTTCCTCAAGGAACGGACGGCCTAAACCGATGCCCGCCATCCTCAAACTGATGGCGGCTCTCGTCGACGCGTTGCTCCGGTTCGCCCCGCTTTTCCTGGCGTGGCGGGCCGGACGGCGCGCGGCACAGGCCCAACAAGCCCAAACCGGAGTCGACCATGCCCGCCAAGCCCTTCGCCTTGACGAAGCGGTCGCTGGCCTTTCTGACCGCGATCTCGAGCGCGAGCTGCGCCAGCCCCCCGCCTGACTGCGCCTGGGTCAAGACGATTCACGTCGATCCCCTGGATCGTCTGGTCCGCGCCACCCAAGAGCAGATCGTCGCCCACAACCGCAAGGTTGCCGGCTTCTGCCGCTGACCATTTTTTTCCGTTTCTCCTGTCGAAAGGACGGCTCGATGACCAACCATCTCGACGCCCTGCGCCGAAGCCTGCACCTCGTGCTTCCCGATCAAATTCAATCGGCCGCCGACAGCTATGCCGGCTTTGCCGCCAAAGCGGCGCCGACTGAATCGAAGGATTTTGCCAACCACCATGCCGCCTGCAAAGCGGCGCTCATTCACCTCGAACATCTGATCCGCCTGATCCGGTGGGCCGCCGGCGAGCCCGAGCCCGTTTCGACGGAAATCGATCCGGCCCTGGCCGAACTGGTGGCCGAGGCCCGCCGCGACCTGGCGGCCGACGCCGACGCGGACGATGCCGACGACAACGATGGAGAGACCGCATGAAGCCCATTCTCGACTTTCCGGAATTTCTGTGGATCTGGAATCGTCTTCAGGGGCTGCCGACTCCGGCCCTGCATCGGCGCATCGCCCGCTGGCTGATGGTCCGCCAACGCGCCGGCGAGCGCGAGCTGCTGCTGATGGCCTTCCGCGGCCTGGGCAAATCGACCTTGGTCGGCCTTTACTCGGCCTGGACCCTTTACCGCCATCCCGAACGGCGCATTTTGGTTCTGGCGGCCGATTTCGCCTTGGCGCGCAAAATGGTGCGCAACGTCAAGCGCGTCATCGAGCGCCACCCGCTCACCCGCCATCTCAAGCCCAAGCGGCGCGACCAGTGGGCGGCCGATCAGTTCACCGTGGTCCGCGCCACCGAGATGCGCGATCCCTCAATGCTGGCCAAGGGCATCGGCGCCAACATCACCGGCTCGCGCGCCGATCTGGTGATTTGTGACGATGTCGAGGTGCCCAACACCTCGGACAGCGTGCCGAAGCGGGCCGATCTGCGCGCCCGCCTGCTCGAGATCGACTACGTGCTGGTGCCGGGCGGCACTCAGCTTTATGTCGGCACGCCGCACAGCTACTACACGCTCTATGCCCGCCAGGCCCGGGCCGAAGCCGGCGAGACCAAGCCGTTTCTCGATGGCTTCGCCCGGCTGGAGCTACCGCTGCTCGACGCCAAGGGCAACAGCCGCTGGCCCGAGCGCTTTCCGCTCGAGCGCATCGCCGCCATCCGGCGGCGCACCGGCAACAACAAATTCCAAAGCCAGATGATGCTGGAGCCGGTGAATCTGGCCGAGGGCCGTCTCGATCCCGATCGGCTGCGCTTCTACGACGCCGAACTCGTCTACGCCGAGGGCAACCGGATGGCCAGCCTGTCGCTCGACGGCACGCGGCTGGTCTCGGCCTCCTGCTGGTGGGACCCGTCCTATGGCGCCCCCGACAAGGGCGACGCCTCGGTCATCGCCGCCGTCTACAGCGATGCCGAGGGGCGCTACTGGCTGCACCGGGTGCGTTATCTCACCCACGATCCGGCCCGCCTGACTGAAGTCGACGCCGCCACGCAACTATGTCGTCAGGTGGCGAGCTTCCTACGCGACCACCATCTGCCTGCCGTGCGGCTGGAAACCAACGGGCTGGGCCGTTTCCTGCCCGGCCTGCTTCGCCGCGAGCTGGCGGCCCAAGGCGTGTGCGCCGCGGTGATCGAGACCGCCAGCCGCCAAGCCAAGGACCAACGCATCGTCGATGCCTTCGATGCCGTGCTGGCGGCCGGCGCGCTGGCCGTGCACCGCTCGGTCTGGGCAACGCCCTTCATCGCCGAGATGCGCGATTGGCAGCCGGGCGGCCGGAGCCGCGACGACGGGCTCGACGCCGTCGCCGGTTGCCTGTTGGCCGAGCCGGTGCGCCTGCCCCGCAACCCGCCCAAGGCGGTGCCCGACGATCCGGCCGGCGACAAGACGGATTGGCGTCCCGGCGCCACGGCGCGGCGGGCAAACAGCGACTTCCAACCCTAACCCTCGATCGAAGGAGAGCCTCATGCCCACGCCGTGGAGCCCCGATCTCGGCTGGTGGATCACCGCCGTCGAATTGCCCGTTCTGGCCGGCCTGTTCTGGCTGATTTGGAAAAACCGCCGCGAGCAGGACGACGCCACCGACATCCTGCGCCATTATGTCGAGCAGGGCTTCTCGGCCCAGCGCGAGGCCTTGGCCGAATACAAGCTTGAGGTCGCCAAGTCTTACGCCTCGATCGGCTACATCAAGGATGTCGAGCGTCGGCTCACCGAGCATCTGGTGCGCATCGAAACCAAGCTGGATGGCGTGAGCATGGGCGCGCCGGGTGGGCGGTCGTGACCGCGCCCGATCTCACCTACACGCTCGACATCGTCGCCCGCACGCTTTGGGGCGAGGCGCGCGGCGAAGGCCGCGAGGGCCAAGAGGCGATCGCCAACGTCATCATGAACCGCGTTGTCCGGGCGCGCGCCCGCCAGGGCGGCTGGTGGTGGGGCAGCGATCCGGTGGCGGTCTGTCGCAAGCCTTGGCAATTTTCCTGTTGGAATCCGAACGACCCCAACCGACGCAAGCTGGATTGGGTGTCGGCCAAGGACCCGATCTTCGCCCGCTGCCTCGCCATCGCCAAACGGGCCCTGGCCGGCGAATTGCCCGACCGCACCCGGGGCGCCACCCATTACCACGAGCAATCGCTGGCCCCGCCCTGGTCGCTTGGCCGCACCCCCACAACCCAAATCGGCCGGCATGTCTTTTATGCCGACATTTTTTGAAAGGATCCTGTCATGCTCGATTATGCTTCGCTGTTCGATCCCCGCTCGGAAAATGATGACGACGCGTTCACCCTGACCCGGCCCGATCGGCGCTGGGATTCCTTGCGCGCCGATTGGAAGGAAGGCATTAACAGGCTGCGGAAAAACCCGGCCTTTGAGCGACGCTCTCGCCTGGGGCGCTTGCCATGAGGCGGTCTGGCGGGGTCATCGGCCGGTTTTTCGGCCCCATTTCCCCTGTTCCGCCCGGTTTTTCGGCGGAGTGCGG
>JACRPC010000025.1 GCA_016214125.1 Rhodospirillales bacterium | reverse complement strand
ATCAATAACCCGATCCCGTAAATCCTGCGAATAGGCTTTTGCCATCTCATGCTGACCTCCTTCCCAGCCAACATGTTGAATCAGAATTTGACCTCTTTGGGAATCCCAATTCCGATTCAATCTATTCACAGAGGGCTCTAGCGCCATGAAATATAAAGATGATTCCTGGTGTTTTGGGAATCGTTCGCAACAAGCGCCGACGATCAAGGCCAATTCCTTGATCGGACAGAGGAAAGAGTAATTTTGACTTGTCTTACAGCCGCCGCCGGCCCATTGGGCCAAGGCAATGTTCGTGAAATGTATCTTTTTCTTGGGTGAGTGTAAAGAAAAATATCTGGCATGCTCGGTATTTATAGGAAACTGGCAAGGCGGGGCACCGAGGATCGGGCGGGCTGGCGGGTCCGCCCGCTCCCGGCCCGCCCCGTCCTCGGCCTTCGCCGGTCACATCGGCCCCAGATAGTCCTTCTTGCCGATCTCGACGCCGTTATGGCGCAAGATGGCGTAGGCCACGGTGGCATGGAAATAGAAATTGGGCAGGGCGAAATGGACCAGATAGGGCTGGCCCTTGAAATGCAGCTCGCGCGGCCCGGCCTTGAGCGAGATGGCGCGCTCCTCGGAGCCGTCGATCTGGGCCGGGGCGACGGCGCTGACGAAGGCGATGGTGCGGGCGATGCGGTCCTTCAGTTCGGCCAGCGAGGTTTCCTTGTCGTCATAGACAGGGACTTCGACGCCGGCCAGCCTGGCCGCCATGCCCTTGGCATGGTCGGTGACGATCTGAATCTGGCGCAAGAGCGGGAACATGTCGGGATAAAGCCGGCTGGCCAAGAGCACGGCGGGGTCGATCTTGCGGGCCTCGCAATGGGCCGCCGTCTTATCGAGAATCGCCGAAAAGCTGTTCAAGATCTGGAGAACCGCCGGCACCGAAGCCTGGTACATGGAATGGGTCATCGAGGATTCCTCTCGTGGATCGGGGGCCGCCATCCTAGAGCGGTTTCCGGAGGGCCTGAAACCCCATTTCGCCGGGCGCGGAGAACGTCTCGGCGCGCGGCGCCGGCTCAGGCGACGATTCGGCTGGCCGGCAAGGTCACGGTGACCGTCGTTCCGACGCCCTTGGCGCTGGCGATGGTCAGGGTTCCGCCATGCAACTCGACCAGGCCCTGCGCCAGAGGCAGGCCCAGGCCGGTGCCCTCGTGGCGGCGCGCCAGGCCGGAATCGACCTGACCGAATTTGGTGAGCGCGGTCGCGATGCCAGCTTGATCCATGCCGATGCCGGTATCGGCGACCGAAAGCTCCATTGCGCCGGCCTCGTCTCGACGGGCCCGCATCGTGACGGTTCCGCCATCGGGCGTGAACTTCACCGCATTGGACAGGAGATTAAGCAGGATCTGTTTCATGCGCCTTGGATCGGCCCGTAGGCGGGGCAGATTGGGCTCGAGGTCGCTTAACAATCGGACCTTGCCCGCCATGGCCCGGGGCCGGATGAGCCTGAGCGCGACGTCGACGATCTCGGGGACGAGCACCTCGTCCTCGGACAAGATCATCTTGCCGGCCTCGATCGCCGAAACGTCGAGAATCTCGTTGATCAGTTCGAGCAAATGCAGCCCCGAGGAATTGATGTCCTTGAGGTATTCCGCGAATTTGGGACTGGGGGCTTGCCCGAACACCCCCGACAGCAGCATCTCCGAGAAGCCGAGGACGGCGTTCAAAGGCGTGCGCAATTCGTGGCTCATGTTGGCCAGCATTTCCGATTTCGCCCGGCTGGACAGCTCGGCCTCTTCCTTGGCCAGGCGGGTGCTTTCCTCCATCAGCTTGCGCTCGGTGATGTCTTGGTGCATCGAGACGAAATGGGTGATCGCCCCCGTTTCGTCGCGCACCGGCGAGATCGACACCGAGGCCCAGAAAGCTTGGCCATCCTTGCGCCGATCCTTGACGACGCCGTGCCAATCCCTGCCCTCAAGGATGGTGCGCCACAAATCCTGGTAAAGCTCGGCCGGCGTCTCCGCCGACTTGAGCAGCCGGGGGTTTTGGCCCAGCACCTCGTCCAGCCGATAGCCGGTCATCTGGGAAAAGCGCGGATTGGCGTATTCGATGACGCCGTCGCGGTCAGTGATGAAGATCATGTTGGGGCTTTGCTCGACAGCGCGCGACAGCTTGCGCAGGCGATTTTCGCTGGCGCGCAGGTCGACGGTGCGCTCCTCGACCCGGGCCTCGAGAATCTCGTTGACCCGGGCGAGCTGGCGCTGGCTGGTTTGCAGCCGGGCGCTGGCGTCCTCCACCAAGCGGTTCTTGTCCACCAGGCGCAGGACCAGGGAGCACACCGCCAGGGAGATCAACGCGAAGGCGCTGGCGAGCAAGATTAGATTGCGCCGTGAATCGGCCAGGCCGGCCTTGAGGTCGCCCTCGGTGATGCCGACCACCACCGCCACCGGATAGCTGCGCAGCTTCTTGTAGAAGACGTCGCGCTTGACCTGATCGAAGGGGCTGACGATGCCCAGCACGGTGCCGCCCCCCTCGCGTTCGAAATCGATGCCGAAATTTTCCTTGAGGTTCGGAATCGCCCGGTCGTAGAGCGCCTCGGGCGCCGGGGGTTGACGGGCGATCAGCTTGGGCTCGAGCGTCACCATCGTGACCGTGCTGTTGGCACCGAGGCTCAGGCTCTTGTAAAAATCGGTGATGTGTTGGGGCAGGAGCGTGACCACGATCAGCCCGTCGAAGACGCCGTCGCGCAACAGCGGCCGGCCGACCCGGAATTGCTGCTTGCCGGTGACGCGCCCGATGCGGGTGGCGCCGACAAACACCGAATCGCCCGGATGCTTGCGATAGTACTGGTAATGGTCGAGCTCGGTGACCGTGCCATAATCCTTGAGCTTGGCGCGCGGCGTTTCGGATTGGTAGACGATCCAGCCCTCGCGATCGACGATGGAGACGATGCCGGCGAACAGATCGGCCTTTGGCTCGCGGACCTCGGCGACGAACCGCTCCCACCGATCGTAATCCTTTTGGACGTCGTAATAGGCTCGCATGGCGCGCAGATAGCTGTCGGCATGGTCGAACAGCCGCATCGAATGGGCCTCGAAGGCCCGCAGCATCCGCACCGCCTCGGCCCGCGCCTGGGCCTGGCGTTCGTCGAACAGATTCCGGTAGCTCGCCAGGCAGCCCAGCGCGAACAGCACCACCACCAGCAGGGTGACGGCCAGAATGATCGCGCTTCGTCGGTCAAGCGGCTGTTTCGGCCCGGCGTTGTTGCCCGCCACCCTCGTCTCCCTATTGACCGCCGGAAGGCTTGATTGAAAGGCCAGGATAGCCCAATTGGGCCGGCCGGGAAATACCCGACCGTCTTCAAAGGATTTGGGCAAGCCCAAAACGTGGGTGGCGATGGGTGCCCTATGTTGCCGGTGATTTATTGTTACAACAAAAAACTTGTCGTCCCCGTCGCGCCGGCTAGAATTTTCCGCATGCGGATCACCTTCGATCCCGACAAGCGAGCCCGGACCCCGGCCGAGCGGGGGCTTGATTTCGCCGATGCCGTCGGGGTTTTCGCCGGCCCGATCTTTACGCTGGAGGATGACCGGCGCGATTACGGCGAAAAGCGAATCCTTTGCTTCGGCCGCTTGCGCGGACGTTTGGTGGTGGTGGGGTATGTGCAGCGAGGTGCGGCCCGTCACGTTTTTTCCATGAGGAAGGCCAATGACAAAGAGAAAGCGCGCTTTGAAAAGCGACTTGGTGAAGAGCGACTTGGCGAAAATTGACCGGCACCGCATCGGCGCCGCCGAGTATGCCGAGCTTCCCGAATGGACCGACGCCATGTTCGAGGCCGCCGACTTCCACCGCGACGGGCGCTTGGTCCGGCGCGGCCGGCCGCCCAAGGAGCATCCCAAGGTGTCGACCACGCTCAGGCTCGACGCCGAGGTGCTCGACTTCTTCCGCGCCCAGGGACCGGGCTGGCAGACCCGGATCAATCAGGCGCTGCGCAAGGCGGCAAAACTGAAAACGGCGCGGGCGTGAGGGGCACGCGGCTCTAAAACGACTTCGGCAAACCCAAAACGTGGGTGGCGATGTGCGACAGGATCAGGTTGGTCGAGATCGGCGCGATCTGATAAAGCCGGGTTTCGCGGAATTTGCGCTCGACATCGTATTCGCGGGCAAAGCCGTAGCCGCCATGGGTTTGCAAGCAGGTGTCGGCGGCGTGCCACGAGGCCTCGCTGGCCAGCAGCTTGGCGGTGTTGGCCTCGGTGCCGCAGGGCTTGCCCTCTTCGAACAATGTGGCGGCGTGGGCGACCATGAGGCGGGCCGCCGCCATCTCGGCCCAATTCCTGGCGATCGGAAACTGGACGCCCTGATTCTGGCCGATCGGCCGGCCGAACACCTGACGCTCCTTGGCGTAGGCCGAGGCCTTCTCGATGAAGAAGCGGGCGTCGCCGATGCATTCGGCGGCGATCAGGATGCGCTCGGCATTCATGCCGTCCAGAATGTAATCGAAGCCCTGGCCCTCGACGCCCACCAGGCTGGCAGCCGGGATTTCCAGATCGTCGAAGAAAATCTCGTTGGTGGCGTGGTTGATCATGGTGGGTATGGGGCGGATGGAGAGCCCCTTGCCCAGCGCCTGGCGCATGTCGATGAGAAAGACCGACATGCCCTGGGTCGATTTTTTCACCTGATCGCGGGGTGTCGTGCGGGCCAACAGCAGCATGTAATCGGATTGCAAGGCGCGCGAGATGAACACCTTTTGCCCGTTGACCACATAGGAATCGCCCTTGCGCACCGCTTGGGTGCGCAGGCGGGTGGTGTCGGTGCCGCTGGTGGGCTCGGTGACGCCGAAGGCCTGAAGGCGGATGGCGCCCGAGGCGATGCCGGGCAGCACGGCTTGCTTCTGCGCCTCGGAGCCGTGCCGAAGCACCGTGCCCATGATGTACATCTGGGCGTGGCAGGCGGCGCCGTTGGCGCCGCTGGCGTGGATTTCCTCCAAGATCGCCGCCGCGGCGCTTAAAGGCAGGCCGGAGCCGCCATAGGCCTCGGGAACCAGCGCCGCCAGGAATCCGGCCTGGGTGAGGGCGTCGATGAATTCCGTGGGATAGGCGTCTTCGGAATCCTTGGCCCGCCAATAGGGGCCGGGAAAGTCGGCGCAGAGCTTGCGCACCGATTGGCGGATCTCCGGATGATCGAATTCGAGCTTCATCGTCGTCTTCCCTACATGGTGAGGATGTGGGTGCCAGCCCATCCGGGCCTTGTCAAGCCGGGGCGGTTGGGGAAAAGTGGGGCCGCACGCAAAGCCAACGCAGGCCAGGATGACCGTTTCCGATCCCCACGCCCTGATGACCGAGCTGGGACGGCGCGCCAAGGCGGCGGCCGCCTTGCTGGCGCAAGCCCCCAGCGCGGCCAAGAACCAGGCCCTTAAGGCACAGGCGCGGGCCATCCGCGACCAGACCCAGACGATCGTGGCGGCCAACCGTCTCGACATGGAAGCCGGCCAGGCCAAACAGCTTAAGGCGGCGCTGCTCGATCGCTTGATGCTCGATTCCAAGCGGATCGAGGCGATGGCCAAGGGGCTGGAGGAGATCGCCGCCCTGCCCGATCCGATCGGCCGCACCTTGGCCGAATGGAGCCGGCCCAACGGGCTGCGCATCGCCCGCATCGCCGTGCCCCTGGGGGTGATCGGCATCATCTACGAATCGCGGCCCAACGTGACGGCCGATGCCGGCGGCCTGTGCCTGAAGGCCGGCAACGCCGCCATTCTGCGCGGCGGCTCGGAGAGCCTTTTTAGCTCGACCGCCATCATGACCGCCCTGCGCCAGGGGCTGGACGAGGCCGGTCTGCCTGCCGACGCGCTGCTCATGGTGCCGTCCTCCGACCGCGCCCTGGTGGGCGAAATGCTGCGCTTGAGCGACTTCATCGACGTCATCGTGCCCAGGGGCGGCAAATCGCTGATCGAGCGGGTGATCGCTGAAAGCCGGATTCCGCTCTTCCAGCATCTCGAGGGAATCTGCCACACCTATGTCGACAAGGCCGCCGACCCCGCCATGGCGCGCCAAGTGACGCTCAACGCCAAGATGCGCCGCACCGGCATTTGCGGCGCCACCGAGACCCTGCTGGTCGACCGGGCCGGGGCGGCGGTGCATCTGGCGCCCCTGGTCCAAGACCTGCTCGAGGCCGGCTGCGAGGTGCGCGGCGATCCGGCGACCCAGGCGATCGATCGACGCGTCGTGGCGGCCACCGACGAGGATTGGACCACCGAATATCTCGACGCCATCATCGCGGTCAAAACGGTGGACGGCGTCGAAGGCGCCATCCGCCACGTCAACACCCACGGCTCCCGGCACACCGACGCCATCATCACCGAAGACGCCCACGCAGCCGAGCGATTCCTGGCCCTGGTGGAATCGGCGATCGTGCTGCACAACGCCTCGACCCAATTCGCCGACGGGGCCGAGTTCGGCATGGGGGCCGAGATCGGCATCGCCACCGGCAAGCTGCACGCCCGCGGTCCGGTGGGGGTCGAGCAGCTCACCACCTACAAATACGTGGTGCGGGGAACCGGTCAGGTGCGGCCGGGATGAAATTTGGCCGCATGCGAAGGCGGGTGGGCCTGTTGGGCGGCTCCTTCAACCCCGCCCATGACGGTCACCGCCATATCAGCCTTTTGGCGCTGGCCCGGCTGCGGTTGGATGAAATCTGGTGGCTGGTTTCGCCCCAGAACCCCTTAAAGCCGGTGGCCGGCATGGCGCCCTTCGCCCAGCGCCTGGCCGGCGCGCGGGCCCTGGCCCGCCATCCGCGCATCCGGGTTTCGGGCCTCGAGGCCGAACTGGGCACCCGCTACAGCGTCGATAGCCTGACCGCCCTGTCCCGGCGCTTCCCGCAGACCCGCTTCGTCTGGCTGATGGGCGCCGACATCCTGGCCGAGCTGCCGCGCTGGCGGCGCTGGACCCGCCTGTTCGCCCAGGCTCCGATTGCCTGTTTCGCCCGTCCTAACTATTCTTGGCCGGCGCTGGCCGGCCAAGCGGCGATCCGCTTCGCCCGCTGGCGGGTGGCGCCCGCCCGACTGGGCGGCGCCCGAACACCGGCCTGGTCGTTCCTGTTCGTGCGCAAGCACGACGCCTCGGCCAGCCGCATCCGCGCCCAGGCGCAACCGTAAGACAGAGGAGCCGTTCGCCATAGCCAGCCCGAAGAAGCCCGCCAAGGCCGCCCAACCGAAAAAGACCCCGGCCAAGAAGGCCCCGGTCAAGACCAAGAAGCCCGCCCTTGCCAAGCCCAAGACCGCCAAGCCCAAGACCGTCCGGGCCAAGACCGTCCGGGCCAAGACCGTCCGGGCCAAGGCCGTCCGGCCTAAAGCCGCCAAGCTGGCCAAGCCAGTGCTGCCGGAGCTGGTCAGGCTCGTCACCGCCCAGCTTGAGGACGACAAGGCCCAGGACGTCCTGGTGATCGATGTCAGCCGGCGCACCGCGATGGCCGATTACATGATCCTGGCCTCGGGCACCTCGCAGCGCCACGTCGCCGCCATGGCCCAGCATCTGATCGAGAAGCTGAAAAAAGACGGCAAGCGCGCCCTGGCCGAAGGCATGGCCCAGGGCGATTGGGTGGCCATCGATGCCGGCGACGCCCTCATCCACCTCTTCCGCCCGGAAGTGCGCGATTTCTACCGCCTGGAAGAGATCTGGCAGGACGCCCCGACCAAACCGGCCAAGCCCAAAAAAGCCGGCGCCACCAAGAAGCCCGCCAAGGCGAAAACCACCGCCCAGCGGGGATGAATCTTTTTCTCCTGGCGGTGGGCAAAATCAAGCCGGGGCCGGAGCGGGCGCTCTACGAACATTACGCCGCCCGTCTCGATCCCAGGCCCAAGGTGATCGAAGTGGAGGAGAAGCGGCCGCTGGCCGGCGCCGAACTTCAGGCGCGCGAGGCGGCCTTGCTGCTGGCCAAGCGGCCGAAGAACGCTTGGCTGGTGGCGCTCGACGGTCGGGGCGCCATGCTGTCGAGCGAGGATTTCGCCAAGAAGCTTGCCCAGTGGCGCGACAGCGGGCGCGATCTGGCCTTTCTGATCGGCGGCGCCGATGGGCTCGATCCCAGCTTGCGCGACTTGGCCGACTTCACCTTGGCGCTGGGGCCGATGACCTGGCCGCACCTTCTGGTGCGCGGCCTGTTGGCCGAGCAGCTTTTCCGCGCCCAGGCGATCCACAAGGGCCATCCCTACCATCGGGGATGAGGGGGGGGGGAGGCGAGGCTTTGCCAAGCCCGGCCTTGCCGCCCCATTCGTATAGACCTTGGGCCTCGTTTGGGCTACATTGTAGCTCAAGCGAGGAGAGCGCCATGAACACCGTCGTTCGCGCCCGCATCAACGCGCGGGTCAAGAAGGATGCCGCCGCCGTGCTCGATTCCATCGGGCTTACGGTGTCCGATGCCTTTCGCCTGATGATGACCCGGATCGCGGCGGAAAAGCGCCTGCCCTTCGAGCCCCTGGTGCCCAACGCCAAGACCATCGCCGCCATGAAGGCGGCCCGCAAGGGCAAGCTCGTCACCGTGGGCAAGCCCCGCGACCTGTTGGCCGATCTCCATGCGGACGATTAGGCGCACCACCGCCTTCAAGCGCGACTACAAGCGGGAGATCAAGGGGCGCCACCGCGCCACGTTGGATCGGGATTTGGTTGCCGTGGTCACCTTGCTGGCCGCCGATCAACCGCTTCCCTTTCGCTATCACGATCACCCCCTGATCGGGGCCTGGAAAGACCATCGCGACTGTCACATCAAACCCGATCTGATCCTGATCTATCGCAAACCCGATCCGGAATGGCTCGATTTGGTCCGTTTGGGCTCGCACAGCGAATTGGGCTGGTAGCCCGCCTTGGATTTCCCGGCGAAAATCCCCTAATATTCCCCCATGAAAGATCACGCCAACCCCGCGCCCCGTTCCGCCCGCCCGCGTCCTTTGGTGCTGTGCATCCTGGATGGCTGGGGCTGGCGCGCCGAAACCGCCGACAACGCCATCGCCCTGGCCCGCACCCCAAGCTGGGACCGCCTGTTGGCCGGTTGCCCGCACGCCCTGGTCGAAACCTCGGGCCTGGAAGTGGGCCTGCCCAACGGCCAGATGGGCAATTCGGAAGTGGGCCACACCAATCTGGGCGCCGGGCGGGTGGTGATGCAGGAACTGCCGCGCATCGATCGGGCGATCGAGGATGGCTCGCTGGCCACGAACCCCGCTTTGCTCAAGGCCGTCGCCGCGCTTCAGCAAAGCGGCGGGCGGCTGCATCTGATGGGGCTCTTGAGCCCGGGTGGCGTGCATTCCCACCAGGACCACATGGCGGCCCTGGCCCGCATCGTCGCCAAGGCCGGCGTGCCGGTGATCGTGCATGCGCTCTTGGACGGGCGCGACACGCCGCCGCAAAGCGCGCTGGACTTCCTGACCAAGTTCCAGACCGACGTCGCCGGCTTTGATGTGCGCTTTGGCGTGGTCTCGGGCCGCTTCTACGCCATGGACCGCGACCAGCGCTGGGAACGGGTGAGCCTGGCCTATGACGCCCTGGTCGAGGGCAAGGGCCTGGCGGCGCCCGACGCCCAAACCGCGGTGCGCCAATCCTACGCCGAGGGCGCCAACGACGAGTTCGTCAAACCCACCCTGATCGCCGGCTACGGCGGCATGACGGACGGCGACGGCATCCTGATGGCCAATTTCCGCGCCGACCGGGCGCGCGAAATTCTTTCGGCGCTGCTCGATCCCGATTTTAAGGGCTTCGCCCGCGCCCGCACCGTGCGCTTCGCCGCCAAGCTCGGCATGAGCGACTATTCCGAGGCCCACGCCAAGCTGATGGCGACCCTCTTCCCCGCCCATCCGCTCACCAACATCCTGGGCGAGGTGCTGTCTAAGGCGGGGCTCAGCCAATTGCGCATCGCTGAGACCGAGAAATACGCCCACGTCACCTTCTTCTTCAATGGCGGCGAAGAAAAAGTCTTCCCCGGCGAGGAGCGCATCCTGGTGCCCTCGCCCAAGGTGGCGACCTACGATCTGAAACCCGAGATGTCGGCCGTCGAGGTCACCGACAAGCTGGTGGCGGCGATCGAATCGGGCCGTTTCGACGTGGCGATCGTCAATTACGCCAACGGCGACATGGTGGGCCATACCGGCATGCTCGACGCCGCCATCAAGGCCGCCGAAACCGTCGACGCCTGCCTGGCCCGCCTGGAAGCGGCCGTCCTCAAGGCCCAGGGCACGCTTCTGATCACCGCCGATCACGGCAACGCCGAAATGATGCGCGATCCCGAAACCGGCCAGCCCCACACCGCCCATACCCTTGGCCCGGTGGAGACCATCCTGGTCAACGGCCCGCCCGGCATCGGCTTGGCCAGCGGTGGAAGGCTGGCCGACATCGCGCCCACGCTTCTGGCGCTCTTGGGCCTGCCCCAACCGACCGAGATGACCGGCCACTCGCTCTTGAAGCCGGCCGAGACGCCCGCCCGTGCGGCTTAATTATATTTGGCCCTCAATCGCCGGGCGGGGGCCGTCCGGCCCCCTTGGCTCACGCCGCACGAGCGGCGCGGCGGCCTTGCCGCCGAAGACAATTTGGCCCTCAATCGCCGGGCGGGTGGCGATCGCCGTCCTTTGGGCGATGCTGGTCGCCCCGCTCGTCTGGGCCGCCGATTCCAAGGCCCCGCCGGCCGACCGGCAATTGAAGGCGATCGAGAAGGCGATCGAGAAAAGCCGGGCCGACGAAGCCCGCTTGCAGAAGAAATCGGAATCGCTGGCCGAGGAGATCGGCCGCATCCAGGCCGAATTGGTGGCGGCCGCTAGGGCCGCTCATGAGCAGGAAGACACCCTGACCACGTTGGAAGCCCGTTTGGGCGAATTGCGCGCCCATGACGCCCGCCTGAGCGCCCAGCTCGACCAGCGCCAGGGCCAGATGACCCAGGTGCTGATGGCGCTGGAACGTTTGGCCTGGCGGCCGACCGAGGCCCTGTTCGCCCAGCCGCAAAGCCCATCCGACACGGTGCGCGGCGCCCTGCTGTTGCGCGCCGCGGTGCCCGAGATCGAGCGCGAGGCCTCGCAGATCCGCCGCCAGCTCGACGAACTGGCGCAGGTGCGCGCCGACACCGCCCGCCAGCGCGAGCGCCGCGCCGCCGCCCTGGCCCGCCTCGAATCGGAAAAGAAGCGGCTGGATGGCCTGTCGAAACGCAAGTTCGAGCTGATGAGCCGGACCGAGGAAGAGCGCGACGAAGCCGAGAAGCGCACCCAAAGGCTGGCCGGCGAGGCCGAGGATCTGCGCGATCTCATGGTCCGCATCGAAGAGGAGCGCAAGGCGCGCCTGGCCGAGGCCGCCCAGCGCGCCGCCCAGCAGGCCCAGGCCCGCGCCGCCGCCAAGGCGGGCAAACCGCCGCCGCCCGCGCCCAAGGCCAAGACGGCGCCGGCGCCGTCCGGTCCGGCGCCCTATGACGGCCCGGCCAGGCCCTTCACCCAGGCGCGCGGCAGCCTGCCGATGCCGGCCCGCGGCCCGGTGATCAGCCAATATGGCGACCCCAACGATTTCGGCGGCACCTGGAAGGGCATCCGCATCGAAACCCGCCCCGGCGCCCAGGTGATCGCCCCCTATGACGGGATGATCGTCTTTTCCGGCCCCTTCCGGGGCTACGGGCTTCTCTTGATCATCGAACATGGCGAGGGCTATCATACGTTGCTGGCCGGCGCGCGCCGCATCGAGGGCGCCGTCGGCCAGACGGTCTTGGCCGGCGAGCCGATCGCGCTCATGGCCGAGGCCGAAGCGAAGCCCGTTCTCTACGTGGAATTGCGCCGCAACGGTCATCCGGTCAATCCGATGCCCTGGTTGGCGGCCCAGAAGGATAAGGTAGCCGGATGAAACGCCGTTTGTTGCTTGGCTTGGCCGCCGGTGTGGTTTTGGCTCTCGCCCCGGCCGGCGCGGCCGAGAAGAATTCGGCGGAAACCTACCGCCTGCTCAATCTGTTCGGCGACGTCTTCGAACGCGTCCGCAACGATTATGTCGAGCCGGTCGCCGATCAGGAACTGGTCGAATCGGCGATCAACGGCATGCTGACCGCGCTCGACCCCCATTCCGCCTATCTCAACGCCAAGAGCTACCGCGACATGCAGGTGCAGACGCGGGGCGAGTTCGGCGGGCTGGGCATCGAGGTGAGCCAGGAGGCCGGCTTCGTCAAGGTGGTGTCGCCGATCGACGACACGCCGGCCCATCGCGCCGGCATCCAGCCGGGCGATCTCATCACCCATCTCGACGGCGAATCGGTGCAGGGCCTGACGCTCAACGAAGCCGTCGACAAGATGCGCGGGCCGCCCAACACCCAGATCAAGTTGACGATCAGGCGCGGCACCAAGGACCCCTTCGATCTCACCCTCACCCGGGCGGTGATCCGCATCCAGACGGTGCGCCATCGCATCGAGGGCACCATCGCCTACATCCGCATCACCCAATTCAACGAGCAGGCCGATGCCGGCCTGAAGAAAGCCTTGAACGACATCAAGACCGAGCTGGGTAAAAAGCTTAACGGCGTCGTCCTTGACCTGCGCAACAATCCGGGCGGGCTGCTCGATCAGGCGGTGGCGGTGTCGGACGCCTTCCTCGATCAGGGCGAAATCGTCTCGACGCGCTCGCGCCGGCCCGAGGAGACCCAGCGCTACAACGCCAGGCGCGGCGACATCGCCGAGGGCCTGCCCATCGTGGTCTTGATCAATGACGGTTCGGCCTCGGCCTCGGAGATCGTCGCCGGCGCGCTGCAGGACCACAAGCGCGCCGTTCTGGTGGGCTCGAAAAGCTTCGGCAAGGGCTCGGTGCAGACCATCATCCCCCTGCCCGGCTACGGCGCCGTCAAGCTGACCACGGCCCGCTACTACACGCCCTCGGGCCGCTCGATCCAGCAGGTCGGCATCGCCCCGGATCACGAAGTCAAGGTCGCCAAGGCCGACACCCCCGAAGGCGCCCAGCCCTCCCAGGAAAACCGGCGCACCGAGGCCAGCCTGCCCAAATCGCTCAAGAACGAGAACGGCCCGGCCAAGGCCGAGCCCCCGCCCGCGCCGGCCAAGGCGGCGCCGCCCGGCAACGCCGCCCGCCCGCCCGCCGACCATGAGGGGCTGCGCCGGCCCAGCGACGATCCCGCCCAGGACGCCCAACTCCAGAAGGCGTTGGAGCTGCTGAGGACCGGGGCGGTCCGGCCGCCTTCCCGCTGATCCGATCGGGAGGCCCCTCCCCTGAAGCCCCCCGCCAAGGCCGATAAGAACGCCAAGAAGAAAACCGCTAAGAAGGCGGCCAAGAGACCGCGCGACGATGAGGACGACGAACAACAAAAACCGGCCAAGCCGTCGCTGATCGCCCGCCTCAAAGGCCTCTTCAAGAAGAAGCCCAAATCGGACGAGGACGGCGAGGAGGAATTCAAGAAGCCGCGTCCCGACGATTTCGACGCCGAAGGCGAGGGCGGGGGCGCGCCGGCGAAAAAGGGATTCCTGGCCGGGCTGGCCGGTCGGATCGGCACCCTCCTGGGCAAGATTCCGATGCCGGCCAAGCTTCGGGCGCTCACCGCCCGGCTGGGCGCCAAGGCGCACGATCTGCACATTCCCAGCGCCCACGAGCTGGCCGAGAAAATGCACGATATGCATATGCCCTCGGCCCAGGACATCGCCGAGAAGATGCATCAGATGCATATTCCGACGGCGCACGACATCGCCGAGAAGGTGCACGACCTGCATCTGGGCCAGACCCTGAGCGAGGGCGGCAAGAGGGGCCGCACCCTTCTGATGGCCGGCGGCGCCGCCCTGGTCTCTTTGGGTTTCATCATCGGGCTGGTGATCTGGCTGATGCGCGACGACGGCGCCAAGCCGGACCCCAAGACCGCGCAGGCCCCGGGCGCCGCGCCGGCGGTGAGCCTGCCCATGCCGACCCGAAGCGGACCCACCGACGCGTTGATGGCGCCGCCAGCGGCGGAAAAAGGCGCCCAGCTCGCCCAACCCGCTCCGGCCGCTCCAGCCGAGGGCGAAGCCAAGCCGCTCAAATTCACCATCACCGACGACCACGCCCCGCAAGCGCCGCCCCAGCCGGTCGGCCAGCCCGCCGCACCCGCCCCGGCGGCGGCGGAGACCAAGCCGCTCAAATTCACCATCACTGACGACCACGCCCCGCAGACCGCCACGCCGGCCCCGCCCGGCGCCACCACACTGGCCGGCGCGCCGCCCGGACAACCGCCCGCCGGACAAGCCCCGGCCGGAATGACGGGCATGGCGGGCGTGACCGGCATGGCCGGGATGGCGCCCCCCGCCGCACCCGCAACCACGCCGACGCCCGCACTCGTCGGCATGGACGGCCCGAGCGGCATGGGCGGCATGGGCGGCGAGGCCAAGGTGGCGACCGCGCCCGCCTTCGCGGCACCGCAAGCTGCACTTCCCTCGGCTGCTCCGACGCCATCGGGCAAGGCCCATTCCGCTTCGCCGGTGGCGGGCGAGCCACGCATTCCCGGCCGCCCCGCCAACCTCGCCGTGCCGACCTATGTGGCGCTGCCCACCCCGCCGCCGCCCGCCCAGCCGGCGCAACCGATGCCCGCCGCGCCGATCCCGGAACTGCTGCGCAAGTCGGGCAATTTGCAGCTTCCCACCGTCGCTCCCGACGGCCGCGAGCCCTGGCAGGCCTACGCCAAGCCCTTCAAGCCCGACGAGAAGAAGCCCAAGATCGCCATCATCGTCACCGGGCTTG
The DNA here is from genome assembly GCA_016214125.1 of Rhodospirillales bacterium. Classification (GTDB taxonomy): domain Bacteria; phylum Pseudomonadota; class Alphaproteobacteria; order Rhodospirillales; family WMHbin7; genus JACRPC01. The sequence goes on along the minus strand of JACRPC010000025.1, from coordinate 25,068 downwards.
GCCTGCACCGCGAGGCCACCGACGCCGCCATTCAGCGCCTGCCGGGCGAAGTGAGCCTGGCCTTCAGCCCCTACGCCGACCGGCTGAACGATTGGGTGAAAAGCGCCCGGGCTTCGGGCCATGAGGTGCTTTTGGAACTGCCGATGGAGGGCACCGGCTTTCCGGTCCGCGATCCCGGCCCCATGGCGCTCTTCTCGGCCCTGGCCCCGGCCGAGAATCTGAAAAGGCTGGAAAGCGTGCTGGGCCGCACCAACAGTTATACCGGCGTGGTCGCCCTCCAGGGCTCGCGTCTGATGACCGTGCCCTTCCAGGTCGAATCGCTGGTCCGCGCCCTTAAGCAAAGCGGTCTCATCCTAGTCGATAACGGTCTGGCGCCCGACAGCGTCGCCCCCGCCCAGGCCGCCACTTTCGGCCTGCCCTTCGCCCAGGTGAAGGTGGTGATCGACGACAAGGTCTTCCGCGACGCCATCGACATAAGGCTGCGCAAGGTCGAGGACGAGGCCACCGCCAAGGGCGGCGCCGCCCTGCTCGTCCACGCCCGGCCGCTCACCCTGGATCGGCTGGTCAACTGGCTCAAGGACTTCGCCAACAAAGGCCTGCAGGCGGTGCCGGTCTCCACCCTGGCGGCGCCGGCCAAGAAATCATGAGTAAGAGGAAAGGCACCGAGCCCAAGCCTTTGCCCTACCGCAAGGGGGTGGGCATCCTGCTCTTCAACAAGAAGGGGCGGGTCTTCGTGGCCGAGCGCGCCGACGCCAAGGGCGCCTGGCAGATGCCCCAGGGCGGCATCGACAAGGGCGAAACGCCCCGCCAGGCCGCCAAGCGCGAACTGTTCGAGGAGACCGGCATCGCCAAGGCCCGCTTCCTTGGCCAGACCAAAGATTGGATCGCCTACGATCTGCCGCCCGATCTGATCGGCAAGGTCTGGAAGGGCAAGTATCGCGGGCAGCGCCAGAAATGGTTCGCCGCCCTTTATCTGGGCCGGGATCGCGACATCGATCTCGACGCCCACCCCGAGGTTGAATTCGTGCGCTGGCGCTGGGTGGCGATCCGCCGCCTGCCCAACTTGATCGTCGGCTTCAAGCGTCCGCTCTACGAGGCGCTGGTGGCTGAATTTACCCCCCTGGCCCACCGTTTGGCCGAGGCGGCGGACTGACGTCCCTTACGGCGCGTCGTTCGCGCCCGTTCGCGCCCACCCCCTTCGGGAGGGGGCAACCTACCCGCTTTTTCCCAAAAATCCCTGATTTTTGGCCGATTCCAGGCTTATTGCCTCTGGATTTGCCGGGGGAACTGTGAGAAAAACCAGATCAACCGCAATTACTGGTCAATTGATAGGAGGTCCCCATGCCCGTGCGCGTCGCGATCAACGGATTCGGCCGCATCGGCCGCCTCATCCTGCGTTCGCTGGCCGAGCATAAGCGCAAGGACGTTCAGGTGGTTGCCATCAACGATCTGGGGGCGCCCGCCGACAGCGCGCATCTGTTCCGCCACGATTCGGTGCATGGCAACTTCCCCGGCACGGTGACCTTAAAGGGCGACATCCTCGATGTCGGCATGGGGTCGATCAAGGTGACCGCCGAGCGCGACCCGACCAAGCTGCCCTGGAAAGCCCAGGGCATCGATCTGGTGATGGAGTGCACCGGCATCTTCACCAAGCGCGAGAAGGCGGCCGTCCATCTCGACGCCGGCGCCAAGCGGGTGCTCATTTCGGCGCCCGGCGAAGGGGCCGACGCCACCATCGTCTACGGCATCAACCACAAGACCCTGAAAAAGCAGCACCGCATCATCTCGAACGGCTCCTGCACGACCAACTGCCTGGCGCCGGTGGCCGACGTGCTCAACAAGCTGGTCGGCATCAAGCACGGCTTCATGACCACCGTGCACGCCTACACCGGCGACCAGAACACCATCGACACGCTGCACAAGGACCCGCGCCGGGCCCGCGCCGCCGCGCTCAGCATGATCCCGTCCACCACCGGCGCCGCCAAGGCGATCGGCCTGGTGCTGCCCGAACTGAAGGGCAAGCTCGACGGCGTCGCCGTGCGCGTGCCCACCCCCAACGTGTCGATGATCGATCTCACCTTCGTCGCCAACCGGCCGACCACCGCCGAGGAGATCAACAAGGCGATGACCAAGGCGGCCAAGGGGCATTTGAAGGGCGTTCTGGGCGTCACCGCCGAGCCCCTGGTCTCGATCGACTTCAACCACAACGACCACAGCTCGACCTTCGACCTCACCCAGACCCAGGTGATCGACGGCACCTTCGTGCGCGTCTTGGCCTGGTACGACAACGAGTGGGGCTTCTCGACCCGCATGGCGGACACCGCCGCCTGTGTGGGCAAGCTCGGCTGACAGGAGGCGCTATGCCCGCCTTTCATACGCTGGATAATCTGAAGGTTGCCGGACAGAGAGTCATTGTGCGGGCCGACCTCAACGTGCCGATCAAGGAGAACCGTGTCACCGACACCACCCGCATCGACCGCTCGGCCAAGACCATTCTCGAGCTGATGCGCAAAGGCGCCAAGGTGATCGTCATCTCCCATTTCGGCCGCCCGAAGGGCCGCGACCTCACCCAGACCCTGAAGCCGGTGGTGGCGCCGCTCACCCGCGCCATCGAGGGCAAGATCGTCGCCTTCGCCGACGACTGCATCGCCGAGAGCGCCCAGACGCTCGCCCGCTCGCTCAAGCCCGGCGACGTGGCGCTGTTGGAAAACCTCCGCTTCTATGCGGAAGAGGAAAAGAACGACGCCGGCTTCGCCCGCAAGCTGGCCCAATTGGGCGATCTTTACGTCAACGACGCCTTTTCCTGCGCGCACCGCGCCCACGCCTCGACCGAGGCGATCGCCCGCTATTTGCCCAGCGCCGCCGGCCGCCTGATGCAGGCCGAACTCGAGGCGCTCGGCAAGGCGCTGGAAAGCCCGAAGCGGCCGGTGGTGGCCATCGTCGGCGGCGCCAAGGTTTCGACCAAGCTCGATCTTCTGGGCAATCTGGTCAAGCAGGTCGACACGCTGGTGATCGGCGGCGGCATGGCCAACACCTTCCTGTTCGCCCAAGGAATCGAGATCGGCAATTCGCTGTGCGAGCGCAACATGGCCGAGACGGCGCGCGCCATTCTCGCCAAGGCCAAGAAGGCCGGCTGCACCATCCTTTTGCCCACCGACGTCGTGGTCGCCCCCGAACTTCGTGACGGCGTCGCCTGCCAGGTGGTGCCGGTCGATCAGGTTCCGCAAGGCCAGATGATTCTCGATTTCGGGCCGGCCTCGGCCCAGGCGGTGATCGAGAAGCTCTCCACCGCCAAGACCCTGGTCTGGAACGGCCCCTTGGGCGCCTTCGAGACCAGGCCCTTCAACGAGGCCACCAACCGGGTGGCGCGCACCGCCGCCGATCTCACCAAGGCCGGTCAGCTTCTTTCGGTGGCGGGCGGCGGCGACACCGTGTCGGCGCTTGCCCATGCCGGGGTCGAGGCCGATTTCTCCTACATCTCGACCGCCGGCGGCGCCTTCCTGGAATGGCTGGAGGGCAAGGCCCTGCCCGGCGTGGTGGCGCTCACCAAATCGGCCCAAAAGATGCCGCTCAAGGTGGTTGCCGAAAAGAAGGCCAAGCCGGCCGCCAAAGCCAAGAAAGCCGCCCCCGCCAAGAAGCCGGCGGCGAAGAAGGCCGCCAGCGCCAAAAAGCCGGCCGCCAAGAAGAGCGCGGCGAAGAAGGCCCCCGCCAAAAAGCCGGCGCCCAAGAAGCCGGCCGCCAAGAAGCCCGCAGCCAAGAAGGTTGCGGCGAAGAAACCTCCGGCGAAGAAGGCCCCCGCCAAGAAGCCGGCGGCCAAGAAAGCGAAGAAGAAGTAGGCCGGCCCGAGCGTCGCCCGCCTTCGCGGTTCCGGGGGGCTTCAAGGGCTTTCCGATCTCGCGGCCGGATGGATCCCGTTGGATGGCGTCTTCCGCCTTCACGATCGTCATCACGGCATGGCGCGTGATCGCCAGGCCAAGATTTCCTCCGAGGTTGGTCGGGCTACCCCGGCCGCGTTTACGCGGCGGGCCGCAAATCCTGCGGGATGCCGAATTCCCGAGGGCCGCAGGGTGGCGTCGCCGCCGCTTACGGCATCCGTTCGAAAAAATTGCGGAACACTTGGCCGGCAAAATAGATGTGCTCGCGCATGATGCTTTCCGCCCGCCAGGCTTCGCGGTTGAGCAAGGCGGCGAATATGCGGTGGTGGTCGTCGTGGGTGCGCTGCTGGATGGCAAAATCCTCCCAGAGGATGGCGCGATCGGAGACGAAGGGAATGTGATAGGTCCGCTTCACCATCTCGGTGATCCAGGGGTTGTCGGCGGCCTCGAGAATGGTTTCATGAAATTCGGCGTTCATCTGCCGATAGGGGGTGAGATCGGCCGGGTCGAGGCGGCCTTTGGCCAGGATTCGATCGCCGCTGTCGAGACAGCCGCGCAACACCGCCTCCGCCTTGGGCTCGAGCCCCTTGCTGGCGACGATGCGGCAGGCCAGCGCCTCGAGAACCGCCCGCACTTCATAAACGTCGCTCAAATCCTTGGCGACGAAATGGCGGACCGCATAGCCGCGATTGGGCCGGTATTCGAGCAGGCCATCCTTGGCCAGGGTGTTGAGGGCGGCGCGTATGGGCGTGCGCGAAACCTGCAGCTCCTGCGCCAGGGGAATTTCATAGAGATGGGTGCCGGGCGCGATGTCGCCCACCAAGATGCGCTGGCGCAGAATGTCGGTGACCGATTGAGCCTGGGTTGGGCTGGACATGAAGGCGTTCCCTATCCCTCTTGGAGATATGTATACAACATCTGTGTTTTTTCAGCTATATTGGAAATTTAGACCCGTAAGCACCTTTGTTTGTATACACCACAGCCAAATCGGAGAGCAAAAGGATGGGGAGGATAGCACTTGTCACCGGCGGCGCCAGGGGGATTGGCGAGGGCATTTGTCAGGCCCTGGCGGAAAGCGGCGTCACCATCGCGGTCTCCGATCTTGACCAAACCGCCGCCCAGCGCCGGGCCGACACGCTGCCCGGTTCCGGCCATCGCGGCTGGGCGATGGATGTGAGCGACGAATCGCACGTCGAGTCGGTCTTTGACCGCATGGAATCCCATCACGGACCGTTGGCGATCCTGGTTTGCAACGCCGGAATCCTGATTCTGAAAGAGGGCGGCATCAAGCCGATGCTGACCGAAATCAGCCTGGAGGAATGGGAGCGCACCCACGCCGTCAATTTGCGCGGCACCTTCCTGTGCTGCCGCGCCTATCTGCGCCGCCGCCAAATCCGGCCGGTTGCCGACGGGCGCATCGTCACCTTGTCGTCGTCGGCCGCCCAACTGGGCGGCTACCGCTCGTCCTGCGCCTATATTTCCAGCAAGGCGGCCGTGCTTGGCCTGACCAAGGGCATGGCGCGCGAGGCAGCGCCGCTTGGCATCACCGTCAACGCGGTCGCCCCGGGGCTGATCGACGCGCCGATGACCCGGCTGTCGCTCAAGCCCGAGGACGACGCCCAGGCGGCGGTGCCGATCCCGATGGGACGGATCGGCCGGCCCGCCGACGTGGCGGGCGCGGTTCGCTATCTCTGCTCGCCGGAAGCGGGCTATCTCACCGGGGTGACGATCGACGTCAATGGCGGCACCCGCATGCAATAGCGCTAATTTTTTCCCCTCGGCCTTGCGCGCGCCTAAGCGCGCTTGGCCGCGGCCGCAAGGACCGCCTTTCGCGTCGTGCGTCAAATTAAACGCAACCGCTCTACGGCTTGGCCGCGTTGGCCCGGCCGTCGATGAAGCGAACCACCGCCTCGGGCGCCTTGGTGTAGTGCCAGCGCCGCCCGGCATGCAGGCCGGTGCGCCTGACCAGCTTGACCATCGCCTCGGCCTGGGTGACGGCACAGGCGATGGCGTCGACGACCGGCACGCCCTCGATCTCGCGCAGCCCGTGGCGTGCCACCACGGTGGCCACCAGCCCCTCGGCCGGAATGATGGCGTCGGCATACTGGGCGATGGCGCGCCGGGCGACCTCGGTGAAGCGGGCGAGATAGGCGGAGGGATCGGTGAAAAGGGTGTTCAATTCCCATTCCGTCAGGCCCGGCTCGACGACATGGATGCCGCTGACCCGGCTTTCCAACCCGTAGCGGGCGACGTTGTTGCGCAGGAACCAATCGTTCTCGGTGTTCATCGTCACCAGCGCGAATTTCGCCGCCACGCTGCAGGCGGTGAGCAGCGTGCTTTCCGGCAAGGAGACGACGGGAATGTCGAGCAGGGAGCGCAGTTCGCGCAGCCAGGGATCGGTGAAAGAGCCCAAAACGAAGGCGTCGTAGCCCTCGCGCTCGGCCTGGCGGGCGTTGTCGAACAGCACCGGGCTCAAGATGCGGTGATAGGCCCAGGCCGAGGCCATCACGTCGCTGTTGGCCAGACCGCCCCAGGTGCCGGGCGGGGTGCCACGAAGGGTGATCGTGGTGTCGCGATCGGCGATCTGGGTGAACAACGCCATCAGCGCTTCGCGGTAAGCGTGATAGGTGTCGATCTCGACCGTCGACTGGTACCAGAGGCGGATGGTCATGGCGCGTGGTGCCTTTCGCTCACGGCAAGGGGGCGATGCCGATGCGGGCGCCGTCGCCGTCATAGACATACCAGCCGCGCCCGGCCTTGCGGCCGAGCTGGCCGGCTTCGACCTTGCGCCGCAACAGCTCGGGCGGGCGGAATTTCTCCTCGCCGGTCTCCCGCCAAAGCGCGCTGAGGGCGAAGTAGCCGGTGTCGAGCCCGACCATGTCGGCGGTCTCGAAGGGACCCATCGGCCGGCCGAAGCCCAGGCGCATCGCCTTGTCAATGTCCTCGACACCGGCGGCGCCCATCTCGACCAGGCGAATGGCCTCGACCGTGCTGGGCAGGTTGACGCGATTGAAGACGAAGCCGGCGACGTCCTTTTCGACCCGGATCACCTCCTTACCCAGCGAGCGGACAAAGGCAACGGCGGTCTCGAAGACCGCGGGGTCGGTTTTGGGCGCGCGGATAATTTCGGCTACCGGCATCAGGGGAACCGGACTGGTGAAATGGATGCCCAGGCAGCGCTCGGGATGGCGAACCACGGCGGCCAGGCGGCCGATCGGGATGGTCGAGGTGTTGCTGGCGATCAGCGCCGGCGGCGGAGCCAAGTCGTCGAGCCGGCGGAAGATGTCGTGCTTGACCTCGATGCGCTCGACCACGGTTTCGATGTAGAGATCGGCGCCCGCCAGGTCGGCCATTTCGGTGGTGGTTTGCAGGCGCGCCAGGACCGCGGCCGGCGGGTCGGCGATTTTGCCCTTGGCGTGCAATTTGGCCACCGACTCGGCGATGCGCGCCCTTGCGCCCGCAAGTTCCGCGTCGCCGATGCCCCAGAGCTGGACGGCGTAGCCGGCCTGGGCGGCGCACTGGGCGATGCCGTGCCCCATCAGGCCGGCGCCGACCACCGCCACCCGTCTCATGACCATTAGCGTCCCTCGTTGACGAGGCGCAGGATCTGGGCCTCCAGCGCCTTGCGATCGACCTTGCCGTTGGGCAAGAGGGGAAATTCGGCCAGCATCTCGACGCGTTCCGGCGCCTTGTATTTGGCGAAGTGGCGTTCGGTGAGAAAATCGAGGCAATCCTGGACGGCGACCGTCTGGCCGGCCCTTGGCACCACGAAGGCGCAGGCCTTTTCGCCCATCACCGGGTCGGGCATCTTGACGATCGCCACGTCTTGGATTTTGGGATGGGCGATCAGCGCGTCCTCGACCTCGCGCGGGCTGATGTTCTGGCCGCCGCGAATGATGATGTTCTTCTTGCGCCCGACGATGCGCAGATAGCCGGCGGCGTCGAGCACGCCCAGATCGCCGCTCGTGAACCAGCCCTCGGCGTCGAAGGCGTGGTTGGGGTCTTCCCACAGGCCGACCGCGCAATTGGGGCCGCGATAGACGACTTCGCCCTCCTGGCCGGGCGGCAGCACCCGGCCGTCCTCGCCGACGATGCGCAGCTCCATGCCGGCGCAGGCGGTGCCGACGGTGTGGAAGGTTCGCTCGCCCGGATCGTCGAGATGGGTATGGACCGGCGTGCCGCCATCGAGCGCGCCATAGGCTTCCATCAGACGGCAGTCGAAGAGGCGGGCGAATTCGGCCGCCGCATCGGGCGCCAGCGGCGCCCCGGCATGGTAGAACAGGCGCAGCGAACCGGTGTCGACGGCGCCGGCGCGCGGGCTGTTCATCATCTTGATCATGTGGGTGGGCACGCCGACCGCCACCGTCACCTTTTCTTGGGCGATCAGCTCGATGGCAGCGTCGGCCTCGAAGCGGTCGAGCAGCACGTTGCGGCAGCCGGCGATCAAGGCCGCCACCATCACCACCGAATAGCCGGTGCCCTGATTGATCGGCGCCACCGCCAGGACGACGTCGTCGCGGCCAAGCCGCGCCCGCTCGACGATGTGATGACCGAGGGTGAGGAAGATATTGGGCGTGCGCAGCACCAGCTTCGGCTTGCCGGTCGAGCCCGAGGTCGACATCAGGATGTCGACGTCGTTGGCGCCGGGATGAAAGGCCTGCAGCGATTCCACCGGCGTGCGGGTCTCGATCGGATCGGCCAGGAGCGAATCGAGATGCGGGTAGCCGGGCGCCTCGCCGGCCATCGCCACCCAATGGCGCAGGGCGGGCAGGCGCGGGCGCAGGCGCTCGACCATGGCGACGTAGTCGACCTCGTGGAAGCGGGCGCAGAAGAAGAAGGCGACGGCGCGGGTGCCGGCGAGCGCCATTTCGATTTCGTGCTCGCGCACGCTGAAAATCTGCGGCACGACGATGGCGCCGATGCGCGCGCAGGCCAGGCGCACGTAGAAATACTCGACCCAATTGGGGGTCTGCAGGCCGACCCGGTCGCCGGGGCGGATGCCCATGCCGATCATCGCCAGCGCCACCCGCTCGGTCGCCCGCTTGAGGTCGGCGAAGGTGATGCGGCTTTTCGCGTCGACCACCGCCAGCCGATCGGGCGTGTAGGCGGCGTGGAAATCGAGATAATCGGCCAAGGTCATCGATCCCCAATAGCCGGCCGCCGTGTAGCGGGCGACCATCGACGGGGTGAGAAGCGAGGCGATCGGCATCGGGCACCTCAGGGGGGGAAGGAAAAGGCCTTGCGGGCGGCGCCCTCGAGCAACTGGCCCAGGGCGGCGGGCTTGAGGCCCAGCGCGCGGATCTGCTCGAGCGAGCCCGGCCAATCGAGCACCGGGAAATCGGAGCCGTACATCACCTTGCCCATACCGCGCGCCGTGTTGAGGAACGAGACCAGTTCCGGCTTCCAATAGCGCGGCGCGTGCGCGGTGGTGGCGATGAAGACGTTGGGATGCTTCCAGGCGACCGCGATCAGCTCTTCCACCCAGGGCCAGCCGGTGTGGGCGGCGATCAGGCGCAGCTCGGGGAAATCGAGGGCGATGGTGTCGAGCAGAATCGGCCGGCCGGTTTCGCTCGGCATCGCCTCGGCGGAATGGCCGATCTGAATCACCACCGGCACGCCCAGCTCGGCGCATTTGGTGTAGAAGGGATAGTAGCGCCGATGATCGATGGGCAGTTCGAAGCCGTAAGGATGGATGTGGGCGCCGACGAAGCCCAGCTCGCGCACCGCCCGATCGAGCGCCCGCACGCCGGCCATGCGGCTGTAGGGGTTGATGCCGAACAGGCCGTGCAGGCGCTGGGGATGATCCCTGATGATGGCGTGGATCTCGTCGGCGCTGAAGGCCCATTGCATGCGCTGATGGACGAAGGAGCGGATCTGCAAGGAGGGAATGAGGACCTTGTCGATGCCGTGGCGGTCCATGTCGGCCAGGAAGGCCTCGGGGCTGCGCCCCTTGACCCGATCGCCCAGACCCCACCATTCGATGACCTTGCCCTGTTCCTCGTCGTCGACGTAGCAGCGCTTCATCATGTCGGGCGTGTAGGGCTGGTGCCAGATGTCGATGATGCCGGCCAAGCGGATTCTCCTTTACCCTGCGAGCGCGTGAATGACCGCCACCATCTCGGCCAGCGGCACGTCTTGCGGAAAGACCTTGGCCGCCCCCAAGGATTCGAGCTTCTGGCGCTCGTCCTCTTCGGGGATGAAGCCGCCGACCACCAGCCGCTTGTCGCCGGCGCCCTGGCGGACAAGCTCGGCCAGCAGGTCGGGAACCAGGGTCATGTGGGCGCCGGACAGGATGCTCACCCCGACCACGTCGACGTCTTCTTGCACGGCGATCGACGCGATATGGGCGACGCTTTGGTGCAGGCCGGTGTAGATCACCTCGGCGCCGGAATCCTTGAGCGCCTGAGCCAGGATCTTGATGCCGCGGTCATGGCCGTCGAGCCCGGCCTTGCCCAGCAGGACCCGAACGCGGCGTGATTGTTTCCCACTCATCTCGGTCGCTGCTCCCATCGGCGCCAGGGATAGACTGGCATTATGTATACATAATAGTTTGATTTGGCGTCAAGCCGGCCGAAAAAAGCTAATCAAGCCACGTTTTGTATACATATCTCGAATCCATGCGGTCAGGACGAGGCGATTCCGGCCAGGACCTTCATCGCCTGCGGGCTGGGCAACGGATAGGCGGCGCGGCTTTGCCGAACGCCGGTGCGTTCGGCCAAGGCCACCGCGAATTCGGCGAACAGGACCGGCGTGCCGATGGCGTCGATGATCGGCACGCCATCGACATTGTTGAGGCCGTTTTCCGCCGCCAGCACACCCAGCACGCCCTCGGCCGGGATCACCGCCTGGGCCCCCTTGGCGATCTGCTCGCGCACCGCCGCGATCAAGTGTTCGAGATAAGGCCGGGGCTTGGCAAAGGCGCCTTCCAGTTCGTGCTCGGCAATGTTGCCCGGCACGACGCCGATGCCGCTGATCCGCTCCTTGAACTTATGAAGCGCGATCGATTTGACGAGCAGCGGGACGACCAGCGGATTGAGCGTCACCAAGCCGATCGCCGGCGCCACCGAGGCCGCCGCCAGAAAGGTCGCCTCGGCCATCGACACGATGGGAATGGTCGCCAGCGAGCGCAGCTCGGGCAGGATCGGTTCGCTGAAGGAGCCGACGATGAAGGCCTTGGCCCCGTCCTTTTCCGCCGCCATCACGGCGCGGACGAAAACCGGGGCGACGATGCTGTGATAGACGATCGGTGAGCCGATCACATCGGGCGCCATCAGGCCGCGCCCCAGATCGCTGTCGCGCCCTTTCAGCACCACCTCGGTGCCCGGCGTGGCGACGCGCGCAAAGTGGTTGCGCAAGGCCTTGCCGTAGTTCGGATGATGATCGAAATCCAAGGTGGACTGGTACCAGATCTTCATCGACAATCTCTTTTTCTTACGGGCCCAACCAGGAAATGTATACATAATGGCCGATATTCGGTCAACGCCACCTTGTTCCTGGCTTTTGTTCGGGCCGTTTGGATACAATGCCGTTCAACGAAACAGACTCTGCGGGTGATCAGAATGGCCGGGCTCTTTCAGCCGCTTTCGCTGCGCAAGGTTGCGCTGGCGCACCGCATCATTATTCCGCCGATGTGCCAATATCGGGCCGCCAACGGCTTGGCCAACGATTGGCACCTGGCCCATTACGGCCGCTTGGCGATGGGCGGGGCGGCGATGGTGATTCTCGAGGCCACCGCCATCGATCCCGGGGGACGGATCAGTCATGGCGATCTCGGCCTTTGGCAGGACGACCAGATCGCCCCCTTGCGTCGGGTCACCGAATTTCTGGCGTCGCTGGGCACAGTGCCGGCCATCCAGCTCAATCACGCCGGCCGCAAGGCCAGTTGCCGACGGCCCTGGCACGGCTTCACGCCCCTTGACGACGAGGATCGGACCCAACGCGGCGAAGCGCCCTGGCCGGTGGTGGCGCCGAGCGGCCTGGCGGCGTCCGAAGCCCATCCACCCCCGCAGCCCTTGTCGGAGGCGGCGATCGGCGAACTGGTGACGGCCTGGGCGGCCGCCGCCCGGCGCGCCTTGGCCGCCGGCTTCCAGGCGGTCGAGATTCATGCCGCCCATGGCTATCTGCTGCACCAGTTCCTTTCGCCCTTGTCGAACCGCCGCAACGACGGCTATGGCGGCGATCATCGGGGGCGAATGCGCATGGTCCTTGAGGTGGCGCGGGCGGTGCGCGCGGTTTGGCCCGACGACAAGCCGGTGCTGGTGCGGGTGTCGGCGGTCGACGGCATCGAGGGCGGCCTGACCCTCGACGACACTGTCGCCCTGGCCCACGAGCTGAAGGCGCTGGGCGTCGACGCCATCCATTGTTCCTCGGGCGGGCTCTTGGGTTCGGCGACCGCCGCCCGTCTGCCGCGCCGGCCGGGCTTTCAGGTGCCCTTCGCCCAGCGGGTGCGGGCGGATGTCGGCATCGCCACCATCGCCGTCGGCCTCATCCTCACGCCGGAACAGGCGGCCGAAATCGTCGCCACCGGCCAGGCCGATCTGGTCGCCATCGGCCGCGAGGCGCTGGTCGATCCCAATTGGCCGTTGCGCGCCCGCCATCGCCTGGAGCCCGAGCGCGGCTTCGCCGATTGGCCGGTGGAAAGCGGTTGGTGGCTCGATCGCCGCGATGTCGGAAAGCGCGAGAGCGCGTGACCCCAAGCGCCCTGCCCGCCGCCGCCATCGGCCGCCCGATTCTGTTTCTGGCCGTGGCCGCCTTCGCCGCCATGGCGGCGATGCGGGTCTCCGACCCCTTGGTGCCCCAGCTCGCCGAGGATTTCCAAACCGGCGTCGGCGAGGCGGCGATCGTCGCCAGCGCCTTTTCCCTGGCTTACGGCCTGGCCCAATTGGCGCTGGGCCCGATCGGCGATCGGTTGGGCGCCTTCAGGGTGGCGGCGATCATGGCGGCGCTGGCCGGCCTGGCGACCATCCTGGCCGCCTTCGCCGACAGCCTGACGACGCTGGGGCTTTTGCGCCTGCTGGGCGGGATCGCTTCGGGCGGCATCATCCCGCTGGCGATGGTGTTCATCGGCGAAGTCGTTCCGCCCGACCGCTTGCAGGCGGTGCTGGCGCGTTTCATGTCGAGCTCGATCCTGGGCTTCGTCGCCGGCCAGGCGCTGGGCGGATTGATCGGCGGCTGGATCGGCTGGCGGTGGCTGTTTGCCCTTTTGGGCGGCGTGTTCCTGCTGGCCGGCGCGCTGTTGCTGGCCGAGCTTTGGGCCGGGCGATCGGTGCCGCGCTCGCCGCCGCGTCCGTTCTCGCTGGCCACCTATCCCGCCTTGCTGCGCCACGCCCGGGTGCGGCTGGTCATCGGATGCGCCTTCGTCGAAGGCTTTCTGTTCTTCGGCACGTACACCTATGCCGGCGCCTTTTTGCGCCACGCCTATGATCTCGATTACGCGCCGATCGGTATGATCTTGGCCGCCTATGGCGTCGGCGCCCTGGGCTTCAGCCTGACCGCGCCCAGCCTGATCGCCCGCCTGAAGCAGCGCGGTCTGGTCTTGCTGGGCGGTCTGGGCATGGCGGTGGCGTTCGGCGGAATGGCAGCCACGCCGCCGCTGTGGGCGGTGGTTTTCCTGGTCGCCCTCTCGGGCCTTGGCTTCTACACCATGCACAACACCTTGCAGACCTTGGCGACCCAGATGGCGCCGGCCAATCGCGGCGCCGGCATGTCGCTGTTCGTGACCGCTTTGATGGTCGGGCAAGCGGTGGGCGTCGAACTCATCGGCCGCCTGGTCGAGCAAGGCGGCTATGCCCTGGCCTTTCTACCGGCGGCGATTTTTCTACCGATTCTTGGCCTCTACCTGCGCCGCCGGCTTGGCCGGGGTTGAGATATCGAAGGTATTTGCCGCCGGCAATGTATACAAACAAGACGGTAATCGGCCAAATTTGGCTAAAAACCGTTGACGATATCCCGATTTTGTATCCATTATGACGACGATTTACAAACAACTGCCGCAGCAAGACTGCGTCTTAGGGAGGAGTTCGCATGAAAATCGGAACCTACATCCAGTCCGCCCTGGTGGTGACAGCCGCTGCGTTGCTCCTTTCGGGCGCCGCAGGGGCCCAGGAACCGGGCCTGTCCAAGGACAGCATCAAGATCGGCCTCTTCGGGCCGATGTCGGGCAAGGCGCTCGCCTATGGCGAGGACCCCTTGAACGCCGCCAAGATGTGGTACGACCGCATCAACAAGCAAGGCGGCATCTGGGGCCGCAAGATCGAACTCGTGCAAGAAGACGATCGCTGCGCCGCCAACGACGTGGTGGCGGCGGTGAAGAAGCTGGTCGAGCAAGACAAGGTGTTCATGCTGAACGGCGGCTCGTGCTCGACGGCGACCGTGGCGGCGCAGGAATACGTCCTGCGCAACAAGGTGCCGTTCGTGATGCTGAACGCGTCCGGCGACAGCGCCCTTTATCCGCCGACCGACTACATCTTCGGCGCCATCTCGATCTCGCAGCGGGCGGTCGGCGGCACCATGATCGATTTCGCCACCCGTTCGCTCAAGGTCAAGAAGCTCGGCTATCTCAATCACGACGACGCCTACGGGGCCTGGAATCTGGAAGCCGCCCAATTCATGGCCAAGGAGCAGGGCGCGACCTTGATCGTCGAATCGGTCAATCCCGACATCACCGACATCACCGCCCCCATTCTCAAGCTCAAGGCCAGCGGCGCCGAGGCGCTCCTGGTCACCGCCTACGCGCGGCCGGCGACCCTGGCCATCAAGAAGGCGCACGAGCTGGGCTGGAAGACGCCGATCGTCATCGCCGTCAACGGCATCGCCAATCTGGTGCAGATGGTCGAGAATGTTGGCACCAAGGAGGCGTTCAAGAATCTCTACATCCAGGAACTGCTGGCCGACGTGCCGGGCGGACCCAAGCTGCAATGGGTCTACGACATGTACAAGACCGCCTATCCGGAACTGGCCAAGACCCCCGACCATCCCAGCCCCTACATGCCTTACGGCTTGGCCTCGGCCATGGTGGTGACGCACGCCCTCAATCTCGCCGGGCCGCAGCCGACCCGGGAAGGCGTGGCTTGGGTGCTGCGCAACCTCAAGTTCGAATCGGGCGTCATGGCCGGGCCGATCGAGTTCGGCGACAACGATCGCGCCGGGCAGGAATCGGCGATCTTCCTCAAGTTCGAGGGCGAGAAGGGCGTGCTGCAGCCCGGCGTCTATTCGAACAAGTGGAAATATAAGGGCTAGCCGAAGCCCGCGCCGCCTCCACGCGTCGAGGACCCCGTGACCTGGGAATTGTTCCTGCTGTTCTTTCAGCAGAGCCTGATGTCCGGGCTTGTCACGGGGTCCATCTACGCGCTGTTGGCCTTGGCGATGGTGATGATCTTCAACACCACCGACGTGCCCAATTTCGGCCAGGGCGAGATCTTCATGGTCGCCAGCTACATCGCCCTGGTGCTGCTCGTCTTCGCCTCGGTGCCCTATCTGGTGATGATTCCGCTCACCCTGGCGGCGGTGTTTTTCGGCGGCGCCATCTTCCAGCGCCTGGTGCTGAAGCGGGTCGCCCTGGCGCGCGGTGCCTCGGTCAATCTGGTCATCGCCACCTTGGGCCTGTCCTATTTCCTGAAAGGGGTGATGCGCCAGACCGGCATCGCCGAGGTGCCGCGCTCCTTTCCGGCCCTCTTTCCCACCGATTCGGTTTCGATCGGCATGGCGACGGCGACCGTGCAGGATTTCGCCATTCTCGGCCTCGCCCTGGCGGCCATGGCGGCCTTCTTTCTCTTCTTCCATTTCACCCGCACCGGCCGCGCCATGCGCGCGGTCGGCATGAATCCGCGCGCCGCCATCCTGGTCGGCGTCGACATCGAGCGCATGCGCTGGCTGGTCTGGGGTCTTTCGAGCGCCATCGCCGCCCTGGCCGGCATCCTGATCTCGCCCAAGCTCTTGATGACCGCCGATATGGGGATCGTCGTCATTCTGGGTTTCGCCGCCGCCATCGTTGGCGGCTTCACCAGCCTGCCCGGCGCGGTGGTCGGCGGGTTCGTCATCGGCATCGTCGAGAACATGGTCGGGCTGTTCGTCTCGTCGAAGGCGATCGTCGTCGCCCCCTTCCTGGCCATCATGCTGGTGCTGCTGCTGCGTCCCCAGGGCCTCTTGGGCGGCAAGGCCACCGCCAAGAAGGTGTAGCGTGAAACGCGCCACCCTTGCCGTCGTCATCCTGCTCGCCCTCTTCGCCCTGCCGATGGTGGCCAGCGGCTACATCCTCTATCTCGCCAATCTCTTGATGGTGTTCGTCGTTCTGTCGCTCGGCCTCAACATCCTGATCGGCGAGACCGGGCAGTTCGGCCTGGCGCACGCCGCCTTCTACGGCATCGGCATCTACACCGCCGTGCTGCTCAACAACGCCACCGGCGCGCCGGTCCTCGTCACCCTTCTCGCCGGCGCCAGCCTGGCCGCCCTGATCGGCTTGGTGCTGGGCGCCATTTCGCTGCGCATGCGCGACATCTATCTGGCGCTGTCGACCTTCGCCTTCGGCGAGGCGGTGCGCTGGGTGTTCGCGAGCTGGACGCCGGTCACCGGCGGACCCAACGGGTTGCGCATCAACCCCTCCAATCTCTTCGGCTTCAAGCTGGTCACCGATCGCGACGCTTATCTGCTGGTCCTGGTGGTCACCCTGGCCTTCCTGCTGTTGACGATCCAGATCACCCGGTCGCGTTTGGGCAGCGCCTTTCGCGCCGTGCGCGAATCGGAAATCGCCGCCGCCGCCATGGGCGTCAACGTGCGCGGCGTCAAGATCGCCGCCTTCGCCCTCTCGGCCTTTTACGCCGGCGCGGCGGGCGGCCTGTTCACCACCTTCTCCTCCTTCATTCACCCGGAAAGCCTGGGCTTCATGACCACCATCATGGTGTTGACGATGATCGTCGTCGGCGGGCTGGGCTCGGTGGTCGGCGCGGTGGGCGGGGCGCTGATCCTCGGCCTCTTTTCCGAGCTGTTGCGGCAATTGCTGTCGTTCCAGGAAATCATCTACGGCGCCATCTTGATGCTGTGCATGATGTACGCGCCGCGCGGCCTGATGGGCCTGCTCGAACGCAAGCAGGCCGGCCGATGAACGCGCCCGCCAGCCTTCTTGCCATCGAGAACCTGACCGTGCGTTTCGGCGGTTTGGTGGCGGTCGATCACGTCTCCTTCGAGGTCAAGCCCGGCTCGATCCACGCCCTGATCGGCCCCAACGGCGCCGGCAAGACCACGGTCTTCAATTGCATTTCCCGCTTCTACCAGCCGGCGACCGGCGCCCTGCGCTTTGGCGAGCACGATCTCTTGACCAAGCCCCGGCACCGGCTGGCCGAATTGGGCGTGGCGCGGACCTTCCAGAATCTCGAACTGTTCGGGGAGCTGAGCGTGTTCGAGAACGTGCTTATCGGCACCCATTCGCAGGCGCGCCGCACCGGCTGGCTCGATCTGTTTCGGGCCGGCAACCGGCCGGGCGAGCATCGGGACCGCATCGAGCACGCGCTCGAACAGACCGGCATCGCCGACGTCCGCCATGTCAAGGCCCGGGCGCTCGATTTCGGCCGCCAAAAGATGCTGGAGCTGGCCCGCGCCCTGGCGGTGCGCCCGACGCTGTTGCTGCTCGACGAGCCGGCGGCCGGGCTGCGCAATCGTGAAATCGACGCCCTGGACGCCATGCTGGTCAAGCTCTGCCGCACCGACGGGCTCACCATCGTGCTCGTCGAGCATGTCATGCAGCTTGTGATGTCGATTTCCGACTGGGTGACGGTGCTCAATTTCGGCACCAAGATCGCCGAGGGCACGCCGGCGGCGGTGCAGGCCAACGAGCAGGTCATCGACGCCTATCTGGGGCGGGAGCAGGCCGATGTCTGATCTGCTGGCGCTCGAGGGGATCGCGGCCGGCTATGGCAGCATTCAGGCGCTGTCGGGGGTAAGCCTGCGGGTGACGACCGGAACCATCGTCGCCCTTTTGGGCAGCAACGGCGCCGGCAAGACGACGACGCTCAACACCATCTCCCGCGTCGTGCCCCTGACCGGCGGGCGCATTCTTTTCGACGGCGAGCCGATTCACGAATTGCCGTCCTCCCGGGTGGTGATGCGCGGCATTAGCCAGGTTCCGGAAGGACGGGAAATCTTCGCCCGCATGAGCGTCGAGGAAAATCTGGTTATCGGCGCGCATGTAAGGCGCGACCGCGCCGGCATCGCCGCCGACCTCGAACGGGTCTGCGATTATTTCCCGGTTCTGAAAAGCCGCTTCCGCCAGATGGCGGGCACGCTGTCGGGCGGCGAGCAGCAGATGCTGCTGATCGCCCGCGCCCTGATGGCGCGGCCCCGGATACTGCTGCTCGACGAGCCCTCGCTCGGCCTGTCGCCGATCATGGTCCAGCAGATTTTCAAGATCATCCGCCGCCTCAACGAAGACGGCCTCACCGTTCTTCTGGTCGAACAGAACGCCCGCCTGGCCTTGGCGGTTTCGCAATACGCCTATGTCATGGAAAACGGCGAGATTCGATTCGAAGGTCGGTCGGCCGATCTGGTCAAGGATGACGGGCTTCGCCGCACCTATCTTGGCGTATGAGCCCTCGATGACCCGCGCCCGCCCGATCGACGACGCCCTTCTTTCCGCGCTGATCGCCCAGCAAGCGGCGCCGGCGGCCTCGGACGGTCCCGACAAGGTGGTGCCGTTGGCCGAGGCGGTGCAAAGGCTGGTACGGCCCGGCGCCAGCCTCTATTTCGGGTTCGGCCACGCCCGCGCCCATGCCGCCGCCTTCGAGATCGCCCGCCGGTTCAAGGGCACGACGCCCGGCTTCCACCTGATCACCGCCGGCCTCTTGGAATTCGGGCTGGTGCTGCTTGAGGGCGGTCTGTTGGCCAAGGTCACCGCCGCCTACGCCGGCAACACCTATCCGATGGTCAGCCCGAACCGGTTGGTGCGCGACGCCGAGGCGGCGGGGCGGATCGCCATCGCCGAATCGACCAATCTCACCATCGCCACCCGTCTGATGGCCGGCGCGCTGGGTCTGCCCTTTATCCCCACCCGGTCGATCACCGGCACCGATCTGGCGCGACCCGAGAACGGCTACGCCACGGTCGCCGATCCGTTCGGCGGCGCCGCCACCGGCGTCCTGGCGGCCCTCAATCCCGATCTGGCCATCCTGCACGCCTACGCCGCCGACCCAAGCGGCAACGCCTTGCTCTTGGCGCCCTATGGCGAGGATAATTGGGGCGCGATGGCCAGCCGGGGCGGCGTGTTGCTTACCGTCGAGAAATTGGTCTCGACCGATTTCATTCGCCGCCACGCCCATCTGGTCCGCCTGCCGGCCAGCGTGGTGCGAAGCGTTTCGGTGGCGCCGTTTGGCGCCCATCCGCAGCCGATGACGGTGTTCGGCCTGACCGGCGAGCAGGGCTATGCCGACGATTACGCCTTTCGCCGCGACTTCCTGGAGGCCAGCCGCGATCCTCAGCGCCTTGCGGTGTGGCTCGACCAGTGGGTCTATGGACCGACCGATCACGCCGACTATGTGCGCCGCCTGGGCGACGACCGCCTCGATCGCTTGCGGGCCGGGCTGGCCGAGGACGCCTGGCGGCCGCGTCTGGCCGACGCGCTGGGATCGATCGCCCGCGATCCCGCCCCAAACGCCTCGGAAATCCTGATCCTGCTGGCGGCCCGCGAGATCGAGCGCACCGTCAAGGCCAAGGGCTACCGGACCATCCTGGCCGGCGCCGGGATCGCCAATCTGGCGGCCTGGCTGGCGGTCGACCGGCTCAAGGGGGCCGGTGTCGATATCGAGCTGATGGCCGAGGCCGGCTTTTACGGCTACCGGCCGCGCTACGGCGATCCCTATGTCTTCTCGGTCGCCAACATGTTCACCAACAAAATGCATTCCGGCTTCATCGGCGTTCTCGGCACCTTGGCCGGCAGCGCCGAAAGCCGCTGCCTGGCGGTGATCGGCGCCGGACAGATCGATCGGCTGGGCAACATCAATTCCACCCGCCAGGCCGATGGCCGCTTCCTGGTCGGCTCGGGCGGCGCCAACGATCTTGGCAACGGCGCCCAGGAAATCCTGGTGTTGTGCCCGGCCTCGCCGCAGCGCCTGGTGCCGGCGGTTTCCTACGTCACCACGAGCGGGCGCAACACCCGCACTCTGGTGACGCATCTGGGCGTCTTGGAGAAGCAAGGCGAGGGCCTGGTGCCGGTGCGCCTAGCCCCGGGCGCGAGCGCGACGCGGGCGGCCCGCGCCGACGCCTTTGCCGCCGCCTGCGGCTGGCCGATCGACGGACAGGCGGCCGGCGACGAGCACGCCCCGATCGAGCCGGCGGAGCTGGCGGCGCTCCGCCTTTACGACCCGGAACGGATCTTCATCGACTGACCCCCATGGCAGGAACAGGCAAGGACAAAGCGATGGCCAGCCCGATCGACGATATCGAAGCCGAACTGCAGGCCTGGGAGCAGCGCCACGCCAAGGCGTTCGCCCAAGAGCGCAAGCCCGCCTTCACTTCGGATTCCGGCATTCCCTACAACCGCGTCTACACGCCGGCCGATCTCAAGCGGATCGGCTTCGACTATCGCCAAAGCCTGGGCCTGCCGGGCGAATATCCCTACACGCGGGGCATCACCGCCACCATGTATCGCCAGGAACCCTATTTGGCCGCCCAGTATCTGGGCTTCTCGACGCCCAAGGAAACCAACGCCCTGTTCAAGCAGTTGCAGGCCAAGGGGAGCAAGGCGCTGCATCTGGCCTTCGATCTGCCGACCATCCAGGGCTATGACTGCGACCATCCGCTGGCCCGCGCCGATGTCGGCAAGACCGGGCTGTCGCTGTCGACCATGGACGATCTCGAACTGGTGCTGGACGGCATCGACGTCAGCCAGGTTTCCGTCGCCTGGGTCAACAACCCGCTGGCGGTGGTCTGGGTGGCGATGATGTGCGTGCTGGCCGAGCGGCGCAACATCGCCTGGGCTGACACGCTGGGCTTCTTCCAGAACGACATCATCAAGGGCTTCCTCACCGACGGCCAGTTCATTTACCCGCCCGAGCCCTCGGTGCGGCTGGCCACCGACGTCATCACCTTCGGCATCCGCCACATGCCCAAGGCGCGGGTGACCAATCTCTGCTGCCTGCAATACGAGGAATCGGCCTGCGACGAGGCGCATCAGCTTGCCTTCGGCATGGCGACCGGCACCGCCTATATCCGTTCGGCCCTTAAGCGCGGCTACGACATCGACGAGGTGGCGCCGCGCATCTCGTTCCTCGGTTGCGTCAACCACCGCGATTTCCTGTGCGAGGTCGCCAAATGGCGCGCCGCCCGGCGCCTGTGGGCGAAGATGATGCGCGACGATTTCGGCGCCAAGAAGCCGGAATCGATGGCGCCCTGGGTGCGGGTGAGCACCGGCGGCCTCGATCTGATCAAGGATTCGCGCGACATGAACGTGGCGCGCGGCGCCATCGCCTGCCTGGCGATGGCGTTCGCCGGCATCCAGTCGGCGACACCCAAGACCTACGACGAGCCCCTGGGCATTCCCAGCTTCGAGGCCAGCCTGACGGCGGTGCGCAGCGTCCAGCTCGTCCAGCTCGAAACCGGGGTCGGCGACATCATCGATCCCTTGGGCGGGTCCTACGCGGTCGAAACCCTGACCCACGAAATCGAGCAGCGGGCCCAGGCCGAGATCGCCCGCATCGAGGCGATGGGCGGCATGGTCGAGGCGGTCAAGAACGGCTACGCGGCGCAAAAGATCCTCGACGCCGGAACCCGGCACGTCGCCCGGGTCACCTCGGGCGAGAAGCCGTCGCTCGGCCTCAACGTCTATCCGCCGGAAAACACGGTCGAGCGCGACGACTTCTATTGGCCGGCGCCCGCCGCGGTGGTCGACGAGCGCATTGAGCGCCTGCGCGCCTACAAGGCGGCGCGCGACCAGGCCAGGCTCGCCGCCGCCTTGGATCGGGTGCGGCGCACCGCCGAACGGCCGGAGGGCGAGGACAGCAATCTGATCTTGCCGATCATCGACGCGGTGCGTCTGGGCGCCACCAGCGGCGAAGTCGCCGATGTCCTGCGCGGCGTCTTCGGCGAATACCGTTTGCCCTGGTAAGGAGGGAGACGATCATGGAACGACGCATTCGCGTGCTGATCGCCAAGGCGGGCCTCGACGGCCATCAGGCCGGCATCCGCCTGGTTGCCCATGCGCTGCGCGACGCCGGCATGGAGGTGATCTATCTCGGTCTTTACAACACCGTCGAGCAGATCGTGCAGGCGGCGATCGAGGAGAATGTCGACGCGGTGGGTTTAAGCTCGCTCTGCGGCGCCCATATGGAGGTCATCCCCAAGGTGGCGGCCGAGATGCGGGCCAACGGCCTGGACGACGTCGTGCTGATCGCCGGAGGCGTGATTCCCAACAAGGACATCCCGGCCTTGAGCGCCGCCGGGGTCGATCGGGTCTTCAAGGGCGGCACGCCCTTGGCCGAGATCACCGACTACCTCACCCGGGCGGTCGGCGCCAAGCGCGCCCGGCTGGCCGGCTAGGCCCCTCTTCGCCAAAGGAGCGAGCATGAGCGACATCGAGCGCATCCGCCAAGCCGAACGGGCCTGGGCCGAAGCCAACAAGGCCGATCTCGACGAGGACGCCCGGCAGCCGCCGCGCACCGATTTCGGGCTGGCGCTGAAGCCGGTCTACACGCCGGCCGATCTGGCCGATCAGAAGTTCGACTATCTGACCGATCTCGGCCTGCCCGGCGCTTTTCCCTTCACCCGCGGCAACAGCGCGCGCATGTACCGCGCCACGCCCTGGCGGATCGGCCAATATGCCGGCTTCGCCACCGCGCGGGAAAGCAACACCTTGTTCAAGAACCTGATCGCCCATGGTCAGACCGAGTTGAGCCTGGCCTTCGATCTGCCGAGCCAGCTTGGCTACGATCCCGACGACCCGCGGGCGGCGGGCGAAGTGGGGCGGGTCGGCATCAGCCTGGCCTCGCTGCGCGATTGGGAGACCATCTTCGACGGCATCCCGATGGACAAGGTCTATGTCTATTCGGTCTCCAACGCCCAGGCGGTGGTGACCATCGCCATGCATCTGGCGCTGGCGCGTCGCCAGGGCGCTGATCTGGCGAAGCTGCGCGGCGGTATGCAGAACGACGTGCTCAAGGAATATATCGCGCGCGGCAATTACATCTTCCCCATCGAGGCCGGCATGCGCCTGGCCGCCGACACTCTGCTTTATTGCGCCCGCCATGTGCCGGAATACTGGACCATCAATGTCGGCGGCTATCACATCTGCGAGGCCGGCGCCAACACCGTTCACGAGGGCGCCTACACGCTGTCGATCGCGCTGGCCTATCTCGATCAGGTGCAGCGCCTGGGCGTGCCGGTGGAGAAGGTGGCCTCGAAGGTGTCGTTCCTGATGACGCCCAACCACAACCGCTTTTTCGAGGACATCGCAAAATTTCGCGCCTGCCGCCGGCTGTGGGCGCGGCTGATGGTCGAGCGCTACGGCATCACCGATCCCAACTGCCAGGTGTTCCGCCTTTACGCCCACAATGGCGGCTCGGTGCTCACCCGCCAGCAGCCGGAGACCAACATCACCCGCAGCGCCATCGCCGCCGTCGTCGGGGCCCTGGCCGGGGCGCAGAACATCTGCCTGCGCACCATGGACGAATGCCTGGGCATTCCGAGCGAGGAATCCCAGGTGATCGGCATCCGCAGCCAGCAGGTGGTGGCCTACGAGACCGGCATCGCCAACGTCGTCGATCCCTTGGGCGGTTCCTATTACGTCGAGTGGCTGACCACCGAATACGAACGCCGCATTCGTGAGGAAATCGGCAAAATCGACGCCCTGGGCGGCATGGCGGCGGCGATCGCCGGCGGCACGGTGCAGTCGGTCATCACCCACGACGCGCTCACCTTGCAGCGGCGCATCGATGCCGGCGAAGTGGTCAAGGTCGGCTTGAACAAATTCCAGGCCGCCGAGGACAAGGCCAAGGGACCGCGCCGCTATTACCGGGTCGATCCGACGGTCGAGCAGACGCGGCGCGCCGAGGTCGCCGCCCTGCGCGCCGAGCGCGACAACGACGCCGTGCGGCGGGCCTTGGACAATCTGCGCCGCACCGCCGAGCGCCCGGCCGGCGTCGAGGCCAATCTGATGGAACCGGTGATGGAGGCGGTTCTGGCCTATGCCACGATGGGCGAGATCTGCGGTACGCTGCGCGAGGTGTTCGGCACCTACGACAAATCGATGGCGGCTTAGGAGGGGGCGATGACCGAGCGCTGTTACGGTCTGGCGGGCGGGGTGGCCCTGGTCACCGGAGCGGGCCAGGGAATCGGGCGCGAGATCGTCCGCCACCTGGCGGCCGAACAGGTGGCGGTGGCGGTCAACGGCCGCACGCCGGCCAAGGTCGCCGACACGGTGGCCGAGATCACCGCCGCCGGCGGCCGCGCTCTGGCGGTGCCCGGTCGGGTCGAGATCAAGGCCGACGTCCAGGCGATGGTCGCCGCCACCCTGGCCGCCTTCGGCCGCATCGATTATCTCGTCAACAACGCCGGCATCTCGCGGCCCGACGCCTTCCTCGACATGACGGAAGAATCCTGGGACGAGCAGATCGCCGTCAATCTCAAGGGCAGCTTCCTGTGCGGCCAGGCGGTGGCCCGGCACATGGCCGAGCAGGGCAAGGGCGCCATCGTCAATCTTTGCTCGATCGCCTCCTATGGCGGCCAGGGGGGCCGCGCCGCTTATGCCGCCTCGAAGACCGGCCTGCTCGGCCTTACCCGGGTGATGGCGCAGGAGTTGGGCGTCAAGGGCATCCGGGTCAACGCCGTGGCGCCCGGGCTGATCGGCACCGAGATGATCGCCCGCAACATTCCCGCCGCCTTTCGTGACGACATCGCCGTCGATCGCAAGCCGCTGGGCCGCATGGGCGAACCCCGCGAGGTGGCCGAAGCCATCTTGTTCCTGCTCTCCGACGGCGCCAGCTTCATGACCGGCGAAACCATGCTGGTCGATGGCGGCCTGCTCAGCGGCTATTTCTATTCCGCGCGCGGTGGCGTGGGCTTCAAGAAATAGAGTCTAGAGCCCTCTGTGAATAGATTGAATCGGAATTGGGATTCCCAAAGAGGTCAAATTCTGATTCAACATGTTGGCTGGGAAGGAGGTCAGCATGAGATGGCAAAAGCCTATTCGCAGGATTTACGGGATCGGGTTATTGAT
>JACRPC010000029.1 GCA_016214125.1 Rhodospirillales bacterium | reverse complement strand
TTGGAGATATCGCCGTAAATCCGGCTGCGAAGATCGTTCGAATAGGCTCGTCCCATGATCCACCTCCAATCAAGATGAATCACAAATTCGTAACCAATCCCTTAAGCCGATTCCGATTAAACGCACGACGCTCTAGCCCGAGCGTCCGGCCACCAACGCCTGACCGGCGGCGATCACGAAGGGCGTCGCCGCCACCAGGTCGGTCATCCGCGCCGCGCGCAGCAGCGCGGCTTCGGAAAAGGCTTGGCGCCACTCAAGGGGCAGCAGGCGGGCCACCGCCTGACCCAAGGCCCGGCCGCAATCGAAGCGCAGGCTTTCCTTGAAGAACACCTTGCCGGCGCTGTCGGCAAAGTTTCCGGGCAGCACGGCCAGGGCCGATTTGAGCGCCCGCGCCGCGGCGCCCTCGTCGCCGGCAAGCTTCGCCGTTTCGGCAAGCCGGATCAGGTGATGGACGGCGGCGAAGGGATTGGGCGTGGCAAGCTCGTCGAGCGCCGTCCGCGCCGCCTCCCAATGTCCCGCCCGCCCGGCCTCTTCGGCGCGCAGGATGGCGTTGGGAAGGCGGGCGGCCGTCTCGGCGCGGTCGAGATCGGCCGCCAGCCGCTCGCGCACTTCGGGATCGGCATCGACCGCCTCGACGACGCGGCGAGCCTCGGCGAACCGCTCCTTGTATTGCAGGCTGCGCACCAGCGCTTCGACCAGCGCCGTCTCCGCCGCTTCGGGCACCCGCGCCGCCGCCCATTCGACGAAGTCCAGCATCGCCATGGCTTCGATGCCGCCATCGGCGATCCGCTTCAAAGGTTGGAACAGATGGCCTTCGGGATGGGCGGCAAGCTGATCGAGCGCCGCCTGGGCCCAATGTTCGAAACGGTCGCGGTCGCGCTTTTCGCCGTAATGGCGGGCCGCCATCGCCAACCCTTCCAGGCGCGCCCAATTGCCGCTAAGCGTTGCCAGTTGGGCGAGCGCCGCCTCCTCGCGCCCGACGAAGAAGAGAAGATCGACGGTGTGATGGGCAAGATCGGCGGCGGCCAGCAGGGGCGCCACCCGTTCGACCACCTCGGCTCGGCTCAGCCGTGCCGCCAGTTCGCCCAAAGAAAGGAGGGTGCCGGGATCGATCGCCTCCACCGGCGTACGATCGAGAAGGACGAGCGCGCCATCGAGATCGTCATTGTCGATCCGCTCCTCGAGCGCCAGCGCGTCGACCGCCGGCTGAATGTCGGCGGGCAGGCGGGGGCGCAGACGGTCGAGTACGCCCCGGCCCAGCCGCTCGCTCAAGGCCTGGCCGAGATCGGAGCAAGCCTGATCGGCGCCGGCCTCGTACACGGAAACCAGCTTCGCGGTGTCGAGCGCCCGGGCCAATTGGGCCTCGGCTTCGCCCGGTCGGCCCGCCTCTTCGAGGAAGGCGATCGCCTCGGCATGGACGCGCGCCCCGTCCCAGCTTTGCCGGGGCTGGCCGAGTTCGGCATCGGCCAGCGCCAGCGCCGCGTCGACTTGGCCCTGGCGGGCCAAAAGGATGGCGGCCTCGGCGAACAGGCGGTCGCGGTCGTCGGGATGGCGCATGACGGGCGCGACCAGGCGCAGCATGGCGACGATCAGACCCAAACGATCGGCGCCATGGCGTTCTGTCAATTGGTTCATCGCCCAGGCCCAGAGATAACCATCCTCGCGGGCGTACAGCCATTCGCGCTGAAGCCGGGCCAGGGCGTATCCGATCTCGAGGGTCACCGGATGGTCGCCGCCATGGCGGGCGGCGGCCTCGGCCTGGGCGGCCTCCAGGATCGCCGCCGACTCCTCCCAGCGTTCCCTGGCCGCCAGGACATCGCCCAGCGCGCGGCGCGCGTAAAGGGTCGGCACGGCGTCGTCGCCCAGGACCTTGGCATAGCCCCGGATGGCCTCGCGGTACAAGGTTTCGACCATGGCCGCGTCGGCGCCGATCTCGGTTTGCGCTTGCGCCAGCCAATAGGCGGCCGAAGCGTCGAGCACTCGGCTGTCCGGCCAGGCTTCCAGGATCGCCCGCGCCCGCAGCAAATCGGGAATCGCCTCCTGGGGTCGGCCGGTGCGGATGCGGTGGCGGGCCAGCGCCACCCGATCATCGGCCTGCTCGCGCGAGTCCGGTCCATAGTGGACGGCGCTTTGGCCGACCAAACGGGCCTGGATCGCTTCGATCTCGGGGCCGTCGCGCCAAACCGGCAGCCGGTCGGCCAGCGCGATCCACAACGGGCGGAGGGCCGGGCTGTCCTCGCCCGCTTCCGACTCCAACCGGGCTAGGGCGGCGCGGCAGAAAGCGATCGCCCCGTCCTCATCCTTCAGCCGATCGTAAAGATCGAGAACCGCCAAGCGGGCCTGGACGCACCAATCGGCTTCGGGGCCCAGCACCGCCTCGGCGATCGCCAGCGAGCGGATCATCGCCGGTAAGGCCTGGGCGGGTTTGCCGGCGGCCTCATGGGCGCGGCTGAGCAGAAGCTGGCCCTCGGCGGCCAGGAAATCCGCCTCGCCCCAAAGGGCCAAGGCCCGCTCCGCATAATCTTGGGCCAAGGCCAGCGTCTCCTCGGCCTCCATCGCCTCGTCGGCGGCCAGGCAGCGGATGAGGGCGTCAGCCAGCGCCCGGCGGGCGTTCATGGTGGCGTTGGCGTCGGCGGGGGCGAAGCGCTCCCGGCCCCACAACGCCATGCGGGCCGGGACGACCGCCAGCTCCGCCAAGCCACGCTCCACCAGATGCGCCGCCAGCCACGCCAGATGATCGGCCTCGCCAGCGCTTTCCGGCAGCAGCTCCTGGCGGGCGGCGGGCGGCTGGCGGATCAGCCACAGCGCCAGCTCGTCCGGCTCGCCGGGCGCCAAGCGTTCCGGACCTTCGACGAGCAGCAGGGCCCACAGCATTTGGGGATCGATGTCGATCATGGGGGGTCATCTTGCCTCGGCTGGGCGGCGCCGTCCATGACTGGGCCTTGAACCGTCTTGCGCGATGGCCCATGCTGGACGCATGACCGCCCAAATCGCCGACAGCATCGACATCGATGGCGAACGCTTGGCCCTGTTCGCCGAGCCGCTCGAATCCTATTTCGATAGCCATCCGCCGCGCCCGGCCTTCCTCCCCACCAACACCGCCAATTGGCGGGGCTATGTGGCGAGCTGGCGGATTCACGACAACAAGCTCTACATCGTCGCCATCAAGGGCCGGATCTGCGAGCCGTCCCCGGCTTCGTCCCGCGATACCCAATGCACGGCGCAGCCGGCGACGCTGCAATCCCTGTTTCAGACCCAGGAGTCCGAGGTCTTTGCGCATTGGTTCTCGGGCACGCTCCAGGTGCCCAAGGGGGCGATGATCGGTTACGTCCATATGGGCTACGAGCGCCGGCATGAATTTGATCTGCTGATCACGATCGAGCGGGGCGTCGTGCGGGCGACAACCACCCGGGATAATCGTCGCTAGTGACGATGATCGGGCGCATCGGTTAAAATTCAGGCCTCTCAAAGAGGGCCACAATGAAACAATCCGGCCTCGTCCTGGCGCTTACAACGTTTCTTGGCCTCTTCGCCGCGCCCGCGCATGCGGTCTGCGGACGATCGTGCATTTGCGGGTCCTGGAACAATTACTGCCAAGGCGGCGGATCGGGCGGCGGCGGCGGGGGCGGCGGCATCGACATCGCGCCCACGCCCATCGATCACGCCCGGGCCGCCTATAATGACGGCAACCGCCTGCTCGACGCCGGCGACAATGCCGGCGCCGAGGCGGCCTATCGGCGCGCCCTGGCCGCCAATCCCAACCACGGGAACGCGCTCAACAATCTCGGCATCGCCGTCGACCGCCAGGGCCGGACCCGGGAGGCGCTTGATTATTACGCCCGCGCCGCCGCGCTGGGGGTGCCCGAAGCGGCGTCGAATCACCAGAAGACCCGCACCTGGTTGGAGGCCGAGGCGGCGCGTCAGGCGCGTGAGCGCGAGCAGCGCGCCGGCACGGCACGCGATCAGGTCGCCGAAGGCGCCCGGCTGTTGCGCGAAGGCCGGTACGAGGCCGCCCGGCAATGGTTCACCGCCGCCCTCAAATGGGACCCCAACAACCCCGACGCCCGGCTGGCCGAAAGCTACATCCAGGCCCTGGAGGCCCGCGACCGCCAAGCCGCCGGGGCGCGCGCCCAGCGCGAGGCCGAGCAGGCGGATGCCAAGCGCGCCCAGCAGGGTTCGCCCAAATGGGTCACCGAGACCCTGGGGGCGGTTCACCTGCGCCTGGAGCGCCGGCTGGAGACCGGACAAAGCGCCGCCTGGGCCCAAGCGCAGAACGCGCTTCGCCAGAACGGGCGGGGCGCCGCCCTCGATCTCGCCGGCCATTTCTCCGATATCGGCAACCGCGACGGCATGGCGGCCGATCTGGCCGGCGATTTCTTCGACAAGGGGGTGAGCGGTAAATCGCCTTTCGTGGTCGGCGACCGCACGCCGATCGCCGGCGTCGAGGTCAAAGCCCCCAAGCCGGCGCCCAAGCGCGAAACCATCCCCGACCCCAAGGCGTCGAAGCCCCTGGAAAAGCCGGCGGTCGACAAGGCCGGCGCCGGCCGCTCGACCGATGCCGACACCTACCGCAAGCTTGAGGAAGACAACGCCCGGCTCGACGAGGCGCGCCGTGCCGCTTTGGCCAAGGCGGCGCGCGAACGCGATCAGGCCAAGCGCGAAGCGGCCCAGCGCGAGGCCGAAAAGGCCGAGAAGGATTTGGGCGAGAAGCGGGTCGAGATGGTGAGCTATCCGCTTCGTCGCTCGCGCTTCGTCGAGCCGCCGCCTCCCACCTTGGTCCGTTAGGCGCGATGGCCAAGCCCGTCCGCACCGTCATCGTCACCCTGGGCGTTCTGGTGGTCGCCAGTTCGCTGATCTATCCGGCGCTGGGGCCGAAGCGGTCCGAGGCGCCACCGTCGCTCAATTTCGATCAGCAACTCGCGCTGAGACCCACCGAACGTCCGCCCTCGGCCGAGCGCGGTTCCACCTTCAGCCGTTGGCTCGACAATCTCTGGGGGCTGATCGCGCGCGGCGAGGGACCGATGACCCGCGAGGCCCTGCGCCACGCCGAGGCCGGCCGCGCCTTGATCGCCAAGGGCGATGCCGACAACGCGCACAAGGAATTTCGTCTGGCGGCGATCAAGGCGCCCGAGCGGGCCGAGCTGCTGTTCGCACTCGCCCGCGCCTATCGCTTCGCCGGCCGTAGCGTGCTCTCGGCCTTGGCCATGATGGCGTTCCTGGAGAGCGGCAAGGCCGATCCCGAACTCGACGAGCTGTTGGCCGAAGAGACCCAGGCGCTGGCCGCCGCCATCGGCGCCACGGCGCGCCAGTTGTTCGGCCTGGCGATCGATCTCACCGCCCGGTTGGGCGCGGCCGAGCAGCAGGCGGTCCGCAAGAAGATCCTGCGCGAGGTGGCGCTGGCCGGCGATCTGGGCGCCGTCGATCGCATCGGCCGCAAGATGCCGGCGGCGCTGCCGCCCACCCTGGCGGCGGCGGCGGTCGAGGTGATCGATCAGGACCGGGTGACGTTGGGGCTGGCGCTGTTCGACCGCGCCCGCGACCTGGCCGAATCGGCGGCGCGGGCGGCGGTTGCTCACGACTGCAAGCCGATGCCGGTGGCGATGGCCTGCCGGGTGACGATCCTCCATCCCGGCACGCCCAACCTTCCGGCGGTCACCGGCACCGAATGCCCCGCCGCGCCGTCGGCCGAGCACGACCTTCCCCTGCGCCAGCGCAATCTGCACGGCCTATACCTGATGGCGCTGGCCCAAGAAGAATTGCGGGTCGGTCGCCACGCCTTCGCCGGCGAGGATTGGCGCAAGGGCAAGGCGTTGGTCGACGAATCGGGCCTGCCCCAGCTTTGTCCGCTCGCGCTGCCGATCCAGCTCATCGCCCTCGCGCCCGAGGGCGAGCGGCGCGGCTGGACCTTCATGGGCGAGAAGGGGGTCTTCTCGATCCGCCAGGCCGCCGACACTCTGCCGGTCGAACTGCCGCCGCCGGCGCCCCATTGGCGGGCTCTGCTTCGGGGCCAGCCGTTGAGAACCGAGGATGACAGCCTGATTACCTTCGACGAGCCGGCCTTTCACGATCTGGCCGGCGCGCTGGGCGCCATCAACGCCGGCCCGAAGGCCGGCGACAAGCCGGTCCAGGTGGCGGAATTGGGCCGCCTCTATTTCCAGATCTATCGGGCGATCGATCGGGCCCTGGCCGCCCGAATGACCAAGCGAGGTCCGTCATGATCCGCACGCTTCTTGCCGCCCTGCTGTTCGCCTTGGTCATGGCCGGCGCCCAGGCCTCGGTCGAGCCGCCCGATCCCAACCTGCCGGCCGGCCGCGCCTTCGATGCGCTGCGGGCGACGCAAAAGAAACTGGCCGCCTGGGCGCTGGCGCTCGCCGCCGCGGTCGGCCAGCACGAGCAATCCTGCCTCAGCGTGCGCAAGGACGCGCCGGCCTCGGTCCACCGGCAATGCCGGGCCGATCAGAAGAAGCTCGACGACGAACTCGACCGCTATGACGCGGCCAAGGCGCAATACGAAGCCGATCTCAGGGAACGCAAGGCGCGCTGTCTGCCCGGTTCGGTGCAGTCGATCGAAACGCCGATGCCGGGCGCCGTCGATGCCAGCGGCTGCAGCGCCACCGAAATCGAACGCCCCCCCGTTTCCACCAAGGAAAAGGGCGTGGTCTTCAAGGAACCGCCGCCGCCCGGCCTTGCCTGGGGGGCCAAAGCCCGGCCCATCGATCCCGGGAAGCTGCCCAAGGCCCAGATGGCCTACCTGGGCGATCGCACCGTCAATCTGGTCTTCGACGGGCTCAACAAGTCACTGGGCGACATCGGCCTGGGCGAGCGGCTGCTTTATCGGCGCCTGATCCGGCTGGCGCCCGAGGATGGCGATCTTTACGACGCCGCCAGCTATCTCACCGGCATGCGCCTGGGCGCCGAGGAGATCGGCGCCAGCCCGCGTCCGCCGACCGACGCCGACGCGAAGCGCTACCGCCTGCCGGTCAAGGTTCTGGACGGACTCCAGCGCGATCCCAGCGGCGCCTTCGCCACCACCGAGCAGCGGGGCGAGTTGAAGAAGGCGCTCGACGACCGCAACCGGCTGCTGATCGCCGCCTTGAAGGCCGAGAACTACCATGTCGAGAACGCCCTGCGCCGTCTAGAAAAGCAGGCCTACGAGCAGCCGGTTTCCGGCGCCCGCCAGGCGGCGCGGATTCTCCAGGGCATCCAGGTCTATCGGCAAACCCCGCCATGATGGGAGCGCTGGCCGGCGACATGATCGGCGCCCCCTATGAGGGGCGCGATCCGCCCGAGGGCGATTTTCCCCTGTTCGGACCCGGCTCGGTCTTCACCGACGACAGCGTGCTGTCGGTCGCGGTGGCCGAGGCGCTGATGGAAACCCAGGATTTCGCCGCCGCCCTGAAGCGCTGGGCTAGGCGCTATCCCGATGCGGGCTACGGTCCGCGCTTCAAAGATTGGGCGTTTGGCCGCTCGGCCTCGGCCCCGGCAAGCTGGGGCAACGGTGCGGCGATGCGGGTGGCGCCGGTCGGCTGGGCGGCGGACAGCGAAGACGAGGCGCTCGAAGGGGCGCGGGCCAGCGCCCGGCCCAGCCACGATCATCCCGACGCCCTCGCCGGCGCCGAGGGCGTGGCGCTGGCGATCGTGCTGGCTCGTCGGGGCGAAACGCCCGACGCCATCCGCGCCGCCCTGGCCGCGCGGTTCGGTTGGACTCTTCCCGCCGCCCTCGATCGGATTCCGACCAGTAAGGGCTTCGACACCGCCGCCCGCACCACCGTGCCGCCGGCCGTGGCGTGCGCTTTGGCCGGCGCCGATTGGGAACAGGCGGTGCGGGCCGCTGTGCGGCTGGGCGCCGACGCCGACACCCAGGGCGCCATCGCCGGCGCGGTGGCCGAGGCGCGCTTCGGCCTGCCCGATGCGGTGGCCCGCGACGTGCGCCGGTGCCTGGATCGGCCGCTTCTTGCCGTCGTCGATCGCTTCGCCGCCTGGCTCAAGCGGAGGCGGCGGTGAGTCTCGTCTGGGCGATCCTGGGCACGGCGGGGGCGCTGATCGCCTTCGCGCTTCAGCCCTGGCCGGCGCCCATCCAGCGCCTGCGCAATGGGGCCGCCGCCACCCTGGCGCTCGCCGCCGGCTTGATCGCCTATGTCGCGGCCGACCACCCAGCCTGGCTCGGCGGCGTGGCCTGGTACGCCGCCTTTCTGCTTTTGCAACTGAGCCACCGTGGGCTTCGGCCGGGCCGATGGATCGTCGCCCGCCTGATGGTGGTGGGGATTCTGGTGCCTGTGGCGATCTGGGCAATCGTGAGGCTCGGATGATCGATCCCGAAAAACTGATCGCTTTGTCCGACGACGATGTTCGCCAAGTGCTGCGCGTCGTCGAAACCAAGACCGTGGTGACGGTGCTGGGGGCGGCGCCGCCCGACGTCGCGGCCCGGGTCATGGCGGCACTGGCCAATCGCGCCGCCCAATTCCTCAAGGATGAAATCGAACTGCAAGGCCGGGTGAGCGCCGACGAGGCGCGGGCAGCGCAGCGCGCCTTCGGCCGCGATCTCGATCAGGCGGCGGCCGAAGATCGCCTGCCGGCCAGGCTGGCCCTCGGGTTGCGCGCCGATCAATCCCCCGGCCGCCGATAACCGCTTCGGCCGATCGGATCACTTGATCTTGGTGATTTCCTCGCCCAATTCGTCGGCCATGGCGCGGAGCAGATGAATGAATTTGTGCAGAAGGTGGCGGGTCGTCTTGTCGGTGGCGTCGATGCGGGCGCGGAAATGGGCGCGCTCCACCGCCACCAGATCGCAATCGTCGAGCGCCGTCACGGTGGCCATGCGCGGCTGATCGTCGATCAGCGCCATTTCGCCCACGATTTCGCCCGGCCCCACGGTGCCGAAAACGATCTTGCGCCCGCGCACCTTGCGCGAAACCTCGAGCAGGCCCTTGCGCACGATGTAGGCGCGGTCGCCGACCTGGCCTTGCTCGAAGAGCACATGCCCGGCCCGGCATTCGATGTCGCTTACACCTTTGGAGGTCATCGGCGTTGCTCCCTCACGGCGGTTTTCCCGATCAGCGCGGCTGGGCGCGGCTTTCCGCCAGCCTGGCGGCCATGGCGCGGATCAGGTGGATGAAGCGGTTGAGCAGATGACGGGTGGTTTTGTCGGTGGCGTCGAGACGGGTGCGGAAGCTGGCGCGGTCGATCGCCAGAAGAACGCAATCGTCGAGCGCCGTCACGGTGGCCATGCGCGGTTGGTCGTCGATGAGCGCCATTTCGCCCACGATCTCGCCCGGCCCCACGGCGCCCAGAACCTGCTTGTCGCCGTTGACGATCAGCGACACCTCGAGCAGTCCGTCCCGCACCATATAGGCGCGATCGCCGGGCTGGCCCTGCTCGAAGAGCACGTCGCCCGCCCGGCACTCGATGGTTACGGCGCCTTTGTCCGCCACTCCGCGCCCCCCGCGCTGCCCTGGCGTTCAGCCTGGGCGCGGGGTGGGCGGGCTGTCAAGGGCTCTAGGCGGCGCGGACGTTGCGCAGGAAGGAGACGACTTCGCTTTGCAGGGTCTTGGCTTCGCCCATCAGCTCGTCGGCGACCTTGAACATGGCGTTGGCCATTTCCCCGGTCTGTTCCGCCGCCTGACGGATGGACCCGACATTGGCGGCCACCGACTGGTTGCCCGAACTGGCTTCCTCGACGTTGCGCAGGATGTCGCGGGTGGCGGCGTTCTGCTGTTCGAGCGCGGCGGCGATCGAGGCCACCACCGTGTTGACCTGATCGACCGTGCTGCCGACCGATTTGATCGAATCGACGGCGGCGCGGGTGGCCGATTGAATGTCGGCCACCTGCTGGCCGATTTCGCCGGTGGCGCGCGCCGTCTGGTTGGCCAGACTCTTGACCTCGTTGGCGACCACGGCGAAGCCCTTGCCGGCCTCGCCGGCGCGGGCCGCCTCGATGGTGGCGTTGAGCGCGAGAAGGTTGGTCTGCGACGCGATGTCGTTGATCAGGCTCACGATCTCGCCGATCTTCTGGGCGGCGATGTCGAGGCTGGACACCGTCTTGTCGGTCTGGTGGATGCCCTCGACGGCCTCGGCGGTGATGCGGGTGGTTTCGGAAACCCGCCGGCCGATCTCGGCGGCCGAGGAATTGAGTTCCTGGGCCGCTCCGGCCACCGCCTGAACGTTCGATCCCGCCTGTTCGGAAAGGTTCATCGCCTGCGAGGATTGCTGGCTGGTGGCTTTCGCGGTGTCTTGCAGGCGGTTCGAGGCACCATGCACCTGCTTGACCGTCTGAGAAACCGTGTCGAGAAGATGGGTCACCGTCTCGTCAAAGGCGACGATCATCGATTCCTGGCGCTTCGCCCGCTCGTCCTGGCGATTGCGGTCGGCCTCGACGGTCGATTCCAGCTCCTGGGCACGGATGCGGTTGTCCTTGAAGACCTGGACCGCGCCGGCCATTTGGCCCAGCTCGTCCTTGCGATCGCGGCCAGGAACCTCAAGCTGGGTGTCGCCCTGGGCCAAGCGCTCCATCGCCTGGGTCAGGCGCAGGACGGCGCCGGTGGTGTTGCGCGAAACCAAGGTCGAAATAACGGCCACCAGAAGGACGATGGCGATCATGATCGCGCCCTCGATCAGGGCGCGCTTTTGGAAAGCCGCCTCAAGATCGTCGACATAAAGCCCCGACCCGATCACCCAGCCCCAGGGCTCGAAACCCTTGACGTAGGAAATCTTCGCCACCGGCTTGTCGAAGCCGGGCTTCGGCCAGAGATAATCGACATAGCCGGCCTTCTGCTCCTTGACCGTGCGCACGAATTCCATGAACAACAGCTTGCCGGTGGGATCGGCGTTCTTCGACAGGTCCTTGCCGTCCAGCTCGGGCCGGATCGGATGCATCACCATCACCGGCGTCATGTCGTTGACCCAGATGTATTCCGATCCGTCATAGCGAATCGCCTTCAGGGCGGTCCGCGCTTGGATCTTGGCTTCGTCGGCCGACATCTCGCCCGCCTTGGCCTTGGCCTCGAAGGCCGCAACCAGGGAATGACCGGCCTCGACGATCGAGCGGATCTTGTCCTGGCGATCGGCCAGCATGATTTGCCAAGTGGCATAAAGGGTGGATGAGGCAATCGCCAGAATCCCCAGTACGGCCACCACGACGATCAAACCCAGCTTGACGGAAATGCGAAGATCGGCGAGACGCATGGCGACAACCTCCAATTGGGGGGCTTGATGGGGGGGCGGGGCGGAGCCCAGCTAATGTTTTGCTTTGCAATATTGTCATTAGAAAAGTACGTAGTGTCAAGAACAAGTATATTTACTTACAATGGTTTACGTGATGTAAGCGGGTGCAACAAAGATGATCGATTTCAACGCCATAAATGACTTGATCGCGCCGCACGGGCTGGCGGTTCGGGGCGGCTTTCACCCTGGGCCCGATGAGGGCTTGCCGGGCCAGCCGGCGACGATCGTCCTGATCGGCCATCTCGGGCGCTCGATGTGGCCGGCCTTCCAGCGGGCGCGGATCGAGGAAACTCATCCTCTAGATCGCTGGGCCAAGCGCATCATCGACGGCGTGGCGCAAAGGCTGGAGGTGACGGCGCTTTATCCCTTCCAGGGTCCGCCCTATTGGCCGTTCCAGCGCTGGGCGATGCGGGCCGAGGGGCTGGCTCAATCGCCGATCGGTCCGCTCATCCATCCGGATTACGGGCTTTGGCATGGCTATCGCGGCGCCCTGGCCTTTTCCCTGCGCCTCGACCTTCCTGCCGTCGCCCCTTCCGACCCCTGCGCCGCCTGCGCCGACAAGCCCTGCCTGACTGCCTGCCCGGTTTCCGCGCTGGCGCTCGGGCGCTACGACGTCCCTGCCTGCGTCGCCCATCTGCGCACCGACGGCAACGACTGCCTGGGCGGCGGCTGTCTGGCCCGCCACGCCTGCCCGATCGGCCGCGCCCATGCCTACGTGCCGGACGAGGGCGGTTTTCACACGCGCGCCTTCCTCAAGGCGATGGACTAAGGGTCGGCTTCGGCCTATATACGCCGCCATGAGCATGGCCGGCCGTCCCTTTCGCAAAATGCATGGTTTGGGCAACGATTTCGTCGTGCTCGACGGCCGCAAGGATTCGCTCGCCCTGTCGCCCGAGGCGATCGCTCGCTTGGCCGACCGCCATTTCGGCATCGGCTGCGACCAGGTGATCGTGCTCGAACCGCCCTCGCAGCCCGACGCCGATCTTGGCGCCCGTTTCTTCAATTCCGACGGCAGCGAATCGGGCGCCTGCGGCAATGGCAGCCGCTGCGTCGTTCATCTTTGGATGGCCGAGACCGGCAAGACCACCGCCCAGTTGGAAACCGCCGCCGGCCTCTTGGCCTGCGAAGCCCAATCGGATGGCCGCGTCACCGTCGATATGGGTCCGGCCCGGCTCGACTGGACCGAGATTCCCCTGGCCCGCGCGCTGGACACCCTTCATCTGCCGATCGATGCCGGACCGCTCGTCGATCCGGTGGCGGTCGGCATGGGCAATCCGCACGCGGTCTTCTTCGTGCCCGATCTGGCGGCGATCGATCTTGCCGCGCTGGGCCCGGTGGTCGAGCACCATCCGCTCTTTCCCCAGCGCGCCAACGTCGAGATCGTCCAGGTGCTGAGCCAAGGCGTCGTCCGCATGCGGGTGTGGGAGCGCGGCTCCGGCATCACGCTGGCCTGCGGCACCGGCGCCTGCGCCGCCGCCGTCGCCGCCGCCCGGCGCGGCCACACCGGAAGGCGGGTGCGCGTCATTCTCGATGGCGGGCCGCTCGACGTCGCCTGGGACGAGGACGGGCGGGTCCGGATGACCGGCCCGGTCGCCACCACCTTCGAAGGCCGGCTGGGTCCGGACCTGTTCGAATGAGCAACCCCACGATCGTCACCTTCGGCTGCCGTTTGAACGCCTTTGAATCCGAGGCGATGCGAACCCTGGGTGGCGGCGCGGCCGGCGAAGGCACGGTGATCGTCAACACCTGCGCCGTCACCGCCGAGGCCGAACGCCAGGCCCGCCAGGCGATCCGCCGCTTGCGGCGCGACAATCCCAAGGCCCGGATCATCGTCACCGGCTGCGCCGCCCAGATCGATCCCCAGCGCTTTGCCGCCATGCCCGAAGTCGATCGGGTGATCGGCAACGCCGCCAAGCTCGATCCCGATCGCCTGGACGGCCCCGAGCGGCTGGTCGTCGACGAGGTCGAACGGCTGCGCGATCTGGCGCCGCATTTCCTGCCCGGCTTCGAGGGCCGCAGCCGCGCCTTCCTCCAGGTCCAGGGCGGCTGCGACCATCGCTGCAGCTTCTGCATCGTGCCCAAGGCGCGCGGCCCGGCGCACAGCGTCGCCACCGAGCGCGTCGTCGCCCAGGCGGAGGCCCTGGTCGCCAACGGCTACCGCGAACTGGTGCTGACCGGCGTCGATCTGTCCTCTTGGTCGGATGGCGGGGCGCCCAATCTGGCCGGCCTGGTCGCCCTGCTGCTCGACCGGGTTTCCGATCTGCCCCGGCTGCGCCTGTCCTCGCTCGATCCGGCGGCGATCGACGACGCCCTGATCGACCTCATGGGGCGCCAGCCGCGCCTGATGCCGCATCTCCATCTCTCGGTGCAATCGGGCGCCGATGCGGTCCTGAAGAAAATGGCGCGCCGCCATCGCGCCGCCGATCTCGATCGGGCCATCGGCGCCCTGCGCGCCGTTCGGCCCGAAATCACCCTAGGCGCCGATCTGATCGCCGGCTTCCCCGGTGAGACCGAAGCCGATCAGGCCGCCACCCTGGCGCTGGTCGAACGGCTTGGCCTGACCCATCTGCACGTCTTTCCCTTTTCGCCCCGGCCGGGCACGCCGGCCGCCGCCTGGAAGCGGCCGGCGGCGCCGATCGCCAAGGCGCGCGCCGCCCAATTGCGCGCCCTGGGCGAGAGCCTGCTGGCCGATCTGATGAACCGCCGCCTGGGCGGCACCGCCCGGGTGTTGGTGGAAGAGGCGGGCTGGGGCAAGAGCGAAGACGATCTGCCGGTCCATGTCGCCCAAGCCCCGGCCGGCCGGATCGTCGCCGCCCGCCTAGAGGCGATCGCCGAGGGCGGCTTGAGCGGGCGAGTCCTGGCATGAGCGGTTGGCTTTCCCGGCTCAAGGCCGGGCTGGCGAAAAGCTCGTCGCGTCTGGCGCAGGGCGTGGGCGACCTGCTGGTCAAGCGCAAGCTCGACGCCGAGACGCTGGACGGCATCGAGGAGCTTCTGATCGGCGCCGATCTGGGTGTTGCCACCGCCGCCGCTCTGGCGGGCGAGCTGGGCAAGGCGCGCTTCGACAAAGAGGTCGAGGATCGGGCGGTGCGCGCCTTCCTTGCCCAGGCGATCGCGGCGCGCATCGCGCCTGTCGCTAGGCCGATGCCGATCGATCGCGCGCTCAAACCGCAGGTCGTGCTGGTGGTGGGAGTCAACGGCACCGGCAAGACCACCACCATCGGCAAGCTGGCCTGGCTTTACAAGAGCCAGGGCCTGGCGGTGACGCTGGCCGCCGGCGACACCTTCCGCGCCGCCGCCGTCGAGCAATTGCAGCGCTGGGGCGAGCGCGCCGGCTGTCCGGTGATCGCCCGCCAGGCCGGCGCCGACGCCGCCGGCCTGGCCTTCGACGCCCTCGACCAGGCCCGCAAGGAGGGCGCCGACCTTCTGCTTATCGACACCGCCGGGCGGCTCCACAACAAGGCCGATCTGATGGCCGAGTTGCAAAAGGTGGTGCGCGTCCTCAAGAAGCAGGACCCGGCGCTGCCGCATGAAATCCTCTTGGTGCTCGACGCCACCACCGGCCAGAACGCGCTCAAACAGGTGGAAACCTTCCGCGCCATGGTGCCGGTCACCGGGCTGGTGCTGACCAAGCTCGACGGCACCGCCAAGGGCGGCGTGCTGGTGGCGTTGGCCGAGAGCTTCGCCTTGCCGGTTTACGCCATCGGAGTGGGCGAAGGGGCCGACGATCTGCAACCCTTCGACGCCCAGGCCTTCGCCGACAATCTGTTGGGGCTTTAACTGTGACCGCGGGCGGCCAGCCAGGCCGCCAGATCCTCGATCACATGATCGACATGGGCGGTGTCGGTGTCGTGCTCGAATTCCGGCACCGGCGGGCGCACCCACACCGTCGTCATTCCCAAATCCGCCGCCGGCTTCAGATTGCGGGCGATGTCCTCGACCATGGCGGCGCGAGGGGCTTGGATGGCGTGGCGGTCGACCATCCGCTGGTAGGTTTCGGGATCGGGCTTCGGCAGATAGAGGGCGGCGCGGATGTCGAACACCGCCTCGAAATGATGGGCCAGCCCCAGCCGATCCAGCACCTTGGCGGCGTGGCTTTCGGTGCCGTTGGTGAAGATGAGCTTGCGGCCCTCCAACGCCTTCAGCGCCCGATCAAGCCTCGGGTCGGGTGTCAGCACCCGGTGATCGACGTCGTGAACGTAATCGAGAAAGACGTCGGGCTCGATGTCATGAACGAGCATGAGGCCGCGCAGCGTGGTGCCGAACTCGTGATAGAACCGCTTCTGCAGCGCGTGCGCCTCGGCCTCGCTCATCTTCAGGCGCTCGGCGATGAAGCGGCGCATCCGCACGTCGATCTGCGGAAACAGGCTCAGCGTCGCCGGATAGAGGGTGTTGTCGAGATCGAAGACCCAGGTTTCGATCGGCGGCTTGTCAGATTGCGTTCGATTCACGGTCATCGGCCAAGGCAATTCCGCTCGTTTCGAGAGTTATCTTATGGTAATTCCAAGGTTAGCGCTTGCGAAGAATTGCAAGCCTTCGGGGATACAGGATGACGGATTCCCAACGCCCGGGCAAAACGCTTTATCGTCTTGATTCCGCCCAGGTCGAACAATGCCCGATGGCGTGTCTCCTGGCCACCGCCGAGGGCGAGGTCCTGGCGGCCAACGCGCTGGCCGGCCCGCTCGAAGAGGCGATCGCCCAGGGCCACACCCCCGAGGTGCTGGGTTTCATCGGCCGCGCCGCGCTCACCGGCAAGCCGATGGCGGAATCGATCCTGCTTCCCGGTCCCCAGGGCCCGATCTATTTCGAGCTGACCCTGATGCCGATGGCCGAGCCCGACACCGTCCTGGTCTTGGGCCGCGAGGTGACGCTCGAGCGCAACCTGCGCGTCGCCCTGGTCGAATCGCGCCAGCGCTACAAGGATCTGGTGGAGATTTCGAGCGACTTCTCCTGGGAGACCGGGCTCGACGGGCGCTTCGTTTTCGTCACGCCCCGGGGCGCCATGGGCTACAGCGCCGACGAGTTGGTGGGCCGCGATCCCGCCCGCCTGATCGATCCCGGCCACGAGGAGGAAGGCAAGGTCTTCTCGGCCCGCCATCCCACCGAGGACGTCGAGATCTGGATGCGCACCGCCCTGGGGCAGCCGATCTGCGTCCAGGTCTCGGCGGCGCCCCTGATCGGCCCGGCCGGCGAATGGCGGGGCGCCCGCGGCGTCTGCCGCGACATCACCGACATGCGCGAACGCGACGCCGCCCTGGCGCGCGCCGCCAACCGTGAGCGGCTGCTCACCTACATCGTGCGCACCATCCGCGACGAGGTTGAGCCCGGCAACATGCTGCAGGCGGCGGCCGAGGCTACGGCGCGGGCGCTTTCCGCGCAGGGCTGCCGCATCTACCGCGTCGAGAGCGGCCGCTATCTGGCCGCCGCCGGTTTCGGCGCCTTCGGCGAGGGCCCGACCGACCGCGCGCTCGAGGCGGCGCTGGAAGGCGGGGCCCAGACGTTCGAATTCGAGCAGGACGGCTGGCAGGTGATGGCGGCGCTCACCCGCTACCACGGCCAGGTCAACGGGGCGATCGCGCTCGCCCGTCCAAGCCCGCTCTGGCACGACGACGAGCGCATCCTGATCACCGACGTCGCCAACCAGATCGGCATCGCCAACGAGCAGATCGCCAACCACGAGCGCATTCTCAACCTGTCGCGCACCGACGCGCTCACCGGCCTCTTCAACCGCCGCGCCTTTTTCGAGGAAGCCATCCGCCGCTTCAACCGGCTTGACCGCGATCAGAAATCGGCGGCGCTTCTCTATGTCGATCTTGACAATTTCAAGATGGTCAACGACGTGCGCGGCCATCAGGCGGGCGATCAGGTGCTGATCGCGGTGCGCGACCTGTTGGTCGGCAACACCCGTCCGATCGATCTGGTCGCCCGGCTGGGCGGCGACGAATTCGCCGTCTGGCTGGAAGGCGCCGACGTGAGCGTGGCGGAAAAGCGCGCCCAGGCGCTGCTCGGGGCCTTCACGAGCCTGTTGCCGCTTTCCGGCATCCCCGAGAAGCCCTTGGGGGCGTCGCTGGGCGTCGCCGTCCACCTGCCCGATCATCCCGAGCGCTTCGAGGAGCTGGTGGCCCGCGCCGACGAAACGATGTACGAGGTCAAGCGCCACGGCAAGGGCAGCTACCGCCTGTCGGTGCCGTCGGTGGTCAGGGAGAAGGCCCAATGACCGGAATGTTCCAACGCCTGTTGGGGCGGCTCGTCAACAAGTCGATCGAATATGAGGAAGCCAAGAATCTGGCCGCCAGCGCCGACGCGCCAACCCGCCTGAAGCTCGCCACCCGGGCCGAGCTGATGCCCGAGCTTCTTTACTATCTCGCCAACGATCCCGAGCCGGCGGTGCGCCGCGAGATCGCCGCCAATGCCGCCACGCCGCCCCAGGCCAATCTCCTGCTGGCCAAGGACAGCGACCCCGACGTCCGCCAGGGCCTTGCGGCCAAGATCGCCCGCCTGGCGCCCGGCCTGGGCGCCGACGAGCGCGACCGGCTGCGCCGGATGACCTACGAGACTCTGGAGATGCTGGCCCGCGATCAGATGCCCCGGGTGCGCCAGATCATCGCCGAGACCTTGAAGGATGTCGCCAACGCGCCGCCCGAGGTGATCCGGCGCCTGGCCCGCGATTCCGAAATCGTCGTCGCCCAGCCGGTGCTCGAATTCTCGCCGGTGCTGACCGACGACGATCTGCTCGAAATCATTTCTACCAGCCCCATCAAGGGCGCCCTGGCGGCGATCGGTCGGCGCCAGGGCGTGTCGGCCAACGTCGCCGACGCCATTTCCGGCAGCACCGACGTCGAGGCGATCGCGGTTCTACTGGGCAACAAGAGCGCCCAGATCCGCGAGGAGACCTTGGACCGCCTGATCGACCGCGCCCCCGACATCGAGCTTTGGCACGCGCCCTTGGTGCAGCGCCCGCATCTATCGGCCCGCGCCGCCGGACGCATCGCCCGTTTCGTCGCCGACAATCTTCTCGAGGTCCTGAAGAGCCGCCAGGATCTCGATCCGACCACGATGGCCGAGGTCGCCAAGGTCGTGCATCGGCGCTTGGAAATCGACGAGGCGCAGATCGAGCTGCGCCAGCCGCGCCGCGACGCCAAGGCCAAGGCCGAGGCTGCGCCGCCCGCCGATCCGCTGGCGCCGATCCGCAAGCGCATGGCCGAGGGTCGGCTGGAGGAGTCCGACATCCTCAAGGAGCTGGCGGCCAAGAAATTCGAGTTCGTCCAGGGCGCCCTGGCGGTGCGGGCCGGCGTGGCGCTTGAGATGGTGAAGAAGGTGATCGAGACCCAAAGCGCCAAGGGCATGGTGGCTCTGGCCGCCAAGGCCGGCCTTTCCCCGGCCGGCGCCGAACAGCTTCAGATCAAGCTCGCCCATGTCAGCCCCTCGGCGGTGCTGCGCGGCCGGGGCGGCGAGCCGGCGCTCACGCCCGACGAGGTCGATTGGCAGCTTGGCTTCTTCAAAAGCCTGGTCGCCGACTCGCGGTAAATTCCCGTATTCCCGGGCGGGGCAATTCCACCTAGAATCGTCCGGGTGGGAAAGGAGCTGCCATGACCTTTCTGGACACGTTGCGCCGGGAATTGCCGATCGCCGTCCATCCCTTCGACAGCGCCAAGGGCGGGGTCGGGCTGGTGCTGGTCGATCTCGTCAACGGCTTCGCCACCACCGGCGCCGGCGCCCTGGCGCCGCCCGAGCCCAACGACGACGTCATCCGCATGGTCGCCGAAAGC
This sequence comes from Rhodospirillales bacterium, assembly GCA_016214125.1. Classification (GTDB taxonomy): domain Bacteria; phylum Pseudomonadota; class Alphaproteobacteria; order Rhodospirillales; family WMHbin7; genus JACRPC01. The sequence goes on along the minus strand of JACRPC010000029.1, from coordinate 1,069 downwards.
GACCGCCTGGCGCGGGTCTTCGCGGCGCGCCATCAGCCGATCCTGGCCTTTCTCGACACCCATGTGCCGGGCAAGCCGGAACCGCCCTATCCGCCGCATTGCGAAGCGGGCAGCGGCGAGGAACGCCTGGTGCCGGCGCTTCTTTGGCTGGAAGACTGCAAGCAGGCCACCTTGGTTCGCAAGGATTGCATCAACGGCTTCGTCGGCGCCATCGATCCGGCCAGCGGCAAGAACGCGGTCGTCGATTGGGTGAACGCCAACCGGCTGACCAGCGTGCTGGTGCTGGGCATCTGCACCGACATCTGCGTCATGGATTTCGTGCTCACCCTGCTGTCGGCCCGCAATCACGGCCTGATGCCCGGCCTCGCCGACGTCGTCGTCTATACCGAGGGCTGCGCCACCTACGATCTGGGGCCCGAGGCCCTCAAGGCCTACAACCTGCCGGAAACCGCCCGTCATCCCCAGGCCGCCACCCATCACATCGGGCTTTATCTGATGGCGTCGCGCGGCGCTTTGCTGGCCTCATCCGTGCGCTGATGGACATCTTCGTCTACGGAACGCTGCTCGACGCCAAGGTCCGCCGCCTGGTGACCGGCCGACCGCTGGCGATCGAACCGGCCTTGATCCGAGGGTTCCAGGTTCGCCGGGCCTTGGGCTGCCGGTTTCCGATTTTGGTGGCGCGTCCCTCGGGACGGGTGCGCGGCGCTCTGTTCGGGGCGCCCTTGGGTCCGGCTTTCGATCGCCTGATCGCCTTCGAAGCGGGCTACGCGCTTCGGCCGGTGGCCGCCAACGCACGCGGCCGGGTCAAGGCCGCTCATCTTTTCCTGCCGGCCGGCGCTTATCACAAGGCGACGCGCCAAGGCTGGCGGTTGGAGGGCTGGCGCCGGTGCGACCGCACCGACTTTCTGTTTTGGATTCGGCGCTGGCGAACTAGAGCGTCGTGCGTTTAATCTGACGCATATCCGGCTGCCTTGAGATAGTTCCAGCATTCTTCTGGTGAATAGAGTTGGCAGACGTCGCCGATGGCTCTCCAGAGGGCGTCGAAGGTCCGAGCTTTGACGTGCCTGAG
>JACRPC010000015.1 GCA_016214125.1 Rhodospirillales bacterium | reverse complement strand
TTCGAACGCCACCTCACGGATTGGCTGGCGAAGTCCGATCAAGGGGGCGACGGCTAGAAAATTTACCGCAAAACGGTTTTGCGGGTTTTGCGGCTTTGCGGAAAAGTTCGGTCATGGCGGACCCTGCCCTCGTCCTTCAACAATTCATGGGTCCGCAAGATGGTCCAAGCCGCAACGAATTCGTCGCTTATCGGGTTGGCGTTGCCCGAAAACCGCGAAACTCTTCTGACGGAAAATGAAGTCGCATATCTAACCCGACAAAGCCCCCGCACCTTGCAGTCTCTCAGGCTACGCGGTGGCGGGCCGGTCTATCTCAAGCTGGGGCGGCTCATTCGCTATCGCTCGGGCGACGTGCGCGCCTGGCTGGAATCCCAACGGCGCACCAGCACCAGCGATCCCGGAGCCCAGGCCGGGAGTGAGGTGCCGTGAAACCGCGTCGCCATTCTTTGCCGGTTTCATCATCCGCAGCCTGTGTTTTGGGGGTGTGCGCGGCGGGCTATAGCAATAAAGGGGCTTTGGGGTTCATTGATCCCATGGTCGGATTCCAAAGGGAATTCAGTGATAAAATCGATTGGGCTCGATCCCTATTATTGGCGCGTCGTGCGTCTCTTTGCGATTTTCGATCATCTAGGGATGGTCAAATCCGATTGCATGCCGATAGCCTGTCAACGCTTTGTTGGGATGCAATCGACGCACTTTACAGGGCCGCACACCCAGGTGACGACCCTAGGTTGGCGCTCGCACTTGGAGAGCTTCTGGAACTTTGCCCATTGCTCGAAGCGGCCGAAGAGCATTTGCTTCGCCAAACCATTGTTGCGCGGTCTCGGATATGGGTGCGATGACCGCCCCGGCCCCCCGCGTCGATTTCGACGCCATCAACCGCGCCGCCCTGGCGCGCTTGCCCGACCTCCTGGCGCGCTGGTTACCGGGCGGGCGGACCGAGGGCCAAGAATACACGCCCCTCAACCCAAGGCGCGGCGACCACCGGCCGGGCTCGTTCCGAATCAATCTGCGCACCGGCCGGTGGAGCGATTTCGCCACCGGTGATGCCGGCGGCGACCCGATAAGCCAGGGGGCCTACCTCTTCGGCCTTTCCCAAGTCGAATCGGCCCGCCGGTTCGCGGACATGCTGGGGGTGCGCTTCGATGGCCGGTGATCCTTTCGCCCCCTTGCCGGGCGCGCCCAACGCCTCTGTCCGCCGTGGTACCCGCGATGACTGGGCGCCGCTTTTCCCGGTCCCACCCAGTGCCCCGCCACCACCCGAGGCGCACCCCAAGCGCGGCAAGCCGTCCGCCCTTTGGGAATACCGCTCGCCGGCGGGCGAATTGCTGGGCTTGGTCTGCCGCTTCGACCAGCCCGAAGGCGGCAAGGACATCCTGCCCCTGACCTTCTGCGAGAACCGGGGCCGTGGCCGCCAGGAATGGCGCTGGAAGGGGTTTCCCGAGCCTCGGCCCCTCTATGGCCTCGATCGGCTGGCGGCCCGCCCGCAAGCCCCGGTGCTGGTGTGCGAAGGCGAGAAGGCGGCCGACGCCGCCGGCCGGCTTCTGCCCGATCATGTTGCCGTTACCAGCCCCAGCGGATCGAAGAGCGCCGGCAAGGCCTCGTGGATCGATCTGCGCGGGCGGGCCGTCACCATCTGGCCGGATGCCGACACCGCCGGGTTTGATTACGCCGAAGGATGGGATGCGGCCGACGCCGAAAGGGACGGTTGGGGCGCGGATCGGGCCTTGGCCTTGATCGCCGCCGCCCTGCCCTCGGGCGAATACATGCACCAAGCGCATGGCTTGAAGCCCCGGACAGGACCGGACGCCACAGCCTTTGGGGACATACCCAACGAAGGGGGGAGTGAGGAATCGACCCACCGGCGGCCGCCCCAGCGGGACGTGCTTCTTTCGCTGCTGGACGGATGCGAGCTTTGGCACGATGCGGATAACAATGCCTTCGTCACCATCCCGATCAAGAACCATTTCGAGAATTGGCCGGTCTCCGGCGGCTCGTTCAAGACGTGGCTTTGCGGGCGTCATTACGCGGCAACGTCAGGGGCCGTGGGTGGCCAAGCCTTGCAGGATGCAATTCGCGTGATCGAGTATCGAGCCATTTACGATGGGCCGGAATATTCCACCTTCCTTCGCGTTGGTGAACACGAGGGGGATATCTATCTCGATCTTGGCGGCCGGGATTGGCGGGCAGTGAAGGTGACGGCCAGGGAGGGTTGGTCGGTGATCGATCGCCCGCCCGTCAAATTCCTTCGTTCGTCGGCGGAGCGAGCTTTGCCGACGCCTGAGAAAGGCGAAGGGATCGAACTCCTGCGCGATTTCGTCAATGTTCGGACCGAGGGCGATTTCCGCCTCTTCGTCGCCTGGCTGCTGGCGGCCTTCCGTCCGACGGGGCCTTATCCGGTTCTTGTCATCAATGGCGAGCAGGGCTCGTCCAAATCGACCGTTGCCCGCCTCGCCCGAACGTTGATCGATCCGAACAAGTCCGATATTCGAGCCGAGCCGAAGGACGATTACAATCTCGCCGTTTCCGCCAAGAGCAATTGGGTGATGGCGCTCGATAACCTATCGTCCATTCGCGGCGATTTATCGGACGGTCTATGCCGCCTTTCCACCGGCGGCGGCTTTGCAACCCGAGAGCATTATACCAATTGGGGTGAGACCATATTCGATGGCCAGCGCCCGATCGTTCTCAACGGCATCCCCGATCTGGTATCCCGGCCCGATCTGGCGTCCCGCGCCCTGCTGCTGACGTTGCCCGCGATCTCGGAAGGCGAGCGCAAGACCGAGGAAGAATTCAAAGCCCTGTTGAATGCGCGCTTGCCCTTCATTCTCGGGGCGCTCTTGGATGCGGTGTCTGGGGCTCTCCGCTATCGGTCCGATGTTCATCTGGAATGCAAGCCGCGCATGGCCGATTTCGCCCTCTGGGTGACAGCCGCCGAAAAGTCGGGCGCGCTCGGCTGGGCTGATGGATCGTTCCTCGATGCCTACCGCTCGAACCAGGAAGGGGCCGTTGAATCGGTGATCGAGTCCGATCCGGTTGCCGGCGCGGTGCGGGCGCTGGTGGGAAGCGAGGGCTGGCAAGGATCATGGCAGGGCACGGCCACCGCCTTGATCGAAGCGCTTGGCGCCCATGTCCCGGAAGCCGTTCGGCGCAGCAAGGTTTGGCCGACCGCAGGCAGCATCAAGGGAAGGCTGCGCCGATTGCAGCCGGCAATGCGAACCTTCGGGATCATCTTCGATCTGGACGCCCGATCGACCGGCCATGATCGATCCCGCCTGATTGGTATTCGCTCGCAAGCATCCTGATCCTTCCTCCGGCCATCGCCGCCGGCCCCCTCTCCCCTTTACGCGAAGGCTCCCCAAGCCAAGTGTCCGGGGGCGTCCGATCCTCCCTGCCCCCCGGTGGGTCCTTCCCTGCTCAATTCGTATAGGGGCGGCAGTCGCGCCACCCTGCCCTAGTCGGGCCTCGTTTGCATTGATGCAACGTTCGTTGCGTCATGCAACGCGGGCCGGCGACGCCACCCGGACAGTTCGTCGGACAACTTCGGACAGCTCATAAAATGACCTGTCCGGCTGTACCGGTCTGATCCAATTGGGTTTCGGACAGGTGGACAGGTCGGACAGCGTTTTTCTACTTGAATCTTAAAGAAGGAGAAGAGAGAGGGGAGGAAGGGAGGGAGGGGGAAAGGTAGGGGGGGTGAAATCTCTAAGGGGCCTGGGGCTCCGACCGTTTGGGGGGCTTGCGTTTACCGCCGCGAAATTCGGAAAAACTTTTTTTCGGGGCGGGCTCGAAATTCGTCCGCCTGCTTACCCCATGCTTACCCGGCCAAGGGCGCTTTTTCGATCTGCCTCGTAAGTCATTGAAAAATTGGCGCGCCCTAGTGGATTCGAACCACTGACCCACAGCTTAGAAGGCTGTTGCTCTAGTCCAACTGAGCTAAGGGCGCCCGGTGGGCGGGCCCCGGCTCGGATCGAGGGAGGACCCCGGGGCGGCCGCCGCTAGGAAACCTTGTCGTAGCGGAAATTGTCGGCGTAGTTCTTGATGATGGGGGCGCGCGATCTGGGTTCCTCGATTCGCGCCTCCAGGCCCAGGCGCTTGGCGTAGGCCAAGGCGGCCTCGCGGGTGGCGAAGCGCAGCCTCACCTGACCCGTCATGTCGGCCGAACCGATCCAGCCCATCAGGGGATCGATCGCCTTCGGACTTTCGGGCTCGTATTCCAGCACCCATTGGCGGCTGGCGGCGGTGCCCGATTGCATGGCCGATTTGGCCGGACGATAAATGCGCACGCTCATGATCGACGCTCTCTGCTTCCAATCGCGACTGGTCGGGGTGACTGGATTCGAACCAGCGGCATCCAGCTCCCAAAGCTGGCGCTCTACCAGGCTGAGCTACACCCCGGGGGTGGCCCAAGCTAGGCTTTTCGCCCCCGCTTGACAAGGCCCGCCCGGCCGCGATCCCCTGACGGGACCGGCCCCTTGCCAAGGACCCGCCATGCCGCCCCGCCCCTCGCCTTACGAAACCGATCTCGACCGCGACCCGGCCAATCACGCGCCCTTGTCGCCGCTGCCCTATCTCGAACGCGCCGCCACCGTCTTTCCCGATCGGATCGCCTTCATCCACGGGCCCCGGCGCATCGCATGGGGCGAGTCCTACCGACGCTGCCGGCGCCTGGCTTCGGCGCTCGCCAGGCACGGCATCGGGCGGCTGGACACGGTGGCGGTGCTGGCCGGCAACATTCCGGCCCTTTTCGAGGCCCATTTTGGGGTGCCGATGGCGGGCGCGGTTTTGAACGCCATCAACACCCGGCTCGACGCCGCCACCATCGCCTTCATCTTGGAGCATGGCGAGGCCAAGGCCTTCCTGGTCGATCGCGCCTTCGCCCCGGCGGCCCTGGCGGCGCTGGCCCGCCTGACCAAGAAGCCCCTGGTGATCGGCATCGACGACGACCAGCCGCCCGGCCCGCCCCTGGGCGACCTCGAATACGAGGCGTTCCTGGAAAAGGGCGATCCCGATTTCGCCTGGCGGATGCCCGAAGACGAATGGCAGGCGATCGCCCTCAATTACACCTCGGGCACCACCGGCAACCCCAAGGGGGTGGTCTATTCCCACCGCGGCGCCGCGCTCAACGCGCTTGGCAACGTTCTCACCTGGTCGATGGGCGCCCATCCGGTCTATCTGTGGACGCTGCCGATGTTCCATTGCAACGGCTGGTGCTTTCCCTGGACCATCACCGCCCTGGCCGGCACCCATGTCGGTCTGCGCCGGGTCGAGGCCGGTCCCATTTACGCCGCGATCGCCGAGCATGGCGTCACCCATCTGTGCGGGGCGCCGATCGTGCTGGGGCTTCTGATCCATGCCAGGCCCGAGGAACGCCGCCCCCTGCCCCATCCGGTCGCCATCATGACCGCCGCCGCACCCCCGCCCGCCGCCGTCCTCGAGGCGGTCGAGGATCGGGGCTTTCGGGTGACGCATGTCTATGGCCTGACCGAGGTCTATGGCCCGGCCACCGTCTGCGCCTGGCATCCGGAATGGGACGCCAAGCCCGCCCCCGAACGCGCCCGGCTCAAAGCCCGCCAAGGCGTGCGCTATCTGGTCGAGGAAGGGCTGATGGTGGCCGATCCGCAAACGCTGGAACCGGTGCCGGCCGACGGCGCCACAATGGGCGAGGTGTTCCTGCGCGGCAACATCACCATGAAGGGCTATCTGAAGAACCCCAAGGCGACCCGCGAGGCCTTCGCGGGCGGCTGGTTCCACACCGGCGATTTGGGCGTTTTGCATCCCGACGGCTACATCGAACTCAAGGACCGCTCGAAGGACATCATCATCTCGGGCGGCGAAAACATCTCGACCATCGAGGTGGAAGGCGTGCTCTACCAGCATCCGGCGGTGGCCGAGGCCTCAGTGGTGGCCAGGCCCGATCCGAAATGGGGCGAAACGCCCTGCGCTTTCGTGGTCCTGAAACCCGGCGCCAAGGCGGAGGCCGACGAGTTGATCGGCTTTTGCCGCGAACGCCTGGCCCATTTCAAGGCGCCGAAAACCGTGGTCTTCCGCGAACTGCCCAAGACCTCGACCGGCAAGATCCAGAAATTCGTGCTGCGCGAATGGGCGAAGGCGTTGGGGTAGTCAAAACGCCCGGTCGGGGAAGTCGGCCAGCGTCTTGCCGCCCTCCGCCACCGTCGCCAATAGGGCGCCGCATTCGGGCAGCAGGCGGGCCATGAAGAAGCGGGCGGTGGCCAGCTTGGCCTGGTAAAAATCCGCCTCGCCGCCTTGGCCCTCGGCCAACGCCGCCAAAGCGGTCTCGGCCATCCGGGCCCATTGGAATCCCATCGCCACCAGGCCGAACAGGCGCAGATAGTCGGCGGCGCCGGCGGCGGCATCCGAAGGGTTCTTCAGGCCCTGCAGGGCGATGGCGGCGCTGGCCTGTTGCAGCCGGCCGAAGGCCTTGGCCAGGGGTTGGACGAACTCGGCCAGCGCCGGATCGCCGGCCTTGGCCGCCAGATAGGCGTCGAGCGGATGGAAGAAGCGGCGCAGGAACCGCCCGCCATGGGCGGTGAGCTTGCGCCCGATGAGGTCGAGCGCCTGGACGCCGTTGGTGCCTTCGTAAAGCAAGGTGATGCGGGCGTCGCGCACCAATTGCTCCATGCCGTGCTCACGGATGTAGCCGTGTCCGCCCATCACCTGCACGCCCAGATTGGCGGCCTCGAAGCCCATGTCGGTGAAGCTGGCCTTGATGATGGGCGTCAGCAGCGCCGCCAGATCTTCGGTTTCCTCCCGCCTTGCCCGATCGCCGCCCCGCGCCGCCTTGTCCATCTCAAGCGCCACCCAGGCGGCCAGCGCGCGGGCGCCCTCGGTCTTGGCGCGGATGGTGAGCAGCATGCGCCGCACATCGGGATGGACCAGGATCGGATCGGCCGGCAGATCGGGCCGGCTGGGTTTGCCCAGGGCGCGGCCCTGCTGGCGCTCGCGGGCGTAGGCGACGGCGCCCTGATAGGCGGCCTCGGCCAGACCCAGCCCTTGGATGCCGACCGCCAGGCGCGCCTCGTTCATCATGCGGAACATGGCGCGCATGCCCTTGTTGGGCTCGCCCACCAGATAGCCGGTGGCGTCGTCGAAATGGATGACGCAGGTGGCCGAGGCGTTGATGCCCATCTTGTGCTCGATCGCCGAACAGGCAACGCCGTTCGGCCGGCCGGGCCGACCATCCGGCCCCGGCACAAATTTCGGCACCAGGAACAGGCTGATGCCCTTGATGCCCTTCGGCGCGTCGGGCAGGCGGGCCAGCACCAGATGCAAGATGTTGTCGGCCAGATCGTGCTCACCGGCCGAGATGAAGATCTTGGTGCCGGTGATGCGGGCGCTGCCATCCTCTTGGGGCTGGGCGCGCGTGCGGATCAGGCCCAGATCGGTGCCGCATTGGGGTTCGGTGAGGCACATGGTGCCGGTCCAATCGCCCGACGCCAGCTTGGGCAGATAGGCGCGCTTCAGCGCCTCGTCGCCATGCACCGCCAGCGCCGCGTAGGCGCCCTGGGAAAGGCCCGGATAAATGCCGAAGGCCAGATTGGCCGAGCAGATCATCTCGCTCACCATCTGGCCCAAAAGGCGCGGCAATTCCTGGCCGCCATCGGCACCCGCCGCCATCAGGCCGGTCCAGCCCCCTTGGCGGAAGAGATCGTAGGCGGCCTTGAAGCCCTTGGGCGTGCGCACGACGCCGTTCTCGAACCGACAGCCTTCCTCGTCACCCGAGCGGTTCAAGGGGAACAGGACCTCGCGGCAGAACTTGGCCGCCTCGTCGAGGATCGGATCGATGAGATCGGCGGTGACCTCCTCCCAGCCCGGCAGGGCCGACAATTGGCGGTCGGCGCCCAGAAGCTCGTAGAGAACGAAGCGCATGTCGCGCAAAGGGGCGTGATAGGGCTGCATCAGTTCCTCGCCGGCTTGCCGGTTTCCAGCATCGATTCGATGCGGGCCAAGGTCTTCGGATGGCGGACCAGGCGCATGAATTCGCGCCGCTCGAGGGCCAGAAGGTCGTCGAGCGCCAGCGGCCGGGTCGGGTCGGCCTCGTCGCCGCACAGCACCGCCGCCAGACTGGCCGAGACGGTGACGTCGTGCGGCGTCGCCTTGCCGGCCTTGACGAAGCCATCGACCGCCAGCGCCAAGGCCGCCTGACCGCTAGGGCCGGGCAGAAGGTAGGCCGCCGGTTCGGGCGGCTTGGGCTGACCCACCAGCGCCAGGGCCTTCGCCTTGGCGTCGGCCAAGAGCCGGTCGCGATTCATGGTGATGCCGTCGCCGGGCTTCAAGAACAGCAGGTCTTTGGCTTCGGCGGCCGATTTGGCGACCGTCGCCACCGCCAGAATCTCGAAGCAGCGCGCCACGGCGGGCATCGGCCCCTTGGGCAGTTTCGGATTGGCCTGCCAGCGGGCGAGCATCTCGGCGCAGCCGCCCCAGGCCGGCACCACGCCGACGCCGACCTCGACCAGCCCGACATAGGTTTCGGCATGGGCCTGCACGGCCGTGCAATGGAGGAGCATTTCGCAGCCGCCGCCCAAGGCCAGGCCCGAAGGCGCGCCGACCACCGGGAAGGGCGCGGCGCGCATCGCCCGGTAGCAATCCTGGCCCAGCCGCACCAGGGCCTCGATCTCGCCCCAAAGGGCGATGTTGGCGGCGAAAAGCCCGATGCCCAGATTGGCGCCGACCGAGAAATTGGCGCCTTCGTTGTAAAGCACCAGCGCCCGGTGCGCCTTGGGCACGATCGCCAGCGTCTTGCCCAGGAATTCGAGCGCGTCGCGGTCGAGCGCGTTCATCTTGGTGTGGACTTCGAAACAGGCGACGCCGTCGCCGATGTCCCACAGACTGGCCGAACCGTTGCCGGCAATCCGCGGCCCTTGGCGCTTGATGTCGTCCAACAGCAGAACGCCCGGCGGTCGCGCGATCGGCTTGGCGCCGCCTTGGGCGTCAAGCGCCAGACGCGCCCCCTTCTCGACCCGGTAGAATCCCCCTTCCTGGGCGGCGCGGGCGATCAGCGCCGGCACCGCTAGGCCTTGCGCTTGCAGGCGCTGGGCAAACCAGGCGGCGCCCAGCCGATCGATCATCTCGAAGGGACCGTGTTTCCAATTGTAGCCCAGCCGCATCGCCGCATCGATGTCGGCGATCGAATCGGCGATCGCCGGGGCCAATTGGGCAGCGTAGCACAGCGTCTTCGCCATCACCGCCCAGGCGTAGCGCCCGCCGACATCGTCATGGACGAGCAGGGCCCGGGGGCCGCCGGTGGCGAAGGCCTCGAGGCTGTCGAGCGCCGGTTTGCGGCTGGGCCGGTACTGGCCGGTGGCCAGATCGATGGCGAGTTTCGTCTTGGCGCCGCCCGCACCGCGCTCCAGGCGATAGAATCCGCCCTTGCCTTTGCGCCCGGTCAGACCCTGGGCGATCATGCCCTTGATCAGGGAATCGTCGCCCAAGACGGCGCGCAACCCGTCGTCGGCGGGCAGCACGGCCAGCATGCTCGCCACCACATGCGGCGACAGATCGATCCCCACCAGATCGAGAAGCCCGAAGATTCCGGTCTTGGGAATGCCCATCGGCTTGCCCAGCACGGCGTCGGCATCCTCGATGGCGATGTTTAGGGCCTGGGCCTCGGCGAGGGCGCATTGCAGCCAGTAAACGCCGATGCGGTTGCCGATGAATCCGGGCGTGTCCTTGGCCTGGATCACCGTCTTGCCCAGCGCGTGATCGGCGAAATCGGCGATGAGCGCCGCCGCCTCGGGCCGGGTCTGCGGCCCGGCGACGATTTCCAGAAGGCGCATGTAGCGCGGCGGGTTGAAGAAATGGGTGATGAGGAAATCGGCGGCAAACGCGGCGGGCAGGCCCTCGAGCAGCACCGAAAGCGGAATGGTCGAGGTGTTGGACGACACGATCGAACCCGGCTTGCGCACGGCCTCGAGCCGCCGATAAAGGTCGCGCTTGATGTCGGACTTTTCGATCACCGCCTCGACGATCCAGTCGCAATCGGCCAGCGCCGCCCAGTCGTCGGTGAAATTGCCGGGCTCGATCCGCTTGGCGTTCTTGGGATGCATGAAGGGCGCCGGATCGGCCTTCAGCATTTTGGCGATCGCCGATTCCGCCAGGACGTTCCGCTTGGCCGTCCCTTCGGGCACGATGTCGAGGAGCCGCACCGGGATGCCGGCGTTGGCGATCTGGGCGGCGATGCCCGCCCCCATGACGCCGGCGCCCAACACCGCCGCCTTGGCGATCGCGGGCGCCATCAGAGCGCTTCCAGCACGGTGGCGATGCCCTGGCCGCCGCCGATGCATTGGGTGGCCAGGGCGTAGCGCCCCTTCTGGCGCTTGAGCAGCGCCGCCGCCTTGCCGACGATGCGCGCCCCGGTGGCGCCCAAGGGATGGCCAAGCGCGATGGCGCCGCCGTCCAGGTTGATGCGGGCCACATCGAGATCGAGGTCCTGGATGCAAGCCAGGGCCTGGGCGGCGAAGGCCTCGTTCATCTCGATGACGTCGATATCCTTGAGCGCGATGCCGGCCCGGGCCACCGCCTTGCGGCTCGATTCGACCGGGCCGATGCCCATGCAGTCGGGCGCGCAGCCGGACACCGCGATGGCGCGGATGCGGGCCAGAGGGTCGAGCCCATGCTTGGCCGCATAGGCCTCGGTGCAGACCAGGAGGGCGGCGGCGCCGTCGGTGAGCGGCGACGAGGTGCCGGCCGTCACCGTGCCCTTCTCGAGGAAGGCCGGTTTCAATTCGGCCAGGGCCTCGCGGCTGGTGCCCGGCCGGATGCAGCCATCCTGGTCGATGGTTTGCCCGCCATCCTGGATCGGCACGATTTCGGCGGCGAAGCGGCCCGCCGCCTGCGCCTGGGCCGCCTTGGTCTGGCTGGCAACGGCGAACTCCTCCTGGGCGGCGCGGCTGATTCGGTACTGGCGGGCCAGATTCTCGGCCGTCTCGCCCATCGAGGCGTAGGCCTGCGGAAAGGTTTTGGCCAGGCCCGGGTGGGGCATCGGATTGAAGCCCAGCATCGGCACCCGCGACATCGATTCGACGCCGGCGCACAGCATGGCGTCGCCGGCGCCCATCTGGATGGCGCCCGCCGCCTGATGCACCGCCTGCATCGACGAGCCGCAGAAGCGGTTGACGGTGACGCCCGCCACGCCCAGCGGGAAGCCGGCCAAAAAGCCCACCATGCGGGCCATGTTGAGGCCCTGCTCGCCCTCGGGGAAGGCGCAGCCCAGTACCACGTCTTCCAAGGTGGCGGGATCGATGCCGGCGCGCGCCACCAGGCCCTTGAGGGTCTGAGCGGCCAGATCGTCGGGCCGCACCCGGGCCAGGGCGCCCTTGCCGGCGAAGGCAAAGGGCGAACGGACATAGGCGGCGATGACGATGGATTTCATACCCTTTCCTCCCTAGGCCGCTTCGACGTGAGGAAGCGCGCCGGGTTTCCAGCGGCCCAACGTGCGCTCGGCGTCATGGGCGTCAATGCCGGCTTGAAGATTGAGCCAAAGCCGGGTGCTGGTGCCAAGCGCGCGGGCGATGCGCGCCGCCAGATCGGGCTCGAGCCGGGCGCGGTCGTTGACGATGGCGCTCATATGCTTGCGGCTGCAGCCGACGGCGGCGGCAAAGCGGCTCACCGAAATCCGTCTTGGCTTGAGATACATCTCGAACAGCAGGGTTCCCGGCGGGGTCGGGCGGCGTTTGCGCTTGGTCATGGTCGGACCTCCTGGGTGCCGGTCGCTAATGATAATCCTCGAAATCGACGTCGTCGGCCATGCCCTGGCGCCAGACAAAGGTCAGACGCCAATTCTTCGAGACCGCAAAGGCGAAGCTTCCCGCCCGATCCCCCGCGAGGGCGTGGAACTTGCACACGCCCCGACAATCGGCCGGGCTTTCCATGTTGTCCAGAAGATCGAGGATCAACAGAGCCTTGCCTTGCAACGGGGCGGCAATCCGCCCTGTCCGCCCGGTGTCGAACAACTCGCGCAGTCCCTTGTGCCGAATGCGGCCGATCGGCATCCTGTCACCTTCCAGGTTACAGTATCGGCCCTCCGCCGCCCGGTCAAGCCTGGGCGGGTTCGGGCTACCCCCCCCTCTTTCCATCGCCCGGCCGCCCGCCCATATGCTAAGCTTGACCGCTCGATCGAGGAGGGGTGCCATGATCCGTCCCAGCATCGCGTTTTCCAAAACCCTTGCCGCCCTGGTGGCGTTGGCCTGGTTGGTGGGCGCGCCGCCCGCCCAAGCGGCCGCCGACCGCGAGACCAAGCCCGGCAAGGGGCGCGAGCACGATTATTCCGAAGCCCTGAAAGCGGTGGTGAATCTCAAGGTCAAGGTGTCGCCTGGCGCCCGCTCGGCCGAGCGGCTGGGCACCGAACGCACCGGCTCGGGCGTCCTGATCGACGATCAGGGCCTGATCCTCACCATCGGCTATCTGGTGATGGAGGCGCGCGAGATCGAGATCACCACCCAAGACGGCAAGGTGCTGCCCGGCCGGCTAGCCGGCTATGACGGCGACACAGGCTTCGGTCTGGTGCGGGCGGCGATGCCGGTGAAGGCGACGCCGGTACCCCTGGGCGATTCGACCGCCCTGAAAAGCGAGGCGCAGGTGTTGGTGATCAGCGCCGCCGGGTCCTGGCCGGCGATGCCGGCCCTGGTGGCGGATCGCCGGCCCTTCGCCGGGTCTTGGGAATATTACGTCGACAACGCCATCTTCACCGCCCCGGCCCATCCGGCCTTCGGCGGCGCCGCCTTGATCGCCGAGGATGGCAGGCTGGTCGGCATCGGCTCGCTTTATGTGGGCGACGTGCTGGAGATGGCCGAGCGCAATCCGGGCGGCGTCATTCCCGGCAACATGTTCGTGCCGATCGACGATCTGAAGCCGATCCTGGCCGATCTGCGGACGCAAGGCAAACGCGCCACACCGCCTAGGCCCTGGATCGGCGTCTACACCGGCGAATTGAGGGGCCGGGTCTTCGTCACCCGCCTTGCTCCGGGCGGGCCGGCCGAGAAGGCCGGCTTGCTGCCGGGCGACATCATCGTCGGCGTCAACGGCAAGCGGGTGGGCAGCCTGATCGATCTGCAGCGCCGCCTGGGCGGGCTGGGCGGCGCCGGGGTCGAGGTGCCGCTCGACGTGCTTTCCACCCATGGCGCCACCGCCTCGGAGGACGAGCCGCTGATCCGGCGCATCCGGGTGCCGTCGATCGACCGCCAGCGCTGGCTGATCGAGGACAAGGGCCTATGACAGGCCGCTGAAAAAATATGGTCCAATCGCTTTTCGCCCTCCGAGACAGACCTTCGGTCCTCCTTAACGAGGATAATTCCGGCTAGCCAACGCCTATGATGTTCGAAGAAGGCGAACCACCAAGGCACCAAGGCACCAAGAATTTGTAATCTTGGTGTCTTCGTGTCTTCGTGGTTGGCTTTCCGCTATTACCGGGAGGCCGCCTAATCGCCCAGCGCCACCCCTTCGCGCCTGGGATCGGCGCCGCCTTCGAGCCGGCCAGGCCGGATGCGGATCAGATGCAAGCCGCTGGTCATCGGCCCCACTTTGGTGCGGTGCCCCAAGCTCGCCAACCGAGCGGCCAGGGCTTCGTCCTCGGTTTCCGTCGGGCCGTTGCGGTTGAGAAGATGCGGAAGCGCCACCGCCTCTTGCGGCGCCAGGCCCCAATCGAGCACCGCCACCAGCGTCTTGGCGACATAGCCGATGATCGCCCCGCCGCCGGGCGAGCCCACGGCCAGCACCGGCCGATCGGCCCCTTCGAAGACGATGGTGGGCGCCATCGAGCTGCGCGGCCTCTTGCCGGGCTCGATCCGGTTGGCGACCGGGCGGCCCTCGGACGCCGGCTGGAACGCGAAATCGGTGAGATGGTTGTTGAGCAGGAATCCCTCGACCATCAGGCGCGAGCCGAAGCCGTTCTCGATCGAGCTGGTCATCGCCAGAACGCGGCCCTGGTCGTCGACGATTGAGAGATGGCTGGTGGCCGGGATGTCGTAGGCCACCCCATCGGATTCGAACGCGCCGGCGGCTTCCGGCCGACCGGGCAGGGCCTTCTCCATCGCCTTGGCGGGATCGATCAGCGCCGCCCGGCCATCGAGATAGCGCCCATCGAGAAGACCGGCGATCGGCTGGGCGACGAAATCGGGATCGGCGAGATAGCGATCGCGGTCGGCAAAGGCCAGGCGCCCGGCCTCGGCCAGTGCGTGATGGGCGGCCAGACTGTTCGGCACGGGCCGCAGCCGATCGTAAAGGCCAAGGATCTGCAAGACCGCGATGCCGCCCGAGCTGGGCGGACCCATGCCGCACACCCGATAGGCGCCAAACGGTCCGCAGACCGCCTGCCGCGCGCGCACGTGGTAGGCGGCAAGGTCGGACAGCGCCAGATCGCCGCCCTCCCGGCCCACCGCCGCCACCAGCGCCTCGGCCAACGGTCCTTGATAGACAATGGCGGCGCCCTGGGCGGCCAGGCGGCGCAGCAAGGCGCCATAGGCCGGATTGACCAGCCGGGCGCGGGGCGTGCCGTCGGCCTCGTAGAAATAGGCGCGGGCCGTGGCGCTTTTGCGCAGATGGGCGTCGCGCTCGAGCAGGCTTTTCAAGCGCGGCGAAACCGCGAAGCCCCGCTCGGCCAATTCGATCGCCGGCTGGAATAGCCGCGCCCAAGGCAAACGCCCGTGGCGGCGATGCATCTCGTCGAGCAGACGCGGCAGGCCCGGCACCCCCACCGAGCGCCCGCCCACCACCGCCTCGAAAAAGGGCAGCGGCTTGCCCTGGGAATCGAGAAAGCGATCGGGCTTGGCGGCGGCCGGGGCGGTCTCGCGGCCGTCGAGGGCGGTAAGCTGCCGGCCGTCCCAATAAAGCAGGAAGGCGCCGCCGCCCAGGCCCGAGGATTGCGGCTCGACCAGCCCCAGCACGAGCTGGGCGGCGATCGCCGCATCGGCGGCACTGCCGCCTTCGCGGAGCATGGCGAGACCGGCCTGACTGGCCAGGGGATGCGCCGCCACCACCATCCGGCTTGTGGCGACGGAAACCGATTTTTCCAAGCGGAGGGACGCCGCCTCGGGCTCGGGCGGGGGCGAATCGGGAGCGGCCACGCAGCCGGCCAGCAGCGCCCCAAGGGTCAAAAAAAGGAAAGAGCCAATACCCGACAATCGCATTTGACGATCTTCCCTTCAACGCTTCCTAAATTCCAATGATTAATTTTTGATCACAAAAAATGTGAGAAAATGTCATTGTTATCAAATGCGGTGATTAACGGATCAATCAATTTACACACTCTTCCGATCATTTCAGAAAGCCAATAATTCCAGTCGTATATTCCTATTGATCCGCTTGATATTAAATGGGTTTTTTCTAAATTGTCTTGCTATTTATTTCCGATTTCTTCAATCTCCGCCGAAATAAAAAGAAGATGCCAAGGGGCATTTTCAAGAAAACCGAAGGGCCGGGTTACGAAAGCTCGAGGAGGGCGTGCTGGAATGAGGGCGGCTTTCGCTCTCGTGTTTCTGTTGATGTTGGGCGTTGCAGCCAAAGCGGAGGCGGACACCGCTCTGCCCGCCGCCTTGCGGCTGATCGTGTCCTTTCCGCCGGGCGGCAGCAGCGGCCTGATCGGCGAGGCGGTGGCGCAGCGCCTTTCCGAGCGGCTGGAACGTCCCATCACCGTGACCTACATCCCCGGCCGCGGCGGCGCCAACGGGCTCAAGGCGCTGGCGGCGGCGCCGGCCGATGGCGGTACCTTGGCCCTGTCCGGGTCCTATTGGATCAGCACCAAGCTGGGCCATGGCGAAAAGCCCAAACTGTCCGACTTCACCGCGCTTGGCCTGATCGCCAGCGAAACCATCGTGCTGGCGGCGACCCCAGCCGGCGCGATCGGCGATTTCGATCGCCTGAGCCAGATTCTGCATGACCGCCGCGCCCCGCCGCCCACGGTCGCCACGCCCGGCGAACATTCGATGATCCATCTGGCGGCGCTCGATCTGGCGCATCGCCTGGACGACCGGCTGCGGGTCCGCGCCTTCGACGGCATGGCCGGATCGCTGGCAGCGCTACGCGAGGACAAGGCGGGGCTGGTGATGAACAGCCAATCCTCGATGGTGCCGTTCCTGGGCACGCCGAACGGCGTGACGCCGCTGCTGGTGATGGGCCCCAGGCGCTGGCCGAAGGCGCCCGACATTCCCGCCGCCGCCGAAATTGGCCTGGGTGACGCCATGGATCAAAATTGGCACATGCTGGCGGCGCCGGCCGACCTGCCGCCGCTCATTCAGGCGGCGCTGGTCAAGGCCTTGCGCGACGTCCAGACCGATCCCGATTGGCTGGCCTTTCTCGCCCAGAACGATGTCATCGCCGAAACCTTGACCGGACGGCCGCTCGACACCTATCTCGGCCAGCGCATCCGCAGCCTGACCGATCGCCACCAATCGGTGCAGCCCTTCTGGACGATCGGCCGCCTCGCCCTGGTCGGCGGTGGAGGCTTGGGCGTGGCGCTCCTCATGGGCTTCGCTTGGCGCGGCCTTCGTCATTCCCGCCATCTTCGTCGCCTGAAGCGGGAGGTTCTCGAACGCCGCCAGCGCGAAGTGGAACTGACGCTCAAGCACGACGCGCTGGAAGCGCTGATGGAACGCGCCGCCGCCGCCAGCCAGGCGAAAACCCAATTCATGGCCACCATGAGCCACGAACTGCGCACGCCCTTGAACGCCATCATCGGCTTTTCCCAATTGATCGGCATGAAGCCGCAAGGGCCGCTCGGCGACCCGAAATACGAGGAGTATATCGGCTACATCGACGAGGCGGGCCGGCATCTGCTCGACCTCGTCAACGACATCCTCGACATGGCGGCGATCGAAACCCGGCAGTTGGCGATCGAGGACCGTTCCTTCGATCTTGGCCAGGAACTGACTCAGGTGGCCAATCGGATGCAGGCCCGCGCCATCCTGTCCCGGATCGATCTTCGCCTCGACTTGCCCAACACCGCCTGTCGGGTAAGGGGGGATGCGAAACGCCTTCGCCAGGCGATCCTCAATGTCATCGGCAACGCCATCAAATTCTCGCCCGAGGGCGGCTTGGTGACGGTGTCGCTGGTTGCCAAGGCGTCCGGCGGGGTGGCGATCGTCATCGCCGACCAGGGCATCGGCATGAGCGCCGACGAAATCGAGCGGGCGCTCAAGCCCTATGAGCGGCTGCAGACCGATCCGCGCTATGACGGCATCGGGCTTGGGCTGTCGATCGCCCGGGCGATCATCGAGCTTCATCAGGGCGAAATCATCATCGAGAGCGGCAAGGGCGAGGGTACGAAGGTCTTGCTCAATCTGCCGGCCAACCGGCTTCTCGACGGCTCCAACGCGCAAGAATCCCAAGCCGTGCCGGCGACCCTGGCCTTTCTTCCCACCGTTTAGCCGTCCGCGAGGCGGGAGAGCGAAGCTTGCACCGCTCACGCCGGGCGCGATGGATGGCGCACCCCGGTCAACCCTAGCGATGATGGAAAGCAGAACTTTCCAAGTTGCTGGAAATTCGGGGAAACCTCCTTATTCCATGGTGGATTTGTGGAAATGCGGTTATAGTTTTCCCAGGGGGGCTTCAAGACCCCCGAGGGCGACGACGAATCGTCAAGAGCCGGTCGAGTTGGGAGAGGGGATGCACAGCGGCACTTCACGGCACAACGCGCTCCCGCGTGGGGCGCGCAGGGGCTTGACGCCGACCCGGTCGTTCGGCGTTTTCAATCTGCTCCTGATCCTCGGCGCCGCCGCCATGCTGGGTTATCTGTTTCGCCTCCACCTTTTGGAGGAAACCCAGGCGATGACCGAGCGCAACAGCGTCGCCTTCGCCACCTTGATGCTGAACGAAATTGCCGAACACAATCTGTTCGAAACGCCGTCGCAGATTCCCCCCCGCGCCGAGGCGATCGATCCGGAAAGCTTTCACAAGGTGGTGCGGACGCTCACCAACGGCCTGCCGGTCCTGAAGGTCAAGCTCTACGCCGCAAAGGGCAATGTGCTGTTTTCCACCGACGCCGACGATATCGGCAAGAATCAGGGCGAGGGCGCCCATTTCGAGGAGGCGCGCCAAGGCCGGATCGCCAGCGAACTGCACAAGGTTCGCCAGCGATACCACGAAGGGGTCGAAGAATTCTCGGGCAAGTCCTATGTCGAGACCTATGTGCCGGTGACGCCGCCGCCCGGCCAGCCGGTCGGCCTGATCTTCGAGGTCTATTACGACGTCAGCGGCGACATCAGGGCGCTCACCCGTCGCCAGATTCTGGTCACCAGCCTGGTGGTGATCCTGATGCTGGCGCTCTACGCGCTTCAGCAAGCGCTGGTCAGTCCGATGGCGGCGCAGATTCGGAGCCAGGCGCGCGACAACGCCCGGCTGCGGGCGGTGTTCGATGGCGCGCCTTTCGGCATCTTCATCGCCGATCCGGACGACCCCGGCCGGCCCTTCCCCTACCGCAACGCCGCGCTCGATCGGCTGGACGGCGACGCCGGCGCGATGGCGGCGCACATCGCCCTGCCGCCGGCGGCCGGCGACACGGTCCGCGAATGGTCGGTTGCCGCCGCCGACGGCGCCGTTCGCTGGCTGCAGATGCATCTGGCGCCCACCGAGATCGACGCCATGGGCAAGAATCTGCGCCTGGGCTTCGTTCACGACATCACCGAGCGGGTGCAGGAACGCCGGCGCACCGAATTGTTGGCCAAGGCGCTCGAACAATCGAGCGAGGCGATCGAACTGACCGACGCCCAGGCCCGCTACACCTACGTCAACCCGGCCTTCGAGACCATCACCGGCTACAGTCTGGCCGACGTGGCGGGCCGCACGCCGGCCAGCGTGCTGCGGCCCCACGATTCCAACGACCGCGTCTATGCCGAGGCCTGGAACACGCTCCGCACCGGTCGGGTCTGGAAGGGTGAATTCGTCGCCCGGCGCAAGGATGGGCGGTTAATCACCCTCTTGGTTTCGGTGGCGCCGCTACGCGACGAGACCGGCGCCATCGTCAACCACGTCGCGGTCAAGCGCGACATCACCGAGCAGGTGCACCTGCGCGAAAGCCTGCGCCTCTTGTCGCGCGCCATCGAGCAAAGCCCGGTCTCGGTGGTGATCACCGATCTCGAGGGCACCATCCGCTACGTCAATCCGCGTTTCGAGCAATCGACCGGCTACACGGCCGACGAGGCGCTTGGCCAGAAGCCCAGCCTGCTCAAATCGGGGCACTCGACGCCCGACATCTACGCCGAATTGTGGCGGACGATCACCGGCGGCCAGGAATGGCGGGGCGAGTTCTACAACCGGCGCAAGGACGGCAGCCATTTCTGGGAATACGCATCGATCTCGCCGGTGCGCGACGAGGCCGGCCAGCCCACCCATTTCCTGGCGGTCAAGGAAGACATCACCCTTCGCAAGGAGTACGAGGACCAGCTCCTCAAGCAGGCCAATTTCGACGGCCTGACCGGCCTGCCCAACCGGGTTCTGGTCCGCGACCGCCTCGATCAGGCTCTGCGCCAGGCCAAGCGGCACGCCAGCCGGGTGGCGGTGATGATGATCGATCTCGACGACTTCAAGAAGGTCAATGACGGCCTCGGCCACGAGGCGGGCGACGACCTTCTGCGCGACGCGGCGGCGCGCTTCACCGGCGCGGTGCGCGACGACGACACGGTGGCCCGGCTGGGCGGCGACGAGTTTTTGGTCGTGCTGCCCGACGTCCGGACCCTTGAGGCGGTCGAGCGGGTGGCGGAATCGCTGATCGAGGTCGCGGCCAAGCCCTACGCGATCGCCGGGCGCGAGATCGTCGCCTCGGCGTCGATCGGCATCAGCCTGTTCCCCGACGACGACGAGGACCCGCGCCATCTCATCCGCAACGCCGATGCCGCCATGTACCGGGCCAAGAAACAGGGCCGGGGCGGCGGGCAGTGCTTCTTCACGCCCGAAATCAACAAGGCCGCCCAGGAGCGCATCCGGATCGAGGAGCATTTGCGCCGGGCGCTCGAGCGCGGCGAGATCGCCGTCCATTACCAGCCGCTGATCGACATCCACCGCGGGCAGGTGGTGGGCGCCGAGGCGTTGGTGCGTTGGCACTCGCCCGAACTGGGCCCGATGCCGCCCGACCGCTTCATCAGCCTGGCCGAGGATACCGGCGTCATTCACGCCCTCGGCCGCTTCGTGCTGGAAACGGCCTGCCGCGATGCGGCGCGCTGGCCCGAATCCCTGTTCGTGGCGGTCAATGTGTCCGGCCGCCAGTTCCAAAGGGTCGAGTTTCCGACCGTGGTCCTCGAGGCGTTGGCCCATTCGGGTCTGGCGGCGGCGCGTCTGGAACTGGAAATCACCGAAAGCCTGTTGATCGAAAGCTCGCCGCGCACCACCGAGGCGATCGAACGGCTGGCCGGGCGCGGCATCCGCTTCTCGATCGACGATTTCGGCACCGGCTATTCGTCGATCAGCTATCTGCGTCGCTTTCCCTTCCACACCTTGAAGATCGATCGATCGTTCGTGCGCGATTTGCCGATCTCGAAGGCCGATGGCGCGCTGGTGCGCTCGATCGCCGCCATGGCCGGCAGCCTGGGGCTGCGGGTGGTCGGCGAAGGGGTCGAGGACCATCGCCAGTGGGATTTTCTGCGCACCGCCGGCTGCGCCCTGGGACAGGGCTATCTGTTCAGCAAGCCGGTGCCCGAAGATCGCTTCCGCGAATGGCTGGGCGGCTGGAAAGGCGGCCAGACCAGCCGGGCACCGGACGCCCGCTTCGGCGCGGCTCTATAGGCTCCAGCGAATCAGCGCGTAACTGAGCCAGCTTATCGACCCGGCGGCGGGAATGGTGATGATCCAGGCCCAAACGATGTTGGCCGTCATGCCCCAGCGCACCGCCGAGGCGCGCCGTGCCATGCCGACGCCGACGATGGCGCCGGTGATGGTGTGGGTGGTGGAGACCGGAATGCCCAGCCAGGTGGCGCCGAACAGGGTGGCGGCGCCGGCCGTCTCGGCGCAGAAGCCCTGATAGGGCTTCAAGTCGGTGATGCGCGAACCCATGGTGCGCACGATCCGCCAGCCGCCCATCAGGGTGCCAAGCCCCATCGCCGCCTGGGCGCTGATGACCACCCAAAAGGGCACATGGAATTCGCCGCCCAGCATGCCCTGCGAGTAGAGCAGCACGGCGATAATGCCCATCGTCTTCTGGGCGTCGTTGCCGCCATGGCCCAGCGAATAGAGCGAGGCGGAAACAAGTTGAAGCTGGCGGAAGCGGCGGTCGACCAGAAACGGCGTGGCGTGGCGCAACAGCCACGAGGCCGAAATGAACAAGGTGAGCGCCAGCACCAGGCCGATGGTGGGAGAAAGAAAGATCGCCACCGTCGTCTTGATGAAGCCGCTGGCGACGATGGCGCTGGTGCCCGCCTTGGCCAGGCCGGCGCCGGCGATGCCGCCGATGAGCGCGTGCGAGCTGGAGGAGGGCAGCCCCAGCCACCAGGTGAACAGGTTCCAGGCAATGGCGCCGATCAAGGCGGCCAGGATGACGTGGGGATCGATCACCGAAGGCTGGACGATGCCGGTTCCCACCGTCTTGGCGACGTGCAGGCCGAAGAACAGGAAGGCGATGAAGTTGAAGAAGGCCGCCCAGGCGACCGCCAGTTTGGGCGGCAGCACGCGGGTGGACACCACGGTGGCAATCGAGTTGGCGGCGTCGTGCAGGCCGTTGATGAAATCGAAGGCGAGCGCGACCGCAATGATGGCGATCAGGGCCGGCAGGCTAAGGGCGACGGCATCCATCGCGGATCAGACGTGATCGAAGACGATGCCGGCGATGACGTCGCCGACGTCGTCGCAGCAGTCGGTCGCCGCCTCGAGCAGTTCGTAAAGCTCCTTCATGCTGAGGAAGGCGATCGGATCGGGGCGCTGGCGGATCAAGTCCGACATCGCTTGGCGCAACACGCGGTCGGCCTCGCTTTCCATCCGGCTTACCTTCTCGCACAGGGACGAAATGTGCTGGGCGTTCTTGGTGATGTTGCGCAGCAGCGGCATCGCTTCGGCCAACAGCAGGGCCGAAGACTGGATGGTGACCGCCATCTCGCGCATCCGGGGCGTGAAGGTCTCGACCTCGTAGAGCATGGCGTGCTGGGCGACTTCCTCGATGTAATCGACGGCGTCGTCGAGCGCGGTGATCAGGGCGTGAATGTCGGAGCGGTCAAAGGGCGTGATGAAGGCCCGGTGCAGGGCGACGATGGTCTTGCGGGTCACCGCATCGGCCTCGCCTTCGATGGCGCACACCGTCTTGAAGCGGGCCTCGCGCTCCGAGAGGGGCGCATCCATCATGGCGATCAGGGCGTCGGCGGCGGCCACCATCCGCCCGGTATGTTCGCAGAAATGATCGACGAAGCGTTCCTCCCTTGGCATCAGGGAGTTGAGCAGCCGCATGATCATGAAGGTCCCCGCTTGGTTTGGCGCCGGTTACATAGCACAGGCCGGGACCGTTGTCTTGAGGCCGATCATGCGGCTCGCGCCCCATGTTCGGTCTACGTTCCCGACCGGCGAAGTGGGGCACTAGGGCTCGAAGCGCCGCTTGTAGCCAAATCCTTGGCGGTTGTCGATCCAGACGACGCGTTCGGGCGTGAAACGATAGAGCGCGGCCTTCTTCCAAGCCTCGACCAAGGCGCCGGGCTGGCTGCCCAACCGGGCCAGGAAGTCGTAGCGCAGAGCCAAGCGCCCCAGCGCGGCGGCGGTCTCGACCGGCCCTTCCAGCCGGCGCGCCCGACCCTTCATCTGCAGGCCCTGAATGATTTGAAAGGCGTCGGTGTCGGGCGCCACCGCCACCGCGCAACGCGCCTCGGTCTGCAGATGGCGGGAATGATGGCTGGCCGGATCGGACACCCAATCGAGGGAAAACTCGTCATGAACATAGAGAAGCGAAACCAGATGCGGGGTGCCGTCGGGGCTTTGCGTCGCCAGGGCCATGACGTGGTTGGCGCCAAGAAAGGCCAGCGCCGCAGCCCGCTCGCTGGCCCCGCCCAAGGGCGGGTCGTCGCGATCCTCGGTCTGGGGCGGCGGCCCGGCCATGCGATCTCCCGACATCGGCCCGCCGCCTAGCGGCCGATTTCCGCCGCCAGGAATCCCGATCCGTCGGGGGCGCGGCGAAGCACCCGCAGGGGCTGCATGGGAAAGAGCTCGGCCTTGATGCGGGTAAGCAATTGGTCGCTGGGCCCGAAGGGCGAGACGATGTCGACGATCCAGGCCCGATCGCCGCTTTTCCAATCCGCCGGCCGCAGCCGGGTATTGCCGGCCACGAAACGCGCCTCGAGCTTGGCGTTCAGCATCGCCCAACTGACATAGGCCACCGGCTGCGCTCCCTGGCGAACCAGCCGAAACTGGCGGGTGAGAATGGGCGGCATCACCAGCCATTCGATGTCGGAAATGAACAGATGCTTGTGAGCCACCGATTGGGTCATCAGCCAGGCGATGTCGCCCAGCAGTTCGGAGCGGTTGGGACCGCCGCCCGGCGCCGGGGGCGGTGCCGCTTGCGCGGCCGGTGGCCGCGCCGGTGCGGCTTGCGGACGCGCTTGCGTGGCCGGCGGTCGCGTGGGCGCGGGCGCGGGCGCGGGCGCGGCCGGCGACCGCGGCACCGGCTGGGGCCGGCGGGCCGGCGGAGGAACGGCAGGATTGGGTCTCGGCTTTGCCGGCGGCGGCATACCCTCTTTCCCTCTACGACTTCGCGGACAGCCTTTCGGGCCGCCCGTTCCTTTTGGGTACTATAACCTGAAAAAGCGTGATCGTCTCGGGGTTTATGGCGCCTCGGGGGCCTCGCGGGGCACGCCCTCGGGTTTTTCGCTTCCCGAACGGTAGCGATAGACCCCCTCGCCGATCGCCAGAAGCTGGCCCTGGCCGTCGAACACTTCGGCGGTGCAGGCGACGATGCGGTTGCCGCCGCCCTTGAGCCGACCCACCGTGCGCAGCAGGCCCTGGGTCGCCTGACCGGTGAAGCTGGTGGTCAGGGAAAGCGACATCGCCCGGCGCACCCGATCCGGCCGGGCGCAATAGGTGGCGGCGAAACCGCAGGCGGTGTCGATCAGGATGGAAAAGATGCCGCCATGCACGACGCCCGAGCGGTTGAGATGGTCGGGACGGATGTCGAGGGTGATGACCGACAGGCCCTCGCGCCATTCCGCCATCCGATAGCCGATATGGCGCATGAAGTTGCTGGGCGGCTCGGGGCCGATCATCATGTCGTCGGGCGCGGACACCGGGATCTCCGAAAGTTGACTTTCCAGCCGCCATCATAGGACGCTTTCTGGCATGATGGGAGCATGAAGGACGCGCGCAAGCCTTTCTCCTTTTGGATCGCCACCGGCTTCGGGGTCGGCCGCCTGCCCAAGGCGCCCGGAACCTGGGGGTCGCTGGCCGCCCTGCCCCCGGCCTGGCTGATCGCCAGCCTGGGCGGGCCCTGGCTGCTGGCGGCGGCGACCCTGCTGGTCGCGCTGGTCGGCGGCTGGGCGGCCGACGATTACGCCAAGCGCCTGGGGCTGGACGACCCGGGGGAAATCGTCATCGACGAAGTCGCCGGCCAGTGGCTGATTCTCGTTCTGGTGCCGCCCGATCCGGTTCTCTACGCCGTCGGCTTCGCCCTGTTCCGGATTCTCGACATCGCCAAGCCCTGGCCGGCCGGCTGGGCCGACCGGCGGCTGGGCGGCGGCCTGGGGATCATGCTCGACGATCTCCTGGCGGCGCTCTGGGGGGTGCCGGCGCTCTGGGCGCTGGCCGCTCTCCTGCGCTGACCCTTGGGGCGCGCCCTCGTTCTAGATCCCCGAGAAGCCGGCCCGGGTCGCCCAATATTCCCAGGAGCGGTCCTGCGACAGCGGCTGGAACAGGAGATCGGACGCCGCCTTGACCTCGCCGGGGCTCAAATAGGTGATGGGGCCCAATTCGCGGGCGCGCAGGATCAGCTCGGCGTTCTGCTGCAGATAGATGGCGGTGAACACCGCCTGGCGCAGCGTTTGCCCGACCACCACGCTGCCATGGCCGCGCATCAGGGCGGCGCGCCTTGCCCCCAGGCTGCGCGCCAGGGCCAGGCCCTTGGGTGCGTCGGTGACCAGAAGGTTGGTGTCGCCGAATTCTTCGCGGATGTCCCAGATCGGCACTTCCTCGCCGATCACCGAGGCCATGTGGAAGATCGGCTTGATCAGCGAGCCGGTGACGCCGAACGGCACCAGCGAATGGGCGTGGTTGTGGCAGACCGCCATCACCTCGGGGCGAAGCTGGTAGATGCAGCCGTGGATCTGGCGTTCGGCGTACATCGCCCGGCCGTTCTGGTTGATCGGGCTGCTGTCGAGATTGAATTCGATCAGGTCCTCGCGGCTCACCAGCTCGGGCGCCCGCGAGCGGGCCATGAAATAGCGCCCGGCTTCGGTCGGGTGGCGGATGCTGACATGGCCGAAGGCGTCGAGCACGCCTTCGCGGGCCAGGATGCGGTTGGCGATCACCAGGTCGCGCAGCGCCAGTTCGACGGATTTCTCGGTGCTCATGCTCACCCTCCCTTGGGCGGTTGGTAATTGACGACCTCCTGAACGGCCCGCTCGATCCGCTCGATCGAGGGCGTCAGAACCTCTTCAAGCGGCCGGGCGAAAGGCGTCGGCACATCGGGCCGCGCCACCCGGCGGATCGGCGCCTTCAGATGGTGGAAGCCCTCCTCGGCAACGATGGCGGAAATCTCCGAGGCGACGCTGCAGCTTATATGGCATTCGTCGACCACCACCAGCCGGCCGGTCTTCTTGACCGAGGCCAGCACGGTCGCCCGGTCGAACGGCACCAGGGTGCGCGGATCGACGATCTCGACCTCGATGCCGGCCTTGGCCAGCCGCTCGGCCGCCTGCAGGGCCGTTTGCACGACAAAGGAGGTGGCGACCAGCGTCACGTCGCCGCCGGCTCGCTTGATGTCGGCCTGACCGAAGGGGATGGCGTAGTCCTCTTCCGGCACCGGGCCTTCGATGTCGAGCAGACGGGCGTGATCGATGAAGACGGTGGGATTGGGGCTCTTGATCGCCGTGCGCAAAAGGCCCTTGACGTCGCGGGGGCTGGAGGGCAGCACGATCTCCAGGCCCGGCGCGTTCCACAGCATAGCCTGCGGGCTGCCGCTGTGCTGGGCGGCGCCGCCGATGCGCAGGCCGTGCAGCATGTGAAAGACCGCCGGCACGGCGATTTGGCCGCCCGACATGTAGTGCGCCACCGCCGCCTCGTTGATCAGGGGCGACCAGCCGACATAGGAGAAGCTGGCGGTCGCCAGATCGACGAAGGGCCTAGAGCCCGCCATCGCCGCGCCGGCGCCGATCGAGATCACCGCTGCCTCGGCGGTGGGCGGATCGAAGATGCGGTCGGCGAAATCGGCGCGGATGCGGTCCATCAACACCCGCTTGGGGCCGAGGCCCAACACGTAGCTGCCAACCAGACTGACCCGGTGATCCTCGGCCATGCTGGCGTGCAAGGCCTCGACCAAGGCGGCGGCGTAGCTGGTGGTTCTCATGGCCGGACCTCCGGATTCGACGCAAGGGCAAAGACGCCGGCCAGCGCGGTGGCGGGATCGGGCATCGGACTGTCGAGCGCGAAAGCGATCGCCTGCTCGATGCGCTGCCGGGCCGCCGTGTCGCGGGCCATGATCGCAGCCCGCGGCCTGCCGGCCTCGGCCATCTCGCGGGCGGCGCGCAGAATGGGATCGCAATCGCGAATCCAATCGGCGTGCGGGCCGCTGATGCGCGCCGTATCCCAGGCCAGTTCGACGTCGGTGACGGTGGCCAGTTCGGGCCAGAGCGGGCTGGAGCCCGGCCAGCGCCGCGTCACCGCCTCGATGAAGGTCGGACCCTGACCCTGGCGGGCCCGCCCAAGCGCCGTTTGCGCGGCCGCGTGCACGGCGGCCATGTCGGTGCCGTCGACCACCTGGGTTTCGATGCCGAAGCTTTGCGGAATGCGCGACAAGAGGGCGGCGGCGGTGATCGCCGTCGGATAGCCGCCCTTCTGCGGTCCCATCGCCCCGGCGGAATTGTTCTCGCAGACGAAGATCACCGGCAGCTTCCACAGCGCCGCGATGTTGAAGGATTCGATGACCAGCCCCTCTTCCAGCGAACCGTCGCCGAAGAAGCCCACCGCCACGCCTTTCGATTTGTTGATCTTCAGGCCGTGCGCGGCGCCGATGGCCAGGCCGGCGCAGCCGCCCACCACCGCTGAAGTCGAGAGAAAGCCGTTGGCGCGGTCGGAAATGTGCAGCGTGCCGCCCTTGCCGTGGTTGAAGCCGGTGGCGCGGCCCAGGATTTCCGCCAGGGCGCGACCGGGATCGCTGTCCCGGCCGACGACATGGCCGTGATTGCGGTGCGTGGTGAGGACCAGATCGTCGGGCCCAAGCTGGTCGAGCACGGCGGCACCGGTCGCTTCCTGGCCGATATAGACGTGGTAATGGCCGGCGAAGCGCTTGTCGTTGTAGAGGCGGATGACCGCCTCCTCGAAATGGCGCATCACCAGCATGCGATCGAAAATGGCCATCCGGTCGAGCGTGCTGTCGGTCATCGGTCCTCCTTGGGATTCATCCGCGCACCAGGGCGATCATCGCCTGCGCCAGCCCGCGGGCATCGGGCAGGATCAGGCTTTCCAGATTGGCGTTGAACGGCACCGGCAGATCGGCGGCGCCCAGGCGACGCACCGGGGCATCCAGCCAATCGAAGGCTTCCTCGGCCAGGGTGGCGGCGATTTCCGCCCCGGCACCGAAGGCGCGCGCGCCCCCGTCGACCACCAGCGCCCGGCCGGTCTTCTGGACCGAGCGAACCAGCGTCGCCACGTCGAGCGGCACCAGGGTGCGCGGATCGACGATCTCGGCCTCGATGCCTTGGGCGGCGGCGCGTTCGGCGGCGGCCAGGGCGATCGACACCATGCGGCCGGTGGCGATGACGCTGAGATCGCGGCCCGGCCGCTTGACGGCCGCCTGACCAAACGGCACCCGATAAGGCCCTTCGGGCACCGGCCCTTTCAGGGTGTAGAGGTTGCGGTCCTCGATGAAGACGACCGGGTTGTCGTCGTCGATCGCCGCCATCATCAGGCCCTTGGCGTCGGCCGGATCGGCGGGCAGCACCACCTTCAAGCCCGGCACATGCGCCGCCCAGGCGTGCAGGCTTTGCGAATGCTGCGGTCCCAGGCTGGCGCCGATGCCGACGGCGGTGCGCAGCACCAAAGGCGCCCGCATGGCGCCCGCCGACATGTAATGGACCTTGGCCGCCTGGTTGACGAGCTGATCCATCACCAGGGTGATGAAATCGCCGAACATCACTTCGAACACCGGACGCAATCCGGTCATCGCGGCGCCGACCGCGATGCCGAAGGCGCCCGATTCGGAAATCGGCGTGTCGATCACCCGCGCCGCCCCGAACTCGGCAAACAGGCCTTCGGTCTGCTTGAAGACGCCGCCCGCCTCGCCGATATCCTCGCCCATCAGGATGACGTTGGCATCGGCCCGCATCGCCAGGGCAAGGGCGTCGCGGACGGCGCCGCGATAGCTGTCGGTGCGGGCCTCAGGCATAGAGATGCCTCACCAGATCGGAGGCGGTGGGCGGGGCCGCCGCCTTGGCCGCCTTCACCGCCTCCTCGATCGCGGCCTCGACCTCTTTGCCCAGCGCGTCGATGTGCGCCGCCGAAGCCAGGCCGCGCTCGATCAGATGACGCGCCAGGCGCGGGATGGGGTCCTTCTTCTGCCAGGCTTCCGCTTCGACCTTGTCCTTGTAGTCCTGGGCGTCGCCGGCATGGTGGCCGCCATAGCGGTAGGTGGTGCCGACGATAAAGCTGGGACCTTCGCCGGCGCGGGCCCGCGCCACCGCCCGTTCGGCCGCCGCCCGCACCGCCAGCACGTCCATGCCGTCGACATGCTCGGCCGGAATGTCGAAGACCTGGCCGCGGGCGATCATCGACTTGCCGGCGGTCACCGTTTCGATGGCCGTGAATTCGCCGTATCCGTTGTTCTCGCAGACGAAGAGTACCGGCAGACGCCAGATCGCCGCCATGTTCAGGACCTCGAACAGCAGGCCCTGATTAAGGGCGCCGTCGCCGAAGAATCCCGCCGCCACGCCGTCGGTGCCCCGGCGCTGGGCGCTGAGGGCGGCGCCGGCGGCCAGCGGAATGCCGCCGCCGACGATGCCGTTGGTACCGATGTTGCCGTTGGCGGGATCGAAGACATGCATCGAGCCGCCCCGCCCCAGCCCATAGCCCGAGGCGCAGCCCAGGATTTCCGCCATCAGCCGGGCCGGATCGGCGCCCTTGGCCAGGCAATGGCCGTGGCCGCGATGGTTGCTGGCAATGACGTCGGTCGGGCGAAGCGCCGAACAGACGCCAACCGCCATCGCCTCCTGGCCCGAACACAGATGGAGAAGCCCCGGCACCTGGCCGCTGGCAAACAGGCGCCGCGCCTGCTCCTCGAAGGCGCGGATGCGCATCATCTGGCCCAGGAGCGCCAAATAGGGCGCCGCCTCGGCTTCCGGTTGGGCTGGCGTCGCGGCCGCGGCGTTCATGCTTACGACAGCGGCGAGGAGCGGGTGGTGCGGGGATCGCTGTCCAGATTGGTCAGCATCCTTTTCAAATGGCGCGCCATCACCTGAATCTGATCGCGGCTGATGCCCTTGAGCGCCAGACCCAAGACCTCGGTCGCCATCGGCCACAGCACGTCCTTCAGTTCGTGGCCGCGCTTGGTGAGGAAGATGTTGGTCTTTCGCCGGTCAGTGGCGTGCGGCACCCGCTTGACGAAGCCGGCGCGTTCCATGGCGTTCAGGGCCGTCACCATGGTGGGTGCGTTGAGCCCGATTCGATCGCCCAGCTCGCGCTGGCTTAGACCGTCCTCTTCCCACAGCGTGCGCAGGACGAACCACATGCCGATCGACACGCCTTCGCGGGCGATCCGCGCCTGGAGCGAGCGGGCCAGCGATCGGTAGACCTCGCGCACCATGAAGCCGACGCTTTCGTTGGGCGCGGCGTAGTAGTCGAGTCCCAGACTGGTGCCGGCCTTCCGTTTTGTTCCGCGACGCTTCATCGAAAAGCCTTGGAATTGTTGACGACCACGCTTTACTACCGGCCTTGGCGGATGGCTTCCACGAAAAAAGTGCCCCGGACCCTCCTAGCGCTTGGCGCGCAGAGCCTGGGTGGCGGCCCGATCGATCGCCAGGGTCACCGGATCGAGCGCCACCTTGTAAACGGCGCGCGCGGTTTCCAGGGACACCAGCTCGTTCTCGACATCCTCCATGACCAACTGCGGATCGCGCTCTCCCGGGTCGCCGGCGCCGCCGCCGCCCGAGGAATGCTTGACCAGGATGTCGCCCTCTTCGACCTTGACCAACCGATGCGGCTTGACGCGATGATCCTCGCCCTGGCGGCGCAGATAGGTGCGCGACACCGGCGAGGGATGGCCGCCGACCACCCCGCAGCCCTGGACCTCGTCGCCGTCGGAACTGCCGGTCGCCATCTGGCCGGCCGAACCTTCGTTAACCGCCTCCCAATAGATGCCCGGCCCGCCCCGCCAGCGGCCGGCGCCCGAGAAATCGGGCACGAATTCGTAACGCAGCAACCGCCAGGGCAGGCGGATTTCCATTTCCTCGACGTTGCCGCGATTGGCGGCGCCCAAGGCGGTGAAGGAACTGGCGCCTTGATAGCCATCAAAACCCCAAACCGCGCCGCCCGAGCCGTCATAATCGAAGCTGGTGCGGACATAGCGCTCGCCGGTGCGCGGATCGACGGCGAAGACGTAATCGCCGCGATGCTTGGCCCAGGGCGCCACCGCCCGCTCGGGCAGGGCCTTGGACAGCGCCTCGACCACCGCCTCCATCACCTGGATGCCGACATTGACCGGCGAGGCGCCGACCGTGGCGGGATATTGGCAATTGACCACCGAGCCCAAGGGGGCGATGACCTCGATCGGCCGCATGGTGCCTTGGTTGTGATAGTCGGCGATCGCCGGATCGAAATAGAGGATGGCGGCGGCAATCGCGTTACCGTAGGTGGCGGCGTAGACGCTGTTGATGAAGCCCTTGCGCTGGGCATCCGAGCCGGTGAAATCAAGGATCATCTTCTCGCCCTTGACGGTGATCTTCACCTTGACCCAGACCTGTTCGTCCAAGACCGTGCCGTCATCGTCGGTGGCCGATTGGCCTGTGTAGACGCCATCCGGAATCTTGCGGATTTCGGCCCGCACCGCCTTTTCGGTGCGGTTCAGCATTTCGGTGACGCAGGCCATCACCGTGTCCTTGCCGAAGGCGTCGAGCAGCGCGATGAGGCGCTTCTCGCACATGGTGGTGGAGCCGATCATGGCGTTGAGGTCGATGCGCACCCCGTCGGGAAAACGCACGTTGTTGAGAATGAGTTCGATGACGTCGGTGCGCTCGCGGCCGCGATCCCAAACTTTCGTGGGCGGAATGCAGATGCCCTCGGCATGGATGTCGTAGCCGTTGGGGAAATAGCCGCCCGGAAAAGATCCGCCGGTGTCCTGCTGGTGGCCGCGACAAAGGGTGAAGAACAGAAGCTCGCCCTTATAGAAGATCGGCCGGAAGAAGCCCCAATCGGGAAGATGGCAGTTGTGGCCGCCATGATAGGGATCGTTGGTGAGAAACACGTCGCCCGGATGGATGTTGCCCTTGAATTTGGCGACCAGATCCTGGACGGCGAAGGTGGTGCCCAGGAACTGCACCGGCAGACCCACCGGCACCGCGATGGTCGAGCCGTCGGATCGTGCAACTGGCCGATCAGATAGTTCTGCGCCGTGCGATCGACCAGATGGCGCATCTCCTTGCAGATCGTCTGCATGGTGTGCCAGACGGTGGCCACCGTCGTGGCGTCGATCGGCTTGCGGGCGGCGGGCCGCTTGGAGCGCGTCTTCGCCATGGCGGTTCTCCTAGCGCTTGGCGCGCAGAGCCTGGGTGGCGGCCCGGTCGATCGCCAGGGTCACCGGATCGAGCGCCACCTTGTAAACGGCGCGCGCGGTTTCCAGGGACACCAGCTCGTTCTCGACATCCTCCTTGACCAACTGCGGATCGCGCTGGGCGGGATCGCCGACCCCGCCGCCGCCCGAGGAATGCTTGACCAAAACGTCGCGCTCCTCGACTTTGACCAGCCGGTGCGGCTTGATCAGCAGGTCTTCGCCCTGGCGGCGCAGATAGGTGCGCGACACCGGCGAGGGATGGCCGCCCAGGGCGCCATAGCCCTGAACGACGTCGCCATCGGTGCTGCCGGTGGCCATCTGGCCGGCCGAACCTTCGTTGACCGCCTCCCAATGGATGCCCGGCCCGCCCCGCCAGCGGCCGGCGCCGGAGAAATCGGGCAGGAATTCGTAACGGGTCATCCGCCAGGGCAGGCGGATTTCCATTTCCTCGACGTTGCCGCGATTGGCGGCGCCCATCGCCGTCATGGTGCTGACGCCCTGATAACCGTCATAGCCCCAAACCGCGCCGCCCGACCCGTCATAATCGAAAGTGGTCCGGACATAGCGCTCGCCGGTGCGCGGATCGACGGCGAAGACGTAATCGCCGCGATGCTTGCCCCACGAGGCGATGGCGCGTTCCGGCAGCGCCTTGGCCAAGGCCTCGCAGACCGATTCCATCACCTGGATGCCGACATTGACCGGCGAGGCGCCCGTGGTGGCCGGATACTGGCAGTTGACCACCGAGCCCAAGGGCGCCACCACCTCGATCGGCCGCATGGTGCCCTGATTGTGGTAATCGGCGATCGCCGGATCGAAATAGAGAATCGCCGCCGCGATGGCGTTGCCGTAGGTGGCGGCGTAGACGCTGTTGACGAAGCCCTTGCGCTGGCCGTCCGAACCGGTGAAATCAAGGGTCATCTTCTCGCCCTTGACGGTGATCTTCACCTTGACCCAGACCTGTTCGTCCAAGACCGTACCGTCATCGTCGGTGGCCGATTGGCCGGTGTAGACGCCGTCCGGAATCTTGCGGATTTCGGCCCGCACCGCGCGTTCGGTGCGGTCGATCATCTCGTTGACGCAGGCCAGCACCGTATCCTTGCCGTAGGCGTCGAGCAGCGCGCCCAGGCGCTTTTCGCACATGGTGGTGGCGCCGATCATGGCGTTGAGATCGATCCGCACCCCGTCGGGCCAACGGACGTTGTTCAAGATCAGCTCGATGACATCGGTGCGCTCGCGGCCGCGATCCCAAACCTTGATCGGCGGGATGCAGATGCCTTCGGCGTGAATGTCGTAGCCGTTGGGGAAGTAGCCGCCGGGAAACGAGCCGCCGGTGTCCTGCTGGTGGCCGCGACAAAGGGTGAAGAACAGAAGCTCGCCCTTGTAGAAGATCGGCCGGAAGAAGCCCCAATCGGGCAGGTGGCAGTTGTGGCCGCCATGATAGGGATCGTTGGTGAGAAACACGTCGCCCGGATGGATGTTGCCGGCGAAGTTCTTCACCAAATCCTGGACGGCGAACTGGGTGCCCGATCGTGCAACTGGCCGATCAGATAGTTCTGCGCCGTGCGATCGACCAGATGGCGCATCTCCTTGCAGATCGTCTGCATGGTGTGCCAGACGGTGGCCACCGTCGTGGCGTCGATCGGCTTGCGGGCGGCGGGCCGCTTGGCCTTGGTCGCCGGCTTCTTGGCCTTGGCTTTCATGGCTTTTCTCATGGCTCCCTCCCCTTCCTAGCGCCGCGTCAGGATGTAGTTCTTGTACTTGTCGACCGCGCAGACATAGGAGGGCGGGATGACCACGGTGGTGGTGGTCTCCTCGATGATCGCCGGCCCGGCGATGCGGTTGCCGGCCAGGATCTTCTCGCCGTCATAGATCGGCG
The DNA here is from genome assembly GCA_016214125.1 of Rhodospirillales bacterium. Classification (GTDB taxonomy): domain Bacteria; phylum Pseudomonadota; class Alphaproteobacteria; order Rhodospirillales; family WMHbin7; genus JACRPC01. The sequence goes on along the minus strand of JACRPC010000015.1, from coordinate 96,788 downwards.
TGTCGACGGTCTTGCCGTTGAAGCGGCAAGGGCGGCGGCGCTTCAAGGCCTTGCGGGCGTCGGCGCCGCCCTTCTTGGCCGCCGGAAGCACGAAGGGCGTTTTCGGCGTCGTGGCCTTCAAGCGCAGCGTGAGGATTTCCACCGACCGGCCGGGCATCATGAAGGTGAACAGCTCCTTGTGCTTGCGGCCGAAGGCCTCGACGGCACCCTGGATTTGCTTGTCGCCCAGCTTGCCCGAGGCCATATCGACCTCGACCTCGTGGAACTGGCCGAGATAGCGCATGTCGAGGGTGCGCTTCAGCGTCACCTTCTTGGCCGAGATGCCGTGGGTGGCGAAGGATTTCAGGGCCTCGGCCTCCATGTCGGCGAAGACCCGGTTGATCGCCTTCAAATCGATCGAGCCGGCCCGGCCGACGAAGGAACGGGCGTAATCCTGGCCGATGTCCATGGCGAACATGCCAAACGCGCTGTAGAGCGCCGCCACCGGCGGCACCACCACCTTGCGGATGCCCAAACTGTCGGCGATGAAGCCGGCATGGATGGGGCCGCCGCCGCCGCCGGCGATCATCACGCAATCGCGGACGTCGCGGCCGCGCTTGGTCGAGACCTCGGCGATCTTGTCGGCCATGTTGGCGTTGACGGTGCGGAAGATCGCCTCGGCCACCTCGACATCGCCGGTTTTCAAGGTGTCGGCCAGGGGCTTCATCGCTTTGCGCGAGGCCTGGGCGTCCAGGCTCATCTCGCCGCCCAGGAAGTAGTCGGAGGGCACATAGCCCAGCACCAGATTGGCGTCGGTGACCGTGGCGTGGCTGGCCTTGCCGTAGCAGGCCGGACCGGGATCGGCGCCGGCGCTTTCCGGCCCCACCCGCAGAAGGCCCAAGGTGTCGATCTTGCCGATCGAGCCGCCGCCGGCGCCGATCGAGGTGATGTCGACCATCTTGATCGCCACCCGCTGCTCGCCTTCCCAATGCTCGGTGGTGGTGGGAATCTCGCCCTTGTTGACCATGCAGATGTCGAAGCTGGTGCCGCCCATGTCGACCGAAAGCAGATTGTCCTCGCCCAGATGCTTGCCGAGATAGACCGCCGCCGAGGGCGCCGCCGCCGGGCCGGAATGAAGCAGGAAGACCGGATGGCGGATGCATTCGGCGACGTTCTGCACCAGGCCGTTGGCCAGCATCATGAGGAAGGTGCCCTTGAAGCCCGAGCGCTTCAGCACGCCGTCGAGGTTGGTGAGGTAGGAGGCGACGCGCGGCCCGACATAGGCGCCGACCACCGTGGTGTTGAAACGCTCGAATTCGCGCCACACCGGAAGCGTCTCGTGCGAGGTGGTGACGAAGATTTCCGGCGCCACGCTGCGGCAGATTTCGGCGGCGCGGCGCTCGTTGGCGGGATTGGCGTAGGAATGCAGGAAGCAGACGGCGATCGATTCGACCCCGTCCTTCTTGAATTTCTCCACCACCTTGGCGGTTTCCGCCTCGTCGAGCGGCGTGTCGAGCTGGCCGGTGTAAAGGGTGCGCTCGGTGACGCCGATGCGCCGGGCCCTGGGCACCAGCGGCTGGTTGGGCGGAATGAACAGATTGTAAAGCGACACCGTCACCGGCTTGATGGCGCGGCGCAGCTCGAGGATGTCGCGGAAATTCTTGGTGGTCAGCATGGCGGTCTTGGCGCCGCGGCCGGTGAGCACCGTGTTGGTGGCCAAGGTGGTGCCGTGCACCAGCACCTCGATCTGGGCCAGGAAGTCGTTGACGTCGACGCGGTAATGGCGCGCCGCCTTGGTCATGGCGTTCATGAAGCCGACCGTGGGGTCGCTGGGCGTGGTCGAGGCTTTGAACTTTTCCAAAAGCCCGTTTTCGTCCATGACCAGACAGTCGGTGAAGGTTCCGCCGACATCGACGCAGACGCGCTTCGATTTCCGTGCCATACCGCCTCTCCCCTGTTTCGCGCCGGCCCTGGGCCGGATGTTTTTTCGACCGACCGCCCCGTTTGGGCGGTCTTGCGTGCGGCCGGCATGTTATTCGTTCGATATCGAACTGTCAACGGGACCGTCTTGACTAATCGTTCGGTATCGAATTGAATGGGCGCCGCCAACGATCATGAGTCGCGCCAAGCGAACCGCAACCGGTCAAGGGAGGAACATCATGCGTGCCATTACGTTGTCGGCCGTCCTGGCGGCCACGGTCCTTTGGGCCGCACCGGCCGCCGCCGCCGACAAAATCGTCATCGGCTATCAAACGACGCTCACCGGCCCTGGCGGCATCCAGGGCGAAGAAATGGTCAATTCCTTCAAGCTGGCCATCGAGCATCTCGACAACAAGATCGGCGGCCTGCCGGTCGAACTGATCGTGCTCGACGATCAGCAGAAGCCGCAGATGGCGGTGCAGAACGCGCGCCGCTTCATCGAGAAGGACAAGGTCGACGTGATGGCCGGCCTTCTTTACAGCAACATCACCGAGGCCATTCTCAACTCGGTGCTGCCCTCGGGCTCGCTGGTCGTCTTCGCCGGCGGCACCGCCTCGCAGCGCGCCGGCAAGGAATGCCACGAGAACGCCATCGGCGTCTTCTGGAACATCGACACCTCGTACCGCGAGATCGGCACCTATCTGAAGAAGCAGGGCGTCAAGAAGCCCTATCTGGTGGCGCTTAACATCCAGCCCGGCAAGGACGCCATGAACGGCTTCAAGCTGGGCTTCGGCGCCGAGGTGGCGGGCGAATCCTACACCCGCCCCGATCAATCCGATTTCGCCAGCGAGATCACCGAAATCCGCCGCGTCAATCCCGACGCCGTGGTCTACTTCATTCCCGGTGGCGTCGGTTTTGCTTTCATGAAGCAATACGTGCAGGCCGGCCTCAAGGACAAGCTGCCGCCCTACGGCATGACCGTGCAGGTCGACGAGATGAGCTTCCCGGCGCTGGGCGACGCGGCCTTGGGCCTCAAGTCGGTGAGCAATTGGAGCCCGGCGCTCGACAACCCCAGCAACAAGCGCTTCGTCGAGGGCTACCGCGCCAAATACGGCCGCACGCCGACCACGCTCGGCGCCATGGCCTATGACAACGCGCTCCTCCTCGACGCCGGCGTCAAGGCGGTGAAGGGCGCCATCGAGGACAAGGCCAAGCTGCGCGATGCGCTGCGCAAGGTCGATTTTCCCTCGGTGCGCGGCAAGATCCGCATCGGCGCCAACAACACGCCGGTCCAGCCGCTCTATCTCAACGTGGTCGAGAAGAACGCCGGCGGGGCGCTCTACAACAAGCTGCTCGAACAACTGGTCGCCGACGCCGCCGATCCGCACGGCAAGGAGTGCGCGTTGAAATAGGCCGGGGACCGGCCGCGCCATGACGGCCGCCTATCTGTCGGCGCAGCTTCTCAACGGGCTCCAGCTCGGGGTGATGCTGTTCCTTCTGGCGGCCGGCATGACGCTGATCTTCGGCATCATGGGCCTGATCAATCTGGCCCATGGTTCCTTCTACATGGTGGGGGCCTATGTCGCCGCCACCGTGGCCGCCCGCAGCGGCTCGTTCCTGATCGGCCTGGGGGCCGGAATCGCCGTCGCCGTGGTGCTGGGCATCCTGGTCGAGGTGACGGTGATCCGGCCGCTTTACCGGCGCGATCATCTTCAGCATGTCCTGGTCACCTTCGGCCTCATCCTCTTTTTCAACGAGACCACCCGGGTGATCTGGGGCGGCGTCTCGCCCAACATGCCGCCGCCGGCCCTTCTGGCCGGCAATGTCGAGATCATGCCCGGCCTGCCCTATCCCGCCTACCGGCTGGCCATCTCGGCGGTCGGCGGTCTGGTGGCGGTCGGGCTGGCCCTCTTGATGGCGAAAACGCGGATCGGCATGCTGATCCGCGCCGGCGCCGCCGACCGCGCCATGGTCTCGGCCTTGGGCGTCAACATCAAATGGCTCTATTCGCTGATCTTCGGGCTGGGCGCCATGCTGGCCGCCTTGGCCGGAGTGATGGCCGGCCCGATCCTGGCGATCGAGGTCGGCATGGGCGAGAACATCCTCATCCAGGCTTTCGTCGTCGTCATCCTGGGCGGCATCGGCTCGGTGCGCGGCTCGTTCGTCGCCGCGCTCGCCGTCGGCATGGCCGATTCGCTCGGCCGCGCCTTCCTGCCTCTGCTCTTGAGCCAGTTCTTTAAGCCGACCACGGTGTCGGCCCTGGCGCCCGCCATGGCCTCGACCGTCATCTACGTCCTGATGGCGGTGGTGCTGCTCTGGCGGCCCCAGGGCATCTTGGTGCGGAGACGGGCATGATCGCCGGGCGCGAGCGGATCTCGGTTCTGCTGGCCCTCGGCCTGTTCGCCCTGGTGCCCTTCTACGGCGACAGCTTCTACACCGCGCTGGCCGCCAAGATGATGATCTTCGGCCTGGCCGCCTTGGGCGTCGACGTGGTGGTCGGCTGGGGCGGCATGATCAGCTTCGGTCACGCCGCCTTCTTCGGGCTGGGTGCCTACACGGTGGCGGTGCTTTCCCAGGCGGGGCTGGGCGACGCCCTGATCACCTGGCCGGCCGCCATGCTGGTCGCCGCGCTGTTCGCCGCCGTCATCGGCGCGCTCTCGCTCAAGACCCGCGGCGCCAGCTTCATCATGCTGACCCTGGCCTTCGCCCAGATGCTGTTCTACATCGTCTCCAGCCTGCCGGCCTTGGGCAGCAGCGACGGGTTGGGCCTGGCCAAGCGCAACACCTTGGCCGGCATGACCCTGGACGACATCCGGCGCTTCTACTACGCGGTCCTGCTGCTCCTGGTCGGAGCGCTCGCCCTCACCCGCCATCTTGCCCGCAGCCCGTTCGGCCGCGCCGTCGACGGCTTTCGCCAGAACGAGCCGCGCATGCGCGCTTTGGGCTATCGCGCCGACTCCTACCTGCTGCCCTGTTTCATCTACGGCTCGGCGCTGACCGGTCTGGCGGGCGCGCTGGCCAGCAACCAGATGCTGTTCGTGGCGCCCGACATGCTGCATTGGATCACCTCGGGCACCTTCCTGGTGATCATCGTCCTGGGCGGCCAGCGGACGCTCTTAGGGCCGCTCTTGGGCGCCGCCGCCCTCATCTTGCTCGAGGAGGTGCTGGCCGAAATCACCGAGCACTGGATGATGATCCTGGGCCCGCTTCTGATCGCCATCATTCTGTTCGGCAGCCGGGGAATCGCCGGCCTTCTGAGAACCGAGTCCGATGAACCCACTGCTTGAAACCCGCGAGCTGCGCAAGAGCTACGGCGCCCTGGTGGTGACCGACGCGGTCGCCTTCGACATCTTGCCCAACGAAATCCACGCCCTGATCGGTCCCAACGGCGCCGGCAAATCCTCGTTCCTCGCCCAACTGGCGGGCGACGTGCTGAGCGACAGCGGGCGCATCCTGTTCGAGGAGCGCGACATCACCGACGAACCGGCCGAACGCCGCGCCCATTTGGGCATCGCCCGCTCCTACCAGATCGCCCGCCTCTTCGAGGAAATGAGCGTGCGCGCCAACGTCGCCCTGGCGGTGCAGGCCTGCTCGCCCTGGGCGCGCGCTTTGGGCCGTCCGGCGGCAGGGCGGGCGGAACTGATCGAACCGGCCGACGCCCAGCTTGAACGGGTCGGGTTGGCCGACCGCGCCCGGGCGCCCGCCGGATCGCTGGCGCATGGCGAACGGCGCAAGCTGGAACTGGCGATGGCGATGGCGGCAAAGCCGCGCCTGCTTCTGCTCGACGAGCCGCTGGCCGGCATGGGCGTCGACGAATCGCACGCCACCATCGCGCTCCTTGACCGCCTGCGCGCCGAATGCGCCATCGTGCTGGTCGAGCACGACGTCAACGCCGTCTTCGGCCTCTCCGATCGGATTTCCGTGCTTGTGCATGGCCGCCTGATCGCCAGCGGCCCGCCGGCCGCCATCCGCGCCGACGCCGCCGTCCGCCAGGCCTATCTGGGCGACCTCGCCCAGGAGGCGCCATGATCGAATTGAAGGCCGCCCAGGCCGGCTATGGCAGCGCCCAGGTGCTGTTCGACCTTGACCTGACGGTCCGCCGGGGCGAGGTCGTCACCTTGCTCGGCCGCAACGGCATGGGCAAGACCACCACCATCGCCAGCCTGATGGGCATGGTGCCGCTGCACGGCGGCCAACTGCTCATCGACGGGCGCGACGCCACCCGCCTGCCCGATTTCCGCCGCGCCCGCCTGGGCCTCGGCCTGGTGCCCGAGGGACGGCGGGTCTTCGCCACGCTTTCGGTGCGGGAGAACTTGCTGGCCACCGCCGCGCCCGCGCGCGCCGACCAGGAGCCTTGGACGATCGAGCGGGTTTTCGGCCTCTTCCCCAGGCTGCGCGAGCGCGCCGAGGCCTTGGGCTCGCATCTGTCGGGCGGCGAGCAGCAGATGCTGGCGATCGGCCGGGCGCTGATGACCAATCCCTGGCTCTTGCTGCTCGACGAGGCGACCGAAGGCCTGGCGCCGGTGGTCTGCGAGGCGATCTGGGCGGCCTTGATCGAACTGAAGAAGGAAGGCCAGGCGATTCTGATCGTCGACAAGAACCTGACCGTGCTGCGCCGTCTGGCCGATCGCCATTACGTCTTGGAAAAGGGCCGGGTGTGCTGGCAGGGCGACCGTTCGGCCCTGGAAGCCGACCTGACGGCGGTCACCCGCCATCTCAGCGTGGGGTAGGCCTATGCCGGTGCGCAGGCCGGCCAAGGGTGACGAGGGAGAGGCCGAGCCGATCAGGCGGCGCGCAAAGGCGGGATGGAAGCCAATTCCTCGCGCATGGCAAGGCTCAAGGTGGCGACATCGTATTCCGCCTGAAGATTGAGCCAGAATTGCGGGCTGTTGCCGAACAGGCGAGCCAGCCGCATCGCCACCGGCGCGGTCACCGGCGCGCGCTCGCCCAGGATATCGTACAGCGATTGGCGCGACAGATGCAGGCGTTTGGCAATTTGGGTCTTGGGCAAGCCGGTTTCGGGCAACAGGAGGACGCGCAGGAATTCCCCCGGATGCATCGGCGTGAGCTTGGTCTTCATGCGCGAACCCATTCAGTGGTAATCCTCAAGATCGACATCGACGGCGCCCTCGCGCCAAGCCCAGGTGATCCGCCAATTGCCGCTCACCGCCACCGACCAGCGCTTGGGCGATCCACGCAAACCGTGGAAGCGAAGCCCGGGCAGATTGAGGTCCTCGGGCCGGCTGGCGGCGTTCAGGGCCAAAAGAATCATGCGGACCCGATCCTGGTTGGTCACGCTGAGGCGGCGCCCGTCGCCCTCGTCCCAATAACGCTTGAGACCTCGATTGCGAAAGGAACGGATCATCGCCTGTAAGGTAATGCCTTACAAGACGAACGTCAACGCCCGCCATCGAAGTGCTCACCCTGGCAAAGGGTGACAAGGGCGGGTTAATCGTCCACCGGCTCCGCTTGGGCCGCCGCAATGACAGCCGGCAAAGATTCGACTAGGCCGGCCGCCTCGACGGTCGCCGTGATGTAGAGCGCTCGCAGATTCACGCCTTCGTATTGATGGATGAGAATGTCGCGCAAGCCGGCCATCCGTCGCCACGGGATATGGGGATGGCGCCGACGAAATGCCTCGGGAATCCGCTTGGTCGCTTCGCCGATGATCTCAAGCGCGCGCATGACCGCGTATTGATTCCGCTCGTCCGTCTCGAACGCCGCCAAAGACGCCACGCCGACGAAATCGCGCTTTCTTGGCATTGGCCAGGATGTCGTCGAGATTGTCGAGGATCGACCGCTTCAAAGCGGGACCAACTCGGCGGCGATCCTTCGGCCAACCGGCGACGGAGGTTGTTGCCGGATCATCACGTCAACCTTGATACCCAGCGCGTCGCTCAAATCCTGTTGCAGCCCGGCCAGGGTCAGGAAGCCGACCGGCGCATCGCAATCGACCAGGATGTCGAGATCGCTCGTGTCCGTCTGCTCGCCGCGAGCGTAGGACCCAAAGACGCCAACCACGCGGACCGGGTAGTCGCGCCCGAGAACCGGACCCAACCGGCGAAGTTCAGCCCGGATGTCCTCCAACGTCTTCATGGCCAGATCAACCCATGCCGTGACGGTTCGATCATGCTATCCGAATCCCCGCTCCCGGGTAAAGACCTCGCCCCACCCCAGCCGGGACTGGAAAAATCCGCCCGGATCGCTATATTCCAGCCGAACCCTTGGAGCAAAGCATGGCCACGGTCGAAATCTACACCACCAAGATCTGCCCCTATTGCGACCGCGCCAAGCGGCTGCTGACGAAGAAGGGCCAGGCCTACACCGAGATCGACGTCTCGGAGGACGAGGGCCTGCGCACCTTCATGACCCAGCGCGCCGGCGGCAAGCGATCAGTGCCGCAAATCTTCATCGACGACCGCCATGTCGGCGGCAGCGACGAACTCCACGCGCTCGACGCCGAAGGCAAGCTCGATCCCCTGCTCGGCCGCTAGCGCATGAGCCGGCCCTTCCAAGCGGCCTGCCTGCAGGTCAACGCCCAGCCCGACATCGCCGCCAATCTTGCGGTGGTGGGCGATCTGGCCCGCCAGGCGAAGGCCAAGGGCGCCGAAATGGTGCTGTTGCCCGAGAACGTCGCCATGATGGATTTCGGCCGGCCCAACATCGTCGCCAAGGCGGCGCCCGAAGATCGCCACCCCGCCCTGGCGGGTTTAAGCGCGCTGGCCGCCGAGCTGGGCGTCTGGCTGCATGGCGGCACGATTCATGTGTTGCTCGATGACGGACGGGTGGCCAACCGCAGCTACGTCTTCGATCCCAAGGGCGGCCGGGTCGCCCAGTACGACAAGATCCACATGTTCGACGTCGATCTCGACGGCGGCGAGAGCTATCGCGAATCGCAGACTTTCCGGCCGGGCGAACGCGCCGTGGTGGTGTCGACGCCCTGGGGCGGGCTGGGTCTTTCGGTCTGCTACGATCTGCGCTTTCCCCATCTCTACCGGGCGCTGGCCAAGGCCGGTGCCTCGATGCTGGCCGTGCCCGCCGCCTTCACCCGCCAGACCGGTCAGGCGCATTGGCATGTGCTGCTGCGGGCGCGCGCCATCGAGAATGGCTGCTGGGTGCTGGCGTCCGCCCAATGCGGCGACCATGCCGGCAACCGCCAGACCTTTGGTCACGCCCTGATCGTCGATCCCTGGGGCGTGGTGGTGGCCGACGCGGGCGAGACGCCCGGCCTGGCGATGGCCACCATCGATCCCCTCCAATCAGCCGAGGCCCGGCGCAAGATTCCGGCGCTTTCCCACGACCGCCCCTTTACCTTGGCCTAACCGCATGAGCGCCCTTGCCGACGCGGTGGCCAAACGGCGCACCTTCGCCATCATCTCGCACCCGGACGCCGGCAAGACCACGCTGACCGAAAAGCTTCTGCTGTTCGGCGGCGCCATTCAGTTGGCCGGCGCGGTGCGGGCCAGGGGCGAGCAGCGGCGCACCCGGTCGGACTGGATGAAGATCGAGCGCGAGCGCGGCATCTCGGTATCGGCCTCGGTGATGAGCTTCGAGTATGAGGGGCTCGCCATGAACCTCTTGGACACGCCCGGCCACGAGGATTTCAGCGAGGACACCTACCGCACGCTCACCGCCGTCGATTCGGCGATTATGGTCTTGGACGCCGCCAAGGGCATCGAAAGCCAGACCCGCAAGCTGTTCGAGGTCTGCCGCCTGCGCGATCTGCCGATCGCCACCTTCGTCAACAAGGTCGACCGCGAGGGCCGCGACCCCTTCGACCTCTTGGACGAGATCGAAAAGACCCTGGCGCTCGATGTGAGCCCGCTCACCTGGCCGATCGGCATGGGCCGCGACCTCAAGGGCTGCTACGATTTGCGCGCCGACCGGGTGCTGCTCTACGATCCGGGCAAGGGCGATCACCGGGTGGCCGATATCCTGGAAGCCAAGCTCGACGATTCCCGGCTCGATGCCGCCCTGGGCCACGAGGCCGCCCAACGGCTGCGCGAGGAGATCGATCTGGTTCGCGGCGCCTGCAAGCCCTTCGATCCCCAGGCCTACCGCGAGGGCCATCTGACGCCGGTTTATTTCGGCAGCGCGCTGAAAACCTTCGGCGTCGCCGAACTCTTGGCCGGCATCGCCCGCGAGGCGCCCTGCCCGCACCGCCAGCCGGCTCTGCCGCAACCGATCGAGGCCGAAACCGAATCCGTCACCGGCTTCGTCTTCAAGATCCAAGCCAACATGGACCCCAACCACCGCGACCGGGTGGCCTTCCTGCGCCTGTGCTCGGGACGCTTCGCGCGCGGCATGAAGCTCAAGCATGTGCGCTCGGGCAAGGTGATGGCGATCTACAACCCGGTCTTCTTTTTGGCCCGCGACCGCGAACTGGCCGAGGAGGCCTTTCCCGGCGACATTCTGGGCATTCCCAATCACGGCCAGTTGCGGATCGGCGACACGCTGACCGAAGGCGCCGATCTCAAGGTGACCGGCATTCCCTCCTTCGCGCCGGAAGTGCTGCGCCGCGCCCGCCTCGACGATCCCTTGAAGGCCAAGCAGCTCAAGAAGGCCTTGGAGGATCTGGCCGAGGAAGGCGTCTCGCAGCTCTTCAAGCCCAAGGACGGCTCGGCCTGGGTGGTGGGCGTGGTCGGGCCCTTGCAGTTCGACGTCATCGCCACCCGCATCGAGGGCGAATACAATTTGAAGGCTGGCTTCGAGGACGCGCCTTACGAGACGGCGCGCTGGCTGGCCGCCGAAGACGCCAAAGAACTGAAGCGCTTCGAAGAGGCCAACCGCAGCGCCATCGCCGAGGATCGTGACGGCGCACCGGTTTACCTGGCCCGCAACGCCTGGCAGCTTGGCCGGGCCCAGCAGGACTTTCCCGCCATCCGCTTCCTGACGACGCGCGAGCAGGGGTAGTTGTTTGGCCTCAGGCGCGGTTGTTGGTTTGGCCTCAACGGCCCAGTCGCGCGCGTCGCGCGCTCCGCTGTTGGTATGCCTCAGTCGCCGAAATTATTTGTTCGCCTCAGTCGCCGGCGGGGCCGTCCGGCCCCTTGGCTTTCGCGCCGCCTCGAGTCTTCTGTGATTAGGTTGACGCATACCCAGAGTTTCTAAAGTAGTTGGCGCATTCCTTTGGTGAGAATGTGTTGAGAAGAGAACCGATGCGACGCCAGGTTGCTTCGACAGTTCGCTCGGCGGCCTTTTTGAGGAGCGTTTTGAGTTTGGCGAAGACCTGTTCGATGGGGTTTAAGTCGGGGCTGTAGGGCGGCAGGAAGAACAGCTTTGCACCGGCTGCGCGCATCGCCAACCGCATCGACCGCGCCGGCATCGAGAAAGGCATCTCCTGGCTGCAGGGCGGGCTCAACATGATCGGCGACCAGGAGAACCGTTTGCTCGAAGACGGCCAGTTCGGCCCTGAAATCGATTACGCCTTTCGCAAAACCGTGGCCGCCAAGGGGCCGGGCCGCGTCGAAGATGGTTTGGCCCTGGCCGAATTCCACGATTACGCAAGGCAGGCCCAACAGAAGAACGATGTCTCCGACCTCGCCCATTGCACGCTGGACATTCTGGGTCCGCTCTATCGCCTCAACCCCGAAGACGAACCCAAGCATGAATCGGGCGCCCTGCAGGCCAGCTTGAACGATCTCGGCCCCAAGCATGTTGGCCGCGACTGGACGCCCTTGAAACTCGACGATTGGATCGGCCCCAAGACCACCCAGTCTTTCGCCGATGTCCTCTCGGCCGCCGGACCCGACACGCTGGCCCAGAATTACGGCCGATGGCTGGGGCTGATTGAGCCGGACGAGATGGGCTGAGAGCGCAAACCCGCCCGGCGGCCATGCTCCGGGTGGGTTTTCTCCCGCCCATTGGAAGGGTTCCATCTGGACAGGCGGGGCCGGATATGCTTCAAGCCATCCAGGAAATCCGCTCGAATTTCAAGCCCAGGAGGAACCCGTGTCCGTCACCGGCCATGACCGTCTGAAAGCGCGCCGCACCCTTACCGTCGACGGCAAGGATTACGATTATTTCAGCCTGACCGAAGCCGGTTTGGGCGACATCGCGCGGCTGCCCTTCTCGATGAAGGTGCTCCTGGAAAACATGCTGCGCTACGAGGATGGCCGCACCGTCACCGTCGAGGACGTCAAGGCGGTGGCCGCCTGGCTGGACAACAAGGGCAAGGCCGAACGCGAGATCGCCTACCGCCCGGCCCGGGTGCTGATGCAGGATTTCACCGGCGTGCCCGCCGTGGTCGATCTGGCCGCCATGCGCGACGCCATGGTGGCGCTGGGCGGCGATCCCGACAAGATCAACCCGCTTTCGCCGGTCGATCTGGTGATCGACCATTCGGTGATCATCGACCATTACGGCACCACGGACGCGCTCGAGAAGAACATGAAGCTCGAGTTCGAACGGAACGGCGAGCGTTACGCCTTCCTGCGCTGGGGCCAATCGGCCTTCGCCAATTTCCGCGTCGTGCCGCCCGGCACCGGCATCTGCCACCAGGTCAATGTCGAATATCTGGCGCAAGTGGTGTGGACCGGCCAAGACGGCGCCCGTCCGGTCGCCTATCCCGACACGCTGGTCGGCACCGATTCCCACACCACCATGGTGAACGGTCTGGCGGTGCTGGGCTGGGGCGTCGGCGGCATCGAGGCCGAGGCGGCCATGCTGGGCCAGCCGGTCTCCATGCTGATCCCCGAGGTGGTGGGCTTCAAGCTGACCGGCAAGACCAAGGAGGGCATCACCGCCACCGATCTGGTGCTCACCGTCACCCAGATGCTGCGCAAGAAGGGCGTGGTCGGCAAGTTCGTCGAATTCTTCGGGCCCGGCCTGGAAAGCCTGTCGCTGGCCGACCGTTCGACCATCGCCAACATGGCGCCCGAATACGGCGCCACCTGCGGCTTCTTCCCCATCGACGCCGAGACCATCCGCTATCTCGCTTTCACCGGCCGCGATCCGTCGCGCGTCAAGCTGGTCGAGGCCTACGCCAAGGCCCAGGGCATGTGGCGCGACGCCAAAACGCCCGATCCGGTCTTCACCGACACGCTCGAGCTCGATCTGGCGTCGGTCGAGCCCTCGCTGGCCGGGCCCAAGCGGCCGCAGGACCGGGTGGCATTGGCCAAGGCCAAGCAAGGCTTCGCCGAGGCGCTGCCCGGCCTGGCCGCCAACGCCAACCTTGGCACCAAGGTGAAGATCGCCGACGGGCGGGGCGAAATCGGCCATGGCGACGTGGTGATCTGCGCCATCACCTCGTGCACCAACACCTCGAACCCCTCGGTCTTGATGGCGGCGGGTTTGCTGGCCCAGAAGGCGCGCGCCAAAGGCTTGGTGCGCAAGCCCTGGGTCAAGACCTCGCTGGCGCCGGGCTCGCAGGTGGTGGCCGATTATCTGAAGGCCGCCGGCTTGCAGGATTCGCTCGACGCGCTCGGCTTCACCATCGCCGGCTTCGGCTGCACCACCTGCATCGGCAATTCCGGACCCTTGGACGAGCCGGTCGCCAAGGCGATCGACGAGAACGGCCTGGTGGTGGGCGCCGTGCTGTCGGGCAACCGCAATTTCGAGGGCCGCATCAGCCCGCATGTGAAGGCCAATTATCTGGCCAGCCCGCCCTTGGTGGTGGCCTATGCGCTGGCCGGCACCATGAATCTCGACCTTCTGACCGAGCCCCTGGGCACCGGCTCGGACGGCAAGCCGGTCTACCTCAAGGACATCTGGCCCTCGAACGCCGAGATCGCCCAGGCGATCGAGAAGGGCCTGACCCAGGCCATGTTCAAGAGCCGCTATTCCGACGTCTTCAAGGGCCCCGCCGCCTGGCAGAAGGTGAAGGTCGCCACCGGCAAGACCTATGGCTGGGACAACCAATCGACCTACATCCAGAACCCGCCCTATTTCGTCGGCATGAAGAAGGAGCCCGGCACCTTCGCCGACATCGTGGGCGCCCGCCCGCTGGCCATCTTGGGCGATTCGATCACCACCGACCACATCAGCCCGGCCGGCAACATCAAGAAGGCCACTCCGGGCGGCCAGTATCTGATCGATTGCGGCGTCGCCCAGGCCGATTTCAATCAGTATGGCGCCAGGCGCGGCAATCACCAGGTGATGATGCGCGGCACCTTCGCCAACGTCCGGCTCAAGAACGAGATGGTGCCGGGCACCGAGGGCGGCATGACCAAATTCATGCCCGGCGCCGAGCCGATGTTCATCTACGACGCCGCCATGAAATACCAGAAGGCCGGCGTGCCCCTGGTGGTGGTGGCCGGCAAGGAATACGGCACCGGCAGCTCGCGCGATTGGGCCGCCAAGGGCACCAACCTGTTGGGCGTCAAGGCGGTGCTGGCCGAGAGCTACGAGCGCATCCATCGCTCGAACCTGGTGGGCATGGGCGTCATCCCCCTGCAGTTCAAGGAGGGCATGGACCGCAAGAGCCTGAAGCTCGACGGCACCGAGACCTTCGACATTACCGGCATCGCCAAGGGCATCACGCCGCGCATGGACGTGACGGTGGCGATCACCCGCGCCGACGGCAAGAAAGACACCATCCAGGCGCTGTGCCGCATCGACACGCTGGACGAGGTCGAATACTTCCGCCATGGCGGCATTCTTCAATATGTGCTGCGCAGCCTGGTGAAGAAGTAGGCCCTTCCGCGCCTCGGACGACGCGAAACCTCAATCCCCCGGCGGGTCCCCGCCGGGGGATTTTGTTTGCATCGACATTGCATCCGATGCGCTCCAATGCTAGTGTGTACAACCGATGCAAGGATGCCCGCCATGCCGAAAGCCCAGCCAAAATCCGTTCCCGTGACCGTTCGCATTCCCGCCGCGCTCAACGCCAGACTGGAGCAACTGGCGCAAGCGACCCGGCGCAGCAAATCCTGGCTGGCCGCCGAGGCAATCGGCGCCTATGTGGCGACCGAGGCCGACTATTTGGCCGCCATCGAAGAGGGCTTGGCCGACGTAAAGGCCGGAAGGTTGATCCCGCACGAGAAAGTTCGTGAATGGCTGCTCTCATGGGGCAGCGATCGAGAATTGCCTCCGCCGACGACCGAATGAAGCAATTCAACGTCGAATGGACGCACCGCGCGTTGCGCGACCTTGGCTCGATTCATGATTACATAACTCTCGAGAATCCGATTGCGGCTCGAAACGTTGCCCTGACAATTCTGCAAGCAACCGAGCAATTGACCTTCTTTCCGGCGAGAGGTCGCTTGGGCTTGAAAGAGGGAACGCGCGAGTTGGTTATCCCCGGTTGGCCCTGGATTGTCGTCTACAAAGTTGACGAAAGTCTCGTACGCGTGCTGGCGGTTCTTCACGGCGCGCAAGAGAGAAAATCCGGGAGTGACAATCCATGATGGCGGTGTCGCATGTCGTGGTGGGCGGCGCGTTGTGGAGTCTGGCGGCCACCGCCGCCCAGCAGCCGATCGCGCCCGCCGGATTGGGCCTGGCCGCGCTGGGCGCGCTCTTGCCCGACATCGACCATCCGCAATCCTGGGTGGGCAAGCGCCTGGCGGTGATCTCGGTGCCGCTGGCCGGGGTCATCGGCCATCGCGGCGTCACCCATTCGCTGATCGCCGTGCTGGCGCTGTTGGCGTTTCTTGCCCCGGCCGGGCTCGACCACGCCGTCGCGCCGTTGGCGGTGGGCTATCTCTCGCACCTTCTGGCCGACGCCCTCACCCTTTCGGGCGTGCCGCTTCTGTGGCCGTCCCGGCGCATCTACGGCCTGCCGCTCATCCGCACCGGCAGCCTGGCCGAGATCGGGCTGGTGGGTGCCTTGACCGCCCTGGTGGGCTGGGCCTTCGGCGATGTCGCCACCCTTAAGCAGGCGGCCCGGGAATTGAACCGGCTGTTGCGTTAGGCGCGCGCCTCGTCGAGCACGCTTTCGGCGGCGCGGTAGAGCGCGCTGTTGCGGTAGCGCGGATCGTGAGTGACCTCGGGCCCCAGCCAATCGGGGCGGTCGAAGGCCTCCTCGGGATCGCCAAGCTCGATCTCGGCCAGATAAAGCCCTTCATGACGGCCGAGGAACTGGTCGATCTCCCAGACATGCGGCCCCACGGGCAGGCGGTGGCGGATCTTGTCGATCGGCGGATGCGGGCAAAGGCCGAACAGAAGATCGGCAAGCTCAAGGGCGATCGGCACTTCCCACTCGCCCCGGGTGACATCGGTCAAGTCGGTCTTGAAGGTCATCACCGCCCGATCGTCGATGCGCCGCACCCGCACCGAAATCCCCGGCGCCCAGGGCAGATAGCTTTGGCTGATGCGGTGCGCCGATTGGATGGCCGGCCGCCAGGACTGGCTGGCGACCAGGAATTTGCGCTCGATCTCGAGCCCGGGCAGGACGGACGACATGAAACCCCCGTTTCGCCGCCAAGCGTTCCAGACTTCGGGCCTGGCGTCAACCGGTCGGCCGATCTGGGAATAACGCCTTGACGCTCAATCGTTCATTTGCTCGGACGGCGCCCAGACGATCCGGTCGCGGCCCTGAGCCTTGGCCTCGTAAAGCGCGGCATCGGCGGCCCGCATCAGGCCATCGGCTTGGTTGGCGTGCTGGGGCGCCTGCGCCAGCCCGATCGACATGGTGACCGGGCCGATCGGTTGGCCGGCTTGCTCGAAGCGCCGGGCCCGGAATCGCTCGCGCACCAGATCGAGGCATTGCACGGCGCCCTGGCGATCGGTGTCGGGCATGAGAAGGACGAACTCCTCGCCGCCCATCCGGCAGGCGATGTCGGAGCGGCGGATCGACTGGCGCAATTCCTGGCCCAAGGCCTTCAAGACCAGATCGCCCATCTCGTGGCCGTAAGTGTCGTTCAGGCGTTTGAAATGATCGAGATCGATCACCGCCAGAGTGAGGGAGGCGCCGCGCGCCGCCCGAGCCAGTTGGCGGGCCAGCTCTTCGTTCAGATAGCGGCGATTGTAGAGGCCGGTGAGCGGGTCCTTGATCGCCTGTTCCTGCAGCGCCCGGCGCAATTCCAGATTGGAGAGCGCCAGCTTGACCGATTCGCCCATCGCCACCACCGCCTTGGCGTGCGCCTCGCGCGCCTGGGGATCGGTCTCGCGGCTTTCCATGGTGAGAAGGCCGATCAGGGCGCCCTGCACGATCAAGGGCAGGCAAAGATGGCCGGTCGTCGGCTCGCCGGCAAAATGGCCGCAGACGAGGCCGGTTCCGCCGACCGCCACCTCGTAGAGGCGGCCCTGGCGCAACGCCCAGCAATCCTCGACGCCATAGTGCTCGCGCTGCGGCAGGGCGGAACCCCAGACGAGAACGTTCTTGAGGCCTGGACCATCGGGATCGGCCAGCGCCAGAGCGCCGGAATGGCCGGGGAAGATGTCCTTGGCGGTGATGAGCAGCACCTGGATCGCCTCGCCCTGATCGCGGCAGGCCAAAAGCAGATCGTTCATGCGGTTGAGCAATGAAAGCTCGTTGTCGCGCTTTTTGAGACTGCTCACCAAGGACGACAAGCGGGTGTTGGCCTCGACCATCTCGGTCTCGGCCTGCTTGCGGGCGCTGACATCGCGCAGAATGCCGACGAAGGCCTTATGCCCGTCGCGCTTGATCTCGCTCACCGCAAGCTCCATGGCGAAGATGCGGCCGTCGCGGTGCTTGCCCGGCACCTCGCGGCCGATGCCGATGATCTTGGCCTTGCCGGTCGACAGGTAATTGTGCAGGTAGCCGTCATGGGCGCTCTGGTGGGGCTCGGGCATCAGCATTTTGACGTTCTGGCCGATCATCTCCTCGGCCCGCCAACCGAACAGGCGCTCGACCGAGGGATTGACGGTTTCGATCCGCCCCCGCTCGTCGATGGTGAGGATGGCGTCGACCGTGCTGTCGAGCACGGCGCGCAACCGATCTTCGCTCGAGCGCAATTGTTCGGTCATTTGACCGGCCAGTTCGAGGGCGCGCGAACGCGTGGCGGCGAAGGCGTTGGTCACCGCGAACAGCAACAGGCTGATCAGGGTGCCGCCGATCAGGATGGCGGTCGAGAGGCCGCGATCGATGCGAGCCGAAAAGGCCGGCAGCGCCGAGAAGCGCAGCAGCCAGGGCCGGCCGTTGACGTTGATCGCTTGGGTCTTGGTGAAGAGGGCGGCGATGGGCGGATTGGCGCCGGCGCTGTCGAACAGGCGCGCCTCGGGCGTGGGCGCGTCGCCATCGAAGACCTCCATGCGCAGATCCTGGTCGCTCGATCGCAAGAGCGTTCCCATCAGATCGCCCATGCGGAAGGCGCTGTAGACGTAGCCGATCAGGGCCTGGCGCCGCTCCTCGGGCGTCGAGAGCGTCACCCCTTGGCGATAGAAAGGCAAATACATCAGAACGCCGGCCTGCACCTCGCCTTCGGTTTCCTGGACCAGCGTCACTTTGCCCGACAGCGCGGCTCGGCCCTCGTCGCGCGCCCGTTCCATCGCCTGGCGCCGGGTTGCCTCGGTGAACATGTCGTAGCCGAAGGCGCGCAGATTGCGCCCCGAGAAAGGTTCGAGATAGACGATGCTGTTATATTCGGGGCGCGCCTCCTCGGGCCGAATGGTGTAATCGGCAAAGCCTTCGGCCCGGATGCGGGCGATGTGGGCGTCCTTGTCGGCCGGCGTCAGGCGCAGCGAGAACCCGACTCCTAAGATGCCGGGAAAATTCTCGTCCAATCTCAAGGTGGCGACGTAGCGCTTCCATTCGGCGCGCGTCACCTCGCTTGAGGCCTCGAAGAGGCCGAGCCCGCCGCGCAGGACCTGTTCGTAGACCGCCATGCGGATGACCAGGCGGCGGCGGATTTCATCGGCCTGGCCGTTGAATTGCGCCTGGGCGCTGGCGATCCGCTCGTTATGGGTATAGCGCCAGGCGAAAAGCGTGGTTGCCAAGGCAAGCACAAGAAGCCCGACCGCCGTCAGACGGGTTGCCGTCAATATCTTGGTCGCCTGGCCGGCCATCATCACGGCGTCCCCCCATCCGGTGGCGAATTTATCCCATTCCTGCACTCGGATTGCAAGAATTATCAATGATTATAAGGAATTAATCGGCGATAGGATCGTCCGGGACTCTTCGATCGCAAGTTGGAGAGGCCCCGATCCTTTTGCGGGGTAAACGGTTGACAGAAAGCCTGATTGAGGGGTATGGTCCGGCCCTTCCGCGGACCCCTTGGGGAGTCGCGTTTCTATATTCTTGCAGGTGCGTCATGTTCGCAGTGGTGAAGACGGGCGGCAAACAATACAAAGTCGCCCAGGACGATCTGGTGACGGTGGAAAAGCTGGCGGGCGAGCCCGGCCAGGCCGTGACCTTGGGCGAGGTCTTGATGGTGGGCGACAAGATCGGCGCCCCCTTGGTGGCCGGCGCCCAGGTGAACGCCGAGATCGTCAAGCAGACCCGCGGCGACAAGATCATCGTCTTCAAGAAGCGCCGGCGCAAGAATTCCCGGCGCAAGAACGGGCACCGTCAGGAGCTGACGGTGCTGAAGATCACCGGCATCAAGGCCGGCTGAGTAGGCGAAGGAGTAGACCATGGCTCACAAGAAAGCCGGCGGCAGTTCGCGCAACGGGCGCGATTCGGCAGGCCAACGCCTGGGCGTCAAGCGCTTCGGCGGCCAAACCGTGCTGGCCGGCAACATCCTGGTCCGCCAACGCGGCACCACCTTTCATCCGGGCGCCAACGTCGGCATGGGCCGCGACCACACCCTGTTCGCCCTCAAGGACGGCACCGTCCGTTTCCATTCCGGCATCAAGGGCCGCACCTTCGTGGCGATCGAAGCCACCGCCGGCTGATCGATCCCGCCATTCGATGGAGCAAGGGGAAGGCTCGGTCCTTCCCCTTTTTCGTTGAGCGGCAACGATGACCGAGCGCCAATGATGACCAAGCGGCAATGATGACACGGATGAACACGGATCGACACGGATAAAGGCGGCCTCGGCAAACCCTTGTCTTTCACTTAAAGCGACTCGCATGAAATTCCTCGACGAAGCGAAAATCTTCTTGAAAAGCGGCGATGGCGGCGCCGGCTGCTGCGCCTTTCGGCGCGAGAAGTTCATCGAGTTCGGCGGTCCCGACGGCGGCGATGGCGGTCGGGGCGGCGACGTCATCTTCGAGGCCAAGGCCAATCTCAACACGCTGATCGATTTCCGCTACCGCCAGCATTTCAAGGCCGAGATTGGCCATCACGGCATGGGCCAGAACCGCACCGGCGCCGACGGCCAGGACGTGGTGATCGCCGTGCCGATCGGCACCCAAATTCTCGACGAGGACAAGGAAACCGTGCTGGCCGATCTGACCAAGGATGGCGAGCGGATCGTCTTGCTCACCGGCGGCGATGGCGGCTTCGGCAACGCCCATTTCAAGAGCGCCACCAACCGGGCGCCAAGGCGCGCCGACAAGGGCTGGTCCGGCCAGGAGCAATGGGTGTGGCTGCGCCTGAAGATGATCGCCGACGCCGGTCTGTTGGGGCTGCCCAATGCCGGCAAATCGACCTTTCTGGCCGCCGTCACCCGTGCCCGGCCCAAGATCGCCGCCTATCCCTTCACCACCTTGCACCCCAATCTGGGCGTCGCCACGGTGGGCGAGCGGGAATTCGTCATCGCCGACATTCCCGGCCTGATCGAGGGCGCCCATGAAGGCGCCGGGCTGGGCGATCGCTTCTTGGGCCATGTCGAGCGCTGCCGGGTGCTGCTTCACCTGGTCGACGGCACCGAGGAGGATGTCGTCGGCGCCTGGCGCACGGTTCGGCGCGAACTCAAAGCCTATGGCCATGGGCTGGACCGCAAGCCCGAACTGGTGGCGCTCAACAAATGCGACGCGCTGGCGCCCGACGACATCGCGGCCAAGCAAAAGGCCCTGGCGCGCGCCAGCCGCAAGACCGTGTTGGCGCTTTCCGGCGTCGCCGGCACCGGCCTGGGCGAGGCGCTGAGGCTTCTGCTTGACCGGATCGCCCGGGCGGGCGACAAGAAAAAATGACCCATCCGCTGGCCAAGACCCACCGTTTGGTGGTGAAGATCGGCTCCTCGCTTCTGGTCGAGGAGGCGAGCGGCCATGTCCGGCGCAAATGGCTGGACGCCTTGGCCGACGACATCGCCCGCCAAAGGGCCCAGGGCCGCGAGGTGGTGGTGGTGACCTCGGGCGCCATCGCGGTCGGGCGCCGGCCTTTGGGCCTGCCTTCGGGCGCGCTTCGCCTCGACCAGAAGCAGGCCGCCGCCGCCACCGGGCAAATCCGCCTGGCGCACGCCTATCAGGAAACGCTGGCCCGCCACGACATCGTCGTCGCCCAGGTGCTGCTGACGCTCGACGACAGCGAGAACCGGCGGCGCTATCTCAACGCCCGCACCACCCTGTTGACCCTGTTGGCCCAGGGCGCGGTGCCGGTGATCAACGAGAACGACACCGTCGCCACCCAGGAAATCCGCTTCGGCGACAACGACCGGCTGGCGGCCAGGGTGGCCGAGATGATCGGCGCCGACACCCTGATTCTCTTCTCCGACATCGACGGGCTCTACACCGCCGATCCGCGCCGCGATTCGGGTGCCCGCTTCCTCACCGAGGTGGTGGCCATCACCCCCGAGATCGAGGCGATGGCCGGCCAGCCCGGTTCGGCGGTCGGCTCGGGCGGCATGGTGACCAAGATCACCGCCGCCCGCATCGCCACCCAGGCCGGCTGCAAGATGGCGATCGCGCCGGGCCACGGCCTCCATCCCCTGGCGGCGCTCGAAGCCGGCGGACGGGCGACCTGGTTCAAGCCGGTCGGCGAACCCAAGGCGGCGCGCAAGCGCTGGATCGCCGGGGCCCTGTCGCCGGCCGGAGTGCTTGTCGTCGACGAGGGCGCGGTCAAGGCCTTGCGCTCGGGCAAATCGCTCCTGCCCGCCGGGGTGGTGGGCGTCGAGGGCGAGTTTCAGAAGGGCGAGGCGGTGCTGATCAGCGACCGCCAGGGCCGGGCGGTCGGGCGCGGCCTGGTCGCCTATTCGGCCGCCGATTCCCGGCGCCTCCAGGGCCTGAACAGCGCCGACATCGAGGCGGCGCTGGGCTGGCGCGGCCGCGACGAAATGATCCACCGCGACGATCTGGTCCTGGAATAGCGCCCGAGACGATTCCCTTTCGTTCCATTCTGGTCTAGTTTTAGCGGGCTGGGCGGCCCCTGGGGCCGGCCCGGGGGAAAAGGGCCAGAATGGCGAAGGAACCGGATAAAGTCAGAGCGGCAAGCAGCCTGCCCAGGCGCGATCATCCGCGTGGCACCGGGCCGACGGTCATTTTGAAGGACCGCTATGCCCTGTTCCCGGCCACCCCCCTGCCCGAATTCGACATGCCGAACGCCAAGGCCTATGCCTGCGAGGATCGGCGCGAGCCGCAGCGCCTGCTTCTGGCCTATATCTGCGTGGCCGAACTGCCGCCCCGCACCAACGTCATGCGCAGCTTGCGCGGCGCCACCATCGCCAACGCGCTGTCGCTGATCGATTGGGGGGTGATCGAATGGGCGCCGGCCAGCCGCCACTGTTTGGCCGCGGTCTATCCCCGGCCGCTCGGCGGTCGGGTCTTTCCCACCTTGGAAACCGAGATCGAGCCCTTCGACGAGCAGGAGCTGATCAAGCGCATCGTTCCCCAACTCTTGGCGGCGCTGCGCGACTTGAACGGGCGCGGCGTCACTCATCGCGCCATCCGGCCCACCAACCTTTTCTATCTCGACGAAAACCGCGACACCGTGGTGCTCGGCGAATGCGTCACCGCGCCCCCTGCCTTCGATCAGCCGGTGATCTTCGAACCGATCAGTTCGGGGATGTGCTGGCCGGCGGCGCGCGGCTCGGGCAGCTTCGCCGACGATCTCTATTCCCTGGGCGCCACCCTCTTGTGCCTGCGAACCGGGCGGGTGCCCCTGCTCGGCACCGAGGACGGCGCCGTCCTGCACGCCAAGATCGCCAAAAGCTCGTACGGCGCCCTGGTGGCCGACGAGCGCCTGCCGCTGGCGATGATCGAACTCTTGCGCGGCCTTCTGTGCGACGACGAGAGCGAACGCTGGACGCTGGAAGATCTCGACATGTGGACCACCGGGCGGCGCCTGAGCCCGATCCAGCCCAAACCCGACAAGCGCGCCGTGCGCGCCTTCGAATACGAGGGCGGCGAATATCAGACCTGCCGGGAATTGGCGCTGGCCTTCGCCGCCAAATGGGACCGGGCGATCGGCCCCATCCTCGACGGGTCGCTGGAGGTCTGGCTCCGGCGCGGCATCGACGACAAGGAGCTGGCCGACAAGGTGGTGAGCGCCATCAAGGCCGTCACCCTGATGCCGGCCGCCGACCGCAAGCCGTCCGAGGAAGTGCTGGTGACCCGCATCTGCATGCTGCTCGATCCTTCGGCGCCCATCCGCTACAAGGGCTTTTCCGCCATGCCGCTGGGCATGGGACCCGCCCTGGCCTACATGATGGCCAACAGGATCGATCTCAAGCTCTACGCCGAATGCATCCTGCGCGAAATTCCCCATGTCTGGTTCGAGACCAGGCCGCGCTACGATCCGGGAAGCCTGCAGCTCGACGCCATGTTCGGCGACCTGCGCGGCTTTCTCAACCAGACCGCCCAGGGCTACGGACCCGAGCGCCTGGTCTATGATTTGAACGAGGCCCTGCCCTGCCAGAGCCCGCTGGTCGCCAACTATTTCGTCGTCGAGGTGAGCGAGCTGTTGCCGGCGCTCGATCAGGCGGCGAAGAAGATCGATCCCAAGACCTGGCCGATCGACCGCCACATCACCGCCTTCATCGCCTGTCGCTTCGGCAAGGAGGCCGAGCGTCAGATCACCGCGCTCAACGACAAGCGCCCCGATATGGCGACCCTGGGCATGCTCAGCCTGCTCGCCCTTCTGCAATGGAAGATGGGGCCGGAAAGCGTGGCCAACCTGGCAAGCTGGATCGGCGGCCATCTGGGGCCGGTGATCGCCAGCTTCCACAGCCGCGTCAAGCGGCGCGAATTGGAAAAGGAGCTGCCCCGGCTGGTGCGGGCCGGCAATCTGGCCGAGCTGTTCAACTATGTCGACAACACCGACGAGCGGCGCAAGGACAGCGACGGCTTCCAGGTGGCGCAGAAGGAATACACCGCCGCCCTGCAGGAAGCCCAGGCGATCGAGAAGGGCGACGAGCAGCGCGTCGAAGAGGCCGAGCGGATCGGCCACCAGACCGCCGGGGTAATCTCGATGATGGTCGCCATGCTCGTCATGGTGCTGCTGCTGCTCATGCGGCTGTTGGGACGCTGACGCCATGGCCAAGCCGCCGCCCCCCAAAGCCGCCGCCCCTGCCAAAGGCCCACCCGCCAAAGGCCCGCCCGCCCGAGGTGGGCCCGCCCCGGCGCGCGGCAAGGCCCCGCCGCCCCCGCCGCCCCCGCCGGCGGCCCGGAAGGGCCGCGGCATGGTGACCATGGTTCTGCTGGTGATCGGCCTGCCCTCGATCATCCTGTTCCTGCCGACCTGGATTTTCCTTGGCCTGGCCATGCTGCCCACCGGCGTCGCCTTCCTGGTCGATCGCTCGAAGACTCGCCTGGCCTGGATCAGCGTCGCCGGCATGAATTTGGCGGGCATTTCCTATTACCTGCTCAATCTCTGGTTCGGCGGCCACACGGTCGAGCATGCGGTGAAGATGCTGGCCAACGTCTTCGATCTGGTGGTGATGTACGGCTCGGCGGCCTTCGGCTGGATTCTCCACAAATCCCTGCCGCCGGTGGTCGGCGCCTATCTCGACGTCAACGCCCAGCACCGCTTAAGCGCGCTCAAGGCCACCCAACGCAAGCTGTTGGCGGAATGGGGGCAGGAAATCACCGGCAAGGAACCGAGCGAGCCCAAGAAGGACACGCCCCGCCCCGCCGTTCCGGCCGGCAAGAAATAGGCCCCCGACGGAAGAGGTGAATCGCCGCCGATCCTGGGCTATGCTGGATGCTTGCATTCGCAACCAAAGGGGAATCGGCATGTCGGAGTCGCAGTTCCAGGACATCCTCTACAGCAAGACCGGGCACCGGGCCCAGATCACCATCAACCGCCCAGAGGTGCTGAACGCCTTTCGCCGCCGCACCTATGAGGAATTCTGCGTCGCCTGCGGCGACGCCTCGATGGACATCAACATCGGCGTGGTGGTGATCACCGGCGCCGGCTCCCGGGCCTTCAGCTCGGGCGGCGACGTCAAGGGCTATCAGGTGGAGCCGGGCGGCCAGACCAAGGCGGTCGGCTTCGACGCCAACGTCTACGAGACCATCCGCAAGGTGACCAAGCCGACCATCGCCATGGTGCGCGGCTGGTGCGTGGGCGGCGCCAACGTGCTGGCCGCCCAGTGCGACATGACCATCGCCTCGGAGACCGCCCGCTTCGGCCAGAACGGGCCGCGCATGGGCAGCTACAATCCCTGGGGCTTTTCCTACATGGCGCGCGTCGTGGGCGAGAAGAAGGCGCGCGAGATCTGGTTCCTCTGCCGCCAATACACCGCCCAGCAGGCGCTCGAGATGGGGCTGGTGAACAAGGTGGTGCCCGACGACCAGCTCGAAGCCGAGGTCGATCAGTGGTGCGAGGAAATCCTGGCCCTAAGCCCCAGCGCGCTCGAAGGGGTGAAGCGCCACTTCCAGGTCGATTCCGAGCACATCCAGGGCTATTGGGATTTGGGCAGCCAGGCCTTGCGCTGGTTCATGGAAAGCCCCGAGGGCCAGGAAGGCGTGCAGGCCTTCTTGGAAAAGCGCAAACCCGACTTCTGGAAATTCCGCGTCAAGAAGGAGGGCTGATTCGGTTGGCGGATCGGCCGGACTAACGCTGATTGCGGATCGGCCGGGCTGCCGCCCCCTAGGGCCCGCGGCAACCCGGCCACCGGCGCGCGGAAGACCGGGATGCGCCCGGCGCGGCGCGAGCGGAAGGGGGGGTATACCCCATTGATCTGCCGCCCTTTGCCTTACCAAACGAGATATTGTTTACAATCGACTTAGTTAATGTTAACAATAATCGACGATATAGTTAACAACATGATGGCCAAGCCATTACAATGCCGAGAGCCAGCCGACAGAACCCCGAGGTTCGGGACTTCATCCTTCGCAACGTTGCCAAACACCCGGGCGCGATCGGGTCGCTTGTTGCTCAGCGATTCAACCTGTCACGCGCCGCCATCAGCCGTTATGTGCACCGGTTGATCGACGAGGGGCTTCTCGAGGCGGAAGGAAAAACCAACGCACGCCGCTATCGTCTCAAGACCCTTCGGGAAGAACTCTTTGCGATCGAAATTTTTCCCGGCCTTCCCGAACATCACGTCTTCCGGTTTCGCATCCTTCCCCATCTGGAAGGGGTGGCGAAGAACGTCATCGACATCTGCCAATACGGCTTCACCGAAATGCTGAACAACGTCGTCGATCACTCCGGCAGCGCCGAGGCGATCATCCAAATCCGACGTGATTACGCGCGGATTGAAATGACCATCCTCGACAAGGGAGTCGGCATTTTCGAAAAAATCAAACGCGACTTCCATTTGCCGGATTACCACTCCGCCTTGCTTGAGCTTTCGAAGGGCAAATTGACGTCGGATGCGGCGCGCCATTCGGGCGAAGGCATTTTCTTTACCTCGCGCATGTTCGATACCTTTTCCATCTTGTCCGGGCACCTCTTTTATTTCCGCGAGCGTCAAGACGACGCCGAATGGCTGATCGGCGTCAACGAGCGCCCCAACGAGACGCCCGGAACCAGCGTCATTATGTCCATCGCCACCGACGCCGATTGGACGACCGCGCAGGTGTTCGCCAAATATCAAGGTGACAATCTGCGGTTCCGCAACACCCATGTTCCGATCAAACTAGCGCCTTATCCGGGCGAGGAACTCGTGTCGCGCTCGCAGGCCAAGCGAATCCTGGCGCGCTTCGACCAGTTCTCGGAAGTCATCCTCGATTTCGAAGGGGTGCCGACGATCGGCCAAGCCTTTGCCGACGAAATCTTTCGCGTCTATGCCAATCAGCATCCCGACAAGCGTTTGGTGGCGGTGGGCACGACCCCCGAGGTCGCGCGCATGATCGCCATGGTCACGGCCGCGAGCGGCACCGTGCCGCCAAATGTGCTGTATCCGGATTCCGAGCGGCGGTAAGAACGCCGCCAAGTCCAATCGCGGCGGCCTTCCCCCCTACCAATGCACCATCGCCAAGCCGGCTATGGGGGAGCGGAAGCAGGGGATGCGGTTGGCGCGCAAGGAGCCGATATAGACCGTTTTCAGATCGGGGCCGCCGAAGGTGATCGACGCCATCCAGGGCGCGATCGGCCCGCCGCAGGCCAGCATGTGCTGGGCCGTGAAGCGGTCGGCCTCGAAGGCCTGAAAGGCCGCCTTGATCGGCGCCCAATCGGGCACGTCTTCGAGAAGAATCCGGAATTCGCCTTCGGGCGAGATGGCGAACACCCGGTCGGGCACCACATGGGTGCCCCAGAGATTGCCGAAGGCGTCAAAGGCGATGCCGTCGATGAAGCCGCCGGTGTCGGCGGGGCCGAAGATATGCCGATCGGAAAGCGCGCCGTCGGGCCCGACGCGCAGGCGCTGGATGCGCTTGCCGGTGGTCTCGACCACGTAGAGCCATTCTTCCTTGGCGTCCAAGCGGATTTCGTTGGTGAAGGCGAAGCCGTCGGCGACGATGCGCAGACCCTTGTCGTCGGCCAGCGCCACATAGCCGTCCTGGATGCGGGGGCTGATTGCCTCCATCCAATTCTTGATCCGGGTGGAGACGGTGAGCCACAGCCGATCCTTGGAATCGCGCAGCACGAAATTGACCTTGCCGATCGGCTGGCCGTCGATGCGGTCGTGCAGCACCCGAAGCTTGCCGCTGCGCCGGTCCATGATCTCCAGGCGGTCGGTGCCGAAATTGGAAATCAGGATGTCGCCGTTCCGGGCGAAGGCCAGACCGTTGGGCAAGGTGCCTTCGGTGAAGCGCTGGGCGTCGGAAGCCGCCTTGGTGAACTGGACGTCTTCGGCGATGGCGATCAGGGTTTGGTTGCCGTCGGGATCGATGCGCATCACGCCGCCCCTGGCGTCGGCCGACCAGAGCGTACCGTCCCGCTCGGCCAGGATGCATTCCGGGCGCTGGAGATCGTGGCCGACATAGCGAAGCTGGGCCGGATCGATGGTGAAGCCGTCAAGCGGATTAGCCATGGCTAGAATTCCGTCCGGTCGGCGCCCTTCAGCCCCAGCATCTGGCGGGCCTCGGCGGGCGTGGCGGCCTCGAGCGACAATTCGTCCAAGATGCGGCGCAGCTTGGTCACCTGCTCGGCGTTCGAGCTGGCCATCTTGCCCTTGCCGGCATAGAGGCTGTCTTCCAGCCCCACCCGCACCGAGCCGCCCATCATGGCGCCCAGCGTGCCGAACGGCATCTGATGGCGTCCGGCCGCCAGCACCGACCAGACATAGGTGTCGGCGCCGAACAGGCGGTCGGCGGTGCGCTTCATGAAGATGAGATTGTCGTGATCGGCGCCGATGCCGCCCAGGATGCCGAAGATGAACTGAACGAAGATCGGCGGCTTGACCAGGCCCTGGTCGAGCACATGGGCCAGATTGTAGAGATGGCCGACATCGTAGCATTCATGCTCGAATTTGGTGTCGAACCGGCCCAGTTCGCCCAAGATGCGCTCGATGTCGCCGAAGGTGTTGCGAAAGATCGAATCCTTGCTGGCCTCGAGGGCCGGCTTTTCCCAGGCGTGCTTCCATTCGATGGGCATCGCCGCCATCGGCGCCAGGTTGAAATTCATCGAGCCCATGTTGAGCGAGGCCATTTCCGGCTTGGCCAATTTCGCCGCCGCGATGCGGTCGTCGACGCTCATCCCCAGACCGCCGCCGGTGGTGATGTTGACCACCACGTCGGCCGCTTGCTTGATGCGGGGCAGGAACTGCATGTAGATGGCCGGATCGGCGCTGGGCTTGCCGTCGGCCGGGTTGCGGGCGTGCAGATGGACGATGGCGGCGCCGGCCTGGGCGGCGCCGATCGCCTGGGCGGCGATCTGGTCGGGCGTCACCGGCAGATGTTCGGACATCGAGGGCGTGTGTACGCCCCCGGTGATGGCGCAGCTTATGATCACCTTGCGCGGCTTGGCGGCCATGGCGGTTCCCCCTGATGCTTTAGGCCCGCAAACTCTGGCACAGGAGGATGCGCGCGGGAAAGGGGGAGATTTAAGCGCCGGTTTCCTGGCCGGTTTACTCGCCCGTTTCCGGCATCAGATAGGGGCCGCTGTCCATCAGCCCGGCCGGGCGCTTGGCCGACCCGGTGCGGGCGATCTCGGGCGCCGCCACGATCGCCTCGACGATCTGCTGGTAGCCGGTGCAGCGGCAGAGATTGCCGGCGATCGCCTGGCGGGCCTCCTCGGCCGTCGGGTTGGGCTTTTCGTCCAACAGCGCCTTGCCCACCATCACCATGCCGGGCGTGCAATAGCCGCACTGCACCGCGCCCTTGTCGATGAAGGCCTGCTGGAGCGGATGCAGATCGCCCCCTTCCATCAGCCCCTCGATGGTGGTGATCGCCTTGCCCCGGCAGGCCATCGCCAGCACCAGGCAGGACAGCGCCGGCTTGCCGTCGATCAGGACCGTGCAGGCGCCGCAGGAGCCGAGCAGGCAGACTTCCTTGGTGCCGGTAAGCGCCAGATCCTCGCGCAGCACCTGGAGTAGCGAGGCGCTGGGCTCGATCAACAGATCACGATTCTGGCCGTTCACCCGAAGGCGGACCGGCATCTTTGCGGGAACGGACAGGGTTTCGGTCATCGGGCTTCCCTCGCCAGGTCCTCGAAGGCCCGGGTGGTGAATTCATGGATCATCTGCTTGCGGTGCGCCCGCTGGCCGGCCGTGTTGGCCTGCGGAATCGCCGCCTTGCGCGCCAGTTGGGCCGCCCGCTCGATGCGGGCGCGATCGAGCGTCTGGCCTTCCAGAAGTTCGGCGATGCCCTTGACCAGCACCGGCTTCGAGGCGACGCCGCCCAGCACCAGGCGGGCCTCGCTCACCACGCCGGAGGCGCCGAAGCGCAGCGCCAGCGCCACCCCGGCGATCGGGTAATCGATGGTCTGGCGGATGCGGTATTTGAGATAGCTGCCCTTGATTCCCACCCGATCGGCCGGCACGACGACCCCGGTGAGGATTTCACCCGGCTTCAGCGCGTTGGGCCGGGCACCGTCGCCCGAATAGAAGGCGGCCAGATCGAGCGTGCGCTCGCCCTCCTTGGCGACCAGCGTCACCTGGGCCTTGAGCGCGATCAAGGCCGGCACCACATCGGCCGAGAAGACGGCGAAGCACTTCTTGGCCTTGCCGCCGGGCGAGGCCTTGCAGAATTCGCCGCCCACCTTGAGGCAAAGATCGCTGCAGGCCTTCCAATCTTCCGACTGGTTGTAGTAGTAGCACCGCGTGTCGAGGCAGAGATTGCCGCCCAAGGTCGCCATGTGGCGGATCGAGGGCGAGGCGACCTCGGACACCGCCTGGGCCAGCATGGGAAAGAGCTTGCGCAGCGTGGCGTCGGTTTCCAAGCGGCGCAGCGTGACGCCGGCACCGATCGAAAGCCCGTCGGACTCGCTCCACTCGAGGCGGCCGAGCCCGTCGATCGCTTGCAAGGAGAGCACGGTCTTGGGGGCGAAGATGCCCTGGCGCATCGAGGGCACCAGATCGGTGCCGCCGCCCAGGATCTGGCAGTCCTCGCCCTCGGCGGCCAGGATGGCGGCCGCCTCGGCCAGCGTGGTCGGCTCGACATAGCGGAATTTCGGAAGGGGGATCACGCCTCCTCCTTGGCCAGTTGGCCCAGGCCCTGAACGATCTTGCCCGGGGTGATCGGCAGGCTGGTCACCCGCACCCCGGTCGCCGTCTCGACGGCGTTGGCGATGGCGGGCGCCATGTTGATCACCGAGACGTTGCCCACCCCCTTGGCGCCGAAGGGACCCTTCTCGTCGAATTCCTCGACGGTGTCGAAGACGATCTCGGGCATGTCGACGGCAGTGGGCGGCCGGCATTCGAGGAAGCTTGGGTTCTGCACCTGGCCGTTCTCGAACGCCACCCCTTCGTAGAGCGCGTAGCCCAAACCGGTGGCCAGCCCGCCGATGATCTGGCCCCGAAGGCCATCGGGATTGACCACGGTGCCGCAATCGTGGACGGCGTAGGTCTTGGGCACCCGCACCACCCCGGTCTTGGGATCGACCTCGATCTCGACGATGTGGGTGGCGAAGGTGTAGGTGGAGAACATGCGCGAGGCGGCGCCCCGGACGATCGCCGGATCGAAGGCGGTTTCGGTGAGGTTGATCGAGGCCTTGCCGATGATCGGCCCGCCCTTCTTGTACTGACCGCCGCCCAGTAGGTCCTTGTAATCGAGAACCTTGTCGGGATCGGAGGCGAGCCGGGCCTTGCCGCCGCCCAAGACGATGTTGTTGGGCGTGGTCTTGAAGGCGAAGGCCGCCTGCTCGACCAACTGCTTGCGGGCGTCTTGGGCCGCCATTTGCACCGCCATGCCGGCGGTGTGGGTGCCGCGATCGCCGAAAATGCCGACGTCGAAGGGAGTGGAATCGGTGTCGCCGATGATGACGGTGACGTCCTCGGCCGCCATTCCCAATTCCTCGGCGGCGATCTGGCCCATGACGGTGCGCAACCCCTGGCCCATATCCATGGCGCCGGTGGCCACCGTCGCCGTGCCGTCCATGTTGAGCCGCACGATGCCCGAGGTGGCGAAACCGCCGCAGGCGAAGATGCCGCAGGCCACCCCCAGCGTTCGGTTGGCGGGCACGCGTCCCTTACCCCAGCCCGACAGCTCGCGCGCCTTCAGGAGCGTTTCCTTGACCTTGACGCTGTGCAGCTTCTGGCCGGTGTGCAGGCTGTCGCCCTCGACCAGGCAGTTCTTCAGGCGCAGCTCGATGGGGTCGATCTTGAGTTCGCGGGCGATGCGGTCCATTTGCGATTCGCGGGCGAAGTTCGATTGCGGCGCGCCGTAGCCGCGAAAGGCGCCGCCCATCATCTTGTTGGTGTAGATCGAATAGGCCTCGACCCGGCAATGGGGAATCCGATAGGCCCCCGAGGACGAGATGGCGCCCAGCCACACCGCGTTGGGGGTCGGCGCGTAGGCGCCGCAATCGTAATAGAGCTTGACGTCGGAGGCGACGAGCGTGCCGTCCTTCTTGACGCCGGTCTTCATCACCATCACCCCGGAATGGCGGGTGGTGGCCGAGGTGAATTCCTCTTCATGGCTGAAGGTGAGCCGCACCGGCTGGCGGGTCTTGAGCGCGAGCGCGGCCGCCGTGGGTTCGGTCAGCGTGCGGTTCTTGCCGCCGAAGCCGCCGCCGACATGGCAGGGCACGACGCGAATCTTGGCGATCGGAATGCCCAAGAGCGAGGAGAGGATCGCCTGGTTGATGTGCGGGCGCTGGGTGGTGTTGTGGATCACCAGCCGCCCGTCGGAATCGACCAGCGCCACCGTCGAATTGGGCTCCATGTAGGAGGGGTGCTGCTTGGGCACCTCGTAGGAATCCTCGAAGATGTAATCGGACTGGGCGAAGCCGGCCTCGAGATCGCCCGAGGTGATCTCGGCCTGATAATTGACGTTGCCGGTCATCGCCTTGTCGGTGCGCTCGAAGAGCGTTTTGTAGCTTTTCAGATCCTCGTGCAGGATCGGCGCGCCGGGCTTGATGGCCTCCAGGGGATCGAAGACGGCGGGCAAGGGCTCGTACGCGACCTCGATCAGCTTCAGGGCCGCCAGGGCGATCTCTTCATTGACCGCCGCCACCGCGGCCACCGCTTCCCCGATGTAGCGCACCTTGCCCCGCGCGAACATGCCCATGTCGAGCACCAGGGCGCCGTAGCGGGCCTCGGGCACGTCGGCGGCGGTCAGCACCGCCTTGACGCCGTCCAGCTTCTTCGCCTTCTCGGTGTCGATGCGCAGGATGCGGGCGTGCGGCACCGGACTGCGCAGCACCTTGGCCCACAGCATGTTGGGCAGATAGATGTCGGTGGCGAAGCGGGCGCCGCCGGTTACCTTGGCGACCGCGTCGGTCTTGGTCGTCTTCTTGCCGATGACGGCGTATTCGTTGAGCTTGTTCATGGCGTTCGCCTTCCCAAACCGACCTTTTTCGTTTTGGCCTTGGCCGAAGCGTTGCAAAACGATTCCAATCTGTCAATAACGAATATCGTTCGTTATTTGATGACGGGATTTGGCTTTCCTGCCATGATGAGAAATGGGGGCGATGCGCGCTTTCGTCCAGCTTGGGCTTGACAGAGAGGGCCGTTCCCGCATCGAATAGCG
This sequence comes from Rhodospirillales bacterium, assembly GCA_016214125.1. Classification (GTDB taxonomy): domain Bacteria; phylum Pseudomonadota; class Alphaproteobacteria; order Rhodospirillales; family WMHbin7; genus JACRPC01. The sequence continues at coordinate 63,715 of JACRPC010000015.1, read as the reverse complement.
CCAAGTCCAACAAACGGATATAGGGAGATTTGTCATGAAATCAGGAAGTTACCAAATGACCGGCCGCTGGATGGCCGCGCTGGCCGCCATGGCCGTGCTGTGGAGCGGGCCGGCCCTGGCCCAGGAAAAGATCACCTATCTCTTCCCCTCGCTGGCCAGCCTGCCCGCTTTCGCCCCCTTCACGCTCGCCCAGCACAAGGGCTACTACAAGGCCGAGGGGCTTGACGTTGAATTCCAAACCGGCAAGGGCGGCGTCGACGTCGCCAAGCAGATCGGCGCCGGCAACGCCCAACTGGGCGGCGGTATCGCCGACAGCGTCATCCTGGTCCGCCCCAACGGCGTGCCGGTGAAGGCGGTGGCCCTGTTGGGCGGCGGCGCGTTAATCGCCATGACCGCGCATGCCGACAGCGGCATCAACGGCCCGGCCGATCTGAAGGGCAAGAAGGTGACCGTGGTCGCGCTTCAGGACACCGGCTATTACGCGCTTTTGGGCGCGCTGGCTTCGGCCAAGCTTGGCAAGGACGACATCGAGGCCCAGGCGGTCGGCCCCACCAACGTCTGGAAGTTCTTCGCCGCCCGCCAGGTCGATTCGATGTTTGGGGTGCCGGACTGGGTGGCCTCGGCGGAAGCCACCGGCGCCAAGATCAAGATCTTCCCCACCGACTCCTTTTTCCCCTCGATGGCCCAGGTGATCATGGCCTCGGACGAGACGATCGCCAAGAACCCGGCGATGATCCGCAAATTCGTCAAGGCGACGCTGCGCGGCATGAAGGACGTGATGGACGATCCTAAGAAGGCGGCCGAGGATTTCGTCAAGGCGGTGCCGTCGAACGCCGAACGCCTGCCCGAGATGGTGCGCACGCTCACGCTTTACAACACCATGGTCTATCCCGGCCAAGCCAAGCTTGGGCAGATGAACGTCGCCAAGCTCACCAAGCTGCAGGACTTCTATTTCAACGAAAAGATCATCCCCTCGAAGGGCGCGCCGGGCGATCTCTACACCGACGCCCTCCTGCCCTAGAGACGATTCGACCAAAGGAAAACCGGGCGCGGCCACCGCGCCCGGTTTTTTTTGTTAGCCCGAAGCGGCCTACTTCACCGCGAAGCAGTAATAGAGGCCGGCGCCGCCGGTGCTCTTCAACGCATCCATGCTGCAGCCGCCGCGCGAGGCGTGCGAGGAGTTCCACGATTTCATCGGCGCCGAATCGTTAAGCCCGATGCGGTCGTGATGGCCGACGAAGGCCGCGCCCTCGGCGCCGCTCTTCGTCCAGTTGCCGCAGGTGCGATCCTCGCCGGGCGGGAAGGCGGTGCCGTCATCCTGCGAGCCGGTGAGCACGTCGTGCATGTTGGGGGTGTCGCCCCGGCCCTTGACGATCTCGCCGCGCTCGGTGATCGCGGTTTGCTTGGTCAGCTTGTTGTTGGGGCTGTGCAGATCGGCGACGCTGGTGGCGACCACCTCGCCCTTGGCGTTCTTCCACGGCCCCTTGCCGATGCGATCGCGCGCGTTGACCGCCTTGTCCTTGCCGGCGGCCTGGGTGGACAGATAGGCCCGCCAAGTCTTCTTGCCCGCCCCTTGGGTCTTGGCCAGGTCCTGGCAATGTTTGTCGGCCCCCTTGAGGCCGCCCAGATCGGCGCCCTTGCCCGGATTGACGCTGGTGACGAAGAAGGTCATCGGACCCTCGATCGGCTTGGCCTTTTCCTGGGCCAAGGCCGGCTGGGCGGCGAGAACCGCCAACCCGGCCGACAGTGCGGCAAGTCGCTTGAACATACCCATCCCTCCTCGGTTGCGTTGATCGTCCGGCAAATGATCCACGCCCGGACCGTCCTTGTCGAGGGGATTGATGGGGAGGCGGGATGGCAAGATCAGCGGGGGGCGGCCGCTTCGGTCGTGCCGCCCCTCTTTTTCCGCCGCTCATTTGTCGATGCGTCTTCGGGTATCTAAGGGATTCTACGGGGATGGGCGCCGTGCTATAATGACGTTTCGCTAGAAACAAATACAATCAAGGGCTTCCAGGGAGCGCGGGTGAGACGGCCGATCGACATCGCAAAAACGGGATTGCGGCGCGTGCGATTGGTGTGGTCGATCGCCGCCTTCATGCTGCTGACTCTGGGCGGTTCCTTTGCCTGGTTTTCTTACGACGACTATCGGCGATCCCTGGAGCTGGAATTCAGCCATCTGGAATCCTACGCCCGCATCGCCGACGCCCAACTTACCGGCCTGTTGCGCAACTTGAATCGCCTGCTCAACGACATCGCCGAGGATCAAGCGACCCTGGCGCCGGAGAAAGAGGCCGAATACGACCTTTTCCTTCAGGCCCAGAAGCGCAGTTTTCCGGAAATCCGCTCGCTGGTGGTGGTGAACGCCGAAGGCCGCGTGACGCTTTCCGCCAATCCGAACCTGAAGGGCTTCGATTCCTCGAAGCGCGATTATTTCGTCGCCCATCTCGACAAGCCGCTCGAGCCCAATTTCTACGCCTCGCGCCCGTTCAAAACGAGCTTCGGCGATCAGAGCATCGCCTTCTCGGTCGCCATCTACGATTCCCAAAAGCGCTTTCAGGGCACGGTGGTTTCCGGCGTCGATCCCAAATATTTCGAAGCCGTGCTGGCCCAGCTTTTGCCCAGCGGCGCCGAAAGCTCGGCGGCGCTGTTTCTGTTTAGTGGCGAGGTCGTGCATCGGCTGCCCGATCCGGAACGCTATTTCGGCATCAGCATCGCCGGGAACACGGCGGTGCGCCAACACCTCCAATCCGGCCAGACGATGACCCGCAACATCGCCATGGCGGCCAGCGACGGCGTCAGGCGGCTTTACGCCATCCGCACCATCGGCGAGACGAAATTGGCGGTCGCGGTGACGCGCGGCTACGACGACGTGGTCGCCGACTGGCGCCGCAACATCGCCGTTCGTCTGCTGGTGTTCGGACTGGCGGCAGCCGTCGTCTTGGGGATGACGGCGATCGCCCATCGCCGCCAGCGCGAGCGCCAGGAGATGGGAAACCGGCTCCGCCAATCGGTCGATCGGCTGACCAGCTCCAACATCGAGCTTGAGCGCTTCGCCTATGTCGCCTCGCACGATCTGCGCGAGCCGGTGCGCACCCTGGTGTCCTTTTCCCAAATGCTCGAGCGCAAGCTAGGGCCCGACCGACCGACCGAGATCAACGACTATCTGGATTTCGTGGTCCGCGCCGCAAGGCGCATGGATCATCTGGTGAGCGACCTGTTGGCCTATTCTCGGGTCAACAGCGACCTTGATTCCTTCGAGCCGGTCGATCTCGATCGGGTTCTGGCCGAGGTCCACCACGATCTGGGCGACGCCATCCGCCGCACCGGCGCCACCCTCGAGGCCCCGCCCCTGCCCACGGTGATGGGCGCCCGCATGCAGCTCCATCAGCTCTTTCAGAACCTGATCAGCAACGCCCTCAAATTCCAAAGGCCCGGGCAGCCGCCACAAATCGTCGTCACGGTGGGCGACGAGCCGCAACGCTGGCGGATTTCCCTGGCCGACAACGGCATCGGCATCGATCCGAAATACGCCGAACAGATCTTCGTCATCTTCAAGCGCCTGCACACCGAAAAGGCCTATCCGGGCACCGGCGTCGGGCTGGCGATCTGCCGGAGGATCATGGAACGCCATGGCGGCGACATCCAGGTCGAATCGGCGGGCGACGGCCAAGGCTCGGTGTTTCACCTGCGCTTCCCGAAATAGGGTTGACAGGCCCGCCGCCGAAATACGCGCCGGTAGAAGATCGCTGGCGCCGATTATCTGAAAAATTAAATGATTTCGGATGGTTACTGATTGTGCGGCGGCCGGCCGGCTCCTATCATCGCCGCGCTCGGGCGCTCGGCCCGAAACCCTCTTTCATCCATCCGCCGGGGGCACCGCGTGAAGGCTTCGAAAGGCGTTGCGCTCAAGACCTTGGGGCGACTGCCGCTGATTTGGTCGATCGTCGTCGTCCTGCTGCTGTCCTTTTCCGGCTCGCTGGTCTGGTTCGCCTATGATGAATATCAACGAACCCTGGACCGCGAGTTCCGCCACCTCGAATCGAACGCCCGCATCGCCGACGCTCAAATGTCCAGTCTGCTGCGCAGCGTTCACCGCCTGCTGGCCGACATCGCCGGCGATTTCAAGATGCACGCATCGGAGGATCTGGCCGAGGCGCGCTTCGACATCGACCTCGTCGAACAGCGACGGCTGTTCCCGGAAATCCGCACCCTGACGGTAACCGACGCGGAGGGCCGAGTCATTTTGAGCGGCGCGCCCGACATGATCGGCGCCGATCTATCCGATCGCGAATATTTTCAGGTGTACCGCCAGGGTCGGGGGGAGGGCAATGTCTTCGTCTCGCCCCCCTACCGCACCCGCTTCGGCGATCAGAGCATCGCCCTTTCGCTTGGCCTGTTCGACGACCAGAACCGCTTTGGCGGCATCGTCGTCGCCGGTCTCGATCCCCATTATTTCGACACCATCCTGTCCCAGGTGCGGCCGGACTATCCGAACAGCACGGCGCTCTTGTTCCACCAAAGCGGCGCCTTCGTCCATCGTCTGCCCGATCCCGAGCGTTATGTGGGGGCAAGCCTGGGCGGGAAGGGATTTCAGGCCCATCAGCAATCCGGCCTGCCGATGACCCGCCGGGCTTCGGTGGCGACCAGCGACGGGATCAAGCGGCTGGGAGTGTTCCGCAACCTGGGCGACAGCCCCTTGGGCGTCGGTGTCTCGCGCGGCTACCACCACGCCTTGGAGGGCTGGTATCGCAATTTGGCGTTGCGCAGCGTGCTGTTCACCGTGACGTTGATCGTCACCTTGATCTTGATGGTCCGAGCGCATCGGCGCGAGCGCGAGCGCCACGATCTGGCGGTGCGGCTGCGCCAGTCGGTCGATCGATTGACGAGCTCCAACACCGAACTCGAACGCTTCGCCCATGTCGCCTCGCACGATCTGCGCGAGCCGGTGCGCACCCTGGTGTCCTTTTCCCAATTGCTGGAGCGCAAGCTGGGGTCCGGGCGACCCGGCGAAATCAACGAATACCTGGATTTCGTGGTCGGCGCCGCCAAGCGAATGGACGCGCTGGTTTTGGACCTCTTGACCTACGCGCGCGTCAACAGCGACGTCGAGCCCTTCCAGCCGGTCGCTCTCGATGCCGTGCTCGACGACGTCCGCCACGATCTGGCCGACGCGCTGGCGCGGACCGGCACCACCATCGAGGCTCCACGCCTGCCCACGGTGATGGGCACCCGCATGCAGCTCCATCAGCTTCTGCAGAATCTGATCAGCAACGCCCTCAAGTTCCAAGCGCCGGGAACGCCGCCGCGTCTGGTCTTTTCGCTGGCCGACGAGCCGGGCCACTGGCGCATCTCGCTGACTGACAACGGCATCGGCCTCGATCCGAAATACGCCGAGCAGATCTTCGTCATCTTCAAGCGCCTGCACGGCGAACAGGCCTATCCGGGCACCGGGGTCGGGCTGGCGGTCTGCCGGCGCATCATGGAGCGGCACAACGGCCGCATCTGGGCGGAATCGGCCGGCGAGGGCCGGGGCGCCACCTTCCACCTCGTCTTTCCCAAGGCGGATGCCGCCGAGCCCGCCTAAGGCCTATTTCGGCGGCTGGGTACCGACCTGGCCGACATAGTTCGATTTCGTCACATAGAGATTGGCCAGCGCGTCGGCGACGAAATCCTGGCGAAAGGCCGGCTCGATGCCCTCGTATTTGCAGGCCGCCAGCACCTGGTCGATGATGAATTTCGGCTGGTAGCAGGCCAAGGGCTTCTTGAAATTGTCGCGCAGCTCGGCCACCACGTAACTGAAGATGTCGTCGGGCAGCGCCAGACCGGATTTCTTGGCGACGCCCTGGAAGATGGCGCGGAAATCCTCGACGCTGGGCTCCAGCGTTTCCAGCTTGTAGGGAATGCGGCGCAGGAAGGCCGGGTCCATCAGATCGGCGGGCGCCAGATTGGTCGAGAAGATCACCAGCTCGTCGAAGGGCAGCGAAAACGACTTGCCGGAATGGAGCGTGAGATAATCCTTGCGGCTTTGCAGGGGCACGATCCAGCGATTGAGGAGCGCTTCCGGGCTGACGATCTGGCGGCCGAAATCGTCGATGATGAAGGTGCCGTTCAGGGCCTTCACATGCATCGGCGCCTCGTAGAATTTGGCGATCGCGTTGAATTTGAGATCGAGCATCTCGAGCGTCAGTTCGCCGCCGGTGATTACCACCGGCCGACGGCAAGGCACCCAGCGCTTGTCGGTGCGGTCGCGGCGCAGCGTCGGCTGCTTGCTGGCGTCAGCAACCGGAGCGACCGGCTTGTGCAGCGCCGGATCGAAGACCTTGATGATGGCGCCGTCGACCTCGAAGCAATAGGGAACGTAGATCACCGTTTCGAAGATCGCCGCCACCTTCTCGGCCACCGTGGTCTTGCCGTTGCCGGCCGGGCCGTAGATGAGGATCGAATGGCCGGAATTGATGGCCGGCCCCAACCGCTTGGTGAAGCTTTCCGGCACCACGATGTCGGCGAAGGATTGGGCGATCTTCTCCTTGCCGATCCGCTCGCCCCGTATGCCCTGGAGAAGGATGCGGTCCTGGTACTCCTTGAGCGTCACCGGCGCCGGGCCGAAATACTGGTTGAGGTTGCAGGCATCAAGCGCCGCCTGCTGGCCGTCGCGGGTGAGCTGGTAGCGCGCCGCGCCCCCAGCGCCGACGCCCGAGGAGCCCATCACCTGCACGAGCTTGCGCGTCGTCATTTCCTGAAGAATGTCGGAAACCAGCTTGCCGGGCAGCTTGGTCGCCTCGGCGAACTGGGCGGCGTCCTCCAGATTCTCGAGATACATGCCCTTGGCGAAATGGGCGACGAAGAAGGCCATGTCCTGGCCGGTCTCCGCCACCGTCATCGGCGCGTTGGGAACGTCGCCGGCTTGGTCCTTCGGGGCTTGGCTGATGTCGTCCATGGCGGTCATCCCTCATTGATGGGGCCGATGGTAGAACAGGCGGCGCGCCCAGCGCAACGCCGGCCAGGCTTGACCGCTCCTCGCTTTGGTCCCAAATAGAGGGGCATGACCGATCAATCGCCCCTGCGGCATCTGGCGCTGCCCATTCGCGGCATGACCTGCGCCGCCTGCTCGACCCGCCTGGAAAAGGTGCTGGGCCGGCTGGACGGCGTCCGTTCCGCCCAGGTGAGCCTGGCCGCCGAGCGGGCCGAGCTTGCCTACGATCCCCAGGCCATCCGGCCCGCCCGGATGGTCGAAGCGGTGGGTCAGGCGGGCTTCAGCGTGCCCCGGGAAATCTTCGATCTGGCGATCACCGGCATGAGCTGCGCCGCCTGTTCGACCCGCCTGGAAAAGGTGCTGGGCCAAGTGCCGGGCGTCGCCCAGGTCCAGGTCAATCTGGCGACCGAGCGCGCAAGGATCGAGGCCCCGGCCGGGCTGGTGGGGCTGGCCGATCTGATCCGCGCCGTCGAACAGGCCGGTTATGGCGCCACGCCCGTCACCGGCTCGGCCGAGCGCCAGGCCGCCATCGAAGCCGAGGCGCAGGCGGTTTGGCGGCGCGATCGTCTTCATCTGATCGTCGCCGCGCTGCTCGCCTTGCCCTTGGCGACGCCGATGGCGCTGATGCCCTTCGGCCTCCATTGGGCGCTGCCGGGATGGGTGCAGTTGCTGCTGGCGACGCCGGTGCAATTCTGGATCGGCGCCCGCTTCTATTTGGGCGCCTATCGCTCGCTTCGGGGCGGCATGGGCAATATGGACGTGCTGGTCGCCCTGGGCACCTCGGCCGCCTGGGGCTTAAGCGCCTGGACGGTGGCGACCAACGGCCCGCACGATGGACTCTATTTCGAGGCCGCCGCCGTGGTGATCGCGCTTGTTCTCTTGGGCAAGGCCCTGGAAGCGCGGGCCAAGCGCGGCGCCGCCGCCGCCATCCGCGCCCTGATGGCGCTGGTGCCGCCCACCGCCCGCATCGAGCGCGCCGGCCAGGTGGTCGAGGTGGCGGCGGAAACCGTGCTCAAGGGCGACATCGTCATCGTACCGCCGGGCGAGCGGGTGCCGGTCGATGGGCTGGTGCTGGACGGCGTTTCGCAACTGGACGAATCGCTCTTGACCGGCGAAAGCCTGCCGGTGGCCAAGCGGCCGGGCGACCATGTGCCGGGCGGCGCCGTCAATGGCGAAGGCATGCTGCGCCTTGAGGCCAGCGCGGTTGGCGCCGATTCGACGGTGGCCCGCATCATCCGTCTGGTCGAATCCGCCCAGGCCTCGAAAGCGCCGGTGCAGAAGCTGGTCGATCGCATTTCCGCCGTCTTCGTGCCCGCCGTGACCTTGCTGGCGCTGGCCACCTTCCTGGTCTGGTGGTTGGGAAGGGGCGATCTCGCCACCGCCTTCGAGGCCGCCGTCTCGGTGCTGGTGATCGCCTGCCCCTGCGCGCTTGGCCTGGCGACGCCGGCCGCCATCATGGTGGGAACCGGTGTGGCGGCCAAGGCGGGCATCCTCATTAAGGATGCGCTCGCCCTGGAATTGGCCGAGAAGGTGCGGGTGATCGCCTTCGACAAGACCGGAACGCTGACCCAAGGCAAGCCGGCGATCACCGCCATTCGGCCGATGGTGGGGATAAGCGAGGCCAATCTGCTATGCTGGGCCGCCTCGATCCAACAAGGCTCGGCCCATCCGCTGGCCCGCGCCGTCCTCGATGCCGCCAAGGGCCAAACCCTGCTGCCCGCCCGCGAAGCCCGCGCTTTGCCCGGCCTGGGGGTGGCGGCCACCATTGACGGGCGGGCGCTCGTTTTGGGCAACCGGCGCCTGATGGACGAGCACGGCGTCGATCTTTCCGCCCTGGCCGAGGACATCGGCCGCCAGGAGGCCGAAGGCGCCAGCCTGATGCTGCTGGCTGAAACCCAACCGCCCCGCCTGCTCGGACTTCTGGCGGCCAGCGATCCGGCCAAGCCGGAGGCGGGAGCGCTGATCGGCGCCCTTGCCGGCCTGGGGCTGGAGACCGTGATGCTGACCGGCGACACCGCCCAGGCGGCCGCCAAGATCGCCCGTCAATTGGGCATCACCCGCGTGGTGGCGGAAATCCGCCCCGAGGACAAGGCGGGCGAGATCGCCAAGCTGAAGGCCGAAGGTCATGTGGTGGCGATGGTGGGCGACGGCGTCAACGACGCCCCGGCCCTGGCCGAGGCCGATGTCGGCATCGCCATGGGCACCGGCACCGACGTCGCCATGCAGACGGCGGGCCTCACCTTGATGCGCGGCGATCCCAGCCTCATTCCGGCGGCCTTGTCGATCTCGCGCGCCACGGTGCGCAAGATCCGCCAGAACCTGTTCTGGGCCTTCGCCTACAATGTGGTGGCGCTGCCCTTGGCGGCCTTGGGCCAGCTCGATCCGGTGATCGCCGGCGCGGCGATGGCGATGAGCTCGGTGAGCGTGGTCACCAACGCGCTGCTCTTGAAACGCTGGCGGCCGGGGCGCTGACCCCGGCCGCCGCGTCGCTTGGCGAAAGGCCGATCAGCCCTTCAGATTCTTGGCCGCGAAATCCCAGTTGGCGAGATGGTCGAGGAAGGCCTGGACGAAATCGGGGCGCCGGTTCTGGTAATCGAGATAATAGGCGTGCTCCCAGACATCGACGGTCAACAGCGCCTTCTGGCCCTTGGCCAAGGGCGTGTCGGCGTTGCCGGTCTTGGTGATCTTGAGCTGCCCGCCCTCCTCGATCAGCCAGGCCCAGCCGGAGCCGAACTGGGTGACGGCGGCGTTCTTGAACTCCTCCTTGAACTTGTCGAAGGAGCCGAAGGCGGCGTCGATCTTGGCCGCCAGCTCGCCCGCGGGCTTGCCGCCGCCGCCGGGCTTCATCGACGACCAGAAGAAGGTATGGTTCCACACCTGGGCGGCGTTGTTGAAGATGCCGGCCTTCGACGCATCGCCCGCCGTCGCCTTGACGATCTCTTCCAGCGACTTGCTGGCCAAGGGCGAGTCCTTCAAAAGATTGTTCAGATTGGTGACGTAGGCGTTGTGGTGCTTGGCGTGGTGGAACGAGAAGGTGTTGGCCGACATGTGCGGCTCGAGCGCGTTGGCGGCGTAAGGCAGGGGGGGGAGTTCAAAGGCCATGTTTCGTCCCTCTCTCGTTTTCACGGGTGGTGATCTAGAGACAAGATAGGAAGCCCAAGGGCGGATGTGAAGGGCAGAAGTAGGGTTTTTGTTTAGGCCTTGCGGATGTCGGAGCGGGTGGGTCGGCGCTTCTTGTACCCCAAAATTTCGTCGGCCGAACGCCGATCCAGGATGGGCATTTTGGCACGCTTGCGGCTGAGAGCCAAAAGGCGCTTCACCCGCTCGTCGATGGTCTCGCGCCGACCCTTGGTCACCCTTTCGCAAGATCGGCGAGCACCAAATCCGCCGCCGTGAAGCCCGATTGCACCGCCCCTTCCAAGGTCGAGGGCAGGCCGGTGGCGGTCCAATCGCCCGCCAGGACCAGGCGCGGGAATTGGGTGGCGGCCTTGGGGCGCAGCGCCTCTTGGGCGGGCGTGTGGGCCAGCGTGGCGCGGCGTTCCTTGAGCACCCGGACCGGCGGCACCGCCAGGGGATCGCGCCCCAGCACCCGGGCGCAATCGCGCCACAGCGTCGTGGCGATGGCGTCGTTCGATTGGCCGACCAGCGCGTCGGCGGCGCTCACCGTCACCGAGAGCACATCGCCCCGCTGCGCCAACCATTGCGCGGCGCCGCCCACCAGCCCCAGATAGGGCCGATCGCCCGGCAGATGGGGGACGCGATCGAGACGGAAATGGGCGTTGACGATGGCCCGCGTCGCCGCCGGCAGCTTCATCGGCAGGAAACCGGCCATCACCCAAGACGGCAAGGCAAGGATGGCGCGATCGTCAAAGCCCAGCGCGAGGCGCTCGTTCTCGAAAATCAGGGCCTGGGCCTCAACGCCGATCAGGCGGCGCTGGAAGCGCAGCTCGGCTCCGGCCTCGCTTAGGGTTTCCAGCGCCGGCTCGACCAGCGCCGCCGACAGCCCATCGGGCGCGCTGTAGGGTCGGCAATGGCGCTCGCCCTTCATCAGCGTGCGGGCGATCACCGCGCCCAACAGGCGCGCCTGACCCTCGGCGGGGCTGGTGTTCAGCACCGCCTCGGCCAAGGGCTTCCACAGCCGGTCGGCCAGCGGACCCTTGGTGCGTTCGGCGACCGTGGCGTGGCGCGGCGCGTTCACCAGCCGATGGCCGCCCAGATAATCGCCGGGTTTGGTGCCGGCCACCCGGCGGGTTGGGCTGAAAATCCACCAGGGGATCGGTCCGGCGTTGGGACGGATGGTCCAGAAGGCGCCCGAGCGCAGATCGAAGAAGGGAAACTGGGCCGGCGCGTGTTCGACCAGCCGGCCGCCGATGGCGTCGAGATAGGCGAACAGGCAGGGATTGGCCGACAAGATGAGATGGGTGCCGTTGTCGATCACCCGATCGAGATTGGCGTCGAGAAACGAGCGGCAGCGCCCGCCGGCATGGCCGGCCGCTTCGTGCAGCACCACCGTCCGCCCCGCCTTGGCCAGCCGCACCGAAGCCGCCAGACCGGCCAGGCCGGCGCCCACCACATGCACGGTCATCCGAAAAACCCCCGCACCACGCCCACCAAGCCGCAGCCGAGAAAATCGGGCTTGGTGAGCTTGACCCGTCCGGCCAGGGGGTCCTGGCGCTCCAGGCGCCGATGCAGACGCCCGCAGAGCGCCACGATCACCGCGGCCTCCATGCGCATGCCCCTATGGCGGATGCGGGCCGGCAAGGGTCGGGCCTCGTCGATCAACCGGCCGGTGGCGTCGAGCATGCGACGCACCACCCGGGCAAGCGCCGGGGTGAACGCCGGTCCGGCCAAATCCTCGAAGCGCGCCCCTTCCGCAGCCATCCAATCCTCGGGCGGGTAGGCGCGGTCGAGATCACGATAATCCTTCTGCAAATCCTGGAGGTGGTTGAGAATCTGCAAGGCGGCGCACAGCGCATCGGACGCCGGCCAGACCGCCTTGGGGTCTTCGCCATGCAGATCGAGCAGAAAGCGCCCCACCGGCATCGCCGAATAACGGCAATACTCGATCAGATCGTCCCAGCTCAAGGTGCGGTTGCGCACCGAATCGCGGGTGAAGGCGATCAAGAGATCGAGGGCATGGCGGGGATCGACGCCGGTGAGAGCCAGCGAGGCCTTCAAGGGAATCGCCGCTTCGGACTCCGCCGTGGTGGCGATACCGGTTTTCAGGGCCTCGCCCATCGCCTTAAGGCCCGCCACCTTGTCGGCCGACGGAAGGGTCGGGTGGTCGGCGATGTCGTCGGCGGTGCGGGCGAAGCGGTAATAGGCGGCGACGTGCGGCCGCAAGCGGGCCGGCAGCAGGAACGAGCCCACCGGGAAATTCTCGTCCTTGGCGGTCTTGCCGGAAAGGAGGGTGCTCTTCTGTTCGTCCATCGCCTCTCCTATAGTGCATTCGAGCCGTTCTGAAAACCGCGAGCCGCCCGATGCCGTCACCTTGGGCCGACGAGGTCCGCCGTCTTGACCGCGAACGCTACGCCTTGGCCGTTCTGGCGCCGCCCGACCGCCAGGACGATCTGATGGCGCTCTTGGCCTTCCATCTCGATCTCGCTTCGATCCCCGACAAGGTGAAGGAGCCGATGCTGGCCAACCTCCGCCGCCAATGGTGGCGGGACGCGCTGGCGAGTGTGAAGGAGGGCGGGGCCGAACCTTCGCCCCTGGCCGGAGCGCTGGGCCAGGCGATCGCCCGCCACGATCTGTCGCGGCCTCTGTTCGAGGCGATGATCGAGGCGCGCGCCGCCGATCAGGCGCCCGAGCCGCCCGCCCGCCTGGAGGATCTTGTCGCCTACGCCCGGGCGACCGGCGGCGGGTTGGCGCGGCTGATGGCGGAAATTCTGGGCGGGCGGGACGAGCGAAGCGCCCAAGCCGCCCAAGGCGCCGGCACCGCCCATGCCCTCTTGGGATTGATGCGCGCCCTGCCCCATCACGCCGCCCGTGGGCGCCGCCATCTGCCCAGCGATCTGTTGCCCGAGCCGATTGCCGGGCCCTCGCCCCGCTTGGCCCAAGCTGTGCGGGTGGTGGCCGAGGCGGCCCGGTCGTTGATTGCCGAGGCCCGCGCGCCGCCGGTTCCCAAAGCCGTGCTGCCGGCCCTCTTGGCGGCGCGCCAGGCCGAGGGCACGCTGCGCGATCTCGGGCGCGTCAAATTCGACGTCTACGATCCGCGCCTGGCACGGCCCCGGCCAAGGCCGCTGGCCCTTCTTATCGGGATGCTTCAGGGAAGGCCGTGAGCCAGGGCGCGAAATCGGCCTGGGCGCGCGCCGCATAGGCCTCCTTGCGCGCCTTGCCGCCCGGCGGCTTTCGTTTGCCGGGCGGCGTGGGCAGCGGCGGAAAGAGGCCGAAATTGACGTTCATCGGCTGGAAGGTTTCGGCCAAAGCCAGGCCGGTGATGTGGGCCAGCAGTGCCCCCATCGCCGTGCTCGGGGGCGGCGGCTGGGGTGCAACGCCGGCGCGCTCGGCGGCCAGGAACCGCCCGGCCAGAAGGCCGATGGCGGCGCTTTCGACATAACCCTCGCAGCCGGTGATCTGACCGGCGAAGCGCAGGCGGGGCTCGGCCTTGAGCCGCAAAAGCGGATCAAGCAGACGCGGGCTGTTGAGGAAGGTGTTGCGGTGCAGGCCGCCCAGCCGGACGAATTCCGCCCCTTCGAGGCCGGGGATGGTGCGGAACAGGCGGAGCTGTTCGCCGTGCTTGAGCTTGGTCTGGAAGCCGACCATGTTGAAAAGGGTCGCCTGGGCGTTGTCCTGGCGAAGCTGAACCACCGCATAGGGCCTAGGGCCGTTGGGATTGTCGAGCCCCACCGGCTTCATCGGCCCGAAGGCCAACGTGCGCGGACCGCGCGCCGCCATCACCTCGATCGGCAGGCAGCCCTCGAAATAGGGTGTGTCCTTTTCCCACTCGCGGAAGGGGGCGGTGTCGGCGGCGACCAGGGCGGCGACGAAGGTTTCGTACTCGTCCCGGGAAAGCGGACAATTGATGTAATCCTGGCCGGCGCCCTTGTCGTAGCGCGACTGGAACCAGGCCTTGGAGAAATCGACGCTGTCGCGGGTGACGATGGGGGCGATGGCGTCGAAGAAATGCAGATGCGCCTGGCCGGTGCGCCGGGCGATCGCCTGGGCCAGCGAATCCGAGGTGAGCGGGCCGCTGGCGATGATGCAATCGCCCCAGGCCTCGGGCGGCCAGCCGGCCAGCTCCTCGCGCACCAGCGTCAGCTCGGGCCGGGCCAGGAGCCGCGCCTCGATCGCTTGCGAGAATCCCTGACGATCAACCGCCAAGGCGCCGCCGGCGGGAACCCGGGTGGCGTCGGCCGCCGCCAGCACCAGGGAATCGGCTTGGCGCATTTCGGCGTGCAAGAGCCCGACCGCGCTGGCGATGTCGTCGGCGCGCAGCGAGTTCGAGCAGACCAGTTCCGCCAAGCCGCCGCCGGCATGGGCCGGCGTCATCCGGGTGGGCCGCATCTCGTGCAGCACCACCTTGTGACCGCGCTTGGCCAGTTGCCAGGCGGCCTCGCAGCCGGCCAGGCCGGCGCCGACGATGTGGATGGGGGCGCTCATGCCCCGGCTATAGGCTCTTGGGCCAAGGCTGTCCAGCGCTTGACGGAACGCGCCGCCCGGTTTATCCAGCCCCCATGGACAAGATTTTCAGCCTGGAAAACTTGCTGTTCGCCGGCGCCATTCTGTTGGCGCTGGTCCTGCCGGCCGCCATCCGCCGCGCCCGCCAGCAAGGGCCGCAGCTCACGCCCCAGATGCTGAAGGCCAAGCTCGACAACGAGGAGGACCTGCTGCTGCTCGATGTGCGCGGGCCCGAGGAATTCACCGGCGAACTGGGCCATATCGCCGGCGCCGTGCTGGTGCCGCTGGCCGATCTGCAAGGCCGCTTGGCCGCCCTGGGCGAGCAGTTGGCCGGCCACAAGACGACGCCGGTGATCACCATTTGCCGCACCGACAACCGTTCGCCCAAGGCGGCAGAGCTGTTGCGCAAAGCGGGCGTCGCCAACGTCGCCTACCTCACCGGCGGCATGAGCCGCTGGAAGGCCGAGGGCCTGCCGGTGTCGAAGGACGCTCCGTGAGCGGCGACCGCAAAAGCTATTACGTGGTGGGCGGCGAATACGCCGACGCCAGCTTCGCTGCTCCGGCGCCCGGCAAGGCGCTGGAGCGCCACGGCCCCTTCGACGAGAAGGCGGCCTTCGATTTCTGGCGTTCGATCACCGGGCGCACGGTCGACAACGCGCTGGTGCGCTACGCGATCGCCATCGAGACCGACGAGGACCGCCGGCTGTGGTACGTGGCCGGCGGCGAGTATGCCGACGCTACCTTCCAGACCATGGCCGAGAACAAGCCCCTGGAAATCTACGGCCCCTTCACCCGCAAGGCGGCAATGGACCGCTGGCGTTCGATGACCGGGCGCACGGTGGACAGCGCGCTCACCCGCTATTCGGTCGAGCATCAGAACGATCTCGACATCCGCCGCCTGCTGGGCGGGTAATGGGGGAAGGCTAAGGGATCGGGCCGATCAATTCGGCTTGGCCGTCCGGCGAATGTCCTGAACCACGGTATCGGCGAAATCCGCGATGGCATCGTCCGTCCGCCCAACCGCCTCGGGCGGAGGATTGCGCCGCAGGGTCTCGGTGGCGTCATCAAACCCCGCCAGGACATCCTCACGGCTGCGCAGCGGCTGCACGACGACACGGTATTGCCCCTCGGGCAAACCGGCCAAACGCTCGGCCAATTCGCGGGGGGTGCCGCGCTGTTCCGTCATCAGGAGTTTCGTCTTCATGGGTGTCGCCATGATGGGACTATACCGCGCCTTGACGCCTTCTTCCAGACCGGGCCGGGGTTGCGGGCCGGACAGGCCAATCTTAGAACGGCCAAGCCGAATGGGCGCTATCAAGACGGCAAGACAAAACGGTCACGGCTACAGCGCGAAGATCAGCTTCTCGTAGCTCATGCCGCTGTTCTTGACGACATCGACCAGCATCTTGAACGAGGCCTCGAGCCCCGCCTTGCGGTCGGCGTGGCGCTGCTCCTCGGCCAGAAGCTGGGCGTAGATCGGCTTGATGGCGTCGATCGCCGATTTCTTGGGCGAGCGGCGGTTCGAGGAGTAGCCGATGATCTGCCGGTCGCGATTGTAATTGGCCGTCACATGCGCGAACACCCAGTAATGATCGCCCGGCTTGGCCCGGTTGACCACATAGGCGAAGACCTCTTGGCCGGTGGCGATGGTGTCCCAGAGAAACTTGAACACGCAGCGCGGCATGTCGGGGTGGCGGATCAACGAATGCGGCTGGCCCAGAAGCTCGGCCTCGGTGTAGCCGCTCATCTTGATGAAGATGTCGTTGGCGTAGGTGATCACCCCCTTGGTGTCAGTCTTGCTGACGATCAGTTCGTCGCTGGAAAAGGTGCGTTCGACCCCGCTTAAGGGTCTCGAAATTATGTTCATTTTGCCCCACTTTTGATTTCATGACTTTTTTCGACCGACCGCCGATTCCCGAAACCGGAGGTTGGTCGCTTGTTTCAAATTATCATAACAAAAGTTATTTTGCGCCGCAATGAAAAGTCAATAAGTCAACGTTATCAAGTTCGTTTGCACTCTTTTGGTTTGCCTTGGCAATACGCCCTGGCAAACTGCGGCGCGGAACCTTCCTAAGGGAATTCCGCTAGGCCGTCATTGATCCAGGTCAGAAGGGTCAGGATTGCCCTGACCGTGCGAGCGCCTTGGCAGTGAGGCTGGGAAGGGCCAGGCCGCCCCATTGCCCGGGCTTGGCCCAAAGCCCGGCCAATCGCCCGGCCGGCCGGCCCGCCACCACCCGCAAGGTGACGCTCACATGGCTGAAGACATGGCGGAAGGGAGGGGCGGATTCCTGCCAGTCTCGGCCGGGGGGCGCGTGCTCCAGGGCGTCGTCGAGGTTCCAGGGCTTTTCCCGCCAGGGCGTCGAGGGCAGTTCCAGCATTCCCGCCAACAGGCCGGTATCCGGACGGCGGCGAAGCAGCACCGCCCCGTCGGCGCGGCGCAGGAGGAAGGCCACCGCCTGGAGCATCGGCTTGGCCTTCTTGGCCGATTTTTGCGGCAGCGAATCGGCGATCCCCTGGGCGCGAGCCCGGCAGGCCTTCGCCCAGGGACAGCGCGGGCAATCGGGGGCGCGCGGCGTGCAAACCAGCGCTCCCAATTCCATCAGTGCCTGGGCAAAATCGCCGAAGCGGCGGCGGGGCCTAAGCGTTTGGGCGCGCTCGGCCAAATCGGCCTTGGCCTGAGCCAACGGCTTGGTCACGGCGAACAGGCGGGCGACGACGCGCAGCACATTGCCATCGACCGGCACGGTCGGCCGTTCGAAGGCGATGGCGGCGATGGCGGCGGCGCTGTAGGCGCCAAGGCCGGGAAGGGCGCGCAGACCTTCGACGCTCTCGGGAAAGCGCCCGCCCAAATCCTGGGCCACGATCCGGGCGCAGGCATGGAGATGGCGGGCCCGCCGGTAATAGCCGAGCCCCGACCAGGCGGCCAGCACCTCCTCGGCGTCGGCGGCGGCCAGATCGGCCAGACTGGGCCAACGGGCGAGGAAGGCCTGGTAATAGGGGATGACGGCGGCCAGCGTCGTCTGCTGCGCCATCACCTCGGATAGCCAGATCCGATAGGGGTCGCGGCGGACGCGCCAGGGCAGCGCTCGCTTGTGGACGTCGTACCAGGCGAGCAACCGCTTGGGATCGGGGGATGGTAAAGCGCCGGCCATCGGCTATCCTGTCCGGATGGAGCCGAAAAGGGAATGGCGCGGTGGCGGTTTGAAGGCGGCGGCGGGCGCGGTGCGCCGGGCCGCCAAGCCGGCCTTGGGCAAGCGCGGCTTCGCCGCCGCCGACCTGATCGCCCGTTGGGCCGAGGTGATGGGCGCCGATCTGGCCCGCGCCACCTGCCCGATGCGCATCGCCTGGCAAAAGGGCAAGCCCGGCGACGCCACCTTGCATCTTCGGGTCGCCAGCGGCGCCCAGGCGACCCTGGTCCAGCATCTGGCGCCGCTCATTTTGGAGCGGGTGAACGGCTTCTTGGGTTATCGGGCGGTGGCGCGCCTGGCGCTCACTCAAGGCCCCCTGCCCGCCGCAGCGGCGGCCAAACCGGAGGCGCCGCGCCCCTTGGCGCCCGAGGAGACGGCGGAACTGGAAGGGCTCGTGGCCGGCGTCGCCGACCCCGAGCTGAAATCGGTTCTGACGGCGATCGGCGGCGCGCTTATTCGGCGGCGGTCTTCGGCGGCGCCGGCTTGAACAGGAATTTCTCGATGTCGACGGCATCGATCTGTTCGGGCTTGAGGAACTTGTCGGCGAAGATCTTCCACACCCCCGAAGAGAGGAAGAGGTTGAACAGGTCGGGATCGAGATGCCCGTCCTTGCACATGAAGGACATGATCTTCAGGCTGTCGGACAGCGTCTTTGGCGGCTTGTAGGGCCGATCCGAGGCGGTGAGCGCCTCGAAGACGTCGGCGATCGCCATGATGCGGGCCGGCACGCTCATGTCCTCGCGCTTCAGGCTGCGCGGATAGCCCCTGCCGTTCATGGTCTCGTGGTGGCAGCCGGCCAGCTCGGGCACCGCCTTCAGGTTCTTGGGGAAGGGCAGCGCCTTCAGCATCAGGATTGTCTGGACGATGTGGTTGTTGATGTGGAAGCGGTCCTCGTCGGACAGCGTGCCCCGCGCGATCGCCAGATTGTGCAGTTCGCCCAGATTGAATTTGAGCTCCGGCACCTTGAGGGTGAAGCCCTCAGGATTTTCGATTGCCAGCGGGTTGGCGACTTCGTGCTCGATGCGGTGCTCGGGCTTGTCGGCCAAGAGGGGCTCGACCACCGGCAGGGCGGGCCGCTCCTTGGGCATGCGGCGCGCCTCCATGATCGACAGGCCCAGCGTGTCGTCGAGCGTGCGGGTCCAGGTGCGTTCGCCAATCGATTTCAGGCGGGCGATCTTTTCGGGCGCCATGAATTCGCCGCCGACGTTGCACTCGGCGACGAAGGCGAACTCGTCGTCGAGCTTGGCCAGTTCGTCTTCGAGTTCCTGGCGCCGGGCCTCGGTGTCGCCCTCGCCCGTCACCCGGCCTTCGAGATAACGGATCACCCGGTCGCGCTTGATGACCTCGAAGCGCATGCGAATCTCGTGGATGCGGTTGTAGATGGTCTCGAGCTTGGTCGCCTTGTCGACCACGTATTCCGGCGTCGTGACCTTGCCGCAATCGTGCAGCCCGGCCGCCACCTCAAGCTCGTACCACTGGTCGTCGGAGAGCATGAAATCGGCGAACGGGCCGTCGCTCTGGTCGCAGGCCGCTTCGCAGAGCATGCGGGTGATTTCGGGCACCCGCAAACAGTGGCCGCCGGTGTAGGGCGATTTGGCGTCGATCGCGGTCGAGATCACCTTGATGAAGGAATTGAACAGCCGGATCTGGGCGGCCAGCAGTTGCTGGTTGTTGAGCGCCACCGCGGCTTGCGAGGCCAGGGCCTCGATCAGCGGCTGCAGCCCGGTGTCGAAGGGAATCGGGTTGCGCTGGGCATCCAAGGCGTTGATGAGCTGGATGACCCCCATCACCTCGCCCTTGTGGTCCTTGAGCGGCACCACCAAAGACGAGGTGGTGCGGTACTTGTTGGCGGCGTCGAATTTCTTGGCGCCGGTGAAGTCGAAATCCTTGACCGCGTAGACGTCGGGAATGTTGATCGAATTGCCGGTGAGCGCGGCGTGAACCGCCACCGCGTCGCTGCGCGGCTTGCCCTGGGCGTCGTAGAGCGGCAGCGGCGGAAAGGGAATCGGCTTGCCGGTGGTGCCGCCCATGGCGATGTTCAAGGCGTCGTTGCGCATGATGGTGAAGCGCAGCGCCTTTTGGTCCTCGGTCATCAGGTAAAGGGTGCCGCCGTCGGCGTTGTAGAAGGACTTCGCCTCGAGGAGAATCATCTCCATCAGGCGGTCGTGGTTCTTTTCCGCCGACAGGGCGATGCCGACGTCGATCAGACGCCGGTAACGGTCTTCCCCGATCACGGCTTGGCCGGCTGTGTCGTTCATGGACCCTCTCCTCGCAGCCCGTCATTATGGCCGAATCGGAGAATCGGTTGAAGCCAAATCGTTCTTGGAGGAACGGGCGGGCTTGACCGGGCGGGCCGCTTCGTTTCTTACTGCCAGCATGTTCGACTCCCTTAGCGCCTTCGTCGCCCATCTGGAACGCCACGGCCGGTTGAAGCGGATCGCCGCCCCGGTGGCGACCGTTCTGGAAATGACGGAAATCCAAGCCCGGCTGGTCCGCCAGGGCGGCCCCGCCGTGCTGTTCGAGACGCCGATCGGCGCCGACGGCAAACCGGCCTCCATGCCGGTGCTCGCCAACCTGTTCGGCACCGTCGAGCGCGTCGCCTGGGGCATGGGGCGCGAGCCCGGCCACTTGCGCCAGGTGGGCGA
The DNA here is from genome assembly GCA_016214125.1 of Rhodospirillales bacterium. Lineage (GTDB taxonomy): Bacteria > Pseudomonadota > Alphaproteobacteria > Rhodospirillales > WMHbin7 > JACRPC01. The sequence goes on along the minus strand of JACRPC010000015.1, from coordinate 43,289 downwards.
GACGCTGGCCTTCTTGAAGCAGCCCGAGCCGCCCGGCGGCTGGCGCGAGGCGGTGGCGATGCTGCCCTTGGCCAAGACCGTGCTGGCGATGAAGCCTACCCTGGTTTCCAAGGCGCCCTGTCAGGAGATCGTCTGGGAAGGCGACGCGGTCGATCTGGCCCGCCTGCCCATCCAGAGCTGCTGGCCGGGCGAGCCGGCGCCGCTCATCACCTGGCCCTTGGTGGTGACCGAGGGACCGGGCGGCGACAAGCGCGACGGCGCCAATCTCGGCATCTACCGCATGCAGGTGACCGGCCGGAACACCACGCTGATGCGTTGGCTGGCCCAGCGCGGCGGCGCCCAGCATTTCGCCCGCTGGAAGGCGGTGCGGTCCGATCCGATGCCGGTGGCGGCGGTGATCGGCGCCGATCCGGGCACCCTGCTGGCGGCGGTGACGCCGGTGCCCGACACCCTTTCCGAATATCAGTTCGCCGGCCTGTTGCGGGGCAAGAAGGTGGCGCTGGTGCCGTGCAAGACGATCCCCTTGAAGGTGCCGGCCGAGGCCGAGATCGTGCTGGAAGGCCATGTCTCGCTCGACCAAACCGGGCCGGAGGGCCCCTATGGCGACCACACCGGCTATTACAACGCCGTCGAGCCCTTTCCGGTTTTCACCGTCTCGGCGATCACCATGCGCCGGGCGCCGGTCTATCTGTCGACCTTCACCGGCCGGCCGCCCGACGAGCCCAGCGTCCTGGGCGAGGCGCTGAACGAAGTGTTCATCCCCCTTCTTCAGCAGCAATTTCCCGAGATCGTCGATTTCTGGCTGCCGCCCGAGGGCTGCTCGTACCGCATCGCCGTGGTGTCGATCAAGAAGGCCTATCCCGGCCATGCGCGCCGCGTGATGATGGGGGTGTGGTCGTTCCTGCGCCAATTCGTCTACACCAAGTTCGTCATCGTCATCGACGACGATGTCAGCGCGCGGGACTGGAAGGACGTGATGTGGGCGATCGCCACCCGCATGGACCCGGTGCGCGACATCGTCGCCATCGACAACACGCCCATCGACTATCTCGATTTCGCCAGCCCCAAGGCCGGGCTGGGCGGCAAGCTGGGGCTCGACGCCACCACCAAGATCGGCACCGAGACCGACCGGCCCTGGGGCCTGCCCCTCAAAATGGCCGAGGACATCGTGGCCAAGGTCACCGGCCGCTGGTCGGAATACGGATTCTGAACGACGCCCCCATTGCCAGGGCGGCCCGAATCGCCGTAAAGAAAGGCGCCCAACGGGAGGGATTCAGCATGGCCGTCGTCGCGCGCTCGCCGGAACAGAAACAGGCCGGTTTGACCGTCGCCCGCATCCTTTTGGAGATCGGAGCGGTCAATTTCCGACCGGAAAACCCCTACAAGCTCACCTCAGGCTGGGCCAGCCCGGTCTACATCGATTGCCGGCGGGTGATCTCGTATCCGCGCGCCAGGCGCAAGATCACCGAGCTGGCGGCGGCGGCGGTGGAGCGCGAGGTCGGCTTTTCCAGCCTCGACGCGGTGGCGGGCGGCGAGACCGCCGGCATTCCCTACGCCGCCTGGCTGTCCGAGGCGCTCGGCCTGCCCATGCTCTATGTGCGCAAGAAGCCCAAGGGCTTCGGCCGTAACGCCCAAATCGAGGGCCATTTCGACGACAACGCCCGCGTGCTCCTGGTCGAAGATCTGGCTTCGGACGGGGCGAGCAAGGTGATCTTCTGCCAGGCGCTGCGCGAGGCCGGCGCCACCGTCAACCACGCCCTGGTGGTGTTCTTCTACGGCGTCTTTCCGGGCGCCTTGAAGACGCTCGAGGACATCGGCATCCGGCTCCACTATCTCGCCAACTGGTGGGACGTGCTCGAAGTGGCCGAGCATGGCAGCGCCTTTGACAAGGCGACCCTCGATCAGGTGCGCGCCTTCCTCTACGACCCAGTCGGCTGGTCGGCCTCGCACGGCGGCAAGGGCGCCTAAGACAAGCGACTACGCCGCGCCGCGCCTGAGGATGTCGATGGCGGCGTTGAGCTGGCTCATGCGCTGATGGTTGCCGTGGTCGCTGTCCGGATGATGGATGGTGGCCAGCATGCGGAACTTGGCGCGCAGGGTCTTGTCGTCGGGCCGGGCGGTGGGCGGAAAGCCCAGCACATGCAACGCCTCCTCGCGCGAGCGCACGCCTTCGTTCAGGGGCTCGAAGGACAGCACGCCGATGATGGCGCGCAGCCGCTCGACCTCTTCGACATGGCGGGCCTTCTCGATCACCATCTCGGGCGGCGGTTCGACCGGCTTGGCCGGATCGTCGAGCCGCACCGCCAGATCGCCCTTCTCCATCGCCAGCGCCAAGGCCAGCGCCTTGCGGATGAAGGGGATTGCCAGTCCGGGCGACATGCGCACCTGCAGCCGCGGCTTGCGCCGCCAGGGCCGGCCCTCGGAGGGCCCGGATTTCAAAATCACCGTTTCCCGATCACCGGGAACCGGCTCGCCCGGATCGGGCTGGACTTCGATGGTCTCTTTGGGCACCACCAGCATGACCGAGCGCGCCAAATCGCCGACATTGACCTTGCGCCGTCCAGCCAGACCCTCGACGGCGTCGCGGAAACTGGACGCGCAGGTGACGGTGTAGGAATGCTTGTGAACGCCGGAGGCCATGGTCCAAGAACACCCTGTTGTTCAAATCGATTCCGCGTCCGGAAGGTCACCCTCTCGCCCCCGGAACGATCCCCGGGTGCCCTCCCTCTGCAACTGCAAACGTTGTTTATGGTGCCCCGCCCTACCCGACGAGTCAAGGCGATGACGATAAGGATCTATTCGGGGAGGGAAAGCCGGCGTCCCTCGATGAGCAGCTTGGCCATTTCGTCGGCCGGCAGGGGTTTGCTGAACAAATAACCCTGCATCTGGTCGCAGCCCAGCCCGCGCAGGAAGCGCAGATGGCTTTCCGTCTCCACCCCTTCCGCCACCACCACCAGATTGAGGGCGTGCGCCATGGCGATCACCGCCTGGACGATGGCGGCGTCGTTGGCGTCGTGATCGATATCGATCACGAAGGAGCGGTCGACCTTGAGCTTGCGGATCGGGAAGCGCTTCAGGACGGCGAGCGAGGAATAGCCGGTGCCGAAATCGTCGATGGCGCATTTCAGGCCCATCTCGGCCAGTTGGGCGATCACCGCGCTGGCCTGCTTGGGATCGCGCATCGCCGAGCTTTCGGTGAGTTCGAGTTCGATCAGGCTGGAGGGCAGGCCGCTTTCCCCCAACACCTGTTCGAGCGTCTGGATGAGGCGGCGCGGATTGTGGAACTGGCGCCCCGAGATGTTGACCGCCACCGGCACCACCGGCAGCCCCTGGCCGCGCCAGGCGCGCAATTGCCTGGCGACCGCGAACAGCATGACATCGGAGATCGCGTCGATCAGGCCGAATTCTTCGGCCACCGGAATGAACTCGACCGGCGACACCGGCCCCTCGGCCGGCGTCCAGCGCACCAGCGCCTCCAGGCCCACCATCTGGCCAGTGGCGAGATCGAGCTGCGGCTGATAGTGCGCGACCAGCTCGTGGGCGTCGATCGCCCGGCGCAACCGGTTTTGCAAGGTGAGCTTGCGGCTGCCGCGCTGGCCCAGTTCGGCGGTGAAGACGTGGATGCCGCCCGAGCCCTCCTCCTTGGCGGCGCCCAGCGCGCTGTCGGCGTTCTTGATCAGGGTTTCGGCGTCGGCGCCGTCCCTCGGAAAGACGGCGACGCCGATCGAGCAGGCGAGTTCGAATTCCTGACCCTCGACCGGCAGGGGCTCGCGCAGGCCGCGCCACAGGCGTTCGACCATTTCCGAAACCTGGCGTTCGCCGGTGACCCCGGTCAGCAAGACGAGAAAGCGATCGCCGCCGACCCGGGCCACGGTGTCGGCGCGCCCGACCAGGTTTTGCATGCGCCGCGCGATCGCCTTCAAGAGCTGATCGCCGACCCGATGGCCGAGCGTGGTGTTGATGAAGGCGAAGCCGTCGATGCCGAGCGAGAGCACGTTCAGCGTCTCGCCCAAATCCTGGGCCAAGCGGCTGGCCGCCTGGAAGCGATCGAGGAACAACGCCCGGTTGGCCGCTCCGGTCAGCGGATCGTGATAGGCGAGATAGCTGAGCCGCCGCTCCGCCTCCTTGCGCGCCGTGATGTCGAGCGCGACGCCGTCCCAGACCACCTCGCCGCCCTCGAGCCGGCGGGGCCGGCTGATCGTCTGCAACCAGCGCTCCAGCCCGTCGGGGGTGCGGAAATGCAGCTCCTGATCGACCGTCTGGCCCACCGCCCCCGCCGTCTCGGGCGGCAGGGCGAGCGGCGGCATGCGGCGCTGCTCGGGCGACAGCAGATCGCGGAAATGGGTGCGACCGGACAGGATCGCCTCGGGCTCGACGTTCAACAGATCGCGCAGGCCGTCGCTGACATAGGAATAGCGGCTGTCGCCGCTCGGGTCCTGAACGCGGCGAAAGACGATGCCGGGGATGTTGTCGGTGATGCCGCGCAGCCGCTCTTCGGAATCGCGCAACGCCGCCTCGGTTTCCTTGCGAGCCGTGATGTCGCGGCCGCTGCCGATGAAGAAGCGCCGGCCCTCGATCTTGACCTCGTTCACCGCCAGCTCGAAGGGAAAGGTGCTGCCGTCCTTGCGCAGGCCGACCAGCTCGCGCGGCCGCCGGTTGGCGACGATGTCCGAGGTGCCCCGCGCCTGAAAGCGCCGCAAATAGCCGTCGTGCGCCGAACGGTGCGGCTCGGGCATCAGCATCGAGATGTTGCGGCCCAGCATGTCTTGGGCCGGGTAGCCGAAGAGGGCCGCGGCAGCATCGTTCACCATCTCGATCCGTCCCTCGTCGTCGATGGCGATCAGGCAATCGGCGGCATTGGCGAGAATGGTTTCCAGGCGCTGTTCGGCGTGCACCCGCTCGGAGACATCGATCAGAATGCCGTCCCAGACCACGGCGCCCGCCTCGGCCGGGCGCGGGATCGACGTGCCTTCCAGCCAGACGACCTTGCCCTCGGCGCCGATCGCCCGGAAGGATTCAAAGCACGGCTCCAGCGTCTCGGCCGAGCGCTGCACCGCCGCGGCGTGGCCTTGACGGTCCGCCCAATGGATGACGTCGAGCTCGCCTTCGCGGTTGACCGAAAGCGCCGGCGCCGCCACCCCGAGCAGGCGGGGCAGGCTGGGCGACAGATAGGGGTAGGTGATGGCGCCTTGGGCGTCGCGCCGGCGCTGAAAGACCACGCCCGGAAACTCGGCGGCGAACAATTGGCTGATGGCCAGCAAGCTGGAGTCGGCCGCCGGCGCCGGGACCGGCTTGGCGGCCGCCCGACCCCGTTTCTTGACCATGTCGCGCGGCTTTTTCCGTCGCTCGACCATATTCGGAAGGTATCCGCTCTCGCTTCGCTGGCTCCACCCCGGCCTCATCATAAGGATGAAGCCTGATTTTTCAACCGATTATAATTTTTTCCGGGCGGCGGCGGTCCATTTTGAAACTGAAATAACTCCTTGAAAGGCAACGGGGTTGACCGCCATCAAGGCCCCCCTGCCATCCAAGCGCCAATCTCGGCTAGAAACCCAACCCGACTGGGCAGTTGCGGCCCGAGTCGGGGAATATTAGGATGTTCGCTGACCGGACGTCTGGACTGTGGATGTTCCCGGCGTCCGCGGGGAGGGCCTGATGGATTACGAGAAATTCTTCGCCGAGCGGATCGCCCTGCTTCGGAGCGAGGGGCGTTACCGGGTCTTTGCCGATCTGGAGCGCATGGTGGGTTCGGCCCCTCTCGCCAAAAATTACCGCACCGACGGCCAAGTGGTCGACGTCACCGTCTGGTGTTCGAACGACTATCTGGGCCAGGGCCTTTCCGCCACCGTCATCGACGCCATGGTCAAGGCGGTGCGCGAGTGCGGCGCCGGCGCCGGCGGCACCCGCAACATCGGCGGCACCAACCACTACCATGTGCTCTTGGAGCGCGAATTGGCCCAGTGGAACCGCAAGGAGGCGGCGCTCATCTTCACCTCGGGCTATGTCGCCAACCAGACGACGCTTTCCACCCTGGGCGCCAACATCCCCGACCTGGTGATCCTGTCGGACGCGCTTAACCACAATTCGATGATCGAGGGCATCCGCCACGGCCGCTCGGCCAAGACGGTGTGGAAGCACAACGACGTCAAGGACCTCGAGCGCCAATTGGCCGATTTGCCCCTTGAACGGCCGAAAATGGTGGCCTTCGAATCGGTCTATTCGATGGATGGCGACATCGCCCCCATCGCCGACATCTGCGCGGTGGCCGAGAAATACGGTGCCATGACCTTCCTGGACGAGGTGCACGCCGTGGGCATGTACGGCACCACCGGATCGGGCGTCGCCGAGCGCGACGGCTGCCTCGAGCGCATCACCATCATGCAAGGTACGATGGCCAAGGCGATCGGCGTGGTCGGCGGCTACATCGCCGGCTCGGCGGCGATGGTCGATTTCGTCCGCAGCTACGGGCCGGGCTTCATCTTCTCGACCGCCCTGCCGCCTGGCGTGGCGGCCGCCGCGCTGGCCAGCATCCGCTATCTCAAGGATCACAACGAGCTGCGCGAGCGCCATCAGGAGCGCGCCGCCACCTTGAAGAAGCGCCTGCGTCAGGCGGGCCTACCGGTGCTGCCCTCGGTGAGCCACATCGTGCCGGTGATGGTGGGCGACGCCGCGCTGTGCAAGCAGGCGAGCGACATGCTGCTCGAACGCCACCGCATCTATGTGCAGCCGATCAACTATCCCACCGTGCCCAAGGGCACCGAGCGCCTGCGCTTCACCCCCACGCCGCTGCACAGCGACGCCATGATGGATCAGCTTGTGGCGGCCCTGATCGAGGTGTGGGACCGGCTGGGCCTGCGCAAAGCGGCGGCGTAACCACTTAGGGCCGCCGCCTCTGATGACCCAACGCCTGACGCTCGACGAGGCCCTGGCGCGGGCCGGGCGCGAGATCGAACGCGCCGATTACGACCGCGCCGACGCCACCTTGCGCGCCATCCTGGCCGCCGCGCCGGGTCTGCCGCAGGCGCTGGCCCTGATGGGCCGCATCAGCCTGATCGAGGGCCGCAACGACATGGCGGCGGGATTGCGCCGTTTGGCCGGGTTAGGGTTGGCTCCCGCCCACATCCTCGATATTGGCGCCTATGAAGGCTGGTGGGCCGGACTGGCTCGTTCGATTTTTCCCCAGGCCCACATCCTGATGATCGAGGCGCAAGAATCGAAGGGCGCGATTCTGGAGGCCGAGGCGGCCCGCTTGGGTAACGCCCATCTAAGGGTTGCCCTCTTGGGACCGGAAAGCGGCCGCCCTGTGCGCCTGCACATCCCCGACACTCCTTATGGCAGCACCGGCACCTCGCTTTACCCCGAGCGCAGCGACTTCGCCCGCCGAACCGAGGAGCGCGTTCAAACGCGCCTGGACGATCTGGTGAAAGGCGAGCCCCCCTATGATCTCATCAAGCTCGACGTCCAGGGCGCCGAACGCGATGTGCTGGAAGGCGGGCCGAACACACTGGCGACGGCCAAGGCGGTGATCGTCGAGGTCTCGATGCTGGCCTACAATCAGGGCGCGCCGCTGATGGCCGAGATTGTGCGCTATCTCGATGAGCGCGGCTTCCAGATGCTTGATTTCGTCGATCCGCGCCGCGGCAAGGGCGGAATCCTCTATCAGGCCGATGCCATTTTTCTCAGCCGCGCCTCGGCCCTAGTTCCCGACCGGGTGTGGTAGCGTTACGGAAAGGCGGGTCCGGGCTTAAGGCCGGACCGCTGGGCTCTCCATCGGCATGCCGTGCGCCCGCCACTTCAGATAAGCCTCGAGCGCCAAATATTCGGAAGCCCCGGCCGGATAGGGTTCGGCCCGCATGCCGGTCAGGCAATTGCGCAGGCGGCGCTCGAGCGAACCGAAACTCTGCCATTCCAGACGATAGAGCGGATAGCCGTTGGGATGGCCTTGCGACAGCGCCAATCCGGCCAGCTTGCGCCCCCAATTTTCGGTGTGGCAATGCGCGCAGGAGAGATCAAGCTGGCCCTGGCGGCGAAGGTAAAGCTCGCGCCCGGATTCGATCAGCGGCCTTAAGGCCGCATCCGTGCTGGCGATCGACAGGCCACGCGATTGGCGGGCCACATAGGCCTCGAGCGCCAGGGCCTCGGGGCCTTCCGCCGTCAAGGCTGGCGCCTTTTGCCGCTCGACCCGGCACCATTCGATGCTCCCGGCCAGATTGACCGCCTGGTTGCGCTTGGCGTCGAAGGCCGGATGGCGCGCCGCCACGCCCCGCATAGCGAGTTCGGCAGCGCCATGGCAATCGGCGCAAGCCAGATTGGCCGCGCCCGCCTTGGCGTTCCACAGGGCTTCGCCCTCGATCACCCACAGCATGCCGGGATTGGCGCTGTCGGCATCTTGCATGGCGCGGGTGTCGGGGCTCATCAGTTCAGAACCCGAACGCAGCTCGGCAAACGGAATTTCGCCGGCGCGAAGCTCCGCCAAGGGCGCCAGCGCCACACCGAAAAGGCCGGCCAGGATACGTGAGCCCAGGACCGTCATTCCACGTTGATCGCGATCTGGCGGGAGGCGGCAAAGCCGTTGTCGCCCATCCAGGAAAAATCGAGGATGCCGCTCTCCTCGGCCACGAATTCGAAGGCAAAATAGGGGTTGGCGGCGATCGCCGGGTAAAGGCTGGCGCGCAGGATTTCCGCCCCGTTATAGCGGGCGACGAATTCGGTGACGATGTCGCGCGGAATGGGAACACCGGTGCTGGAATGGCGAAAGCCGTTTTCCATGACGTGGGCGAGCAAGGTGGTGACGGTAACGATCTCGCCCTTCTTCGCCTTGGTCGGAGCGGTGATGATGACGCGCGCCGTCATGGGTCCTCCACGCAAGCCGCCAGGGTGACCACCACCTCCACCCGATCGACCCAGAAGGAGCCGTCCGCCAATTTCGCCACCGCCACCAGGGTTTGCGTTCCGGCCAGCCGGATGCGGGTGGTGAATTTCGCCGGCCCGGCCCGTGGGCCGAAGCGGACGCCGAACATGTTGGGCTGCGGATTCTTCTCGTTGAACAAATGAAGGGCGCGGACGCGGTCGGAGGCGGGCGTCGGACCGGGGACGCTCACCGTGCACTGAATCGAATTGCCGTTCTCGACCAGGGGCGGAATGTCGAGCTTGACTCGACCCGGGCGAAGGACGGCGCCGCCGGTCACCGCATCGATGGCGGCCTGCATGGCGACCGGAGTGGCCTGGGCGGCGCGAAGATGGATCACCGACAGCGCCGTCAGGGCGCCGGCGCCTTCCAGGAACTGGCGGCGTGTCGTCATCGGCTCAGTCGGTGAGCGTTTGCAGGTAAGTCACGGCATCCTCGATCTGCTGGGCGTCGAGAATCGGCCGGCCCCGAAAGGCGCCGGCAACCCGGGAAAGCCCCTGGGTGCGATGGAAGGGCGGCATGATGGTCTCGGGGTTCACCTTTTGGGAATCGACGAGCCGCAAGCGCAATTGGCCCTCGCTCCAACGCGCCCCGGCGCCACGAAGATCGGGGCCGATCGTTCCTTGCGCCCGCTCGTTGGCAAAGGGGCCGGGATGGCAGAGCAGGCACAGACCGACCTGGCGGTCGCCGACGATCGCTTGGCCGCGCTTGGCGTCGCCCTTGGCGCCGGCCAGCGGCATCGGGATGGCGTCGCCGACGATGGCGTAGGGCGCCACGCTTTCGGCCCGCGCGGGCGCCGCCGCCAAGAGCAGCGCCCCGGCCAGAGCGGCCGCCCGCCGCATTGCCCGCCCTCTCATCACGCCATCGCGATCCCATGATTCTTCAAGGGGAAGGTGCGAATGCGCCGCCCGGTGGCCGCGAAATAGGCGTTGAGCACGGCCGGCGCGGCGACGCAGATGGTGGGCTCGCCCACCCCACCCCAGGGTTCGGTGCCACCGCTCGGCATGACGATCGATTCAACCTTCGGCATCTGGGCGATGCGCATCGAATTGAAGCTGTCGAAATTCGCCTGCTCGATGCGGCCGTCCTTGACCGTGCATTCCTGATAGAACAGCGCCGAAAGGCCGTAGACGAAGGAACCCGAGACCTGGCGTTCGATCTGCGCCGGGTTGACGGCGTAAAGCGGATCGGTGGCGGCGACGATGCGGTGAACCCGGATCGCCTTGCCGCCATCCTCGACCGAGATCTCCGCCGCCGCCGCGACATAGCTGCCGAAGGCCTTCATTTGCGCCAGACCGCGATGCACGCCCTTGGCGGCCGGCTTGCCCCAACCGATCCGCTCGGCCACCGCATCCAGCACCGCGCGGTGCTTGGGGTGATTGCCCATCAGCTTGCGTCGGAAATCGAGCGGGTCCTGGCCCGCCGCCTGCGCCAGCTCGTCCAGGAAGCATTCGAGGAAAATGCAATTTTGGTTGATGTTCACGCCCCGCCAGAAGCCGGGCAGGATGTGCGGGTTGCGCATCGAATGATCGATGAGCAAATTGGGAATCGTGTAGCCGATCGCGAAATCGCCCGCCGGCCACAGGCCCTGGAAAGTCAGGTTGTCTTTGCCCTTGTCGAGATTCTGGGGAAAGACGCTGGCCAGGATCGACTGGCCCGACAGCCGCATGTGCAGGCCGGTGAGATTGTTCTGGGCGTCGAAGGCGCCCACCAGCTTGCACTGCATGATCGGGTGGTAGCGCCCATGCTGCATGTCTTCCTCGCGCGTCCACAGCAGCTTGACCGGGGTGCCGGGCATCTGCTTGGCGATCAGGACCGCTTGGGAGACGTAATCCTGGAAGCCACCGCGCCGACCGAAGCCGCCGCCCAGATCGATCTTGTAGACCTCGACCTTGTCGGCCGGCAGGCCCGAGGCGGCCACCGCCGCCGCGAACGACGCTTCGCCGTTCTGCGTCGGCACCCAGACCTCGCACTTGTCCGGGGTGTAGAGGGCCGTGGCGTTCATCGGCTCCATCGGCGCATGGTTGAGATAGGGATAGGCGTAGACCGCCTCGACCTTCTTCGCCGCCCCGGCCAGGGCGGCCTTGGCGTCGCCGTTGGCATTGCCGACGAAGGCCTCGGGCGCGTCGAGCCCTGCCTTCAGCCAGTCGGCGATCGCGGCCGAGGAGACTTTGGCGTTCTCGCCCTCGTCCCAGACGATCGGCAAAGCGTCGAGCGCCGTCTTGGCCCGCCAGAAGGTGTCGGCCAGCACGGCGACGGCGGTCTCGCCCACCGGCACCACCTTCTTCACGCCCTTCAAGCCCATCACCTTGGCGGCGTCGAAGCTTTTCAGCTTGCCGCCGGTCACCGGGCAATCCTTGATGGTGGCGGTCAGCATGCCGGGCAGTTTCAGGTCGGCACCGTAAATCTTTTTGCCGTTGACCTTGTCGGCGGTGTCGAGGCGCTTCATCGGCTTGCCGATGATCGTCCACTCCTTGGGGTCCTTGAGCTTGACGCCCTCGGGCACCGGCAGTTTGGCGGCATCGAGCGCCACCTTGCCGTAGCTGGTGGTGCGGCCCGATGGCTTGTGGGTGATGACGCTCTTGGCGGCCACGCATTCCGAAGCCGGCACGCCCCAGCCGTTGGCGGCGGCCTGGATCAGCATGGTGCGCGCCGTGGCGCCGCCCATGCGGACATATTCGTGCGACGCGCGGATGCCGCGGCTGCCGCCGGTCGAGAAATCGCCCCAGATGCGCTTGCGCGCCACGCTTTGGCCGGGCGTCGGATATTCGGTGGTGACCTTGGCCCAGTCGCAGTGCAGTTCCTCGACCACCAATTGCGCCAGGCCGGTGATGGTGCCCTGGCCCATTTCCGAGCGCGCCATGCGGATGACCACCGTATCGTCGGGCTTGATCACCACCCAGGCGTTGATTTCGGGGATTCCGTCTTTGCTCAGGACCGGGGCGGTCTGGGCGCGGGCCGGCAGAGCGAAGCCGAGCGACAGGCCGCCCCCCAGGGCGGCGGCACCGATGACGAAGGCGCGGCGGCTGATCGGCGGAAGGCTGTTCATGGCGGCCTCCTACGCTCGGGTTGCGTTGTGAACCGCGTCGCGCACCTGCTGGAAGGTGCCGCAGCGGCAGATGTTGGTGATGGCCTTGTCGATCTCGGCGTCGGTGGGCCGGGGCGTCTTCGCCACCAGCGCCGCCAACGCCATCAGCATGCCCGATTGGCAATAGCCGCATTGCGGCACGTCATGCTGAATCCAGGCCTGCTGCAATTTGTGCAGAACGCCGTTGACCGCCAGGCCTTCGATGGTGGTGATCGCCTTGCCCAGGGCGGCGCCGACCGGCACCGAGCAGGAGCGCACCGCCTGACCGTCGATGTGGACCGTGCAGGAGCCGCATTCGCCGATGCCGCAGCCATATTTGGTGCCGGTGAGACCGATGTGATCGCGGATCGCCCACAGGAGGGGCGTGTCGGGCTCGACATCGATGTCATGGGTTTTGCCGTTGATGGTCAGACGCGCCATGATTCCCCTCCGCTTTGGACGGTTGTCGGTGATGGGCGAAGTCTTCGGAACGATCAACGGGCCCTAGCAAACACCCACGGCCGGTTTGCGCTCCCTTCGGCTTGCGAAGACAGCCGTCCCCCTTTTGGGGCCAGGGCGGCCATCTCGATTTTGCCCGATTATAGCGCCCTTGCCGGTCGGCCGGAAGGTGGTGGCGGGCTTGCGGGCGTCGCGGTCGCGCCCGGGTCGGATTCGATCATCCCGCCGCCATCCGAATCCGTCCGGGCGGCTAGGACGTACGCCCGGCCAGCACAAGGGCCTCAAGGGGCAAGGCGAGCCAAACCGCGCCGTCATGCGGGCGGCCCCGTCCCGGATTGGCGACGAAGACCGCCAGGCGTTCGGCGCCCGCCAGCACGGCGTATTCGATGCGTGCCCCGGTATACATGGCGATCTCGACCCGACCGGCAACGGTATTCGGTTCCGACCGCAGTTCTTCGCCTCCGATGCGGATCGCTTCCGGCCGCACGCCCACCGTTACCGCCGCGCCCGGCGCGAAGGCGTCGCTCGCCCCGCGCACCGCGAGCGGGCCCAGCGCGGTTTCGATGCGGTAGCAGCCGCTCGTCGCGTCGAAGGCGCGGATCGTGCCTGGGAGGAAGTTCATGGCTCCGACGAATTGGGCGACGAAGGCGTTGGCCGGCGATTCGTAGATGTCGATCGGCGAGCCTTCCTGCTGAATGCGGCCTTCGTTGAGCACGAAGATGCGGTCGGAGACGCTCATCGCCTCGTGCTGATCGTGGGTGACGAGGATGGTGGTCAGGCCCAGGCGACGCTGCAGGCGGCGCAACTCCTCGCGCATCGAAAGGCGAAGATTGGCGTCCAGGCTGGAATGCGGCTCGTCGAGCAGCAACACCCGGGGCTCCAGGCTGAAGGCCCGCGCCAGCGCCACCCGCTGCTGCTGACCGCCCGACAGACGGTCGATGGCCCGATCCTCGGTGCCCTCGAGTTGAACCAGGGCCAGCAGCTCGCGCACGCGATCCCGGACCCGCCGGTCGGGCAGACGGCGGACCCGCAGGCCGAAGGCGATGTTTTCCGCCACCGACAGATGCGGAAACAGGGCGCCGTTCTGAAACACCATCGCCGTGTCGCGGGCAAAGGGGGGAATGGCGTTGGCGTTTCGCCCATCGAGGTAGACGACGCCGGAATCGGGGGTGACGAAGCCGCCGATGATGCGAAGCAGGGTTGTCTTGCCGCACCCGCTTGGACCCATGAAGGTGGCGAATTCGCCCTCGCGCACGTCGATATCGATGCCGGCAAGCACCGGCACGGCGCCGAACCGTTTGCGAATGCCCTCGAGGCGCAGCACCGAATTCATCACGCCCCCCGCCACAATCGTCGGCGGGCGCCGTCGAGCACATGCAGGGCGCCAAAGCCCAACAGCACGCAGCCGATCATCGCCACCGTCACCGCGCAGGCGGTGCCGAGCAGCCCCAGATCGGCCATCTGGAAGATGTAGACCGAGGCCAGGATGCGGCCGGGCGAGATCAGCAGAATCGGCGCGCTCACGCTCACCATGCTGTAGAGGAAGGCGTAGACGAATCCATTGAGAAAGGAGGCGGCCATCAAGGGCAGGATGATCCGCCGGTAGGCAACCCAGGCGCCGGCGCCCAGATCGGCCGCCGCTTCTTCCAGATCGGGCGCGATCTGAACAAGGCGGCTGCAGCCAAGTTCCAAGGGAACGGCCAGCACATGAAACACCGTCACCAGCACCAAGATGGCCAAGCCGTTGGTGAGCGGCAGCGGCGGCGCGTTGAAGGCCATCAGATAGCCGATGCCCAGCACCGTGCCCGGCAAGGCGAAGCCGGCCAGGGCCAGGAATTCGATCGTGCCACGGCCGATCATGCGCCCGCGCACCAGCACATAGGCCAGGCCGTTGCCCGCCACCGTGCTGATCAGGCCGACGAGAAGGGAAACCTTGAGGCTGGTGAGGAGGGCGGCGACGCCCTCGCGGTTGAGGAAATGGCGCAGCGTGAGGCTGTTGTCGACCCCGGCCAGAACGGTCACGGCGCCAAAGGCGGTGACGGCGAAATTGGCGACGATCAGGGCCGCCACCACGCCGCAAAGCGCCAGGATGAGCGCGTTGAGAAGCGGCGGGATCGGGCGCGGCTCGGTTCCCACCGGCCGGCCGCCGACCGTGGTGAAGGACTTGTCCTTGAGCCATGAGTGATGGATGAGGAAGACGGCCGCGCAAGGCAGCACGAGAAGCGCACAGGGAACGCTGCCCAGCGCCATGTTCATTTCACCCATGATGATCTGGTAGGCGTTCGGCGCCAAAAAGGACAGGTTGGCACCCAACAACGCCGGATTGGCGAAATCGGCGATCGAGAGCGAAAAGACGAGCAGCGCCGCCTTGAGCAGGCCGGGCGCGCACAAGGGCAGCGTCACCCGCCGCAACACCTCGATCTCGCGGGCGCCCAGATCGCGCGCCGCGTCCTCGAGATGGGAATCAAGCCCGCGCAGCACGTTTTCGATCATGATGACGGCGATCGGCAGAAAGGAGAGCACCTGGCTGAGAATCACGCCGCTCCAACCGTAGACGGTCCAGGATTCCAGACCCAACGCCTGGGTGACGATTCCCTGGCGACCGCCCAGAATGATCAGCGAGATGCCGAAAATGTAATGGGGCGCGATCAGGGGCAGCAGGGCAATCCCGCGCAGCGGAGTGCGCAGGCGCCGAGGTCCCCGGGTGAGGGCAAAGGCAAAGGCAAAGCCGATGATCGTCAGGAGCAGCGTGGTCGCCAGACCGAGAAGCAGGCTGTTGCGGATCGAGGCCAGATGGCGGGGACTGTCGAGAAAGCGGCGATAGTGGGCGAGCGTCAAGGTGCCGTCGGCGGCGAGAAAGCCCTTGGCCAGCACCAAGACGATCGGCGCAGCGACGAAAACGACCAACAGAGCGAAGGCGACGGCCGCCAAACTCCCCATGCCCGTCTGCGCCGGACGGAGAGCACCCGCGCGACCGCGCGGCCAAAAGGCGGTTCCGGCGGTCATGCGCGCCGGCTACTTGCGGAACTTGCTCTTCCAGACGTCGAGGTCGGCATCGAGGTCGTCGGCCGCCTTGGCGTGATCGTAGTCGATGAACTTGGTGGCGCCGGTGTAGATCGGGTTGGGCAGGCCCTGGCGGGCCGCCAAATAGCCGAGCTGGCTGAAGAAACGCTGGAACTTTTCGGTTCCCATGAAATTGACGACGCGGCGCGCCGCCTCCTTGTTCTTGGCGCTCTTGGGAATGAGGATCATGTTGCCGTCGGCGCCGATGCCCTCCTTGGGAATCGTGTAGACGAGCGGATGCCCTTGGGCGATCGAATCGCCCACCTGGGAATCCGAGGTCAAGCCCAGCATGTACTCGCCGCGCGAAACCAGCAGGGTCGGCGCGTTGCCGGAATTCGTGTATTGGGCCATGTTGGCGTCGAGCCGTTCCAGATACTTCCAGCCTTCCGCCTTCGATCCCTTGAGGGCGAAAATCGAATTGACGATCATGCTGCCGGTGCCCGAAGCGGCGGGCGAGGGCATGATGATCTCGCCTTTCCATTTCGGGTCGAGAAGCTCGTCGTAGCTTTGCGGCATCGCGTAGCCCTTGGCGGCGAGGCGGGTCTTGTTGCCGATCAGCAAATAGGAATAGGTGCCGAGATTGAACCAATGGCCGCCGGCTTCGCGGTAGCGCGGCGCGATGTCGCGCCAGGCCGGGGCATCGGGATAGGGATCGGTCAATCCCGCCTGCTGCATCTTGAGCGCGCCCCATTCGAGATGGAGAACGAGATCGGCCTCGATGTTGGGCGCCTCGGCCATGATCTTGGCGTGCAAGGGGCCGGTCGACAGGGTCAAGGCCACGATGTCCGTCTTCAGCTCGTCGTTGAGGAAGGCGACGATCTTGTCGACATTCACCTTCGATAGGGCGGCGTACATTTTGATCTGCTGCGCCTGTCCCGAACCGGCATCGGCCACGACCAGCGCGCCGGCCAGACCAAGGACCGCGCCCGTCTTCCACAAGGCTCGCCAGACTGCAATTGCTCTAAACATTCGACTGATCTCCCGATCACGTTGGAGGCCCCAAGGAAAGCCGCAGGGGGCTATTTTTAGGCGCTGAGCGGCCGAATTGCCAGCACCGCGTTGTCGTCAAGCGCAAGAAATGATCGCGCCTTCGGACCAAGCGAAACGGTCCCGGCGGGCTGGTGGGCGACCACCGCCCAGGCGCGCAGGGGCGCCCCGCGCGGATTGACCAGTTCGAGCAGACCCGGTGGGGCTTCCTCGGTCCAGCCCAAATGCCGAAGATCGCTGGGCGCCAGCCCGATGAGGCGGCCCCCCTTCGCGAATCGGTCGTGATCGACGGCAACCACGCGCAGACGAAGTTCGCGCCCCTGGGCGGCAGGACCATAGAGCGCCGCCGCCGCCTGGGGCGAGACATAGCCCTGGCGAAGATCGTCGGCGATCGACTCGGGGGCGCGGAGCCTGGCGTCGCCATAGCCGCCGCCGCCCGCCGTTTCCACAATCAGCCGATCGCCCTTTTGCAGCCGAAAGCCGGTGATCTTGCCAGGAATCTCGGACGGCGCGATGAAGGCGCCATCGCGCCAGACGCGAAAACGGTTGGGGGCGCCGGATTGGCCGTTGCAGACGCCGAAGGGAGGCACCCGGTTGCGGTCGGACAGCACCGACAGCACGCCCGTCTCGGCCAGCAGGCGAAGGTCGCGGCGCAGACCCAAGCCGCCGCGGAATTGCCCCGCCCCACCCGAATCGGGACGCAATTCGCAACGCTCGACCATCAAGGCGTGCTCGCGCTCGACCAATTCGACCGGCAGGATCGACCCGAAATCGCCCTCGTCATAGGCGCGCATGGCGGAACTTCCGTCGCCGCCGAAAAAACCGCCGGTACCGCCGGCCGGCCATTCGTAGAAGACCGTCGTGCGCCGGTGCGCCGGGTTGGTGGCGCCGATGAGAACGTGATTCGAGGTGCCTTTGGTGTCGCCGGCAATGTTGGCGGGCGCGGCGGCCGCCAGGGCCCCCATCGTTACCGATTCGATCCGCCGGCGCATTTCGCCAAACCCGCCGCAGGCGGCGGGCGGCTGGGCGTTGACGATGGTGCCCACCGGCGCCGCAACCCGGATCGGACGAAAGGCGCCGCCATTGATCGGGCTCTTGGGGTCGAGCAGCGCCTTCAGGGCCGTGAAGACCCCGGTTTCGGTGCTGGTCAGGCCGCAATTGAGCGGCGCCGGAACTTGCGCCGCCGATCCGGCGAAATCGCAATCCAACCGATCGCCGGTGACCGTCACCGTCAGGCGCAGAAACACGCTTTCGCCGGTGTGCGGATCGCCGTCGAAATAATCCTCGAACCCGTAGCGGCCCGCCGGCAAGGCGGCGATCGCCGCGCGCATCCGGCGTTCGCCCAAGGCCAGGATGTCGGCCATGCCCCGCCCCAGGGCGGCGGTTCCGATCCGGGCGCGGAGCGCCTCGAGGCGGGCGGCGCCGGTGCGCAGGCAGGCCCGCATGGCCTCGAGATCGCCGGTGCTGGCCTCGGGCAGGCGGACATTGGCCCGGATGAGATCGCCGATCGCCCGCACCGGCCGGCCGGCGGCGATCAGCTTGGCGAAGGGAATCCGCAGGCCTTCTTGATAGATTTCGCGGGCGCCGCCGGAAATGCTGCCGGGAACGTTGCCGCCGACATCGGCCAGATGGCCGCGCACCACCGCAAAGGCAATCCGCCGCCCTCCGGCGAACAGCGGTTGGATCAGCGCGACGTCGTTGAGATGGGTCCCGCCCTGATAGGGGTCGTTGCCGATCACCACATCGCCGGGATCGAGGCGGCCGCCGAAATGGGCCAAGGCCAGACGGGCCTGGCGCGCCAAGGGAAAGATGTGGGCCGGGCTGTCTTCCGATTGGGCGATCAATTCGCCGGCGCCGTCGAGAAGGGCGCAGGAAAAATCATGCCCTTCGGTAATCACCGAGGAATGGGCGGTCCGAATCATCGTCGTTCGCATGTCGCGCACGATGGCGATCAGGAGTTCGCGCAAGACGGCAAGGCGGGCGGGATCAGCGACGGCGGTCATCGGACGTCATCGTCAGGCGGAGGTTGCCAAGAGCGTCGACACGGGCGCGCCAGCCGGGCGCCACTACGGTCGTGCTGCCATATTCTTCGATGATCGCCGGGCCGTCGAGGCGGGCGCCGGCGCCCAGGGCGGCGCGGTCGTAGATCGGCCCCTGGCCGATCCGGCGTCCCTCGAGGTGAAGAACGCGACGCGCCATCGCCCGCACCGGTCCGCGCTGCCGGGGCCAGGGCGGCAGGGCGGGCGGAACGACCCGACCCAAGGCAACGACCCGCAGGGCGGCGACTTCGACCGCGCCTCCGCGTTTGCCAAGGCCAAAGCGCGTTTCGAACCGCTCTTCGAAGCGCCGGACCACGGCTTTCATGCTCTCGCCGGCGTGCCGTAACGGCACGGTCAGGCCCTCGGCATGCCCGGCATGGCGCAGATCGAGCGCGTAATGAAAACGCTGGCGCCCGGCGGGGAATCCGTCTTCCACGAGGCGCCAGGCGGCGGATTGACGCATCCGCGCAAACGCCTCGGCCAGCCCATGGGGATCGGCGTCGGCCGCGCGACCGCCGTGGCTTTGTACGACATCGTGGCGCAGGTCGGCGGCAATCAGACCCAACGCCGAAAGATTGCCGGGATGCAGGGGCACCAGGACGCGCCGCATGCCCATCTCCATGGCAACCAGGGTGGCGAACATCGGTCCCGCCCCGCCCATGGGGACCAGGGTGAAATCCTGGGGATCGTGACCGCGCGCCAGCGAAATCTCGCGGATCGCCATCGCCATGTGGGTGACGGCGATGCGAACGATGCCCTCGGCCAGTCGGAGGGGATCGTCGATGCCGGCCTGTCGTCCCAGATCGGTGGCCGCCCGGCGTGCCGCCTCGCGGTCGAGCCGCACCGCCCCGCCCGCCAGCGACGATTCGCCCAACCATCCCAGGAGCAGCGCCGCATCGGTGAGCGTCATCTCGGTGCCGCCCAGCCCATAGGCGGCCGGCCCCGGCCGCGCGCCGGCGCTTTCCGGTCCGACCCGCAACAGACCCTCGGGCTCCCAGCGCGCCAGGCTGCCGCCGCCCGCGCCGACGGTGTGGATGTCGATCTGCGGCAGGGTCAAGGGCAGGCCGGCCATCCGGCTTTCGGCGCTTTCGCCGGGGATCAGATCTTGAACCAAACAGACGTCGGTGCTGGTGCCGCCCATGTCGCAGGTGATGAAATCGGCGACCTTGGCGGCCCGGCAGACATGGCGCGCGCCTTGAATGCCCCCCGCCGGACCCGACAAGATGGTGCGGATCGGCTGCAAGGCGGCGTGGGCGGCCGTCATCGCGCCGCCGTTCGATCCCATCACCTGAAGGGTGGTGTTGCGTTCGGCCAATTGCCGGTCCAGCGCCTCAAGGTAGCGCGCCATCCGAGGGCGAAGATAGGCGTTGATCGTGCTGGCCGCCAGCCGTTCGAATTCGCCCGGTACCGGCAGAAGGTCGGCCGAAATCTGCACCGGAACGCCGGGCAGCGCCCGCTCGACCGCCGCGCGGGCCTGGCGCTCGTGATCGGGGTTGGCCCAGGCGTGCAGAAAACAGATCACCACCGCCTCGGGGCCGATTTGCGCCAGCTTGGCGCAGGCCCGCGCCAAGCTGGCCGGATCAAGGGGCGTCCAGACCGTGCCGTCGGGCCCCAGGCGCTCGACGACCTCCAGCCGATGGCGCCGTTCGATCAAGGGCGGAGGCTTGCGGGCGCTGGTGTCGAACAGGCCGGGCGCCGGGCGCCGGGTGCGCCCGATCTCCAAGAGATCGCGGAACCCGGCGGTGGTGAGCAGCGCCAAGCGCGCGCCCCGCCCCTCGAGCAGCGCGTTGGTGCCGACCGTGGTGCCGTGCACGACCCGCCCGATCGGTCCGCACAGGCGATCGGCTAGGGCCAGAGCGGCCATCACCGCCCGCTCGGGCGCCTGCGCGGTCGAGGGCAGCTTGCGGATGTGAAGCGCCCCGCCAACCGGATCGTGGATCACGCAGTCGGTGAAGGTTCCCCCGGCGTCGATGCCGATCCGGATCGGAGGTTTGCCCAAGACGCGTTCGATCCCACAATAGCGGACATTCGCAAGGCGAACGGTTTATCCCTTCGCGCCCGGATGATAGCGCGGATCGCCCGCCCGAGAACAGAGCGTCGATCGGCTTGGCGAAAGCCGGCCTTCCGCATCCCGGCGGCGGCAATGACGGCGGATCGGTCGGCGTCGACTTCGCTTTCCACCTGCCGCAAGGGAGCGGTCAACTGCCCAGACTTCTGGGAAGCAATTTGGACCGAAAGCCGAAAGCACTTGGTAGCTTTATGGTTGCGCCAGCCAAGACGCGTTGCCCGTTATTAGCCAACATCTATCTT
This sequence comes from Rhodospirillales bacterium, assembly GCA_016214125.1. GTDB lineage: Bacteria > Pseudomonadota > Alphaproteobacteria > Rhodospirillales > WMHbin7 > JACRPC01. The sequence goes on along the minus strand of JACRPC010000015.1, from coordinate 22,456 downwards.
CTTGATTTCCCTGGTGAGCGCGTCGGGGATCGAACCCGAGACCTACTGATTAAAAGTCAGTTGCTCTACCGCTGAGCTACGCGCCCGTTCCCAGGAAGGGCCGGGGCCAAGGGCCTGCCCCAGACGGCCGACCGGGTCGACGGGTGGGGTATAGCAGATCGAAAAGCGCCCCGCCACGGATTCTCAGGGGGGCGTTAGGCCTTCGCGCGGCGCTCGTCGGTTCGCTTGGCCCTGGCCAAGGCCGCCGCCGCCGCCAGATTGACCGCCGCCAGCGCCAAGAAGAGCCCGGGCACGCCAAGGCCCGCCCCCAGCAGCACCGCCGAGGCGGCTGCCGAAACCACCATGAACGCCGCGTTCAAGACGTTGTTGGCAGCAATGGCGCGGGCGCGGTTTTCCGGGCGGGCCTTGAGCTGCAAGAAGGTGTAGAGGGGCACCGTGTAGGCGCCGCCCATGGCCGCCAGCCCCACCAGATCAAGCGACAGACGCCAGCCTTGGGCACCGGCCAGAAAATCGCCGATCCCGGCCAGGCCGCCCACGCCGCCGATCGGCCCCGCCGCCCAGGCGAGATCAAGGCCGAACAGGCTCATCCCCAGGGCCGCCCAGGGCACTGGCTTCCAGGAGGCTTGGCCCTTCAAGGCTCGGGCGCAAAGGGTCGAGCCCAGGCCGATGCCCAGCGAAAACAGGGTCAGAAACAGCGTGACCACCGTTTCGTCGACGGCGAGCGTCGCCTTGGCGAAGGCGGGGAATTGGGTGAGATAGGTGGCGCCCATCAGCCAGAACCAGGAAATGCCCAGCATGGCCGGCAACAGCCCAGGGCGGCTTTTCGCCTCGGTCAGCAGCGCCCAGGTCGCCCCCACCGGATCGCGCGACAGGGATTGCGGCCGCTGGGGCGCCGGCGTCGGGGCCACAAGGCGCACCGCCAGCCAGCCCAGCGCCGCCAGCAGCACCGCCAGCACTCCGACCCAAAGGGTGCCGGCCGGGCGAAGCACCAAAAGGCTGCCGGCGATCGATCCCAACAAGATGGCGAGAAAGGTTCCGCCCTCGACCAGGGCGTTGCCGCCCACCAACTCTTCGGGCGCCAGCAGCTCGGGCAAGATGCCGTATTTGAGCGGTCCGAAGAAGGTGGCCTGGAGGCCAAGCAGAAACAGCACCACCAGCATGAGGGTCTGGCTTTCCAGCCCCAGCGCCAGCGCCGCCAGCGCCATCGCCGGCATTTCGGCCAGCTTCACCCAGGCGATCAGCCGCGATTTCGTCTGGTTGTCGGCCAATTCGCCGGCCCAAGCCGAAAAGAGAAAGAAGGGCAGGATGAACAGACCGGCCGCCGCCGTCACCACCAAGGTGGCGTGGGCGGATTCCGTCGCGCCCAGGCGAAAGACGATCAGCACCGCCACCGCGTTCTTGACCAGATTGTCGTTGAGCGCGCCCAGGAACTGGCCCCAGAACAGGGGCCAAAAACGACGCGCCGTGAGAAGGCCAAGAAGAGTGGGGCTCATGCGTGGGACCGATCGGCAAACCTTGGATTCGCCCCCCATTAACCGGCGGCTTCGCCCCTGGGGCAAGCCCCATCTGCGCTGGCGCAACATGCCCCTCCTCACCCGCCTTATAATACATTGATATGCCTGTATAATTAAGCCGTCGGAAACGGGGGGAAGATTCCCCGGTCGCGCCGTTGGGAACGGTTGTTCGCACCTGCAAAGCCTGCTAGATTTTCGGCCATCGACGGCCGGTCGTTTCGGCCGTCGCGCCATTTCGGGAAAAAGCCTGCGCATCGTGACCGTCGCCACCTCCAACCCGCCCGGATTCGACATCGCGCCCGTCTCCATCGAAGAGGAGATGCGCCGCTCCTATCTCGATTACGCGATGAGCGTCATCGTGGCGCGCGCGCTGCCCGACGTGCGCGACGGCCTGAAGCCGGTGCATCGGCGCATTCTGTTCGCCATGCAGGAAAGCGGCTACGACCACACCAAGCCCTTCCGCAAATCGGCGCGCATCGTGGGCGACGTGATGGGCAAATACCATCCGCACGGCGACACCGCGATCTACGACGCCATGGTGCGCATGGCCCAAGATTTCTCGATGCGCCTGATGCTGATCGACGGCCAGGGCAATTTCGGCTCGATGGATGGCGATCCGCCCGCCGCCATGCGCTACACCGAGGCCCGCCTGGCCAAGGTGGCGGCCAGCCTGCTGGACGACATCGACAAGAACACCGTCGATTTCCAGCCGAATTACGACGACACGGTCGAGGAGCCGACGGTTCTGCCGGCGCGCTTCCCCAACCTGTTGGTCAACGGCGCCGGCGGCATCGCGGTCGGCATGGCCACCAACATTCCGCCCCACAATCTGGGCGAGGTGATCGACGCCTGCTGCGCCTACATCGAAGACCCCGAGATCAGCATCGACCGGCTGATCGAGCTGGTGCCCGGCCCCGATTTCCCCACCGGCGGCATCATTCTGGGCAAGGCCGGCATCCGCAGCGCCTATCACACCGGCCGGGGTTCGATTCCGGTGCGCGGCAAGGCCACCATCGAGGACATCCGCAAGGACCGTCAGGCGATCATCATCACCGAGGTGCCCTACCAGGTGAACAAGGCCCGCATGATCGAGCTGATGGCCGAACTGGTGCGCGACAAGCGCATCGAGGGCATCGCCGATCTGCGCGACGAATCGGATCGCGACGGGCTGCGGGTGGTGGTCGAGGTCAAGCGCGACGCCATGGCCGACGTGGTCTTGAACCAGCTTTACAAATTCACCCCGCTGCAAACCAGCTTTGGCGTCAACACCCTGGCGCTCACCGGCGGCCGGCCGCAGATGATGACCCTGAAGGACATCATCGCCGCCTTCATCGCCTTCCGGGAAGAGGTGGTGACCCGGCGCACCGTGTTCGAATTGGGAAAAGCGCGCGAACGCGCCCACATATTGGTCGGGCTGGCGATCGCGGTGGCCAATCTCGATCCGGTGATCGCCCTCATTCGCGCCGCTCCCGATCCCGGCACGGCGCGCGAGGGCCTGATGGCCAAGCCCTGGCCGGCCACCGACGTCGCCGCCCTGATCGAACTGATCGACGAGCCCGGCCGCGGCATCGAGGACGGCCATTACCGCCTGTCGGAAACCCAGGCCAAGGCGATCCTCGACCTTCGCCTGCACCGCCTGACCGGGCTCGAGCGCGACAAGATCGCCCAGGAGCTGACCGAGATCGGCACCGAGATCGCCGGCCATCTGGCGGTGCTGGCCTCGCGCGACAAGCTGTTCGCCATCATCAAGGGCGAACTGTTGGCGATGAAAGCCGAATTCGCCACGCCAAGGCGCACCGCCATCGAGGAGCTTGAATTCGAGACCGACATCGAGGACCTGATCCAGCGCGAGGACATGGTGGTGACGGTCACCACCTCGGGCTACATCAAGCGGGTGCCGCTGTCGACCTATCGCGCCCAGAAGCGCGGCGGCAAGGGTCGCGCCGGCATGAGCGTGCGCGAGGAAGACGCGCTCTCCCAGCTTTTCGTCGCCTCGACGCACGCGCCGCTTCTCTTCTTCAGCTCGGCCGGCCAGGTCTACAAGCTCAAGGTCTATCGCCTGCCCCAAGGCACGCCGCAGGCGCGCGGCAAGGCGATGGTCAATTTGCTGCCCTTGAAGGAGGGCGAGACCATCACCGCCATCATGCCCCTGGCCGAGGACGAGGCGGCGATGGCGCACCGCCACGTCATGTTCGCCACCCGGCGCGGCGAGGTGCGGCGCAACGAATTGGCCGATTTCCTCGACGTGCGCGCCAACGGCAAGATCGCCATGAAGCTCGACGAGGGCGACGCACTGATCGCCGTCATGCCCTGTTCGGAGGACCAGGACGTGCTCCTGGCCGCCCGCTCGGGCAAGTGCATCCGTTTCGCGGTCCCCGAAGTGCGCGTCTTCAAGGGCCGCAATTCCACCGGCGTGCGCGGCATCCAATTGGGCGCCGGCGACGCGGTGATCTCGATGTCGATGCTCAAGCACGCCGAGTTCGATGCCGCCACCCGCACCGCCTTTCTCAAAGCCCGGCGTAAGGGCGACGGCGAAGCCGAGGCCGAGATCGAGGTCGAGGCCGAGGAGGCCGACACCGGCCTGGTGCTGGCCCCCGAGGCGATCGTCCGCATGGCCGCCCAGGAGGAATTCCTGCTCACCGTCACCGAGAACGGCTACGGCAAGCGCAGCTCGACCTACGAATACCGGGTGGCCGGGCGCGGCGGCCAGGGCATCGCCAACATCGAAACCAGCGGGCGCAACGGCGCCGTGGTGGAATCCTTCCCGGTCGCCGAGGGCGATCAGATCATGATGGTGACCAGCGGCGGCACCATCATCCGCCTGCCGGTGGCCGACATCCGCATCGCGGGGCGCAAGACCCAGGGCGTGCTCTTGCTGCGCACCGCCGAAAGCGAACGCGTCGTTTCCGTTACCCGGCTGGCGACCGAGATGGGCGGCCCGCTGAACGGCAACGGCGGCGCCGAGGAGCGTGCGCAATCCGAACCAGGAGACCAGGCCGATGGCTGAGCGCGTGGGCGTCTATCCCGGAACCTTCGATCCGATCACCAATGGCCACATCGACATCATCTGTCGCGCCACTCGGGTGGTCGACCGGCTGATCGTGGCGGTGGCGTCCAACGACGGCAAGGGGCCGCTCTTCACCATCGAGGAGCGCACGCGGATGATCGCCGACGAGATCGCCCAGCTCGGCCATGCGACCAACGGCGCCCGCATCGACGTCAAGCCCTTCAGCAGCCTGCTCATGCATTTCGTGCTGGCCGAAAAGGCCAACGTCATCGTGCGCGGCCTGCGCGCCGTGTCCGATTTCGAGTACGAATTCCAGATGGCCGGCATGAACGCCCGCCTGCAGCCCGAACTGGAGACCGTGTTCCTGATGGCGAGCGAGCGCTGCCAGTTCATCTCGTCGCGCTTCGTCAAGGAAATCGGCCGGCTGGGCGGCGACATCTCCAGTTTCGTCAGTCCCCGGGTGCGCTTGCACCTGCTTGCCCGCTTCGACGAGGAACGAAAGGAAAGCCGATGACCGCCGCCGATTTGGAAAACACCCTCTTTCTCGACCTCAAGGACGGGCGGGTGACGATCGCGCTTAAGCCCGATCTGGCGCCCGGCCACGTCGCCCGCATCAAGGAACTGGCGCGGCAGAAATTCTACGACGGCATCGTCTTTCACCGCGTCATCGACGGCTTCATGGCGCAGACCGGCGATCCCACCGGCACCGGCATGGGCGGTTCGGGCCAGAAGCTAAAGGCCGAGTTCTCGCGCGCCAAGCACGGGCGCGGCACCTGCTCGATGGCGCGCTCGCAGATGCCCGACAGCGCCGACTCGCAGTTCTTCATCTGCTTCGACGACGCCAATTTCCTCGATGGCAAATACACCGTCTGGGGCCAGGTGACCGACGGCATGGAGCATGTCGACGCCATCAAGAAGGGCGATTCCGACGACAACGGCCGGGTCGACGAACCCGACCGCATCCTCAGCCTGCGCGTCGCCGCCGATCTTTAGGAGGACCTGATGATGACCCGCCTGCTTGCCTTGTTGGCCCTCGGCCTTGCCCTGGCCCTGCCCGCCCGGGCCGCCGATCCCGAGAACACCCTGTTCCTCGATCTCAAGGACGGTCGGGTGGTGATCGAGCTTCGCCCCGATCTGGCGCCCCGCCACGTCGCCCGCATCAAGGAACTGGCCCGGCAGAATTTCTACGACGGCCTGGCCTTCCACCGCGTCATTGCCGGCTTCATGGCCCAGACCGGCGACCCCAAGGGCAACGGCACCGGCGGTTCGGGCACCAAGCTCAAGGCCGAATTCTCGCGCGAGAAGCATGTGCGCGGCACGGTGTCGATGGCGCGCGCCAGCGATCCGGACAGCGGCGATTCCCAGTTTTTCATCTGCTTCGCCCCCTCGTCCTTCCTGGACGGCCAATACACCATCTGGGGTCGGGTGACCGAAGGCATGGAATTCATCGACAAGATCAAGAAGGGCGACCGTGGCAACAACGGCGCCGTCGAGGGCCCCGACCGCATCGTCAAGATGCGGGTCGCCGCCGACGTCAAGGGCTAGGCCGATGGCGGCGGGCCTGCCTGCGGCGTTGCTGGGCTTGGCGCTAGCGGCGGCGCCGCTGGTCACCTTGGCGCAGACTCCGCCCTCGGCCGACGAGCGGGCCGCCTATCAGAGCCTGCACCGCGCCGCCGCCCAGGGCGATCTCGACGCCATCCGCCGCCAGGTGGGCGACAAGGCGGCCCGCGAGGCCCGCGATGGGAATGGCCGCACCCCCTTGCATGTCGCCGCCTTCGCCCGCCAGGCCGAGGCCGCCCGCGCCCTGATGGCGGGCGGCGCCGACGCCAACGCGCTCGATCACCAGCGCTACGACATCATCACCATCGCCGCGGTGGCCAACGATCTGGCGATGCTGAAGACGGCGATCGGGGGCGGCGCCAATCCGCGCAACGTCACCAGCCCCTATGACGGCACCGCGCTCATCGCCGCCGCGCATTTGGGCCATGCCGAGGTGGTGGAAACGCTGATCCAGGCCGGCGCGCCGCTCGATCATGTCAACAATCTGGGTTGGACGGCGCTGATCGAGGCGGTGATTCTGGGCGATGGCGGCGCCAACCATCAAAGGGTGGTGCGGGCGCTACTGGCCGCCGGCGCCGACCGGCGGATCGCCGACCGCCAGGGCCGCACGCCCTTGGATCACGCCCGGGCGCGCGGCTATGGCGCGATGATCGCGATGTTGGAAAGCGGCCGGTAGGTCATCCGCCCCGCCAGGGCTCGGTCGGGTCCTGGGTGGGATCGTAGAACACCGTTTCCGAAAGCGCCCGATCAACCAGAGCCGCCGCCTCGGGCGAAAGAAGGCGCGAGCTGGGTTGGTGGCCGACCCGCCCCAAATCGAGCCGATCGGCATCCCAGCAGGTTTGAAGGGTGGAATCGGCCTCCATCAACCCGTCGCTGTGAAAGCGGATGGCCCGGCACAGCCGGTCGAGGTCGGTCACGCCCAGATCGAAGAAGCTGGTGTTCAAAGCGGCGGCGTAGGCGGCCGCCCGTTCGCCATGGCCCCGATCGTCGCCGTCCGATTCGCGCTGGCTGTCGTGCAGATAGGCGAACAGCTCGACCAGGAGCGGATCGGCGCCCCGCCTTGCCGCCAGGCCAAGCCCCCTTTCGCACACCCGCGCCCAGTGGCCGAAACCGTGCAGGCCCCGCCAATCGAGGCGGAATTGGACCCGCAACGCCGCCAGCAGCCCTCGACGATCGAAACCGCGGGATAAGGGCGCCGATGGAGCGGGAATTTTGCGCCCGAAGGGCGGCACCGATCAGAAGGGGATTTCGTCGTCGAGATCGCCGCGCCCGGGCGGCGGGCGATCCCAGCCGGCCGCGCCGCCGCCGGAACGGCCGCCGCCACCACCCGAGGCTTGGCCGTAATCGGCTTCGCTGGGCGCCGGGGCGCGATCTTCACCGCCGCCGCCACCGCCCCGCCCGTCGAGCAAGGTGAGTTCGCCCTTAAAGCGGCCGATCACCACTTCGGTGGTGTAGCGCTCCTGCCCATCCTTGTCGGTCCATTTGCGGGTCTGCAACTGGCCCTCGACATAGACCTTGGAGCCCTTTTTCAAATAGCGCTCGGCAATGTCGGCCAGATTGGGATTGAACAGGACCACCCGGTGCCATTCGGTCTTTTCCTTGCGCTCGCCCGAGCTTTTGTCCTTCCAGGATTCCGAGGTGGCGAGGTTGAGGGTGACGATCTTGGCCCCGTCCTGGCTGTTGCGCACTTCGGGATCGCGCCCGAGATTGCCGACCAAAATCACCTTGTTGACGCTGCCTGCCATGACGCTCTCCCCCGGGCTATGTTCGGCGCAGACTACACCATCCGCCGCCTTCGGCTACAGAAACATAAAAGGAACATCAGGCGATCGTCAAGTGAGGATTCGCCCTTTCGAATCCCTCCGATTCGCGCTAAGGGATGGCCCATGAGCGGCATGATCCGAGTGCGCGGCGCGCGCGAACACAATCTGAAATCGATCGACGTCGATCTGCCCCGCGACAAGCTGGTGGTGATCACCGGCCTGTCGGGATCGGGCAAATCGTCGCTGGCCTTCGACACCATCTACGCCGAGGGCCAGCGGCGCTATGTCGAATCGCTCTCCGCCTACGCCCGCCAGTTCCTGGAATTGATGCAGAAGCCCGACGTCGAATCGATCGAGGGCCTGTCGCCCGCCATCTCGATCGAGCAGAAGACCACGTCCCGCAACCCGCGCTCGACCGTCGGCACGGTGACCGAGATCCACGATTATCTGCGCCTCTTGTTCGCCCGCATCGGCGTGCCGCATTCGCCGGCCACCGGCCTGCCGATCGAAAGCCAGACGGTGAGCCAGATGGTCGATCGGGTGATGGAGCTGCCCGCCGGCACCAAGCTTTACCTGATGGCGCCGATGGTGCGCGGCCGCAAGGGCGAATACAAAAAGGAGATCGACGAGCTGCGCAAGAAGGGCTTCCAGCGCCTCAAGGTCGACGGACAGCTCTATGAGATCGAGCGCGTGCCCACGCTCAACAAGAAGCTCAAGCACGAGATCGAGGTGGTGGTCGACCGCCTGGTGGTGCGCGACGGGCTGCAAAGCCGCCTGGCCGATTCCTTTGAGACGGCGCTGGGGCTGGCCGACGGCATCGCGCTGGTCGAAAACGCCGACAACGGCGAGCGCCTCGCCTTCTCGGCCAAATTCGCCTGTCCGGTCTCCGGCTTCACCATCGAGGAGATCGAGCCCCGGCTGTTCTCCTTCAACAACCCCTATGGCGCCTGCCCGACCTGCGACGGGCTGGGCATCACGCTGTTCTTCGATCCCGAGCTGGTGGTGCCCGACGATCGTCTGACCCTGGCGGAAGGCGCCCTGGCGCCCTGGGCCAATTCCTCGTCTTCGCTCATTCCCCAGACCCTGGAGGGGCTGGCCGCCCATTACCGCTTTCGCCTGACCGTGCCCTTCCGCGATCTGCCCGAAAAGGCCAAGAAGGCGATCCTTTACGGTTCCGGCGAGGAAGAGATCAAGCTGCGCTACAAGGACGACAAGCGCAGCTACACGGTCGAGCGCCCCTTCGAGGGCGTGATTCCCAATCTGGAGCGGCGCTGGCGGGAGACCGACAGCGCCTGGATGCGCGAGGAGCTGGAGCGCTTCCAGTCGAACGCGCCCTGCGAAGTCTGCAAGGGCTATCGCCTGAAGCCCGAGGCCCTGGCGGTGAAGATCAAGGGCCGCCACATCGGCGAAATCTCCGAGCAATCGATCGCCGAACTGGGGCCCTGGTTCGCCCAACTCGAGGCCCAACTGAAACCGAAGGAGCGCGAGATCGCCCGGCGCATCTTGCGCGAAATCAACGAGCGGCTGGGCTTTTTGGACAGCGTCGGGCTCGATTACCTGACGCTCTCGCGCAATTCGGGCACGCTTTCCGGCGGCGAAAGCCAGCGCATCCGCCTGGCCTCGCAGATCGGGTCGGGCTTGACCGGCGTGCTCTATGTGCTGGACGAGCCGTCGATCGGGCTTCACCAGCGCGACAACGACCGCCTGCTCGCCACGCTTAAACGTCTGCGCGATCTCGGCAACACGGTGATCGTGGTCGAACATGACGAGGACGCCATCCTGTCGGCCGACCATCTGATCGATATGGGCCCCGGCGCCGGGGTGCATGGCGGCCAGGTGGTCGCCCAGGGCACGCCCGAACAGGTGATGAAGAACCCGCACAGCCTGACCGGGCGCTATCTGGTGGGGCTCGAGCAAATCGCGGTGCCCAAGCGCCGGCGCAACGGCTCGGGCAAGCGTCTGACCATCGTCGGCGCCAAGGCCAACAATCTGAAAACGATCGCCGCCGCCGTGCCCTTGGGCACCTTCACGGCGGTAACCGGCGTTTCCGGCGGCGGCAAATCGACCCTGGTGATCGAGACCCTCTACAAGGCCCTGGCCAAGCGCCTGCACGGCGCCCGCGAGCATGCCGGCACCCATGAGCGCATCGACGGCATCGAGCATATCGACAAGATCGTTGACATCGACCAATCGCCGATCGGGCGCACGCCGCGCTCCAACCCCGCCACCTACACCGGCACCTTCACGCCGATCCGCGACTGGTTCACCGAATTGCCCGAGGCCAAGGCACGCGGCTACAAGGCCGGGCGCTTCTCCTTCAACGTCAAGGGCGGGCGCTGCGAGGCCTGCCAGGGCGACGGGCTGATCAAGATCGAGATGCATTTTCTGCCCGACGTCTATGTGCAATGCGACGTCTGCAAGGGCAAACGCTACAACCGCGAAACCCTCGACATCCATTTTAAGGGCAAGTCGATCGCCGACGTGCTCGACATGACGGTCGAGGAAGCCGCCGATTTCTTCAAGGCGGTGCCGGCAATCCGCGACCGGTTGGAAACCCTGAAGCGGGTCGGGCTGGGCTACATCCATCTCGGCCAGCAGGCGACCACGCTCTCAGGCGGCGAGGCGCAGCGCGTCAAGCTGGCCAAGGAACTGTCGCGCCGCGCCACCGGCCGCACCCTCTACATTCTCGACGAGCCGACCACCGGCCTGCATTTCGCCGACGTGAAGAAGCTCTTGGAAGTGCTGCACGCCCTGGTCGAAAGCGGCAACACCGTCTTGGTGATCGAGCACAATCTGGAGGTGGTGAAGACCGCCGACTGGATCATCGATCTCGGCCCCGATGGCGGCCACAAGGGCGGCGAGATCGTCGGCGCCGGCACGCCCGAGGAGATCGCCAAGAATCCCAAAAGCCACACCGGGCGTTACCTCAAGGCGCACCTGAAGAAGCGGTGAGGGGGGGAGTGATAGGAGGGACCCTGTTTATGGCTGGTCAAGATATGCCTATTTTGGCATAATTGGGTCCTCATGGAAACGAGTGGCCGCAAAGCGCTGTTCTGGGTCGGCGGGTCGCGCCGTGATCTGCAAGCCTTTCCAAGCGCGGTACGCCAGGAAATGGGTTACGCCCTCTATCAGGCCCAAAAAGGGCGGCAAACATATTCTTGCCAAACCCTTGCGAGGATTCGGCGGCGGCGCGGTTTTGGAGGTGGTTTCGGATATCTCGGGCAACACCTTTCGGGCGGTTTACACGGTGCGGTTCTGAGAGGCTGTCTACGTGTTGCACGCGTTCCAGAAGAAGTCACTCAAGGGCCGGGCAACGCCCCAGCCCGATCTTGATCTTATCCGAGGCCGTTTGCGCCAAGCTGAAGAGGCGCATGCGGCATTCTTGAAGGAGGAGGCACGTCGATGACGGTCGAACGCAGCCGCGGCAACGTTTTCGCCGATCTTGGGCTTGAAAAGCCGCAGGAATCTCTGGCGAAGGCCGAACTGGCACGACAGATTGGGCTCATCCTCGAACGCCGGCGGCTCACGCAAAGCGCCGCCGCCAAATTGCTGGGAATCGACCAGCCCAAAATGTCCCATCTTCTGCGCGGACGGTTGGCAGGCTTTTCCAGCGACCGCCTGATCCGCTTCCTCAATGCACTTGGGCGCGATGTCGAAATACACATCCGGCCCAAGGTGCGCACCCGCCCGGTGGGCCGCATCCGCGTGATCGCGGCTTAACCCGTATTACCGCCCGGCGCAGGCGAACGGCCAAATAAGGCGGGCGCCGTGCGGCGATGTCTGGCCGTCGGGGCCGCGATAGGCGATGGCGATTTTCTTCTCCGCCTTGGGCAAGGCCTTGAGGGCGGCGGACTCAAGATCGGCTGCGCCGCCGGCGGGGCGAAAGAGCGCCAAAGGATCGAGCCAACGCCCGTCCTTGGGGATGAAGAGTCGCCCGGCCGAGAATTCCGGGCTGGTGCTCCAATAGGCGGTGAGGTGAAGGTGCGACAGGCCTTCCTCGCCGTAATGGCCCTGGGTGCCCGAGATGCCGGCCTCGGCGATCACCTGCCCCAAGGCGACGCGTTCGCCGATCGGTCCATCGGGCAACGCGCGCAGATGCTTGTATTCGGTGTAGAGCCAGGCCGGCAGGCCGGTATCCTCGGGTGCGTGCTGCAGGATAAGGCCAATGCCGCCGATGCCCTGGATGCCGTGCTTGTGCACCACGGTGCCCGCCGCCATTGCCCGGATCGGCGTGCCCTCGGGCGCCGGAATGTCGATGCCGCCATGCAGGCCCTGGAAGAAGCGAAGCGGGCGGCGCGAGCCATCCGAGCGGGTGGGATCGGCAAAGCCCGAGCGGATTTCCGGGCAGCGCGCCTCCTTGGGATAGACGGGTTCCAGCCCGGTGGCAAGGAAACCGCGCGCCGTCATCGCCGCTAGGGTCGCACGGGTGGGGCTGAAGGCGCCGATCGCCTCGGGACCGTGGCGCGCCAGGGCCTCGTCCAGGTCCGCGCCGCCCTCGGATGGCGCCATCGGTCCGCGCCCGCCGCGCCCTTGCGCCCAAGCGGGATCGGCAAGGACGAGGGCGATGATGAAAGCAAGAAGTGCGCGCATGGCGCGGCTTAGTGCCCGATGATCTGGGAGAGGAACTGGCGGGTGCGTTCGCTTTTGGGAGCAGCGAAGAACTCCTTGGGCGGCGCCTTTTCGACGATCACCCCCTCGGCCATGAAGACCATGCTGTCGGCCACCGTGCGGGCGAAGCCCATCTCGTGGGTAACGCAGACCATGGTCATGCCCTCGCCCGCCAGCTCGACCATGACGTCGAGCACCTCCTTGATCATCTCGGGATCGAGCGCGCTGGTCGGTTCGTCGAACAGCATGATGTCGGGCTTCAGGCACAGCGCTCGGGCGATCGCCACCCGCTGCTGCTGGCCGCCCGAGAGCTGGCCCGGATATTTGTGGGCCTGCTCGGGGATCTTCACCCGCTCGAGATAGCGCATCGCCGTTTCCTGGGCCTGCTTCAAGGGCGTCTTTTTCACCCAAAGCGGCGCCAAGGTGAGGTTCTCGATCACGGTGAGGTGCGGGAACAGGTTGAAGCTTTGGAAGACCATGCCCACCTTGCGCCGAATCGCATCGATGGAGCGAATGTCCGAGGTCAGTTCGACCCCGTCGACGACGATGCGGCCTCGCTGATGCTCCTCGAGCCGGTTGATGCAGCGGATCACCGTGCTTTTGCCCGAGCCCGAGGGGCCGCAGATCACCACCTTCTCGCCCTTGCCGACCGCGAGATCGATATCCTTCAGCACATGGAATTCGCCGTACCACTTGTTGACCTTGTCGAGAAGGATCACGGGGTCGTTGGCCATCGTCACCTCCGGGTGCCGGCGTTGAGACGGCGCTCCAGATACTGGCTGTAGCGCGACATGAAAAAGCAGAAGCCGAAATAGACCAGGCCGGCGAAGACGTAGCTTTCGACATAGAAGGGCCGCCAGGGCGGATCGGTGAGCGCCGTCTTGGCGGTGGTGAGAAGATCGTAAAGACCGATGATGATGACCAGCGAGGTGTCCTTGAAGCAACTGATGAACTGGTTGACGATCGGCGGAATCACCAGCCGCAGCGCTTGCGGCAGGATCACCAGGCCCATCTTCTGCCAATAGCCCAGCCCCATGGCGTCCGCCGCCTCGTATTGGCCCTTGGGGATGGCGGCCAGGCCGCCGCGCACCGCCTCGGCCAGATAGGCGGCGGTAAAGAGGATGATGCCGACCTGGGCACGCAGGAGCTTGTCGATGGTGAGCCCTTCGGGCAGGAAGAGCGGGAACATGATCGAGGCCATGAACAGCACCGAGACCAGCGGCACGCCGCGCACGATCTCGATGTAGCCGACGCAGACGGCGCGGATCGCCGGCAGGTCGGAGCGCCGTCCCAAGGCGAGCAGAATCGACAGCGGGAAGGCCAGCACGATGCCCAGCGTCGCCAGGATGAGCGTCAGCGGCAGGCCGCCCCAGCGGGCGTTCTCGACATAGGCAAGCCCCAGGAAGCCGCCCCACATCAGCCAGCCGCCCACCGCCAGCACCACCGCCCAGATTCCCGCCAGCCGCCAATTCCAGAAGCGGGGATCGCAAGACGCGGCGATCGCCGAGAGGAAGATCGCCATCGCCACCAGCGGCCGCCAATGCTGGTCGTGCGGGTAGAGGCCGAACAGAATGAAGCGGTGCTTGGTCTCGATCAGCGCCCAACAGGCGCCGCCCGCTTCGCGGCACAGTTTGGGATCGCCGCCCGTCCAGGTCGCCTTGACGAGCGCCCAGTTGATCAGCGGCGGCAGGAACCAGACAAGCAAAGCGAGGGCAACCAGAGTGAGGATCGTGTTGGGGACCGAACTGAACAGATTGCGCCGCGTCCAGCCCAAGAGCGCCGCCGCACCCCGCCCGCGCCGGGGCGCGGCCAAGGTGGCGCGCATCGGCTCTTCGACATGGGCGGCGATCTCGCCCGGACTTTGTTCGATGGGCGCGCTCATCGGCTCACCAAGGCGGTCTTCTTGTCGTACCAGTTCATGAAGGCGGCGATGCCCAGCGACACCGCCAGATAGACGGCCATCACCAGCGCCACGCCTTCGATGGCCTGGCCGGTCTGATTGATGGTGGTGTTGGCGACGCTCACCAGATCGGGATAGCCGATCGCCACCGCCAGCGAGGAATTCTTGGTGAGATTGAGATACTGGCTGGTGAGCGGCGGGATGATCACCCGCAGAGCCTGGGGCAGGATGACGAGGCGCAGCACCTGGCCGCGCGAAAGCCCCAGGGCCAGGGCCGCCTCGGTCTGGCCGCGCGACACGGCCAGGATGCCGCTGCGCACGATCTCGGCGATGAAGGCGGCGGTGTAGAGCGTAAGCCCCAGGAGCAGCGCCACGAATTCCGGGCTTACCGTGTGGCCGCCGGTGAAATTGAACCCCTTGAGTTCCGGCCGATCAAGCGCGGTCGGCGCCCCGCCGGCGAGCCAAGCCAGCAGCGGCAGGCCCAGGATCAGCGCCAGCCCAACCCGGATGATCGGAAAGGGCTGGCCGGTTTCGGCCTGGCGGGTCCGCGCCCACCGGGCGAGGACCAAGGTGGCGGCCACGGCCACCACGAGAGCCGCCGCCATCCAGCCATGCGCCGCCTCCCAGACCGGCAACGGGAATTTGATGCCGCGGTTGCTGATGAATACGTTGGCGATCGGGTTCAAGGCCTGACGCGGCCCCGGCAGGGCCTCGGTGATCAGGGCGTACCAGAAGAGCAGATGCAGCAGCACCGGCACGTTGCGGGCGCTTTCGACATAGACGGTGGCCAGCCGGGCGACCAACCAGTTCGAGGACAGCCGGGCGATGCCGATCACCAGCCCGATCAGGGTGGCGAACGCGATGCCGACCAGGGCGACGATCACCGTGTTGGCCAGCCCGACCAGGATGGCGCGGGCGTAGGAATCGGTGGGCGCGTAGGCAAGCGGCGATTCGCCGATGGCGAAGCCGGCCTCGCGGCCCAAAAAGCCGAAGCCGGTGGCGATGTTGCGCGCCGCCAGATTGGCCAGCGTGTTGGAAACCAGATACCAGCCGAGCAGCAGAATGGCGCCGAGGACGACGATCTGGTAGAGCACGGCGCGCACGCCGGCATCGTTCCACCACGCCCCCTTGGTTACCATCGCCGTTCGCCGGACAAGGGCCGCCGCCGGATCGGCCGGCGACGGCCCGATCCTTACCGGCCTAACGGACCGGCATGGCGTACATCAAGCCGCCCTTGCTCCATTGGGCGTTCAGGCCGCGGGGCAATTTCAGCTTCGAGCCCATGCCGACATTGCGCTCGAAGCTTTCGCCGTAATTGCCGACCTGCTTGACGATGTTGAAGGCCCAGTCCTCGCCGGTGCCCAGGGCCTTGCCCAAACCGGGCGTGTCGCCCATCAGGCGCTTGATGGTGGGATCGTTCGACTTGCCCTTGAAGCCATCGGCGTTGGCGCTGGTGATGCCCTTCTCCTCGGCCTCGAGCCAGGCATAGACCGACCATTTCACCAAATCGAACCACTGGTCGTCGCCGTGGCGAACCGCCGGCGCCAGGGGCTCCTTGGAGATGATCTCGGGCAAGAGGATGTAGTCGTCGGGATTGGAGGCCTGGGCCGAACGGATCGAGGCCAATTGCGAGGCGTCCGAGGTGATGGCGTCGCAACGGCCGGCGAAGAAAGCCGCCGCCAGCTCGTCGTTCTTCTCGATCACCACCGGCTTGAATTGCAGATTGTTGGCGCGGAACCAATCGGTGACGTTGAGTTCGGTGGTGGTGCCGGGCAGCACGCAGATGGTGGCGCCGTTCAGTTCCTTGGCGCTCTTCACCCCCACCTTCTTGCCGACCAGGAAGCCCTGGCCGTCGTAATAGACCGGCGGCGCGAAATTGAGGCCCAGCTCGGTGTCGCGCTGGCTGGTCAGCGTGGTGTTGCGCGACAGGATGTCGACCTCGCCCGCTTGCAGGGCGGTGAAGCGCTGCTGGGTGGTGAGCGGCACGAATTTCACCTTTTTGGCGTCGCCGAACAGGGCGGCGGCCACGGCGCGGCAGACATCGACGTCGAGCCCGGCCCAATTGCCTTTATCGTCGGGCGCCGAGAAGCCGGCCAGGCCGGTGTTGACGCCGCAATTGAGACTGCCGCGCGCCTTGACGGCGTCGAAGGTCGCCCCCGCCTGGACCGGCTGGGACAGGCCGGCGCCGACGACGGTCAGAGCCAGAGCCAGAATCGGGGTGGCAATATGTTTGGACATCGAACCTCTCCCTTGTTCATTCAAAACGATTGGGCCATCAGGCCTTTAGCGGCAATCTTAGCCCAGCCCAAGGCAAGCGCCAATCCCGATCTTTCGGACCCGCCCGGCGCTCGATCCGACCGCCATCGGCTTGGCTTCTTTAGCAAATCTTCATCAATTTGCTTGAAATTGAAAAGAGCGGTATTGGGAGTCCAAGCCGCCAAAACCCGAGGGGAAGAGGGAAACGCAATGGCAAGTCGGCCTTTGACCGGACGCTTCCGGATCGGCGTCCGCGTTACGTTTGGTTTTCTGGTCGTCCTGGCCTTCCTGGCCGGGGTGTCGGCAAAGTCGATCACCAGCGGCGTTTTCTTCGAGCAGGCGCTCGACGATTACGCCAAGGTAGCCGACACCACGGTCCAGGCCAGCGACGTCGCGGCCGATGTCGCGCGGATGCGCCGCGCCGTGCTGGCCTTCACCGAACGCCTCGACCCTTGGGCGGAAGACGAGGCCCGCGCCCTATCGAAGGCGATTCCGCAAAAGATCGAGGCGGTGAAGACGAAGAGCGAGACCGAGGACCGGCGCAAGATTCTCGACGACATGAAGAGTCTGGCGGCGGAATACGCCAAGTATTTCGAGGAGACCGTGGCGCTGCGCAAGGACATGGGGCTGACCGCGGCCTCCGGCCTGCAGGGCGATATGCGTCAGGCCGCCGAGGAGATCGGCGACCTCGTCAAGGCGATGAACCGACCGGCGCTTACGGTGCTGCTGCTTACCATGCGCCGCCACGAGAAGGACTTCCTGCTCTTGGGCGAGGAGCGCTTCCTTGAGGAACTCGAAGCCACGCTGGCCGAGTTCAAGAAGGCCTTGGGCGCCGCCCCCAAAAGCGAACTCGCCGAGAAAATCGCGGCCTACGAAGCCGCGGTCAAGGCCCTGGGCGAGGCGCACAGCGAAATCGATCTCGTGGTCGGCACCATCATGCCCGAACTGGCCGGCAAGTTCGCCGCGCTGGCCGACGACCTCAAGACACGCCAGGCCAAGCGCCTGGACCAGGCGATGACCGACACCGATCAGGCCAACGCCGCCAGCCAGCGCTTCGCCATCATCCTCTCGGCGATCGCGGTGGTCATGAGCGTCGTGCTGGCCTGGCTGGTGACGCGCAGCATCACCGGCCCGGTCAACGCCATGACCGGCGCCATGGGCAAGTTGGCCGAAGGGCAGTTGGAAACCGAAGTGCCGGCGCGCGACAACGCCGACGAGCTGGGCCACATGGCCCAGGCGGTACAGATCTTCAAGGACAACGCGGTCAAGCTGCGCCAGATGTCGGCCCGCATGGAGGCCGACGCACGGCGCAACCAGCGCAAGATGCAAAGCCAAGTGTTGACGCTCAACCACGCCCTTGAGGAGGAGGTGAGCGGCACGGTCGAGATGGTGCTCTCGGTTTCCGCCAGCCTCAAGCAATCCTCAGAGAACATGGACGGGGCGATGACCAGCGTCCAGAATCAGTCGGCGGCCGCCGCCGAAGCTTCAGAACAGGCCAACGGCAGCGTCAACGCCGTCGCCGCCGCCGCCGAGGAGCTGTCAAGCTCGGTGCAGGAAATCAGCCGCCAGGTGAGCCAGTCGACCCGGATCGCCCAGTCGGCCGAAGAGGAGGCCCGGCATGTCGACGCGATGGTCACCGGCCTGGCCGAGGCCGCCAAGAATGTCGGCGAAGTGGTAAAGCTGATCAACGCCATCGCCAGCCAGACCAATCTCTTGGCCTTGAACGCGACAATCGAGGCGGCTAGGGCCGGCGAGGCCGGCAAGGGCTTCGCCGTCGTCGCCAACGAGGTGAAGAATCTGGCCAACCAGACCGCCAAGGCCACCGACGAAATCGCCGGACAAGTTACCGGCATTCAGAACGCCACCCAGGAGGCGGTGCAGGCGATCGGCGCGATCGCCAAGACCATCAACGAGATGAACGCCATCGCGTCGGGCATCGCCTCGGCCGTCGAGGAACAATCGGCCGCCACCCAGGAAATCGCCCGCGCCGCCCAACAGGCCGCCGACGGCACCCGGACCGCCACCGGCAACATCGGCGAAGTGTCGCGCGCCGCCACCGAGACCGCCCAGATCGTCGCCGCCGTCCGCTTTTCGGCCGAACAGGTCGACGAGCGCATCCGCGAAATGAGCCAGACGATCGACATGATTCTCAAGCAGTCCTCGGACGAGAACCGCCGATTGAACGACCGCCACACCTTGAACGTGGCCGTTAATGTCGCTTGCGGGAGCGAAACCGTGGCCTGCCTGCTGCACGACATTTCGCTTTCCGGGGCGGCGGTGCTCGACCGGCCGCTGCCCGGCAAGCGCGGCGACAGCGTCACCATGGACCTGCCGGGCTTCGAGAGCCTGCCGGGAACCCTGATGGCGACCACGGCCAGCGCGACCCACGCCAGCTTCGATCTTGACGAATCCGCCGTCGATCGGCTGGAATCGTTTCTTGCGCAACGGTTGCAGGCCAGCGCCTGACCGATGCCGAACCACATGGAGGAGCGGGTGAAATACGAAATCAGCGAAAACAGCGGGCGGACGGTGCTCACCCTCCATGACCAGCTCACCTTTTCCGACCGCACCGCCTTCGACGAGCTGATCCCGCAGCTCTTGCGCAACGGCAACACCGGCGTCGTGGTCGACATGAAGGATCTCACCTACATGGATTCGGCCGGGCTCGGCATGCTGCTCACCCTGCGCGACCGGGCGGAGAAGGCGAAATCCAAGGTGGCGATCCGCGGCCCCCAGGGCGACGTCAAGGAATTGCTGCGCCTGTCGTGCTTCGACACCCTCTTTGCCTTCGAATAGGCGCCGTCGGCCCGACCGATGAACGCGCAGACCCGCGTCCTGGTGGTCGATGACGAACCGCTCAATCGTGAAATCCTCTCGGTGATGCTGGAGGCCGCCGGCTACGCCGTCGAGGCGGCACCGGACGGCCACACCGCGCTCCGCCTTCTCGAAGACGCGCCCGAGCGCTTCGACGCCGTTCTGCTCGACCGGATGATGCCCGATCTCGACGGCATGGCGGTGATCGAGCGCATGAAGGCCAAGCCGGTCTTGCGCGACGTGCCGGTCATCATGCAGACCGCCCTCGACGGCCCGCACGACGTCGTCGCCGGCATCAACAGCGGCGTGTTCTACTACCTCACCAAGCCCATTCAGCGCGATCTTCTGCTTTCGGTCACCCGCCAAGCGGTGGAAAGCCGGGCCCTGCACCGCCGGCTCGCGGAGAATCTGCGCCGGCGGGCCTCGGCGCTGGCCTTGATGACCGAAGGCCGCTTTTGCGTTCGCACGCCCGCCGATGCCGCCGACCTTGCCGTGGCGCTGGCCTCGGCGCTGCCGGGCGGCGAACGGTTGATCTTCGGCCTGTCCGAGCTGCTGCTCAACGCCGTCGAGCACGGCAATCTCGGCATCGGCCACGAGGAAAAGGGCGAATTGATCGCCCAAAACCGCTGGCAGGAGGAGGTGGCGGCGCGCTTGGCCGATCCGGATTACCGCGACAAAATGGTGTCGGTCGAGGTGGCGCGGTCCGGATCGACGACCACCATCGTCATCCGCGACCAGGGCGAGGGCTTCGATTGGCGCACTTACGTCGAGGCCGCGAAGACGCCATCCTTCAAGCGCCACGGTCGGGGGATCGCGCTCGCCCATATGAGCGGCTTCGCGCGCATCGATTATCGCGGCAAGGGCAACGAGGTCGCGATCGGCATCGATCATCCCCCGTCGCGCGACCGGGACCAGCCGCCGTGACCGCCGGTCGGCCCGGAGTCCTCTTCATCGCCCCCGATCAGGCGGCGGCCAAAATCTTGCGGCGGGAGGGCGTTGTCGCGGCCGTGGCCGGCGATCTCGCCCAGGCCTTGGCCGAACTTGGCCAACGCCCTTTCGACGCGGTTCTGCTGGCCGCCGGCGCGACCGACGGCGATCCGGCGCAGGCGGTGCAAAGCCTGCTGGCCGTCGATCCCGACCTGGCCATTCTCGCCTGGACCCGACCGGATGAGGAGGCGGCCACCCGCGATCTCGTCGCGGCGGGCGCTCTTGATCGTATCGGACCCGAGCTGGCAGCGCCCGAGGCCGCCGCCGCCATCGACGGCCTCCTTGCCGATCATCGGGCGGCGCGGCGTTTGGAGAAGCGCCGGCACGCCTGGCTGGCGGGGACGCGCGAGCTGCGCGGCCGCCTTGAGGACGAATTGCTGCTGGCCTGGATCGCCCAGAAATCGCTGCTGCCCGATGCCTCGCTTCTCGACGAGATCGAGGGCGGCTACGGCGTCGCCATCAGCGCCCATGTCGAGCCCTCGTCGGAGCTGGGCGGCGATCTGTGGGGAGTGATGCCGATCGACGATTGGAGCTTCGCCCTTTATATCGTCGATTTTTCCGGCCACGGCATGGCGGCGGCGCTCAACACCTTTCGCCTGCACGCCCTGGTCCGCGAACTCCATGCCGGCGCCGAGTCGCCGGGCGCCTTTTTGTCGGCGCTCAACGCGCGCCTGGCGGGCCAGCTAGCGGTCGGGCAGTTCGCCACCATGCTTTACGGCATCGTCGATACCGCGCATGACCGCTTCGATTACGCCTCGGCCGGCGCGCCCCCGCCGCTCGTCGTCGACGTGCTGACCGGCGATGTGGCGATCGGCGATGGCGCCGGCCTGCCGCTCGGCATCGCCGCCAAGGTCCGGTACGCCGAGCGGCGCCTTGCCCTGCCCCCCGATGGCCTTCTCCTGCTGGCGAGCGACGCGCTTGCCGAGTGCCCCGATCAGGCCGGCCATAGGCTGGGCCGCGCCGGCGCCGCCGATTTGGCACGCCGCGCCGCGCTGGACGAGGGCGGCCCGCTGGCGGTCGGCCCGATTCTGGAACCGTTTCTCAAAAGCGTCCGCCGGCCGTTGGCCGACGATCTCACCGTCGTTTGCTGCCAGCGCCATGGATCGATCGCCTGACGAAACCCGGCAGGGCGCCACCAGGGCGGGCGCGATCGGCCTTTACGGCGGCGATCGTCTCCGCGATGATTTGTCGATGACCCAACGCGCAGCGGACACCCAATGACCTCGTGGCTCGATTTCTGGGGCGGAACCCACAGCATCTATGTCAACGCCCGCCATCTCGACGTCCATTGCGCCAAAATCGGCGACGATGTTCGGGCGCTCCTGACCTATCGGAACGCCCCGCGTTTGCTCGATTTCGGTTGCGGCGACGCCTTGTATGCGCCCCGTCTGGCCGAGGCCGGAATTCGGGTGGCGCTCTATGACGGGGCGGCACCGGTGCGCGCCCGCCTGGCCGAACATCTTGCCGACCAGCCGAACATCACCGTGCTGTCCGAGACCGATTGGCGGAATCTGGCGCCGGGCAAGCAGGACGTCATCCTGGTCAATTCGGTGCTTCAGTATCTGGACACCGCCACATTGGATGCCCTGCTCGACCGCTGGCGCGATCTCCTGGCGCCCGGCGGGGAAATCCTGTTCGCCGATCTCATTCATCCCGAGACCGGGCTGGTGGCCGATGTCCTCGATCTCCTGGTGCCGGCGGCCAAGAATGGTTTCTTTTGGGCCGCCCTGGCCGGCCTGTTCGCCACCCTGGTCTCCGATTACCGCCGGCTGCGCGCTACGCTGGGGCTGGCGCGCTACCGGCCCGAGGATTTCCTGGCTAGGCTGGCGCGCCACGGCCTGGCTGGCGAACGCCTGCCCGCCAACATCGGGCTTAACGCCCACCGGATGACGTTTCGGGCCAAACGCGCCTAGAGCGTCGTGCGTTTAATCGGAATCGGCTTAAGGGATTGGTTACGAATTTGTGATTCATCTTGATTGGAGGTGGATCATGGGACGAGCCTATTCGAACGATCTTCGCAGCCGGATTTACGGCGATATCTCCAAAG